>NZ_JAEKJV010000001.1:0-565653 GCF_017309175.1 Salipiger bermudensis | reverse complement strand
GTCGATCTCGCCAGCCTCGGCGCGGCGGACACCGCCGGCGTCGACGGATCGCCCTACGCGATCACCGCAAGCAACGCCTCGGGCTCGGGCCTGACGAACTACACCATCGCCTATGTCGATGGCGCGATGACGGTGGACCCGGCGGCGCTCACCATCACCGCCGACGACCAGGTCAAAACCTATGGCGAGGCCTTCACCTTCGCCGGAACCGAGGTCACCACCTCCGGGCTGCTGTTCAGCGACAGTGTCGACAGCGTCGACCTCGCCAGCCTCGGCGCGGCGGACACCGCCAGCGTCGACGGAGCGCCCTACGCCATCACCGCAAGCAACGCGTCTGGCTCCGGGCTGACGAACTACACCATCGCCTATGTCGACGGTGCCATGACGGTGGACCCGGCGGCGCTCACCATCACCGCGGACGACCAGGTCAAGACCTACGGCGAGGCCTTCACCTTCGCCGGGACCGAGTTCACCACCTCCGGGCTTCTCTTCGAGGACAGTGTCGACAGCGTCGATCTCGCCAGCCTCGGCGCGGCGGACACCGCCGGCGTCGACGGATCGCCCTACGCGATCACCGCAAGCAACGCCTCGGGCTCGGGCCTGACGAACTACACCATCGCCTATGTCGACGGCGCGATGACCGTCGATCCGGCGGCGCTCACCATCACCGCCGACGACCAGGTGAAGACCTATGGCGAGGCCTTCACCTTCGCCGGGACCGAGGTCACCACCTCCGGGCTGCTGTTCGAGGACAGCGTCGACAGCGTCGATCTCGCGAGCCTCGGCGCGGCGGACACCGCCACCGTCGACGGATCACCCTACGCCATCACCGCAAGCAACGCGTCCGGATCCGGCCTGACGAACTACACCATCGCCTATGTCGACGGCGCGATGACGGTGGACCCGGCGGCGCTCACCATCACCGCCGACGACCAGGTGAAGACCTATGGCGAGGCCTTCACCTTCGCCGGGACCGAGGTCACCACCTCCGGGCTGCTGTTCGAGGACAGCGTCGAGAGCGTCGATCTCGCCAGCCTCGGCGCGGCGGACACCGCCACCGTCGACGGATCACCCTACGCCATCACCGCAAGCAATGCCTCGGGCTCGGGCCTGACGAACTACACCATCGCCTATGTCGACGGGGCCATGACCGTCGATCCGGCAGCGCTCACCATCACCGCCGACGACCAGGTGAAGACCTATGGCGAGGCCTTCACCTTCGCCGGGACCGAGGTCACCACCTCCGGGCTGCTGTTCGAAGACCGCGTCGACAGCGCCAGCCTGTCGAGCGACGGCGCGGACGCGGAGGCCAGCGCCGAGGACGGGCCCTACCTGATCGCAATCTCCAGCCCGGAAGGCACCGGTCTGTCGAACTATGACATCACCCTTGTCGACGGCACGATGACGGTCGAGGCCGGGACCGAGGAAATCGTGCCGCTGCCGACCCTGCCGGTGGATTTCGATCAGCCGAACCCGACCGACACGATCCAGCTCGCGCTCTCGACCGAGCCCGACGGCACCACGCTCGCGGTGCCGGGCCCCTCGACCAGCGTGGATGACGCCCGACGCACGCTCGCGGCGGTCGAACCGATCGCCACGACCCTCGAGGTCGCCGCCGATGCCTGCGCCCAGAGCAGTGCCGACGTGAGCCGCTACCTCGCCTGCCTGTCGGACGCGCTGAACGACTTTGCCAACGAGCTCGACGAGATCGCCAGCGACCTGCCGCCGGGGATGCAGGACGTGGCGCGCATCGTGCAGGACGCGCGGCGCGGCATCGACGGCGCCCGCGCCCGTGCCGAGAGCCGACTGGCCGAGGCCACCACCGAAGCCGAGCGCGAGGCCATCCGCCGCGACGCGATCAACGAGTCGCGCGCCGAAATCGACACCGCGGCGAACGAGATCCGCAAGGCCATCGCCTTTGTCCGGGCCGACGATCCCGAGCTTGCCAGCGTGCAGACCGAAACGATCACCCGCATCTCGACCGCCGTCGAAAGCGTCGGCATCGAGTTGTCGCGGGCGGTGGGGCTCTGAGCCATGGCCCGCCCCAGACGACAGCTGGCAATGCTCTGCACGGCGCTCTTCCTCGCTGCCGCACCGGCCCTGGCCGACACCCGCGTCGCGCTGGTGGTCGGCAACTCCGAATACGAGGCGGTGGGCAGGCTCGAGAACCCTCAAAACGACGCGCTCGACATCTCGGTGGCCCTCGAGGGGCTGGGGTTCGAGGTGCATACCGGTCGCAACCTCACCAAGGCGGGCATGCGCCAGACCACCCGCGATTTCGCCGCCGCCGCAGCGCGCGCCGACGTAGTTCTGTTCTACTATGCCGGCCACGCCTTCCAGGTCGACGGGCGCAACTACCTCCTGCCCACCGACGCCGCGCTCAGCACCGTAGCGGACATTCCCGAGGAGACGGTGGCGATCAACGAGGTGCTGCGCGCGATGGAGGCCTCTCCGGGGATGAAGCTGATCTTCCTCGACGCTTGCCGTGACAATCCGTTCGGGCAGGTGCTCGAGGACGCGCCGGGGGTGGGAGACGGGCTGGCGCGGGTGGGGACGGACGCGAACTTCCTTTTCGCCTATGCCACCCAGCCCGACAACGTGGCCTATGACGGCACCGGACGGAACAGCTTCTTCACCGAGGCCATGCTGCACCACCTCTACACCCCCGGGCAGGACATCTCGGAGCTGATGATCTCGGTGCGGCGCGACGTCCTGGCGGCCACCGGCGGACGGCAGATCCCTTGGGAGAACTCGTCGCTCACCCGCAGCTTCATGTTCGACGAGAGCCCGGTGACGGTGTCCGAGGAGGCGCTGTTCTACCAGGTGGCCACCGGGGCCAAGGATCCCGACCTCCTGCGGCTCTATCTCGAAACCTACCCGCAGGGTGCCCATGCCGAAGAGGCGCTGGCCTTCCTCGATACCGGCCTCAGCACCCGCGCGCTGGGGCTGGCCGATGCGTCGGGCGAACAGGAAGAGAAGTTCTGGGCGCTGGCCCGGCGCAGCCGCCTGCGCCCTCTGCTCGAGGTGTATCTCGAGCGCTACCCCGAGGGCGCCCATCACGCCGAGGCGCAGCGGCTGATCGCACTTCTTCCGCCGCTCGAGAGCGCCTCCGACGGCGCCCTCTGCGAGCGCCTTGCCACCCACCCGCGCGACGCCACTGCGGGCAATCCCGGCGTGCCCTTCGCGCGCCTGCAACAGAACGCGGTGGCGGCGATCCGGGCCTGCTCGGCGGCGGCGATCCAGTCGCCGGAGCTCAGCCATTACGTGGCGCTGCTGGCCCGTGCCACCGCTGCCTCGGGCGACCTGTCGCGCGCCATCGACCTCTATCTCAGCGCCGCCGAGCGCGGCGACCTGCGTGCCATGGTCAGCCTCGCGCAGCTGAAGGAAAACGGCACCGGCATGGCGCAGGACATCCCCGGTGCGATGCGGCTCTACGAACGTGCCGCCGAGGGGGGCAGCCAGGACGCGATGATCAACCTCGCGATCACCCTCTTCGAGGGCAAGCTGCTGCCGCAGGACGCCGACCGCGCCATCGCACTCCTGAAGCGCGCCGCGGCCGAGGGCGCGCCCAAGGCGGCCTTCAACCTCGGGGTGCTGGCGCAGGACGGCGCGCTTGGCGATCCGGCCGAGGCGCTCGACTATTTCCGCCGCGCCGCCCGCGACGGCGAGGCGCAGGGCTATCTCGCCGCCGCCATCCTGCTCGACGAGGGGCGCGGCGTGGCGCGCGATCCGAATGCCGCCGCCGACGCCCTATTGCGCGGGGTGGCCGAGGATGACGGCACCGTGCTGACCCAGCTCACCCGCAACAGCGCGGACTGGACCCGCGAGACGCTTTCGGCGGTGCAAGCGCGGCTGGCGCAGGCGGGCTTCTACGCCAGCGCCATCGACGGGCTGCCGGGGCCGAACTTCACCGCCGCGCTCACCAAGTGGCGCAACGGCGGCTTCGATGCCGCCCTGCTGGCGAACTGAGCGCCGCGACGGAGGCCCCACGACACGTGAACCACAAGCGGAGGACCACCGACATGACGAAGACATTCAGGCTCACCGCAGCGCTGACAGCACTCGCGCTGCTCGCGGGATGCGTCGAGGACAGCGGCAGCGTGACGAGCGCGCCGATGGAGGCCTCGCCGGCGGGCCCGCCCTTCATCACCACCTTCGACGGCTCGGTCAGCAACGAAGCGATCAGCGCCTGCCGGGCCGAGCTCGAATCGATGACCGAGGGCGTCGTGACCGCCGTGGGCTCGGAGTTCTCCGAGGCTGCGACCGCCGTCTACCTGCGCGTCGGCGCCAACGGTGCGCCGTGGCGCTGTCTCGTCTCGAGTGACGGATCGAACCCCTCGGTGATGTTCATGGGCGACGAAGGCGCGCTCTGAGACCGGGGTGTTCTGCTGCCCCACCATTGTCCTTTTCCGGCCCGCTGGCCTAGACAGGCACAAAGGCAAGCGACCGGGAAGGGCCCAGCATGGAATATCTCGACCAGAGCCTGAAGGATCTGTTCGTCGATCTGCATTGCTCGGGCTTGTGGGTCGATGAAAAGGCGATCTCGGATTCGATCCTGCGGGCGCCGGCGGAGGAGATCTGCGCGGCCTACGACAGGGCGCGTTCGGAGGGTCATGTCGATCTGCAGGCCTTCTACGATCGCTGGTTCGTCCCGGCACAAGCGCCCGGCGACGCCTACCACACCAATCCCGATCATGACGCGCGGCAGCATCTCGAGGCGGTCTGGCCGCATCTCACCCGCCCCGCCGACGACACGGAAGAGCGGTCGACGCGGTTGCCCCTGCCCCATCCCTACGTGATCGCCGGCGGGCGCTTTCAAGAGGCCTATTACTGGGACAGCTACTTCACCCAGCTGGGGCTGCTGCGCAGCGGGCGGACCGCGCTGGTACGCGACATGCTCGACAATTTCGACCATGCCCTGAACGAGATCGGCTTCATCCCGAACGGCTTTCGTTCGTATTTCCTGACCCGCTCGCAGCCGCCGTTCTTTTCCTCGATGGTGGCCGATTTCGGCCGCGCCACCGGCGATCCGGCGGGCGCTTTCGCGCGCTACCTGCCAGCGATGGAGGCCGAGTACCGCTTCTTCATGGAGACGCCGCGCAACCACGAAGGTCTGGCGCGCTACTGGGATGCGGGCGATGGCCCGCGCATCGAGATGTATGCCACCGATCTCGACTGGGAAAATCATGCGCAGGCCCATCCTCGATTTTTCCGCGACCTGCGCGCCGCCTGCGAGAGCGGTTGGGATTTCTCCTCGCGCTGGCTGAAAGATCCGGCGGATCTCGGCACCATCCGCACCACGCGGATCTGGCCGGTGGATCTCAACTGCCTGATGTTGCGCATGGAAGAGCTGCTGGCCGAAGCCTCCGCGATGACGGCTCCGCACCGGTCCGCGGAATACGCCGCCGCGGCCGAGACCCGGCGCGCGGCTCTCTCGGAACGCTTCTTCGACCCGGCGCGCGGCTATTTCTTCGACCTCTCGATCGAGGATGGCGGGCGCATCCCGATCACCAGCGCGGCGGGGCTCTTCCCGCTCTGGGCCGGTGCCGCGACGCCCGATCAGGCCGCGCGCACCGCGGACTGGGCCGAGCGCCACCTGCTGCGCGCCGGCGGGCTCCTGACCACCGACATCGAGAGCGGCCAGCAATGGGACAGCCCCAACGGCTGGGCCCCGCTGCAATGGATCGCGGTGCAGGGCCTGCGCCGCTACGGCTTCGATGCGCTGGCCGAGACCCTGCGCACCCGCTGGCTTGCCACCTGTGACACGGTGTTCCGCGAGACCGGAAAATTCGTCGAGAAATACAACGTGCTCGACCCGCTCTCGCGCAGTGGCGGCGGCGAATACGAGCTGCAGGACGGCTTCGGCTGGACCAACGGCGTCTATCTCGACCTTGCGGCGCAGGACGGCTAAGCGCCTGTCCCCCTCCCAACGTCGCGCGTCGCCAGCGCCCCGTGCTGGACTTGGCGCCCGATCTGCGCCATGCAGGTCGGCAAAGACAGTTGGAGGTCAAGATGGCAGATGGCACCTTTGCAGTGCTGCTTCTGGTAGCAGGTCTGACGGATATGGGAACGAATTACTGCGGCACGCCAACCGGTTGCCTCGGGGCCGGCGAGCAGGAGTCGCGGCTTTCATTCTCGGCCGGCAACGTGATCGAGCGGCGCGCCGAAGAGGGCTTCGAGGTTTCGATGCGGTACGATTTCGCCCGCATGATCGGCCCGTTCGGCCAGGCCGTGGGCCTGTCCTGGGGCGAGGAGAGCGGCTCGTGGGTCGGCTATGGCTGGACCTGGGGCACCACCTTCGGAAAGAGCCCGTTCTACACCGAGCTGCACGCCATGCCCGGGCTCTACGCCGCGGCTGACGATTTCGACCTGGGCGGCCCGATCGAATTCCGCTCGGGCATCGAGTTGGGCTACGAGAACCGCAACGGCTGGCGCTACGCGGTGAGCTACGACCACCGCTCCAACGCCGGGATCTATGATGAGAACCCGGGCGTCGAGACGGTGAATTTCAAGGTCAGCATACCGCTGCGCTGACCCCGCCTCCCGATCCAAACCACCCGGACGGCCCCCTCCCCGCGAGGCGGGCCGTTTTCTTTTGCCGGTCGGGATCGACCGGGGGCAATGTCCAGCAGCTCTGCGGAGGCGGGAGCGTCAGATGCCTAAAAAGGAGGCGGGAGTGTCAGATCGCGGCCCCAAATCGCTTGGGAGGAGGAAAACGGCCGTTCGTGCCTCGCACAGCGAATGACCGAAAAGAGCCCTTGATGTCTTTCGTTTGCTTCTTTGAGCGCGGCGAATTCCGCGCGGATGCATAGCGCTGTCGCCAAAAGAAACCACGCCACGAGCACGCCTACCGACAGCAAGTAGATAGGTATCACCAATCCTGCGATGTTGATGGGGATCAATGAGCACCGGACAAAGCCCTTCAACGCGCTACCCTCGCAAGAGATCTCTGCAGAATAGACAAACGAAAACAATGAAACGACCACAAAGGCGAAGAGTTTCGCGGTTAGGGTCATCAGGCTCTTTACTTGGGGAACCGTTGAGAAGGTGGCCCAAATCGACGCAACCAGTGCGGGCGATACATGGACTGCAAACGCGGCAATTGTAAGCAGCACATCTTCCAATTGAATTCCATCTTCTCTGCGAATTGCAGCAAGCGATACTCGAACAAATTTGTTTATTGAGCAAGGTCAGCTTTGTCCGCTCAGCGAACCGTCGGGTGTCCGGCACCGAAGGTTTAGTTTGGGACGCGAATGCTTGGCATTGGTGCCGGGATTACGTGGCATGGCCTTCCGGCAGGATTCAGAAAAACCATAAGTTTGAGTCGCTTTCGAATGGCAGACCACAGCGAACAGTGCCGAACGCGGATGTTCTTCCAGAGGCGGCCCCCACGCCCGTGTGAAGCCTGTGCACCGGCTCTTATCGGGTCAGGACGGAAGAAAGTGCCGGGCGACCAAGGAGTTGGACATAGGCCACATCGCCCGGATTTTCGCCGGTCAGTGTGTCCGGAAGTTCCAGCTTCTGGACACCGGTCGGCCAGCCTGACCGCACTTTAGCCGGGCCCCTACCCGCCCGCACCGCTTGCAGCAATTCCGACTCAGCACCTCGGGCGGGATCTGCGACCCTCCGCCGGACAGCAGCTCCGACGCAAGAAATGCCTCCCCGCTCTCCTTTGGTTGCGGGCACGCACGAAGAGAGCACCCATGAAACGTGCCTGCCGAAGTGCGATCTTGCGCCCCGGGTCTTGCGGTCCTCAGCTGGGGCTGCGCAGGCGCTCCAGATGCCCGGCGCGTAGCGCCTCGGGGTGGATGACACCCAGTTGCGCGGGCACGCTGGCCAGCCCAAGGATGCTCGCAATCGCGAAACGATGCCGCCCCCCGCCCCCGCGAAGGGGCTCTCCGTCCCGGGCGATGTGGAAGTAGATGCCTTCGTGTTCCCGCCGGAAATATCCGGGAAGCTCGCGGCGCGTGCGCAGCCTGCCGGTCCGCTGGGCCTCTTCGAAGACCCGGTCGAAGGTTTCGTACCGTGCCATGATGTCCTCTGTCGACCGTAACCCCTCGGAGACGCCCTTCTTCGCAATGATGGCGAGATGGTAGTCCACGATCCCGGTGTCCGCCCAGCTCATGCCGTGCACGAAATGGTCCCGCACCACGCGCATGGCCCGGGTTTCGGGGAGCGGCTCGCGCGACAGATCCCAGTCGCCCCCGCGGACCAGGCCGCTGTGGCGGCGTTTGAAAACCGGCGCAGACGCGCTTTTGTCGGGCGCATAGACGTGCCGCACATCGCCGGGACGAACAAAGATGCACTCGTCGCTCAGAGGCGCGCCGGGTCCGAAGCGCAGCCGGGTCCAAAGATCCCTCAATGCCTTCTGCGGAACCCGCGCCTCAAAGGTACGTCGAAGGTTCCGGGGATGCAAAGTCGGGTGGTCGGGCAGGATCATTCCGGGGTCTCCAACGTGACGGCAGGCGATGTCTGGCTGAGTTAGCGCTGCGCAGGCAGATTTCCCTGCCCCATATCCAACAAGGGGAAGACCATACCACCGGATTTTCGGGTTTGTGGACAGATGCAGCCTTTATGCACGCAACGTTAACAAGAAGGCCCCGTACTCGTCGCAAGTTGCCTCTCCGCAAGCTGGCGCAGAGCACGGGAGTGACCACAGGCGCAGATCAGAGGATCTTAGGGTCGGCAGAGCATGGGGCTGGAAGGCGCGCCGTTTTCCTGTGCCGCTCGGGATGGGCCGCGAAACGACCTCACCTCGAGCGCTGGCGCGACGGCAGCCGCCGCGATGCCAGGTCCGCAAGAGAGCCAAGCCAATATCAAGGCCTACCGTAATCAGAGATCAGTGCTGGTCTTGTATGCTTAGGAAGGGAGAAAGTGGTGGGCGACCTAGGAATCGGACAGGGTATAGTTCGCCCATATTTTACTGATCTAGGTGTCCCGCAAATTTCGTCTGCGGGACACCTGCCGACCAACCGAACCGCACCTCCTCTCGGCGCCCTACCCGGCAATAGCTGGTCGCTAAAGTGCTACCGCGAGGGCCCGGCGATCCCCGTGAAAGAAAGCGGCGAGCAAGGCGATGCCGCCCCCTCACCTCGTGATCGGCTCTAGGGTCCTAGTGAAGCTTTTCGATGAGGAGAACGCAGCGCTTAGAACCGTCCGGGACGGGCCGGGGTGGAAGGCCGGCACCTTGATCTTTAATATCCGCTTTCAGGACTACGAGAACTCGTATCCGGCCAAGCATTTGCAGCCGTATCTGAGGGTGGTCGATGAGTGACGCCCTTGCGTATGGGAAAACCGAGGTGAGATATGACGACAAGGCTTGAACTGAAGAGGGTTTTCTTCGAGGCGTACGACGGCTTCGCCGATAAACGCTACAAGAAACTTGAAAACAACCAGC
The DNA here is from genome assembly GCF_017309175.1 of Salipiger bermudensis. Taxonomy (NCBI): domain Bacteria; kingdom Pseudomonadati; phylum Pseudomonadota; class Alphaproteobacteria; order Rhodobacterales; family Roseobacteraceae; genus Salipiger; species Salipiger bermudensis. Next base: position 556,256 of record NZ_JAEKJV010000001.1, on the reverse strand, counting down.
CGTTCATCGTCGATGATCGAAGCCGCGGAGACCATGACGCTCAGGGGCAGCTATTCTTGTGGTTCTGCATGATCTTTGCTGAAGTCCTAGATGGCGACCGTATCCGCGTGAAACTTGGGGGTGGGGTGCCGCAGAGTGCCCGCGTATCACAATGGATTGCCGAGCACGGAGGCGAAATAGAGGAGGGCCACATTGGCTACTCCGCCGACTTCGAAGTCTCCGAAGAAAACCTCGATGACCTGCTTGATCTCGCTGACAGAGTAGGCGCGATTATTCGTGGCCACTACGATACTCCCGCCTACAAATATGTGGTGCCGCGCACCCAGGCCTCTCTTCTGCGCCTGCACGACCTGCTTGCCGAGGTGTGGCAGTAGATTTTTCACTCGACTGGAGCATGATGATGGCAGGCCTTCTGCCGAGCGCCGCCGAGAGAGCGTTACAGGTGACGTGCCAGGTCGAGGCGAATTGGTATGCAGCCGATCATCTCCGTACGCTCCTGAGCATCGTGGCAGAGTGAGTATGCCGCGGCAAACCGCAGTTCGTTGTGCAATATACCGGTCTAAACACTAGATATGGGTTCCCTCAAGCGCCCGAATCGGGGTTTGATCTCGACGTTTGATGAGGGAGAGAATTTGTGACTAAGAAGGCCACCGTCCAATATCGCTACGTGAACTTGGACAAACTCGGCGAACAATTTCATCTAAAGAATGTAGTCGTGGATGTCTTGCGGCGCTCAGCGAAGGGCGCGACTGGCTCGCGCGCTCAGCTAGTTCGTCATCGGAAGATCGATCTGGATCAAGACGGCAGCTACGTCATTCTCAACAAGATGAACGACACCGCGCTCTGGGATGGCCCGGTTTTCTGCGGGCAGTTGTTGCACATTCGCGCTGGCGCAGACGTCGCCGGAATCATGCAATCGCTCGAAGAGGACATCTCGGAACTCGAGCTTCGGAACATAACGATGGGCGACGATCAGAGGGTCGTAGATGGCGTCCTGTACTTCGCCATCGTTCACAACCATGTGGGTTTGATCGAAGGGCAGCGAGCACGTTCTCGAACGTTGGAACGGTATCTCACTCGGCTCCTCCAAGACTCGGGAGAGCTTGAGCCAGGTCACCCGGTGATCCTGAATGCGAAGCTTGAAGGCGGATCAACGGTAAACGAGGTAAGCGAGCTCTTTGTCTCTCCTCAGCGAAGCATGAGCTCAGACCAGGTGGATACCACAAGTGAACGCGGTGCCGGTAGCGCAGAAGGCCATGGCACGACAGTCTTTGACGTTCTCGAAACATTGGGCTGGTCGCACGAAGAGATCGAGAGCCTTCAGGCTGGCCTGCCCGAGGAGGGCTGGATCGAAGGCACATTCAAGATGGTATTCAAGCAGAAGGCAAAGAAGCGAGCGGCGAAAGCCGCAGTTGCTCGCAAGCAGTTGGAAGAAGCTCTCAGGAACCATCACCCTGCATCGTTTGGCCTCCGCGACCCGTCTGGCTCAACAGAAAAAAAGGGGCTTGCCAGGCTTGCTGAGAAACGCGATGTGCACACAGTCCAAGACCTCCTCGATCCTGAGGACGCTATGCGAGTGATCGTCGGGCTGCTACGATCCTGGTCAACATCCGGAAAAATCGACTGCGACTTTCAATCATGATCTGGCTCATTTCATCAGTGTTCTTTGCGCTCGGGGCAATGCTCCCGGTCGCCTCGTTCACTGATGGGGTAGCCAGTGTGCTTGTGACCTTCTTCGGATTGATGGCCACGGCGATCCTCGCGGCGCTCTCGCTTCTTGTGGGAAATGTTCTGTCGTCTGCTTGGACGGTTTCGAAGTTGAGGGAACTGAAATCTGAACTGGATTCGCTGATTACCAAGATGACGCGCACCCTAGCAGTGCTCGTCATCGGCGCACTGTGCGTGATCGTTTATCAGCTCGGCCTTCCCAAAATCGACTTCAACATCTTCCCCGCGTGGTTGCCGGTGGCCTCCCTCCCCTCATGGTCTGCTGAGTTGCCACAACGACTGGTACAAGGTCTCGTCAGCCTTTGTCTGGGCCTTTGCGCCGACCACATTGTGGTAGTATCCAGAGCATTCAAGAAAGTCTTGGACGCACGTTACGAGCTGGCATTGGCCGACAGTGTGAGACGAACGGAACGAGCCGCTCCGAAGAGCGAAGATATCGCTACTGGTTTCGCGACCCCGAAGGACTTCGGAGCTCGGATCCCGAGAGGCAACTAGTCTCAGGCCAGCTCGCCAGCCTCCTCAGTTGGATCTGTTCCGCGACTTGCGGACGTTGGCGGCATTCTGCTCGGCGGCCACCATGTCCAGCAGGTCGGAGATATCGTCGCCTTCAGCATAGAGCGCCGAGCCGTTGCCCCGCACCGTGTGGACGTAGACCAGCATACCGCAGGACCACAGCCGCTCAATCACCTGCCGCGCGTGAGCCGGTGAGAAGCCGATGCAGAGCGGCGTAGCGAAGAAAACCTGATCGCCGGCAGACAAGCTGGTGGCCATGGTCTCGAGGAAAGACGCTCGCTCCTTCAGCAGTGCCGGCCAGTTGGTGGTGCGCTTTCCGGTCACGTCGTCAACGATCAGCGCCGAAACGTCGCGCGCCCCATGCATGGATTCCGTCACGCCCCAGGCGCGGGCGCGGGCAATCTGCTCACCTCTCGACGGCAGGCGCTCATTCACCGTGATGATGGCCCACTTCCCGTTGAAGCCATCCGCTTTCTTACCGTCGCTCATGCACCGTCGCTTTCTGTCTGCTTTCTGTATTTGATAAGCAAGCAGCTTGCGGCGGTCAATCTACTCCCTTACTGTATTTGATAAGTAAGCCGAGCCGGAGGTACGAATGCCCGAAACACTTGGAGATGCCCTACCAGCTGCGATCCACCGCGTGCGCGAGGAAGTTCTGCCCGCGTATGAGGGCATCGGCGCCGCGGGACAGCCCGCGATCCAGTTGGTGATCAACCCCGCGATCCGGGAAGGCGTAGACGCGCTGGCGTCGGGCGACGTGGCCAGGATGGCCCGCGCCTACCAGGCGCTCGCCGACATCAAAGTCTGAATCTATCAATCCCCGGTCAGCCTTCCGGCATCTTCCAGCCGGCTGGCCAGCTCACGCTGTACCCAATGCCGTACTCGGTGCGGATGGTCACCGGCCACTCAGCCTTGACCAACACCTTCCGTGCCAGCTTCACCGAGTCCCTGACGGCGAGCTCACTCGGGCGGTAGTCCGCGATCTCTTCGATGTGGTCCATGAGGTGGCCCATCGTGTAGACCGCGCCGTTGCGACGGAGCATGAGCACCAGCACGGCGAGAGCCATTCGCCGCGCTGGGAAACCAAGACGCTCAAGAAGCCGCGCCATGTCCTCCGTCATGCGAGCAACGAAAGCAGCGCCTGCCCGGCATCGCGCCCGTTCTGCTGCATACCGTGCGCGTTGTAATGCGGATCATCATCCGTGGTGTACTGGTTCCCGTCCTGCGGATGCACCACCGTGACATAGGGAATTGCGTTCGGATGGCCGCTGTCCTTGTCAAAGCGGGCAAGCCAGTCCTGCATGTATTCACCGAGGCCCGGTGTCTCGATGGACTGGCTGTGTCGCACCACATGATCGCCAATATTCCAGAGGACCTGCGGCACATCCCCTATCAGGGCGCGCACTTCTGCGAAGAAGGTCTGATAGGGAGCGAGGTGCGCGTTGTCGTAAGCGTCCACGCTTGGGGCACTGAAACGGTCATTGGCGCCCATGGACCAGACCGCCCCAACGATCTCATGGTTCGGGCCGAGGGCTTCGACGGCAGCCTTCATCGCAAGCAGCTCGTTCCACATGCGCGCACCTTCGGGCTCTACCGTGGAAGAACTGCGCCAGTCTTCGGTGCCCATCAGGCCCGAGCCTGGATCACCCAGCGCCATCACCAACAACGGGCGCCCGCGGGCTGCCGACCATCCGACAAGCTCGCCAGCGACAGCGTGAACCGGCGACATGCGCCGGGCCTCGACCGTGGCGACCGGCTCAATGCAGGGCTGTGGAGTATGGCGCACGCTGTCGGTAGTCGGGAAAGTCCCCGAGAGCCGCAGGCAGGGCATATACCAGATACGCGGATCGAACGGGGTCTCGCGCGCCGACATGTCGATCTCGTCGCCGAAGCGCTCGGAGGTGGCATTGGCGCTGTTGCTGTCTCCGCCAACGATGATCACGTCGCAGGCCACTAGGTTGGGATCGACGGTCGAGAGGTCGTAGGCACGGACGTTATCGACCGTGCCGGCATAATCAGTCGTCGGCTGTAGATCGAGACGGGTTGCCGCGTATTCGACGTCGCCCGCCGGGACGAACTCGCAATCCATGTAGAGCGCGGAAAGCTGCCGGCTGATCGTGATGCCCGGGCTGGCGAAACGCATCCGCAAAGAGCCAGCGGTCGGCTGATGGTCTGCGAGGATGAAGTGCGCCCGACCCGGCGTCAGGGCCCCAGCCAGGGACAGCCGTGCAGCCTGTCCGGCGTTGCCGCCAGTGCAAGACAGGCGCCCGCTACCGTCGACCTCCCAGTTCGACCGAAAGTCGATATGCGCCGTGTCGGTGAACGCGCTTTGCGCGACGGTGAACAAGTTCGGCGGGGACGCCAGAGGGTCAACGGCAGGCGGCTGAACGGGGGCGCCTCCCCTGCCAGGCCCGCCAAACCGACGCGATCCGATGCTGCCGAACCTACGCATGGTCGACCATCACGCGCGCCTGCAGCCCATAGGCGAACCCATAGAACCTGGTCGGCGCGATGCCTTTGAAGATCTTCGGACAGTCCTCGCCGAACAGCGCCTCGCCAGGCCGAAGCTCGTAGCCAGGCGCGGTTGCCGCCGGTGTCTCTTCGCTGGTCGTGGCGATCACGCGGACGAACTTGGAGGTCGGGTTCTGCACCGTAATCTCGGACACGTTCGCGCCGCTGAGGCTCAAAAGCACAGGCACATCGCCCTCGATCGTTTCAAATTCATGCTTGGGCATCTCTGCACCTCATCGAGAAAGGGGAAGCCCGCGCGCCGACCAAAGCACGCGGGCGGGGACAGACGAGCCGCAGTTGACGGCCGTCTCTGCGATCCGGTTCGGATCTGGGATCCGGGAAAAGTGGAATGTGGCGGCCCGGCCCGCCCACCGCCGGCACCGCGCCGGCGGATCTCGTTACGCGGGCACCTGCACCCCGAAGCGCTCCATTGCCTCGCGGTAGTAGCGCAGCGCCAACCGGTCGAGGACGCCATCCCCTGGCACCAGCTGCTCGATCGCATCCGGGACAGACTGCTGGGCATGGAAGATCGCATGCGCCTTGATCTCCTCCAAGCCGGCCTCAGGCCCGCGAGCGAGCGCCGCCTCAATGCCGCTCTTGATCGCGGAGTGCAGTGCTTCGCGCGCCTCACGCTCGATCGCGATGCCCGTGGCCGCCTGGAACGCTCCGGCGGCGCGGTTGATGATGATCGTCAGGAAGATGCCGAAGACGCCCAGCAGCGCCTCCTGCAGCCCCGCATCGGCGAGGAGCGATGTCAGGATGTCCATAAACGTGTTCCTTGTTGGATTGGCGGCAGAGCGCCGCTGAGAGGACCAGCGCGAGGCGCCAGTCAGTGATCGGGAGGATCATTCGCCGGCCAGCGCGCGATCGGCGGTGTCGCGGATCTCGGCGAGACGCCAGCGCAGCTTGGTCGCGGCGGTGTAGTCCGGGTCGGTCGCGGGATCAGCCTCGGCCGACGGCAGCGCGCCCGCGAGCCACTTCGACACGTTGAAGCCCGGGCAAGCCTTGGCGGCGTAATCGTTGTGGCCGCTGATCTTGAGGCCGGGCCCGTAGGTGGCGTCGAGCTCGGCCAACAACTCGCGCAGCGCCGCATCCTGCGCCTCGGTGAAGTGCTCCGAGAAGACATCGGTCTCCGCGCTGCCATGGCCGCCGAAAAGCGACACGCCGATGGTCCCGGTGTTGTGGCCTTTGACATGCGCGCCGGTGCGCTCGATCGGGCGCCCGGTCGCCACGGTCCCGTCGCGGTCGATCAGGAAGTGATAGCCGATGTCAGACCAGCCGTTGTCATCGACATGCCAGCGCTTGACCTCCGCCACCTTCGCGCCGGTCGGGTAGCCATCCATCCAGTTGGCGCGTGTGGCCGTGGCGTGAACGATGATCTCAGTGATTGGTCGCATGGTCTCTCCAATGAAAAAGCCCGGCGCGATGTCCGGGCATTAGGGTTGCTTTCAAAGTGGCAAGCTGCTCATGTCCGCGAGCGAGTGCTGCGACAGGCACGTGTTTCCCTTCGTCGCCGAGCCCGTCCCAAGCCGGGTGCAGCGCTCGCGCCTGTCATCTCACCAGAAGTGCGTGCGAGTCAGGTATCGCTCGCCGCGGTAGCAGGCGTGGAGAACGTCCGCGAAGGTCTGGTCGATCATGAACTCGGGAATCGGGACGTAGAGACGGGTCCATTCCTGCCGCCCCTCTCCGCGACCGCGCGGCCTGTCCTTGAAATGCGCGCCTGGTATCCTGACCCCGTTCCCACGCGCCCCGAGAAAGACTTCGATCCCTCGATACTCGCAGCCGCCGCGCAGCTTGACCGCACCGCCCGCCAATTCGCTCGCGGCGCCGTCTTGAACGGGGCGAACCGCTGTCCTCTCGAACGGCGTTGTCACCGGCCAATACCGGGTCTCCGCCAGAGGCGCGAAAAGGTAGGCCAATCCGAGCAACAGAAAGGCTCCGACCAGCCCGCGATACTGCAGCAGCGCTGCGCGTGTATGGGTCATCTTCCCAAACGCTCCCGAATGATGGATTTGACGAACTCCCGATCGGCCAGCACCGCTGCGACGATGTCGAGGAGCATGTATCCGAACGCGGTCAGCACCATGACGACGAGTGTCTCGCTGCGACCGGTCCATTCCGCAACCTCAGGCGTCTGGCTGTAGCCGATGCCCGCGCTGATCGCGGCGATGAAGACGCGACCGACAAACGGTCGCGCCCGGTTTCTCTCGATGACGATCAAGGCCCCGGCGGCAAGCGCGACCCAGAATTCCAGTGGTTTGCCGAGCACGTTGCCTCCGGTCATAAAAAAGCCCGCCGGCGGCGGGTCGTGTCGCGCGATCGTTGGCCGGCTCAGGAAGGCCAGTAGCTCGGATCTGTGAAATCCTCCGGGATCGCGCCGGCGTCCTTGATCGCCCAGCTCGCGGACATCACGAGCTCGACCCACATCATGCCAGCCTCGGCCAGCTCCACGGCCTGCGCGCCGGTCAACTGGTGGATGGTGTTCGCGGCATCGCGGTAGATCATGTCGGCAGTCGTGTCGTTCGCCTCGACGCGCGCGGCGCCGCGTTGCAGAAGCGAGAGCATCACGTTCTGATCAAACGGTGTGCCGATTACCGGAACGTCGCCAATGCCGGTGACGGTCACGGTGGTGCCGGCAGCGATGAGCTGGTCGCGGTGAGCGTGCAGGGCAGCTTTGCGGTCTCTTTGGATCAGCTCGGCCTGCTGCGCCTCGCTCATATCGCCCACGGTCGCCAGAGCGATGGCGGTCTCTTGCGTGCTGTTTCCGGGCGCGCAGAACACTCGGACGCGCTCGCTCGGCGCAGTTTCGACAAGCCACTCCGTGCCGGATACGAGAGTGGCGCTGGGGGAAAATTCTGTTTCAGTCGGCATGATGTTGCGTCTCCTTAGAGCCAGCCGATACGGATGGCGCGTGACGATCCGCTTCGGTTCTCGATTTGAAGATTTCCGTTCTGGGGCAGGAAGATTGTTAGGTTTCCGTCCGATCCGGAGGTTCCGGTCGCGGAACCTCCGCCCGCCACATCTGTGTCCAAGTTTGCTCCAGCGTGGAGCGTAATGATGCCGTTGGTCGCACCGGCGTCCATCAGGAATACCCCAGACTCACTCAAAGTCGGGAAGCCGCTGCCCTTGACAGGGAAACTCATGATCGAGACGAGACCACCTGCACGCGGCGGCGTAAACTCGCCAAAGCCATCATCAGCAATGACAAGGTAGTCCCAGACAGCATCAGTCCCGAGGCCGAATGCCCCGACCCTCATCAGCTTGTCTGCCGTGGTGTCGGCAGGCGTGGCCTGAACATCCTGGTCGGTGATCGCCGTCATCCAGTCACTGAAAGTGACGCCATCCCAGCTGCCCCGGAATGCCAGCTTGGGAAGAGCGCTATTGGTCCGCTCAACGGCAACCTGACCTGTCAACAAGCCGAACCGCATCAGGTTAACGCCTGCGCCCAAGGGGAAAGGCGTGTTGATGTCATCGCTGGTAAACTGCATGAATCCGGACGTCGCAAAATTGTTCATGTCGTCGCCCGGAGGGGGCATGGTCGTCGCCGTCGCGACGCCGCCTGATCCCGTCCTCAGCAGTTTGCCGGAGGTGGTGTCCAGATCGTCCGATGTAACGGCACTGCCAGTGACGGGCAGATCGACACGCATTTCGGTGGTGGACAGTAGAACGCGTCGTACACCATTGGTCACGAACCCCAGCTGGTTCGCCGCCACGCGGTAGAGCCCCATCGCCGTATTGCTGGCGAAACTGATGCCCGGCGCACCAACCGTACCGTTGCCGAACCGGCCCGACAGTGCGCCATCGACATAGCCCTGCACGGTCGAGATCAGCGCAGCCATCTGCTGCGCCGCCAACAGCGGATACCCCTTGACCGGAACAATGCGGTAGACCTGCCCGCTTTGGGTCGTGCCGAGATAGTTCGGGGAAATCGTGAGGCTCGTGTCGCTGTTGATCGAGACGATCTCGTAGAGCCGCCCATCGGGCAGCCAGATCCCCTCGCTCGCCTGCGCGTTTGCGACCCATGCGGTGCCGCTCCCAGTGACCGTCGCGCTGCCATTCGTGACGCTGACCGTGCCGGCCGAATACCATGCCATCTGATTTGCTCCTTACTCCGGCTTCGCCGGCCAGTTGATGTTTTCGGGGAACCCGGGTTGATCGGGGATGTCTCGAAGGGCCTGCCGGTAGGCGGCCCAAGCGGAGGCCTCGACCGGTGCGTCTGCGACCTGCGTCCAGTCGGAGGCGGCGAGGAGCGCGGCCCGGCGGGCCCGCACCTCACGCGCGAGCGCCTCTGGCTCCGGAGGCATCTCGACCAGCTCGCCGTCGACATAGCCAAGGCCCAGAGGGTCGATCCCATCCGGGATTTCGGCCACATGAAGACCGGCGGGCGTCTCGCCTTGAGTTGCCCAGCTGCGGATCCTGCCCGCATCGTCGTAGAATATTTTCATCGCTTTCTCGCTAGAGCCCAGACGTTGGAGGAAAGGATCCCTTTGCCACCCATGTTGCGGATCCTCAGGATCACCTGCGGGTCGGTTCCGGTGATTCCGACCCGCGACAGCGGCATGTTGATGACGCGCGCTGTTGGGTCTGCCTGCGCAGAGGAATAGACATACTCCGCGACCTTCACGCCGCCGATAAAGGCATTGATCTCGAACCCGCTCGGGAAGTTTCCGGCCACATCGTCGAGCCGGATCTGAGCCGCCCCGAGCACGCCAAGCCCTGCGACCACATCCGTCGCCAGCGTGAAGTTGACGACTTCGGTCGGGGTCGCGGAATTGTTCGTCACCGCGCCAGACCCGCCGATGCCGTAGACCGTGGCAGCGTCCGCTTGGATCTTCCCAGTCTGCACCGAGCCATCAGCGTAGTTGATCGTCCCGACCGTCAGATTGTTGATGAACGCACTCTCGGTCGCGAGGCTCTGCAGCACCGCGCTGTCGATCTGCGCTATCCCCTTGATCCGCACATAGTCCACGTCAATCTCGGCGGTGACCTGCGTTCCGCCAGTGCCGTCCGAGACGCTGACCAGCTCCATCACGTTTGCACCATTGAGCCGCCAGACGTAGCCGGACGCAATCCCGTCGGCTTGCGCCTTGGCGAAGGCGGTCGCGGAGGCCAGCGCCTCGAGGTCCCCATACTCAGCGCTGATCCGCTGCTCGACAGCCGAGATCGCGCCGTTGGCATCGACGTAGCTGCCCTCGATCGTCTCGATCCGCGCCCTGGCATCGAGCTCGGTCTGCGACATGCGCTCGACACGGGCCTCAGCCACGTAAAGCGAGCCGGAAAAGCTACCCACGCGGCGCAGGAAAACCTGCATCCGCGACGCGCCAGCCGGGGCTGTGATGACCTGCGCTGGCGGGCGCGACCATGTCGTGCTGTTGACCGTCATGCCGCGCGCCTGCTGGGAGACAAGACCGCCATCGGCGTCTAGGAATCGCAGCAGCACATCGACAGTCCCGCTGGCCCCGGAGGCGGCGGCAGCCTCGATCTCGATAGAGAAGCGGTTGCCTTCTGATACCGAGAAGCTCCCTTCGACCTGCACCTGGTAGAGGCTCGAGCCAGACGCCATCTGCAACAGGTAGAGACGCGGCGCCGTGTCGCCGACCGTTCCACCGACGCTGCTCTTGTTGACGACCGAGATCTCCGCCGCTGCCGCCGTCCAGCCGGTAAGGTCGCCCGTCGCGAACGCGCCGTTCGGGATCAACTGCTCGGCCCCGAGCCCGACCTCGAACACATCCGCCCGACCCGCCAGCGCGGAGATGTCGCCCTCGGTCGCGTCTACGCGAGACACGGCGCCGGAGATTGCGCTGGCATTGGCGCTGATGTCGCTCTCGGTATCCGTGACCCGGTTCGACAGTGTGGTGACCGCGCTCGAAATAGACGAGATGTCGCCTTCGTTCGAACTCACCCGGCTGTCGAGCGTCGAGATCGTGCTGGCGTTCCCGGAGACCCCGCTTTCCAGGTCCGACACATCGCTCTGCAGCGAGGTGATCGCCTGTCCCTGAGACGTGATCGTGCCCTCGGCGTTGCTCACCCGCGTATCGAGGCCAGAGATCGCGCCGCCGTTGGCGGTGATCCCGCTCTCGGCGCTCGACAGATCCGATTGCAGGGTCGTCACGTCCTGCGAGATCGACGTGATGCTGCCCTCTGCCGAAGTGACGCGGGTCGTCAGGTTCGAAAGGCCGCTGGCGTTGGCGCTGATGTCGCCCTCCGCGTCGCTCAGACCACTTTGGAGAGAGGAGATCGCCGAGCCCTGCGAGATGATCGTGCCTTCGGCGCTATCGACCCGCGTGTCGAGCCCAGAGATTGCGCTGCCGTTGGCCGTGATGTCACCTTGGGCGCTCGACAAACCGGACTGCAGGGTCGTCACGTCTTGGGAGATCGAGGTGATGCTACCCTCGGCGTCGGTGACGCGGGTGGTCAGGCTCGAGAGGCCGCTCGCATTGGCCGTGATGTCGCCCTCGGCGCTCGACAGATCCGACTGCAGCTGCACCACGTCCTGAGAGATCGAGGTGATACCGTTCTCGGTGGTCGTGACGCGCGTGGTCAGGTTGGAGATCGCCGTCGCGTTCCCGGCCTGACCTGTCTCAAGGCTAGAGACATCGGCCTCAAGCGTCGTGGCACGCTGAGCCAGCGAGTCGATACCATCCTCGGTATCGGTAACCCGAACCACCAGCGCCTCGATCGCGGAGGAGCTGCCGCCATCGAGTGCCGCCTCAAGGTCCACAATCTGCTGCGCGAGCGCCTCGTCTTCAGCCGCCCGAGCGAGACGCTCGGTCTGGATCTCGGCAACGGCGTCCTCTAGCGCGGCGCCAAGCTGCAGCCGTTCGGACGCCTCGGCAAGCTGTCCCTCCTCGACGTAGGTGTGCAGCTCGGACGCCGCGAGCGCGATGCCTGCGCGGAGATCCTCGCTGCCCTTGAACTGCGCCCACATCTCGCCAACCGTCAGCGCCGACAGATCGTCGAGATCGAGACCGATCTCACGCACGCCCGAGGTCAGGAGCGTTCGGTCTGCGCTCTCTGCGACAAGCCCATCCTCGGTGTCCGACACGCGGGTGGTCAACTCGTCGATCGCGTCAGCTTGCGCCGCACGCTCGCCATCCGCGTTTTCGATGTCGGTCTGCAGCTGCGTCACCGCCTCCGCCGTGGCCTCGGCCTCGGTCGCCCGGGTGCGCAGAGTGTCCTCGATCTGGGCGACGCTGGTGTCGACCTGAGACCGCAGCTGGGTCACGTTCTCTGCGACAGCCCCGTCCTGCTCGTCGATATAGGCCCGGAGATCCTCACGGGCCTGCGCCTCGGCGACGCGCATTGCCTGATCGCTCGCGAACCGCTCGCCCATCTCCTGCACCATCAGCGCCGAGGCGTCCGACAGATCCCCCGGAAGGACGCGGCTGGCCTCGACCGCGCTGCTGATTTCGGCATTGTCGGGGAAGGCAGAAATCGTCTGCTCAGCCGCAGAAAGCCGCGCCTCGGCCGCGTCGAAGGTTGCCGAGGTGACCCGGTCGGTGATCTGCCCCTGTAGGCTGTCCAGCGTCTCCGTGACCGTGGTCATAGTGACGAGCCCGCCTTCGACCGTCAGCGTCTCAGTCAGGCTGGTGACGGTGCCCTCCACGGCGTCAAGATTCACCTCTGCATTGGAGATACGCAGGTTGAGGTCATCAATCAGCGGGATCTGCGTCGGGTCGAGAACAAGCTCGGACACCACTTGATCGACGTAAGCGACCGACGCCTTCAGGTCGATCGTCGCCAGTGCGGCGTCCAGTTCAATCGACACGTCGGAGACCTGCCCTTGCAGGTACTCGTAGGCGGCGATCTTGACCGTCCCGCTCTCGGGATCGACGTAGATCCCCGCATCGGAGATCCGCTTGTCGGTCGCAAAGAGGGCCGCGCCGAACTGCGCCAAAAGACCGGCAATGTCGGAGGTGGCCTCCTCGGCATCTGAGATCCTCGGCAGAACGAGATCGAGCCGCTCGCGCTCGGTTGCGATCTGGCTCGAAAGCGAAGTCGGCGCCGACAGCGGCCCGAGCGAGGTTTCGATCGCGCCGATGATCGTCTCAGCACCGATCCCATCGAGATAGGCATCAAGCGCGTCGAAGGTCGGCACGCCCGACAGGCTGGCGAGGATACGGTCGCGGAGATCTCCCACCGCGCCAGTCGCATCGTCGAGCGCATCGTCATGGCGCGCGAAGGCAACGTCGATCGAGTTTGCCAGATCGTCCGACAGGTCAGCGGGTGTCAGACGCAGGTCGCTGGTCGTCACGGGCAGCCATGCGCTCCATGTCCGCTGATCCGCAATCGCGGTGACGAAGCTCGCGTGCACCTCGTAGGCGGTCGCCGGCAGTATCCCGTCCGCGATCAGCACACTCGACGACGACGCCTCTGCGAATAGCCCGCGCTGCACGATGGCCCCGGTTGCGGCGACACGCACCTCCCACGTCACGCGCAGGGTGCGGTTGACCGACGGGGTCCAAGCCAGCTCGATCGCCGGACGACGCCCGTTGCCTGCGGCGTCGGGAACGCTCGAAGCGGTCACGGTGGCGGCAATCGCCGGCGGTGCCGGGGCGGCGATGGAGGCGAGAACCGTGTTCGGCCAGTCCTTCCAGCCCCGGGTCTGGCCGTCCGGACCGACAATCCGCACCTGCCCCTCGTAGGTCAGCCCCTCATCAAGCGCGCCCGTGAGCAGCGAATACTCCGCACCCGACAGCGCCTCTCCATAGGTGTAAACGGACCCAGACCCGGCTTCGCGCCAGCGCAGCTGCGTGGTAAGCCCTTCGCTTGCCGAGCGTGTCGCGAACGGTGCGATCTGCACGGCGATGCGCGGACGCACCGACAGATCGGGCAGGATCATCTGCGTGGTGCTGTCCGAATAGGCCGAGATCACCGCCGGCGCCGGAGGCAGGCCATAGTCCGCGCGCTCGCGGGGGTTGGTGACGATCGGCGAGTAGGTCGGGATCGGGCCGGTCGCGGCACCAAGGATCGCCGGGACCGCATCGACGCAGGTGATCTTCGCGCTCTCGTCCTTTCGCGGGTAGATCCCGGTCACGAGCATCTCGGCGCTGACCTGCTCGGTCTCCTCGACCGCCACCAGATCGCCCACCGCAATGTCGGCGGCCGAGATCTGCACCTCGGGCGTCCAGACGCGGGTGCGGGGATCCTCCGGGGAGAGGGCCTGGAAGATGACCTCGGCCTGCACGTTGCGCACCGAGAGGCGGAAGCTGTCGCGATTGAAGTCGAACAACTCGTCGAGCGTGATCGTCGCGACGTTGCCCGATCCGTCCTCGGTGATCGCCTTGATCCGTGCGGCACCGACCCCGATCAGCGGCACGTCATGAACGAAACGGATCTTGTCTCCGCGCTGCACGCGGATGTGCTCCCAGTCGGCGAAGAAGGTGTGCGTCTCCGGGCGGTTCTCGGCGACGGCGAGGTGATAGCGCCCGAGGCGATAGGCGTTGCCCTCGTCCTCGTCGTCTGCCGTCACCACCGTACCGGCCAGCTGCAGGGTCTCAAGCTCGGTCGCGGTCTCGCGGGTGAAACCGTCCTTCAGGACAAGGATCTCGTCCTCCTCCCACTCGAGCCGCTCGGAGCGCGCTTTGACGCGGAAGCCGTGGATCTCGCGCGGGAACGCCAGCTGGGCCTTGTAGCCCCACGAGTTGCGCGGCGTGAAGGTCTGGCGCACCGGCCCGGCGGCACCGTCCCGGATCACCGACCAGCGGAAATCGGACAGGGTGCGGCGGGCACGGCCGGCGGCGCAGATCACGTCGAGAACCTCGGCGGTCTGCGTGGGCGTGTCGATCACGTAGTCGCAGGTCCAGTGCGGCTCCTGGTCGGCCCATGCCTTGATCGCATCGAGGTCGAGACGGCTGTCGGCCACCGGGCGGCGTTGTTGCGGCCCGCGCAGCGCCTGCGCGTAGAGCCATGCAGGATGGCGCACCGGCTGCGGGTCGGTCCATGCGCTGCCGTCCCAGACCGGGGCCAGCTGCTGCACGATGCCGTTGAGGCTGTCGAGCCGCCCGTTGAGCTGGTCGCTGGCTTTGATCTTGAATGCGACCTCGGCAATGCCTTCCGGGCTGGGCAGTGGCTCGCCGCTCATGCTGCGGATCGCGGTGACCCACGCGCGGTTCTGGTCGCGCGTGCTGTAGTCGATCCCCGATGTCCGCTCGATTTTGATCGCATACTGGCCCGGCTCCGGGAACGACATCGGCACCGTGTAGCGCAGCGCCGTGGTCGATTTCGCCTCGTAGGTCGGGCTGGCGACTAGCACCCAGTCTTCCTCGACGATGCCGCCGGCGACAGGCTGGTAATAGATCGCGAAGCTGGCGTCGTGAGACTCGAGACCGTCATCCGTGCCATCGTAGAGGCCGCGCGAGAACGAGATGTCGACGGAGGCCGCGCTCGACGCTTCACGGGTGTAGCGCACCACCGGCGCGCCCGGCTCGGGCAGAGCGTTCTCGTCGTCCTGCGTGATGTCCTCGGGATAGAGGAACATCGAGTCGGTGCCATAGCGCCAGCCGGGCTGCACCTCGTGATATGTCGCCGTCGCCTTGGTGATCGTGACGGCATCGATACCCTTGCCACTGAAGAACGTGAGCCAGTTGTCAGTGTATTCACCTGCGCGCGGCGTCGAGCCGGTCAGCGTCACGCGGTATTCGCGCTCCACCCCATCCGAGTAGCTGGCCGAGGTGAAGGTGCGGGTTTCCTGCAGGCCGCTGAGCGGGTCGTGGTTGGTCACCGGGTCCTGGAGCGTGAAGCTCGCGACCTGCGTCCATGTGCCAGAGCCTGCGACCGCCTCCTCCACGATGAAGGTGTAGCCCGAGATCTTGTCCTGCGCCGA
Organism: Salipiger bermudensis; assembly: GCF_017309175.1. Taxonomy (NCBI): domain Bacteria; kingdom Pseudomonadati; phylum Pseudomonadota; class Alphaproteobacteria; order Rhodobacterales; family Roseobacteraceae; genus Salipiger; species Salipiger bermudensis. Next base: position 540,679 of record NZ_JAEKJV010000001.1, on the reverse strand, counting down.
CACGTTGAACTCGATCGTCACCTGATCGGCCGCCGCCCGCGGGGCGAAGATCCACGTCTTGCCGACCTCGGTCAGCTTGAAGCGCGGCTTATTCTCCTCGCCGGTTCGGTCGACCACGAAGGGGGCAAGCCCCGGCATGGCCGCAAGCGTCAGATCCCGATCCACGTTGCGGAACTCGAGCTCCACCTCCGCCGCGGCAAACTCGGTGATCGGGGTGGTGCCGATGCGCAGATCTTCCAGCGCCAAAGGCCCATAGCCGAAGGTCATCCGCCCGTAGTAGTAGACATCCTGGCCCGCGTTTTCCGAGAAGCCGGTCGCGGTCAGCGGCGGATATATCCGGTGACGGCCGAGCACTGTTGGAAACACGCCGTAGGGGTTGGCCGCGTTGGCGGTCCCGGTGATCGCGTAGTTCTGGACCCCCGAGGCGCCCTCGGTCTTCGCCGGCGGGATCAGGGCTTGGACCAGCAGAGTGCCGACGATGGTTACCGCGGCGACGACCAGCGAATAAGCCAGAGATCCCACCGTCAGTCCAAGCGCCGCGGAGCCAGCAATCGCCGTTGCCGCCTGCGGGATCGCCAGAGACGCGATCAGCGCGATCGAGCCGGGGTCGCGCACCGGGAATGCCACCTCGACGCGCGTACCGATCAGAGGGCGCGTCTTGCCCCACATATCGAGCGGCACCACCGAGATCTCGCCGCCGCGGATCATCGTGACCACAGGCAGGCCGTAGCGCTCGGTGTCGAGATCCATCGCGCCCACGATCTCCGCAATCGTGCTGCCCACGGGCATCTCGGGCGCGACCACGTCATGACGGATCGGGTGGCGCTGTCCGACCGCTTCGATATGAGCCAGATCTTTAGGCAATTCGGTAAATCCCTTCGAGCTTGCCGAGCCAGGAGGCGCGGCGCCAGCACTCGACCCGGCTGTCAGCCACGGCGTCGATATGCAGCATGTCGGTGTTGTCGATCGCATAGCCGAGGTGCAGGGGGCGCCCGGCCATGCGGAACAGGAGCGCGTCGCCCTCCTGCGCGGTGGTTACCCGCTCATAGCGCGGGCGGTAGGTGTCGACGGCGTCTTCCCGGACGGCATCGCGAATGGTGCATCCCGGGTCTGGCAGCTCCCGCCCGAAGCGCTCGCGATGCAGGGCCAGGAACAGGCCGAGGCAGTCATAGGCCTCCGGCCCCCGCGCCAGCTCGGCGTAAGGCAGACCCACCCAGTCGTCGGACCACATCAGAAAAGGCCGGGACAGACGCTCGGCGTCATCTCGAGAAAGCCGAACTGCTCCTCGAGGATCGGCTCGATCGTCATCACGCCGTTGATGGTCAGCGCGTCGTATTCGATGCCGGTGATCTGGACCTCGAAAGGCCCCATCTCGATGACATCGGGCGTGGCGGCCAGCACCCAACTGACCTCGCCAAGCACCTCGTTTCGGACCTGCCGCAACTGGCCGATGATCTCGCGTGTGACGTTCTGGACCGTGAACCGCAAGACCGGGAAACCCTCGTCCTTGTCCTCGGGCAGCGCCAGATCGAACGCGAACGGCAAATAGGTCTCGCCGCCATGCACCAGCGGCTCGGTGTCGCGCACCCAGCGCACTGAGTCGGCCCAGGTCGGGTGCATGAGCTTGACGATCGGCACGAAGACCTCGGCGCTCTCCTGCGCGTAGGTCGCGGCGAGCAGCCGGTCGGAGAGGTTTCTCATGGCAGGATCTCAAGCTCGGCGGTGACGGAGAAGAAATCGCCCCACCTCTCGACGCTGTATCCGCCGAGGAACCGGAAATCGCGCGTCGTATCATCGAAGGTGTCGAGCGCGTCGAACGACAGAGCGCCCTCCCCGAGCGTGACGGAGAAGAACGCTTCGAAGGCATCAAGCTCGGGCTTTGTCATCACCGCCATCCGACCGGATCGGCTTTGCGGCGTGGTCGATGTGCGGCGGCGCACCTTGTCAGGCCCGAAATCCATCTCGGACCTGAGCTGCCCGCCAGAGACCTGCCGGTTCGCCCCTGATCGTGAGCTGAAAAACGGCAGCGAGGCCGGCCATGTGGGCATGTCAGGTTCCTTTCGGGCTCGGGCGCAGGCTGTAATTGCGCTTCATCGCGCGGTTGCCGCGCCCGCTGTCGAAATAGTCATCGATCGCCTGCTCAACGTCGATGTCTAGGCCCCCGGCAGCATTGCGCCGGGTCGAGACCTTGGCCCCGTAGTTGTTGATGTTCACGGGCATGTTGACCTCGGTTTTCGCGCCGAGGCCACCGCCCTTGGTGTGGTCGATAACGGTCTCATTGGGGTGCAGAATGCCCACAAAGCCGCCTTTGCCATCTATGCCGCCAGTGCGAGAACCCGCCCCCGTGTAGCCGCCACCATCGAAGGAGGCGTATGCACCGGTTGGGATGTTCCCGGCGAAGGCCGGTGCAGCGGCACCCCCGAAGAGACCACCGCCTGCGCCCACCGCGCCGAAGACGCTGCTGAGCATGTCGCTGATCCCCGACGAGATGAAATCGCTGGCGATGCGCTGGAAGACCCCTCGCATAGCATCGCCGAAGTCCTGCCCTTGCGTGATCGCGCCTGAGACTGCCGAGCCGATGCTGTCGAAATATCCGCTGAGCTTCTGGCTTCCGTCATCCAGTGTTTGGCCGGTTGCGTCCGTGACCTGCTTTGCCGCGTCTGCTGCCGACTGGGCCGCCGCCTGGGCATTGTCGGAGATGCCGATGCCCAGACCCGACATGAGGTCGGCACCCAGGCGCATCCATGCTTGCGACGGAGAGCGCGTTTCAGAAACATCTCGCGCCGATTCCTCGGCGGCATTCGCCACATCGGCGGCTGCGCCCTCTACGCCGGCCTGCCCCGAGCGGATCCCCTCAGCCAAGCCCTCCGAGATGTCCGCGCCGACCCCGCGCATTTGCCCCAAGGGCCCATTGGCATCCTGAGCAGATGCACCGGCAACCCCCCTCTTGATGCTGTCGAAGATCCCTTGCCCGGCTTCACGCGCGGCGTCGGCGACACGTCCGGGGATCGCCTTGATCCAGTCGATCAGGCTGGTCACAAGCTCGTCTATTGCACCGCCCACCGAGGCGATCTTTTCCCGAATACCCTCGCCGATTGAAGCGATGATATCCCGACCGGCCTGCACGGTATCCGTGATGACCTGCGTGATGGTCTCGACCACGCCGGGGAAGGTGTCTCGGATGTAGGAGACGAAGGTGTCCGTGATCCGCTGAGAGGCTTCCAGGGCGCCCTTGAAGTCTCCCCGAAGGAGCGCTGAGAACAGCTCGATGTAGCTCACGGCGATTTCGAAGGCGGCTTTTCCGGTATTGCTGAAGATCTCCCAGACGCGCTTTGCCACTGAGCCGACGGTATCGAGGGCCGTTTGCAGGACCGGGTATTTCTCGACCAAGCTGTCCCACTGGATCGCGACATAGGCCACCGCGCCTGCAACAGCGCCGAACGCCAATACCGCAAGACCGATCGGCGAGGCGAGCGCTGCAAGCCCGGTCGCCACGAAGCCGAGCGCCACCGCCATTGGGCCGATCGCGACCGCCGCGGCGCCGACGGAGGCAACGAACGTCTTCATGCGCGGCGAAAGCCCGGAGAACCACTCTGAGACATCGGCAATTCCTTCCGAGATCGACTTGAGCGCCGGCGCAAGCGCGACCGCCATCTGGTTGCCGAGGCCTTGAGTGACGAGCCCTAGCGCGCTCATCGCGTCGTTGGCCTCTTCGATACTGTCCGCATCGACATCGCTGACCGAGACACCAAAGCGCTCGATTTCGTCGGTCGCCTTGTCGATCGTCGCCGCGTCTAGGCGCAGCATCGCGAGGCCGGTCTTGTCGCCAAACACCTGAGAGGCGACCGCAGCCTGCTCCGCTGCCGGCACCATCGCCGCGATGCGCTCCTGGATCAGCTTGATGCGCTCGGCCGCGTCGAGATCAGCCAGATCAGCTGCCTCGATCCCGAGCCGTGCGAAGGCCTTGGCGCCTGCACCGGCCCCCTGCTCTGCTAGGCTGATCCGGCGCGTCATCCGCCGCAACGAGCCCTCGAGATCCCCCTGCGAAATTCCGGCCATATCGGCAGCGCGGGTCAGCGCCTGGATGCTGCTTGTCGTCGTCCCAAGCGATTGCGCGAACTTCGCCTGCGCGTCGATGGTCGAGAGCGAGGACCGGACCATCAGGCCGGTGGCCGCAACGAACGGCGCAGTGACGCGGGTGGACATAGTTCTGCCCACCTTCTGCATGTGCCCCGCCGCCTTGGTCAGCGAGCGCTGAAGGCCATTCATGCTGGCCTGCGCGCGCTTCGCCCCCTTTTCAAAGGCGGCGCTGTCGAGGCTGAGGAGCGCGCGAAGTGCGCCGATTTCAACTGCCATTTGCCGCCTTTCCGCTTACCGCACGCATCCAAGCCCGCGCTTCAACAAGATCCACCTCGCGGTTCTGACCCTGCTGACGCTCAAAGTTCGGCTGATCCGGCATGTCGTTGGGTTGATGCACCGCAAAGCGGTGATATTGCGCCGCCTGCCAAGCGAGCCGCGCATCTCGGAGAGCCGCAGTTTCGATGATGAGCTGCGCCTCTCGAATGGTCGTGTTGGCCCATAGCTCGGGGTCTTGGCCCGCCAGAAGCCATTCACGAAATAGGGCGGTCCAGTCTATTTGGACCGGGCCGCCCCCTTCGCGTTTTTTCCTGCGCTGCCCTTCGTGGCCTGTGGGAACGCGGCCTCAGCGATCTCGCCCATCAACTCGCCGGCTGCCTCGAGACCGATCTCGTCAACTGCGCCCTGAGCCCAACCAAGATCACGGCCAGCGCCATCCGATGCGCACTCCGCCAGAAGCCGAACAACGGTGCCGACGCGGAAGCCCTTTTCAAGCCCCTGCATCACTTCAACGATCCCAGCACCCATCGTATCCTCGATCGCCATCATGGCGCGGCTGGTCAGGCGGAACGTCTCAGACGCCCCGCCGATCTCTTTGGTAACGCCACTGATCATGCTGCAGTGCCCTCGGTGAACGTCGGCGCACCGCTGGTGCGGATTGCGAGGTTCATGGCGATGATCGCACCAACCTCGTTCTGCTCGAGTTGAGGCGTGACGTACCCGGTGAATTCGAAGATGTCTCCGGTGGTCTGGCCCTCTTCCAATGGAAGAGTCGTCTGGAAGTAGACGAGCGTCCCTGCGGTCATATAGCCGTAGGCGGTGGCGTAGCCCGCGCTGGTGTAGCCACAGGGGATCGTGATCTGGCCTGCGTCCTTCAGGCCTGCCACGTACTCACGATAACCGCCCTCGCTGTCGAAGTTGGTCGCGTCCTGATACTCGATCTCAACGGTGGGAACACCGAGACCCTTGCACTCGGGCACGTTCGCCCAGGTGCTGCCGTCAGTGCTCCACTCGGTGGTGGCACCGTAGACAATACGCTGCTTGGTCGCCATGGCGATCACTCCTTCTCAGCGATTTCAGATTGCCGGCTTCCCGGCGGTTTAGTCGCGGTGCCAGACCGCGAACGTCAGGGAGACACGCTGCAGAAGCTGCGTATCTTCCGTGAACCCGTCGCGGGTCGCCTCAAGGAATGCTCCTTGGATCGGCCCGCCACGGTAACCTTCAAGCACCGCCCGGATTTCATCCTCGGCGGCATGGGCGTCTTCGACCGTCGCGCCATAGCAGTCGATCTGGACGCGCGTTTGCATCAGGCCCTTGCCTTGCAAGTGCATGTCGCGCACGCCGCTGGTGCGGTAGATCGAGGCTCGGGGCAGTCCGACGCCATCGCCGAGAGATCCCCATGCGACGGTGAAGCTGACCGCGCCCGATAGCAGGGAATATAGGTGCTCTTCCATCAGGCCCTCGCCGCCCGCTTCGCGCGGCGCGCTATCGTCTTCTCGATCTCATCCCAAAGCCGGGCGCCGAGACCTTCGAGAAGGCTGTGTTTGTGGATATCCCACGCCGGCTGAAGCATGGGCTGCGGCGCGACCGAACCGGTGAAGCGCCCGTTTTTCTGGAAGCGCGGGCCGGTGCCAAACTCGAGAAGGTGCGCGTGCGGTGCGCCGTCGGTGCCGGTGTTCGCCCCGACAAACAGGTTAACCGCGCTGCGGCTGCTGCCTGCGCCGCTGTCGGCGCGCTGGCCGCGGGAAAGCCGCGACGTGACACGAAAAACGTTGTCCGTAGCGCCGGGCCAGAAAGCGTTCGCTGTGTCGGCCACCGGCTGCAGCTCCTTCCGCATCGCACGCCGCGCAACACCCTTAGCCGTGCCCTGCGGCAAAGCGGCCAGCGCCTTCTCGATATCCCGGAAGCCGGAGACCTTCATGGAAATACTCATGATACCACCTCCCCCTCAACCGTGAGATAGACCCACTGCCGATCGGTGATCGCGTCCACCTCCTTCACGTCCCACCGATTGCCCGGCAGCGTGTCGCTATCGACGCCGTTGGGCAGCCCGCGGCGCGTGTCCCGCATCCGGTAGGCCGTGGTGATCGCTCGCGTCGACGCGCAGGATCGGACCTTGATCTTGAAGACGTGGCGCCCTGCGAGACGCGCGGCTTGGACAGCCTCGTTTCCGCTCTGATAGATCCACTGCGCCCGGCAGGCATGGCGCTCCACCCACGCGAACGTGGTGCCGCCGAGGCTACCGGTCGTGCCGACGTTCTCGTCGAAGGCGACGGCTTCTCGCAAGTTGCCCGCCGGCCCCTTCAGGCGCGTCTGATCCCTCTGCCTGATCACACGCGCACCCACCGATAGGGCGAGATCAGCCGATCGTAGAAGGGCGAAGACACCGATAGCCCCTCCCGCTCAGCGTACTGGTGCGCGACCATCTGCATGATCGCGATTTTGAGCGCCTGCGGCACGGCAGCCGCGTCACCGAAACCGCAGACGAAATCCATCCGGATCGGCGTGATCGAATCCGCCGCAAGCGCAGGAGCGGCCCAGCTCTTCGGCAAGACAAGCCGCGTTCCGGCCGCAACAGGCGCGAACTGAACCTCTGGCCCCGTCTGCTCCGCGCCATCTGCATCCTCATAAGAGATCGAGACCGAGGACACATCAGGCACTGGCAGCACGAAATCACGTGACCAAGCATCGAGAACCAGACGCCAAGTCTGATTCACCATCGCCCGCCCGAGGACGCCTCGGAAACCGTCGAGGTGCGACACGCTCGCTTCGATCATCGTCTCGATGAGCGCATTGTCCTCATCGTGCTCCACGATGGCGAGCGCCTTGCATTCGGCGGCCGTCACCGGAAGCTCTGCCGGGGGCGTAACGAGGACGGGGCGGCAGGTCACTTAATTGCCCCTCGGCTTGCCGCCATAGGGCACCGGATCCAGGCCCAGCTTCTTGGCCTCATCCGCGCTGAGGCGCGGCTTTCGCTTCGACTTCTGCGGCGCGGCGCTTGCGCCACCGCTCTTGGTTTGGTCTGCCATGATCTGGCCTCCTCAGATTTCAGTTCGAAACACTCCGGCGCGGATGGCGCCGGAGTGCGGTTCATCAGGATGCCGCGTGCTGGAGCACCTTGAGGCCCTGCGGATCGACCACCGCACCACCGACGCGCTTGGTGGTATAGAACAGCACCTTCGGCTTGGCGGTGAACGGATCCCGCAGAACACGCACACCGGCGCGGTCGACGATGAGGTAGCCTCGACGGAAGTTGCCGAACGCGATCGACATCGCGCTTGCCGCCATGTCGGGCATGTCGGGCAGCTCGGTGAGCGGATAGGCGAGAAGCTGCGAAGGCTGCCCCGCCTGCGACGACGGCTGCCAGAGCTGGCGACCATCCGAGTCACGGAGCTTGCGCACGAGACCCATCGAGGTCCGGTTCATCGTGAACCGCGCCTCGGCGGTATAGGCCGAGGGAACGGCGTAGATGAGATCGAGCAGTTCGTCCTCGGTCACCGCGCCTGTGGCCGCCGCCGGCAGAACCTCGATCGCGCCGAGCGGGTTGGTCGCCGCATTGGCACCGCCGGTCGCGAACGAGAGGAAGCCCGCCGGCTTGTTGGTGCCATTGCCGGATACGAAGGCAAGTCCTTCCTGCTTCGCGAACTCGGTCTCGACCTCGCCAGCAATCCACTGCTCTAGATCCACCTCGGCATCGTCGAGCATGCCCTGCGTCGCGCCCGGGTTGGCGTAGATTTCACCCGGCGTGATGGTCATGTCGCCGAAGGTCGGCGTGTTGGTTTCCGGACGCGCCGCTGCCTCACCGACCCAGCCGGAACCGGTGCCGCGCAGGTTGAACAGCTTGGTGAAAGCGTTCTTCGAGATCCGCTGAACGGACGAGATCTGGCGCATCGGCGACACCTCGACCAGCGCGTCGGTGATGGTCCGATCCCACTCCGTTGGCGCAAGGAAGCCACCCTCGTCGTCGGCGCCCTTGTTCAACGCCGCCTGGACTGCGCCCTTGGTGAAGTGCGCGCGGAAAGCTTCGGTGTATTCCGCGTCGGCCACCTGGCCGGGACCACCGCCCTGCATCGCGATGGCCGCGAGCTGTGCGTTGGCCTGGTCGACTGCAGCCTGCAGGTCCGAGACGCTGGCGTCGATGCGCTGGAACTTCTCGGTGGTCACCACATCGTCGAACTTCGCGCTGATCTCCTGATCCTTCTCGGCTTGCGTGTCCTTCCACGCCTTCCAGTCGCGCTGCAGGTTTGCGATGATATCTGCCACGCCGCCGGCATCTGCACGCACGGCGACGATCCCGCGAGCCTTCGCGGGGTTCATGTGCTTCGACATGATCTGTTCCTTTCAGAGTTTGAAAAGGCCCTCGGTGAGAGCACGGATTTCGTCAGCGTCGTGCATGACGGTCAGGGCAGCGTCGTGCGTACCCCCTTTGACCTCGGCCAGAAGCGCACGGCGTTCCGACCTTGGCATTCCTGTCTTGGCGAGCAGAGCATCAACCCGGTTGATGGCCTTCGGCGCTTTGGCCGCACTCGCCTGCGTCTTGTCCTCCTGCGCCGCGTCGGCGGGCAAAAATGCATCGGCGAGCCCGGCGTCGACCGCCTGCTCGCCGTTGAACCACGTCTCGCTGTCCATCCATTCGGCAGCCTTGGCTTTCGCGACACCTGCGCGATCCGAGTAGACCGTCGCCATCGCGTCGTCGAACGGCTCCATGGTGGCCGCCGCCTCCTCGAGGTCGTGCCGGTTGCCCATCGCGACCACCCAGGCGTTGTGCACCATGAGGAAGCCGGCCTTGCCAATCTGGATCTCGTCACCCGCCATCGCGATCACGGAAGCCGCGGACGCCGCGATCCCGAGCACTCGGACCGTCACCTTGCGCGGGTGTGCACGCAGGGCATTGTAGATGGCCACGCCCTCGAAGAAATCACCTCCCGGGCTATTGATGTCGACGAACACATCCTGATCGCCGATGGCGCGCAATGCTGCCGAGACTCGCTTCGAAGTGACACCGCCGCCGGTCCAGAAATCCTCTCCGATGACGTCGAGAACGGAGATGGTGTTCTCGGAAGACTGGGCCGCCCGAACGGACGCGTTCCAGCGTTCGAGAGCATCCTCGTCGGGTTGGAAGGCGCAGACCTCCGGCAGTCGGCCAGCCTTGATCTCAGGAAGGTTGCGAAGCGTCATCAGAATTTTCCTTTCCAGTAAGGCCCGGAGGTGGTGGAGGCGCCTTGTCGAGCGTCGGAAGATCCATCGTCTCGCGGACTTCCTCCCAGCCCATCCAGGGCTGGTGGCCGCCGGCACCCAAGGCCTTGGTGAAGAACTCGGCCTGGTCTTTCATAGAGCCGCGGATCAGCGCCCCAGCGTTGAACTTCGCCTCGTAAATCTCTGCATCGTGATCGTTTAGAAGATCTCGCTCGATGGCCTGCTCCCAGGCTTGAAACCACGGGTTCAGAGAGTAGCGCACGAAGAGCTGGCCGAGAGCATCGATCCCGGTGCCCCACGAGGTGTCGCCCATCACGAGCAGCGGGCGTGGCACACCGCCGAACGCGCGGGAGATTTCCTCGATCTGGTGGCTTCTGTTTTCGATCGTCTGACTGTCTCGCCCCGACTGACTGACCGTCTGCAACTCCATCCCCTCTTCGAGGATCTTCCAGCGGTGAGCCCCTTCGGCGCCGCTGTCATCGTTCATGCTCGCCTTGAGGCGCTCGTAGGCCTCAGGCGAGAGTCGCCCCGCATGCTTCAAGGCACCGCCCACAATCATGCCGTTCCGAAACAGTCTCGCCGCAGCCCGCTCTGCCTGCTGCGCAAGACCAATCGCCTCGGCGGCCTGTTTGACCATCGACAGGCCGGTGATGCCGTCTTCGGAAAGCGGGTTCCGGACGTGAAACACATCACGTTGCTGCAGCACGAGCTTCCCGCCATCCTCGCGCATGAACTCGAACCGGAGCGTCCAGTCCGTGTTCTGTTTGACCGAGACCCGGTCAGAAGAGAGCGGGATCAACTGGAGGATCTTGCGACCACTCCGCACGATGCGCGCATAGGCGCTGCCGTGCTGAAGCGCCCTTTGCTCCATCAGGCTGCGAAACTCGAACGCAGTCTGCCAGGCATTCGGTCTGCGGTGCAGGATCCGATCGAGCGGGTGATCGCTCGCGTTCGTCTTGTCGTCCTTGCGCTGGAGATGCAGCGGCAGCATGCCGATCGAGTTCGAGATCAAAGAGACGCAGCGCAACACCGTTGTGTTCCGCATCGCGGCCGCGACGGTAACTGTCGCGCCACTCTCCGTGATCGATCCCGCGCCTTGGCGCAGGAACTCATAGAATTGCGGGTCATCCAGCCCGAAGAACTGCCCCGCCTCTCCGGCCATAGCTTGCGGCGCGGCTGCGCCGGCCGCCACCGGTTCGGAGCGGCGAAAGAGGTTCATCAAGCCCATTCTCAACCTTTCATACGGTCAAGAGACCGCGATCCTCGTAGACACTGGGGCCGCCGCTCGCGACCGGGTTCCAGCTCATCAACATCACTGCGTTGAACATCGCCATGAGCGGATCGATCTTCGCGCTGCCGCTTTGCGCTTTGGTCACGATCACGGCGTTGCCGCGCGCCTCCGTCTTCGCGTTTCCGACGCACCAGGTCATGATCCGCTGGCCGCTGTGGACCATGCTGCCGTTCTTGAGCTTCACCGGCGCCGTCTTGATCGCGGCGTTTAGCTTGTAGCCTTGGCTGATCGCCCGGATGTCGTCGATCTCGAAGCCTTCCGCGACCAGATCATCGATGATCGAGCCGACCCCTTCTGGGTCCATCCCGATCCCGTCCTGATCCGGGAACAGGCCGGCGTCGCGGATCCTCGCGCAGATCTCGACGATCTTCGGGTTGGCCTCCTCCTCAATGTTGTCGACGAGGATCAGCTCACCGGCGGCCTCGAGGGCCTCGAGCTCCGGCGCGATCTGCTTCCGAAGCGTCAGCACGTCCCGATCCGCCCAGGCGCGGCCCCAGCCTTGCCATCGGCTCGTCTCGGCGTGACGCCCCAGCACGTAAAGCCCGAGCAAGTCATCGAGACCCCCGCCATCAACGCCCACGACGCAGACCTCCGAGGTCGCGAGGATCTGCTCGAAATCGACCTCTTCGCGCTCGGCCTTGGCCCAGTAGTCAGCGCCGACCCAGCGGCCCGACTTCAGACCGAGCCCGATCTGCACGTTCAGGTGCTGGCTGGCGAAGAGGGCCAACGCCTCGGGCCCTCCTTCCTCCGCCTTGCGCATCTCGCGCTGCAGGTATTCCCGAGAGACCGAGCGCTCGATATTCGGGTTGACCATTCCCCAGGTCTTCGGGTCCCGCCATTTCTCGGCCTCGGCCATCTTCGCCGGCAGCTCGTAGAGCACGGCAAGCATCGGGAAATCGAGCTTCCCGTCGCGAACCGCGCGCGCGGTCTCAAGCTCTTTCTCCCACTGGCCGGTCGGACGATCCTTCGACTGGGTCGTGATCTGCAGCAGAAACCCCTCGGGTCTCGATGCGAGCCCGCCGCGCAGCTCGACGAAGATGTCCGGAGCCTTCTGTTTCGTCCCCAGCACGTGCGTCTCGTCGACCAGGATGAACGTGCCCTTGGATCCGGTGACCACGTCACCGTCTGCCGACAGGATCATGATGACCGCGCCGGTGACGTGGTGCGTGATTTCCTTCTGGTGGTTCTGCACCCGGAAGAGCCGCACCAGGTCTTCGTCGAGCGCGATCATGTTCTTCGCCTGCTTGAACGCAATGCCGGCGATCTTCTGCGTCGGCGCGATCAGCAGCAGCTCGGCTTGCGGACGCTCGTTCATGATCGCAGCCGTGACGATGATCGCCGCCGCGATCGCCGACTTCCCGTTCTTCTTCGGCACCAGCAGGAAGAACTCCTGCAACATGCGCTTCTTCAGCTCGGGGTCGTAGCTCCCGAAGATGACCCGAACCAGGTCAAAGACCCATTCCTCGCAGACCTCACCATATGTCGGCGTGCCGATCAGGTCAGGCACCCGTAGCCGCTTGAAGATCCGAAGCGCCTTGTCCGCGACTGCGTCGAAGAGCGGCAGGTCCGGGATCAGCGAGCGACCCTCGACAATCCGCTGCTCCCAGTCTGGAACGGCGGTCGACCATTCGTGGTCGAGGAAGTCTGCCGCGCCGTTCATCAGTGATATTCGCCCGGGCTAAGGTCACCGCCCCAGAGATCGCCGCCGCCGGTCTTCGCGACCTCCTTGGCATCCCGGCGCGCGCGCTCCTTCTTCCCGATCTGCTCGTCCGCCTTGTCTTTCTCGGCCGCGCGATTGACCCGTGCGGCGGCCAGCCGGCGCTCGTTGTCGTCGATCAGCTGGCGCACTTGGCGGATCGCTCCCATGTCCCCTTCGATCGACTTCCGGACGGCCGTCGAAAAGATCAGCAGACGAAGCCGGTCCGGCATCTGATCCCGCATCCGGAGCAGAGGCCCAAAATTCCGCTTCAGCGTCGAGACACCTACCCCCAGCGCATCGGCCACGCGCTGATTGCTCCAGCCCTGCATCAGGCCAGCTTCCAGCATGTCCAGGTCCTTCGAGGTCAACTCCTTCGGAGGCCTCCCACGCTCGCCCTTACGGGCTCTCACGGGGTTGCCGAAGAGGTCCGTTTCGCGCGTGTCGTTCAAAAACCCGATCTCCAGAAAAAAATCTCTCGGTGATGGGGCGACGGGTTTCAGTCCCCCGGCGCCCTGAACTTTCGACCGCCCCCCCTGCTTAGGGTCAGGCGAGGCCGCGCTTCTCGAGGCTCTGTTTGGTCCGGTCGTGCCAGACCTTGCTGACCGCCTGCAGGTTCTTCGGATCCCAGAAGAGCTTCGGGTCACCGCGATGCGGCTTGATGTGGTCGACCACCGGGCTGTTCGGCGCCGGGTAGACGCCAACCAAGAGCACGCCGGTCTGCCGACAGGTGAACTGATCGCGTTCGAGGATCTCCAACCGGAGGCGCCGCCAACGCGAGGTGTTCAGCCAATCCTTCGAGCGCCTCCCGTCGTCGGTCGTCTTCGGAGCAGCGCGGCGCTCGAATCGGGGCTTGGCATGACCCAGCCTTGGCGGCAGCCCGCGCCCCTTCAGTTTGCCCATCCAACCAACCTGTGTTGACGGCTAGAAGTCCTCGAGGCCTTCGAGGAACCACTTCTCGCCTTCTTCCCTGACCACGCAGATCATGCGTCCTGGCAGCGTCGCGCCCATAGCATTCTCGGCTTCGAACTCAGCCTCGACCCGGACAGAACCGTCATCCAACAGCTCCTTTTCCCAGCCAGACCAGGCGCCGAACTCCGCTGAAGACGGGGAGACCAAGGAGGCCTTGATGAATTCCCGGCACGCATATGTCGCGCCGCTTGTCGGATCCGCGTCGCGCGCAGCCTGTTGCGCCGCAATCTCCTCCTCGCTGGGCGTTATTGCCAAAGCAAGCAAGATGACCACGCCGGACAGCGCGAACATAAGCAACAGGGCTCTCTTAAACGCCGACATCAATCCACTCCCACGCATCCATCAGACACGAGCAATGTGACCGCGCACCCTTTTCATGTCCACACGGAGAAGCCGCCTAAAACGAGAAGCGCCCGGAAGCATCTCTGCTCCGGGCGCGGTTCGGTTCTCTGGCAATCTGTCAACGATCCTACATTTGGTCAAGAAGATTTCCGCCAAGGCGCGGATGGCGGCATCTCATCAGTCACCGCAAAGGCCGTCAGATCGCAGCCCAGACGGAAGGTAGACTGCAGCTCCAGAAGCGCTGACCACCACTGCAGCCACCCTCTCCGCATCCGTGCCTGCTCAGCCGCGGTCCCGGTGAAGACGACACGGCAGCAATACCCATCGTCACGGCCGAGCTGGTGAGCAGGCCAACGACCGAGCCCGTCCCAGATCGACTTCTCTGCGAAGCGGCCCCGCCAATGGCTTTTCCACGCGACGGGCTCGCAACGAGAGACGACGCCCTGCCCCCAATCCGGAACGCGCCCCTGCCGCGCGAGCTCCGCGATCCAGACCGCCATGCGCCGCCCGCCGCAGCCCTCGGGCAGGCACGACACAGCCGAAGCCACGAGGTCCGCATCCGGGTGCGGCTCAGAGCGCCCGCCGCCATCGATCGCGCAGCCAAGGTTCGCCCGCTGCATCATCACCCATTCCATCGACACGCCCGGCCGCTCGCCGGCAGCGCTCGCCAGCTCGTCGAAGTCCAGCGACACACGCTCCGACTGGAACGCCCAGACCAGCAGATCCCAGATCGCGACCGGCGTCTTGTTGGCGCGCCCCGGACGCACGCGGGGAACTCGGAATTGCGCGCCCATCACGCTCATGCCTGCGCCTCCGCCATCTGCCCGAGAGAGGAGATCCAGCGGCACTTTTCGAGCGCCGCTTCCCGGCGCTTGACGAAATCGGCTTCGGCGTCGGACAAGACGCGTCCGGCATCACGGTGCTCAGCCAACTGCGCAAGACGCCGAACGTGAGGATCAGCCTTGGCACGGCACTGTGAAATCAGATAGCTGTTCGGCCACAGCCGCACCTTCCGAAGCTCGAAGAGCAGTTCCGGCGCCCAGCCCTCCGCAATCGCTTCTTGGCCGAGCCCGTGCGCGAACACTGCCCGGATCAGTGGCGAGGCGTCATCCGCCGGCCGCTGGATATCGCCAGCACGTTCGAGAATGCGTTGCGCGATAGGAAACCGGTCACGCGCCTTGCCGCTTGCCATTCCCGCCGCGATCTCTTCGAGCGCCATGAGGTTCTGCCCGGTGAAGTAGGCGAGCTTAGCGCACAGGCTGTCGAGCATTGCCTCGAACTCGTCTCGCGTCATGCCCGTCGGCTTCACCAGGCCCCGCTGCTGCAGCGGCTCCACCAGAAGCTGCCTGACCCGTCGCTGGCCCTCTGCCTGTTCTGCGCTATCCATCGTCGGCTCCTTTCTCAGCAATCGGCGTTTGCGGCTTGCCCCAACGGCTCGGCCCGGGGCGGTATCAGGGTGTTTTTTCTTGTTCTGTTTTTTCTTGTCTTGTCCTGTAGGGCAGTCACACTTCCGGCCTTTAAAAAAAGGCAGATCACAGGTGTGACGCACTGTGCCGTCACAGTGACATCACTGTGACCGTCACACGCGGTCACACTCGGATCACAGATCGCCATCGGCACCTCCGGCGCTGCGCAATGTGGTGACTTCGCGAGGAATGCCGACGGCATCGGCCATGGCGATCCGCAGGTTCTCATCGGTGCAGTAGAGGCCCGCCTGATCAAGGAAGTCAGCGACGGTCTCGACGATCTGCCGGCTGTCCCAGATGTGCTTAGGATACTTCATCGAGTGGAGCTTGGCCCTCACCCGACTCCTGAGGCTCGACATCCGGCTTGCCGCGCGCGCCTGGTCCCTGCCCTTCTTCCGCTTGTGCATGTCGAAGGCGATCTCGGCGATGACAGGGTGGGCCAGGCGCGCAGTGCGGCCCGGCTCCTCGCCCTCGATCTCCGCCGAGCGCCAACCGTAGAGCGCCCCGGCGCGCGCCGCCCGCCAACCATCCAAATCCGCGCCGAACCGCGCGATCTGGGCGAGCTGGATGTCGTCATCCGGGAGCGTGCCCGCCGGGTCCTGCTTGAAGCTCTCCGCCCAAAGCAGAAGGGCCGTGCCGAGATCTGCCCGCCGGCCCTCCGCAATGGCATGAGCCACGAACCGAGAGGTTAGCAGCCGGTTGATGTAGAGCGGAATCCAGTCGTGGTTCGACAGCGTGTCGCCGTAGCGAAGCGGATACCACCATGTGTCCGAGACAGTCGTCGTCTCCATTTCGTCCCTCACCTTCAAGTGTTCGCGCAGACCTCCCCGCGCCGCCCGCCCTGCGGCGAGCCTCAATTCGTTGCCGGCATCCCCAGCGCGCGCCCGGCCCAGTACCGCGCCAGCTCACGCCACAAGCGCATCTTGGCATCGTCGAAAGCCGCCACGTCGCCATCGAGGCGCGCATCGCAGAGAGCGCGACCAGCGCCTGCGACCTCGCGCAAATCGTCATCCAGCGCGCCGCCCAGAGACCGCAGAACCGCGTCGAGGCGCACCAACAGGTCCGGGCACAGATCCATGCCGCCCCGGAACAGGGCAACGGCCGTTGCAGTCGTCACCAGCCGCGCACGCGGCCCCGGAGCTCCCCTCATGCCGCACCTCCGACGTCGTCCCGGAAGCGCCGGAGGGCGGAGAGCGCGATCTCCATGTCGGCAATGAAAGCCTCGAGCGCCGGACCGTCGAGCGTACCGTTGACCACCGGCCGGGTCTCCGCCGGCTGAAACCCACCCGGGCGCAGCGACCAGCCGCGCGAGCCGCATTCAAGCTGGTGCAGCCGCAGGTCGAGATGCCCGAACTTCGTCGTGACCGAGTGCACGATCGGCACCCGCTTTGCGCCCGAGCCGCTCATACCTCCCCCAGCGCGCCGACCGTCGCGGCGACCAGTTGAGACCGGCGCTGAGCCGCGCCCTCGGCGCCCCGCAACGCAAATAGGACCGTGGTGTGGTCGCGGCGGAAGAACCGCGCGACCTCGGAGACCGAGAACTCCGCCCGGAGCATCAGCTCATAGGCCTCGCGCCGCGCCTCGACGAGCGCTGCGCGACGGCAGTGCCCGCGCATCTCCTCGCTCGAGACGCGGTGGCGCGATGCCACCTCTTCGCACAGAACCTCGAGCAGCTCCGGCACGGAGACCTCCGCCCCGCAGACTTCGCCGCCACCTGCCACAAGGATGGCTCTCAAGAGCGAGACCCTCTCTCGCGCGTGGCGCTGCTGCTGTTCTGACCAGGTCTCAGCCAAGGCTTCACTCCTTTCCTGAATCGACAGGCAAGCGGATGACGTGGGCGCGCCAGACATCACCGCTGCACTCCAAGACGCCTCCACCAGCGCACCGGCATCCCGCCATCGCGGTTTTCTGGTTTCTGGCATGCGCAGTAGGGAAGACCGCGGTCGGCGCACTTCTGCACGAACTTGGTGTCGCCATCCCTGAACCTCTTGAACGCACCCGCGATCGAAGACCGCGTGCGGCCAGTTCGCTCCGAGATCTCGGAGAATGTCATGCCGTGCTCGTCCCTCAGATCGAGCAGGTGAAGAAGACCTTCGTCGTCTGCCCTGCTTGGCACCGTGGAAGCCATGTCAGACCTCCCCCATGAAAGACCCCGGCGCCGCAAGCGACACCGGGGCAAGGTTCAACAGGGAGGTGCGCCGAGGCCCCGCGGCGCTCGGGATGAAAAAGGGTGCGCAGGGCATGCTGGCAACTGGGGAGGAGACAGCCAGCTCGGGGACAGCCCCGCGCACCAGTTGGCGAGGTTGGATCCTCGCCAGGCAGGCCCGGTCGGGACGGGCATTCGAATTCTGAAGAGAGCGCGTCACGTCGACACCTCCCAGGGCGCCGACGGCATGGTGACCGGCGCGGTAACTCCCAAAGCACTGCTGATCCCGACGCGCGGCACATGCGCGATCGTCACCCCGTCGCGGGTTTCGCGCGCCAGCGGCTTGCGGTCCTCGCGAGGGCCGCGCTCGAACGGGCGCATCACCGGCGGGCGCCCGAGAAGATCGGACGCGGCGCTCATTTCGACGCCGCCCGCATCGGCACGGCCCCCTTGGCACGCGCCTCGCAGAGGTCAGCCATCTCGCGATGCTTCTCGGCAGCTTCGCGATGCTCGACGACGGCGCGGCTCCAGTCTTCTTCGCTGGACGACCGCGCCGCCTTGAGACCCGCCTCAACGGCCTCTCCGTGTTCCTTCGAGATCTCGCCGATCAGGTCATAGGGGCACGCATTGACCGGTGCGTCATGGGTCTGTGCCCGGTAGCTGTCGAAACAGGCGTTCTTGGTGGCGTCCTGCAAGGCCCAGGCCCAGAGCAGCGGGACCTCGGCGTTGCCGTGCTCGATGCGGCTCAGCGTCCCGATGCTGATCGAGTGACCGACCGCCGAGGTGATGACCGCAGCGGCAGCTTCCTTGCCACCCGCCTCGGTCACGAGGTTCTTGAACATCTGCGCGGCGACTTTAGGCTGCATCTGAAAGGCCTTTTCCTTCGGGTTGACAGGGTGTTGCCCCATGTTCGAGGCATGGAAGAGCACGAACGTTCAGCAAGCCCTCTCGGCGGGCGTCGCGACCCAAGCAGAAACGGGAACAGCGCCATTTGTTATGCGCTCGATTTCAGCCGCCTTCTCCCAAGAAGGCTTGGCGCCGCCGAGCCATCGGTTAACCGTAGGCTGGCTGACGTTGACTGCCGCGGCGAATGCGCTTTGCGTCATGCCGGCCGCCTTGAGATATTCTGCGAGGGTGCTCATGAGCAACATATACGCTGAGCGTATTTCACGGTCAATCCGTCAGGCGAATAATTATCCGTTTACGGGAATAGCCGACTCCACCCCGGTCTGCGACATAGCAGCCATGAAGAACCTCAAGCGCATAAGGGCCGCCCGCGGCTGGTCGCAGGCAACACTGGCCGAAGCAGCCGGCGTTAAGCAGGCAACGATCTCACGCATAGAGAGCGGAACGAACAACCCCTCGCTCGCGGTCGCAGATCAGATAGCTGAAGCCTTGGGCGTCAGTACCGTCGAGCTTTTTGGCATCCCCGAGCTTGAACAGAGATTTCTGGAAGCCTTTCGCGCAGCAACGCCAGAACGGCGCGCCGCGCTTCTGACGCTACTCGAGAACGATCACTCATAGTCGATTCCCCCTCACCAGTCTCAACATATCGCGTCGCTGCCAAAATGTGGCGCTCGTAATCTGACGACATCAATATCCCCTGAAAGTTCCATCTTCGTTCTAATATAGACGCGGCTCCGCGTCAGTATTAAGTTTGACAATTATACGCAGTACGTATTGACCGACCGATACGCTCGGCGTATTAAACCTCCTATCCCCGCCGAAGACGCCACCTGGCCGATCGCGGGTTCTGACACCTCAGATGGGAGGGACGCATGTTCAAGACAGGGACTTTCACCGCCGTATCGCGCACGCTTTGCTCGCCCGGCGTCGTTCATCTGGCCCCCGCCGCCGCGCAGGACGCGTGGCTCGCCGCCAAGGAAGCACGCGGTCAAGCACTCAGCGCCGCGCAGCTGGCCCGGCTCGAGGAAATGCCGAGCCACTACCCCGGCCAAGCCGCGACCCCCGAAGCCCCGTTCGTCGAGGTGATCGACCTCGACGATCTCGACGACATCCCCGCGCCGGCGCCAAGCGCGCCCGAGGCCGGACTGCTCCGCGCCATGCCCGCGATCCGCGCGGCAGTGGCGAAGTTCGGGCGCGGCGGAGACGCGGCATGATGGATCGCTCCCACCTTGGCCGCCAGTGCGAAGCCTTCGAGGTAGACACCGACGACGATCTCGTCTGGCACCCGCCGCTGCTGATCGTCGTCGCCTCGATCTTGGTCTGGGTATGGATCGTTTTCGAGGCCTACCAGATGGTCCACCGCGCCCCCGGGCTTTTCGAATGACAGCGCCCGCCATCACTCACGGACCCGAGCCTGTCCCGTTGCCGGGCGACCACCTGTGGTATGCCCGGCAGCTTCGGGCCCTGCCCGGCTGGCAGCTTGGCGAGATCCCGGACGACGTGATGCTCGAGGCCTGCAGCACGGTGATCGCGCTGTCGCACGCGCCCGAAGAGATCGTCTCGGCGCACAAGCTCGCCGCAGTCCTGATCGGAGAGATGGCCAGCGCCGGAGGCGAGCATGACAGCTTCTGACACCCCGCTCGCGCAGCGCGCCGGCATCCTCTGCAACGACGCGCGGTTCCAGCGCTTCGCCGCGGCCCGGTCGGGCTTCGAGGATGCCCAGTTCTGCACCAGCGCCGCCGCCGAGTTCCTGCGCAGCTTCTGCCGCATCGAGAGCCGCCGCGCGCTCGACACCGACGAGACGGCCCGCGCCCGCTTCAGCGTCCTGACCACCGAGTTCGATGCTTGGACGGGCCGGATCGCGACCCACCGATAACCGAATGCCGGGCATTCCGCCCGCATCCCCCGCCGCAACAGCAATTCTCAGGAATGGCCGTGCCGAACCCGCGGCGGGGGCAACAATCTCAGAAGGAGACGCCCCGTGATGGCGAACAGGAAACCCCCGGCGCAGATCATGCCTCCCGAGCCCCACGACCCCTACAAGATGCGGAGCCTCGAGCAGATCCTGACGCTCTTCGATGGCGGCACCTTCCTCTCGGACGTGATGAAGCGCCACCAGGACCTGATGCAGGACTTGATGGATCACCTCGAGGAACACGGCCCGAAGGGCTGCGGCGGCTCGATGACCATCACGCTCGACTACGCTGTCGGCAGCGCCGGCGATGTCGGCATGGGCGCGAAGGTCGAGTTCAAGCCGCCGAAGAAGCCGAAGAGCAGCGCCGCCGCCTTCATCAACGATGCCGGCGAGCTCACCCTCTACAGCCCGATGATGGCGCGCATGCATCAGCCCGTGCGCGATGTTCCCGACCACGACCCCGAGACCGGCGAAGTCCGCGATCTCGACTGACCAACGAGGACGACATGGACCAGCAGATTTCTTTGCTTCTGGCGGCGGCATCTGCCGCCAGTTCTGCCGCGACAGATCTGATCGAAGCAGCACGAGACGGGTCGATCAGCGCAATGGGAAACGCTGGTTCGGGTGAAACGCTTCTCACGCTTGCCGATGCGATCAACCTCTTCCTCAGCGCCGCACCCGCCGAAACCGAGGAAGAGGTGCAGCTACACGGCGCCATTTCCCGCTTCATCGAAGATCAATCCACCTAAACCGCCGGAGAGACACAATGACCGACGAACTCGCCCGAATCGAAAACCCCGCAGAGACCATGCGCGACCTGATGGCAGACATCGGCCACCACGACCCGATCGAGACGCCGCATGACCTCGACCTCAAAAAGGCGCACCTGGTCACCCTGCCCAACCATCGCAACGTGGTGGATCTGACACAGCACCACCGCGCCGCGCTCGAGTTCCTCAAGCCCGCGCGGCGCAGCGGCACGGCGAAGCTGAAGGATCTCGAGAGCCTGATCCAGTGGGCAAACCGCTTCAAGGGCGAGACCTCCGCCCTCTTCGCAAACCCCGACATGGCCGCGCCGACGCTCACCTGCATCGCCGACTACCACGCCGCCGGGCCGATTGACCCGATCACGGCGAGCGGCGACCCGAGCGCGCGCCACTGCCACCACCGTGCGGTCTACGGCTTCCCCCTCTCCAACGAGTGGAAGGCATGGATGGCGATTTCGGGCCGGGCGCTCGACAAGGACGAGATGGGCGAGTTCATCGAGGCCAACGCCAAGGATATCATGGACCCGACCCCTCCGGTTCTGGCGCTCACCGAAAAGGATGGAAACCAGCCCTGGGAGAACCGGCTGATCCAGACCGCCCGCCAGATCGAGGGCCGCTACGGCCAGCTCGCGCAGCTGCTCGCCATGTCGCGCCGCTTCCAGGTCTATGAGACCAGCGACCTCACGGTTAAGACGAACCGGGACACCGGCGAGAGCGAGATCCAGTTCCTCAACGAGCACAAGGACGCTGAGGGCAAGCCGCTCAGCATCCCGAACCTGATCATCATCACGATCCCTGTCTTCCTCAACGGCGCGCCTTATCGCATGCCGGTCCGCTTCCGCTACCGCAAGGCCGGCTCGGCGGTGAAGTTCACCCTCTCGATCTACAACCCGGAGCGCGCCTTCGAAGCTGCCTTCGACGAGGCGCTCCAGATCGCGGAGGAGGCCACCGAGCTTCCGATCTTCCGGGGACACCCCGAAACCGCCTGATGCCCATGTCAGCGCCCCAGAGATGGGGCGTTGCGATGGACACCAGACCGCTTGAGGAGCACCCCGTGAAGAACAAGCTCACCGACCTCAACAACCACCTCTTCGCCCAGCTCGAACGTCTCTCGGAAGACGGCCTCGACGCGGAGGACATCGAGCGCGAGGTGAAGCGCACCGAGGCTATCGTGAAGGTGGCCGACCAGATCACCGGCAATGCCGACCTTCAACTCAAGGCCGCCAAGCTCTTCGCCGAGCACGGCGCCGGCGTCCTCCCGATGCTGCCGCAGATCGGTCCCGGGAAAGCGACAGAGCAATGAAGGGCCATCGCATCGAATACAGCGACGCTGAGCTGTTCTGGATCCACGACAACCACAAGCGCCCGCGCCGCGAAGCGCATGCGGAGTTTGTCTACCTCTGGGACCGCCCGGACGTGTCGCTCTCGAACTTCAACAGCCTCTGCAAGCGCAAAGGCTGGATGACCGGACGGACCGGCTGCTTCAAGAAAGGTCAGGTGCCGGCGAACAAGGGCCGGAAGGGATACTGCGCCCCTGGCAGCGAGAAAGGCTGGTTCAAGAAGGGCGAGCGCCGCGGCGTGGCGGTGAAGCTCTACAAGCCGATCGGCACAGAGCGCATCAGCAAAGATGGCTATGTCGAGCGCAAGATTCATGACGGTCTGCCGCTGCAGTCACGCTGGCGCGCCGTTCACATGATCCGCTGGGAGGAAGCCAACGGCCCCCTTCCCGAAGGCCACTGCCTGAAATGCCAGGACGGCGACAAGGCAAACACCGATCCCGAAAACTGGGCGGCCATCCCTCGCGCGCTTCTTCCGCGCCTCAGTGGTGGCCGCTGGTATCGCGGATACGACACTCTCGAACCCGAGGTGCGCCCCACCGCGCTAGCCATCGCGAAGCTCGAGCACAAGGCGAGGACGATGGACGACTGATGCCGACTACCCTCGACTTCGCACCACGGCTTATGCCAGTGACGCAGGCCGCGCACTACATCGGCGTGAGCCCGTCGAAGCTACGCGACCTGCCGATCCCAAGGCGCCAGCTTGGCGGCAAGCGCGTCTATGACAGAGCCGACCTTGACGCCTACGCGGACTCGCTGCCCTATGACGGCCATGCGCCGATTACGGCTGCTAAACCAAAGGCATGGAAGAGGTGAACATGCGGGTAAAACTGCCCGGCCTGCTACAAGAGAAGCACCGAAACGGAACTACGCGCTGGCGGGTGCGCGTGGATGGCGACAAAACCCGCCGGATCGCGCTACCCGTCGGCCCTGAGCACAAGGACTTTCTCAATCACTACTATGCCGCCCGTGACGGCAAGGCATATCGCCCGGACAAGCCGATCCTGGTCGAACGGTCGCTCGACTGGCTCGCGGGACGCTATCTCGCACACCTCGAGCAGATGGTGGATGGCGGCTTGCGCTCGAAGGACACGCTACGTCAGCGCCGAAGCGTCCTGACACGACTATGCGATCACCGAGACGAAGACGGCGATCGATATGGCGACTTCGACATGGACGCGCCAGCCGCAGCCTTCGTCGCCCTGCGTGATGCTTGGTCATCGAGGCCGGGCGCTGCGGACAACATGATCAAGACCGTCAGGGCCTTATACAAATGGGCGATGGAGCGTGACGAGATTTCGCACAACCCGGCCGCTGGCATCGGCGCGATCAATACTAGGAAGAACGGCGGCGCGGTCCCGTGGACCGCTGCAGACCTCGAGGCCTTCCGCAAGCGCCACCCGAAGGGCAGCACCCCGCACCTCTGGCTCACCCTACAGGCATTCACGGCCTGCCGCATCGGCGACGCCATCTGGCTCGGGCGCGATCAGGAAGTGAAGCGCGGGGGTAACCTCCACCTCGAATGGCAGCCGCGCAAGAAAGGCTCCGCACCGGTGAGCATCAGGATCTTGCCGCCGCTGTACGAGGCCACCCGGGCGGCAACCGTCGTCGGCAGCGCCTACCTGCTCGGAAGCCGGGGCAAGCCCTACTCGAGCGCGGAGAGCCTGCGGAACCAGGTTCGGAAATGGTGCGATGCTGCCGGTCTGCCCGAGAAGTCGTCGCACGGCATCAGGAAGGCAATGGCCGAGCTCATGGCGGAGGCCGGAGCGACTCAACATCAGATCATGTCCGTCATGGCTCACACCGAGGCCCGGACTTCCGAGATCTACACCGCCGGCGTCCAGCGGCGGGCGCTCGCAGAGGGCGGGATCTCTGCCCTGGCAAAGCTCGACTGGTGACGAAACTGCGGGACACTTGGCCTGTAAGTCATTGAAATATGGTGGCAGATAGCACCCACATTGCGGGACACCTGACCATTGATTTCGTTGACTTTTTTGGGAAAGTGGTGGGCGACCTAGGAATCGAACCTAGCGTGCGTCTCCGCGAGGGAGTTACAGTCCCCTGCCACACCTTGCGGCCTGTCGCCCACTTTCTTGCCGGCGCTGCCGGCGTGTGGCGCTGACTACAAAAGGCGCAAACTGGCGTCAACAGGAAAATCCCTTGCGGCGAAGACAAGGGAAAGGCAAGGGAACGGCACCGCAGGAAGAGAGGCGCGAGATGGTCAAGAAACCGAAATGGGTGGTCGAGAAGGAACAGGCAAAGAAGGCCAGGTCCGCCGAAACGGTGTGGCTCTTCGGCCTGCACGCGGTGCGCGATGCGCTGCTCAATCCGCGGCGCGAGAAGCTGCGCCTGATCCTCACCCCCAATGCCGAGGCCAAGCTCGCCGACGCGGTGGCCGAGGCCGGCATCGCCCCCGAGATCCACGACCCGCGCAAGTTCGGCGCCCCGCTCGATCCACAATCGGTGCACCAGGGCGCGGCGCTCGAGGTGAAGCCGCTCGACTGGGGCAGGCTCGACGACGTGGCGGTGCGCGACGACGACCGCCCGGCGCGTCTCGTGCTGCTCGACCGGGTCAGCGATCCCCACAACGTGGGCGCCATCCTGCGCTCCGCCGAGGTGTTCGGCGCGCAGGCGGTGATCGGCGTGCAGCACCACTCCGCCCCCGAGACCGGCGCGCTGGCCAAGACCGCCTCCGGCGCGCTCGAGCGGCAGCCCTACCTGCGCGAGCGCAACCTCGCCGACACAATCCGCACACTGCAGACGATGGGTTATCTCGTGCTGGGCCTCGACGGCGAGGCGGAAGGCACCATCGAGCAGGCGCTCGAGGGGCTGCGCGACCGCCCGGTGGCGCTGGTGCTCGGTGCCGAGGGCCCGGGCCTGCGCGAAAAGACCAAGACCACCGTCGACAAGCTGGTGCGCATCGATTTCGCCGGCGGCTTCGGCTCGCTCAACGTCTCCAACGCCGCCGCGGTCGCCCTCTACGCCGCCCGGCCCTGACCTTGCCGGGCGCGCCTGTCGCGCCCATATCGACCCGATGCCCAGCACCAAGATCGCCACCTGCAGTTATTGCGGCACCCGCGCCGCGCTGGTCCTCGACCGGGGCCGGCACGAGCTTGCCTGCAGTTCCTGCGGCGCGCCGCTGCACGAGCTCAAGCAACTCCGCCCCGAGGCCGTCGACCGCGATTCCCCGCGCCACCGTCCCACGTCATCCGAGAAAGAGGCAAAGACGCGCGCCAAGGCCCTGCGCAAGGCACAGAAGAAGCGCCGCAAGAAGAGCCTCGGCAAGAAGGCCACGAAGGGCCTCTTCGACCTGCTCGAAGACATCTTCGACTGACCTGCACCACCCCGCGCCGCCCCCGCCCCTTCTCTGGTTCCAAAATACCTCGGGGTGAATGCCGCCCCAAGGGCGGCAGAGGGGCAGCGCCCCTCCTGCCCCTACAGACCATCAACGCAAATGTGCCCTAGCCATTTTGCCCCGCATCTCTTATCTGGCAGGGACCAGACAGAAGGTGACGAGATGGCGGATTTCGAAAGCCCCGGCCCGGTCGAATCGGACTGGAAGGATGCAATCTCCCCGATCGAGGAGATCATCGAGGATGCGCGCAACGGGCGCATGTTCATCCTGGTCGACCACGAGGATCGCGAGAACGAGGGCGATCTGGTGATCCCAGCGCAATGGGCCACCCCCGACGCGATCAACTTCATGGCCACCCACGGGCGCGGCCTGATCTGCCTGTCGATGCCGCCCGAGCGCTGCGACCAGCTCGGGCTCGAGCTGATGTCGACCAACAATTCCTCGCGCCACGAGACCGCCTTCACGATCTCGATCGAGGCGCGCGAGGGGGTCACCACCGGCATCTCCGCCGCGGATCGCGCCCGCACCATCGCGGTGGCGATCGACGCCTCGAAAGGCGCCGCGGACATCGCGACCCCCGGCCACGTCTTCCCGCTGCGGGCCAAGTCCGGCGGCGTTCTGGTTCGTGCCGGCCATACCGAGGCCGCGGTCGACGTGTCGCGCCTTGCCGGCCTCAACTCCGCCGGGGTGATCTGCGAGATCATGAACGAGGACGGCTCGATGTCGCGCCTGCCCGAGCTGGTGGCCTTCGCGCAGAAGCACGGCCTCAAGATCGGCACGATCTCCGACCTGATCGCCTATCGCCGCCGCCATGACAATCTCGTGCGCGTCGAGCGCTCGCAGACCGTCAGCTCCGAGTTCGGCGGCGAGTGGGACATGCGGATCTACTCCGACACCACCCATGGCGACGAGCATATCGTCCTGTCGAAGGGCGATCTCTCGGGCGACGCGCCGGTGCTGGTGCGGATGCACGCGCTCGACCCGATGCTCGACATCGCCGGCACCGGCCACACGGGCCGCGCCAACGAGTTCCGCGACGCCATGACCGTGGTGGCCGAGGAAGGCCGCGGCGTGGTCGTGCTGTTGCGCGACACCGCGATGAAGCTCGACCCCGAGGAGGGCAGCTCGCCCAAGACCTTGCGCCAGTACGGTCTTGGCGCGCAGATCCTCTCCTCCCTCGGACTGTCAAAGCTGGTGCTGCTGACCAATTCGCCGACCCCCAAGGTGGTTGGGCTCGACGCCTACGGGCTCGAGATCGTCGGCACCCGCAAGATCGGAGATGCCTGATGGCCTCGAACGAAGAGCATTACACCCTGCCCCGACCGGAGTTCGACAAGCCGGTCAAGATCCTCATCGTGGTTGCGCCCTATTACAAGCAGATCGCCGAGCAGCTGGTCGCCGGCGCCATCGCCGAGATCGAGGCGGTGGGCGGGTTCCACGAGGTGATCGAGGTGCCCGGCGCGCTCGAGGTGCCATCGGCCATCGGCATCGCCGAGCGGATGTCGAATTTCGACGGCTACGTGGCGCTTGGCTGCGTGATCCGCGGCGAGACCACGCATTATGACACGGTCTGCAATGACAGCTCGCGCGGGCTGACGCTGCTGGGTCTTCAGGGCCTGTGCATCGGCAACGGAATCCTCACGGTGGAAAATTACGATCAGGCCTGGGCCCGCGCCGAGGCGGCGGGCCAGAACAAGGGCGGCGGCGCCGCCGCGGCGGCCTTGCATCTGATCGCGCTGGCCCGTAGGTGGGGCGGCGCCCGCAAGGGGGTGGGATTCGTCCCCTCCCGCGACGAGTACCAGATCGCGGGTGCCTCACGAGGAAACGATAGCGCATGACCACCCCGGACACCCCCCCGGCCCTCTCGGGCAATCAGAAGCGGCGGATGAAATCCGCCTCGCGGCTCTACGCGGTGCAGGCGCTGTACCAGATGGAAGCTGGGGACGTGGCCGTCGAGAAGGTGCAGCGCGAGTTCGTCGACTACCGCTTCGGCGCCGAGATCGATGAGGGCGTCGAGATGGTCGAGGGCGATGTGACGCTGTTTGGCAAGATCACCTCGTCGGCGGTCAACTGGCAGGCCAAGATCGACCAGATGACCGATCGCGCGCTGGTCGCCAAGTGGCCGATCGCCCGCATCGACCCGACCCTGCGGGCCCTGTTCCGCGCCGCCGGCGCCGAGCTCGTCGACAGCGACACGCCGCCCAAGGTCGTGATCTCGGAATATGTCGAGGTCGCTTCTGCCTTCTTCCCCGAGGGCCGCGAGCCGCGCTTCGTCAACGCCGTGCTCGACCACATGGCCCGCGAGGCCCGGCCCGAGGCGTTCTGAGCCCGGCCCCCTGCCTCTCCCGTCGATCCTGACCAGCCCGCGCCGCGATTTCGCGGCGCTCGCTATTCGTGGGGCGAGGATTTTCGCACTCCGAAGCGTCATACGTCTGTTACACTTCCGGGCATGCGGACCCTCGCCCTGATTCCCTTCCTGCTCCCGGCCCCTGCCCTCGCGGCCTCGCCGATTGCCGAGGTGCTGTGCGAACCGGGCCCGCAGATGACCAAGCGCCTCGCAACGCGCTACGGCGCCACGCTTTCCTCCACCGGCCTTCGCAATCCCGAGGAGGTGGTCGAGGTCTGGACCGACGCTGACGGCGGCTGGACCATGGTCATCGCCTATGCCTCGGGCACCTCCTGCATCGTGGCGATGGGCGAGCACTGGGCGCAGCTTCAGCCACAAGATCCGGCGTAATCCACAGGCTTTCCCCCATGATCGTGGGGTCTGACGCCGCGCGGACCCTTTTCGCGGCTGTCCCGCTCTGCCATAATCGACGCCAATCAACGATCAGAACGAGCAGCGCACCATGGCCGACGATCTTCTCGCCGCAACCGATACCCCCGACTACGACGCCTCCTCCATCGAGGTTCTCGAGGGGCTCGAACCGGTCCGAAAGCGGCCCGGCATGTATATCGGCGGCACCGACGAGCGGGCGCTGCACCACCTCGTGGCCGAGGTGCTCGACAACTCGATGGACGAGGCCGTCGCCGGCCACGCCAACCGCATCGAGGTCGAGCTGCATGGCGATTACGCCGTTACAATCCGCGACAACGGCCGCGGCATCCCGATCGATCCGCACCCCAAGTTCCCCGGCAAGTCGGCGCTCGAGGTGATCCTCTGCACGCTGCACGCCGGCGGCAAGTTCTCCGGCAAGGCCTACGAGACCTCGGGCGGTCTGCACGGCGTCGGCGCCTCGGTGGTCAATGCGCTGTCGGATTCGATGGTCGTGCAGGTGGCCCGCAACAAGGAGCTCTTCGAGCAGCGCTTCTCGCGCGGCATCCCGCAGGGCGGGGTCGAGAAGGTCGGCGCGGCGCCCAACCGCCGCGGCACCACCGTGACCTTCCACGCCGACGAGCAGATCTTCGGCTCGCACCGGTTCAAGCCGGCGCGGCTGTTCAAGATGGTGCGCTCCAAGGCCTACCTGTTCTCGGGCGTCGAGATCCGCTGGAAATCCGCCATCGACGACAACGAGACCCCGCTCGAGGCCACCTTCCACTTCCCCGGCGGCCTGTCGGACTACCTGACCGAGACGCTGGGCACCGCGTCGACCTATTCCGAGAAGCCCTTCGCCGGCACCGTCGACTTCAAGGAAAAGTTCAACACGCCCGGCAAGGTCGAATGGGCGATCAGCTGGACGCCGTCGCGCGACGGCTTCATCCAGTCCTACTGTAACACCGTCCCCACTCCCGAGGGCGGCACCCACGAGGCCGGGTTCTGGGCCGCGATCCTCAAGGGCATCCGCGCCTATGGCGAGCTGGTGAACAACCGCAAGGCCAGCCAGATCACCCGCGACGACCTGATCACCGGCGGCTGCGCGCTGGTGTCGTGCTTCATCCGCGAGCCGGAATTCGTCGGCCAGACCAAGGACCGCCTTGCCACCACCGAGGCGCAGCGGCTCGTCGAGGGCGCGGTGCGCGACCATTTCGACAACTGGCTTGCCGCCGATACCAAGTCCGCCGGCGCCATCCTCGATTTCCTCGTGCTGCGCGCCGAGGAGCGCCTGCGCCGCCGGCAGGAGAAGGAGACCGCCCGCAAGTCGGCCACCAAGAAGCTGCGCCTGCCGGGCAAGCTCACCGACTGCACCAACAAGAACCGCGAGGGCACCGAGCTGTTCATCGTCGAGGGCGACTCGGCCGGCGGTTCGGCCAAGGGCGCCCGCTTCCGCGAGAGCCAGGCACTGCTGCCGCTCAAGGGCAAGATCCTCAACGTGCTGGGCGCGGCCTCGAACAAGCTCACCTCCAACGCCGAGATCCGCGATCTCTGCGAGGCGCTCGGCGTGGGGCTCGGCACCAAGTTCAACGTCGATGATCTGCGCTACGAGAAGATCATCATCATGACCGACGCCGATGTCGACGGCGCCCATATCGCGGCGCTGTTGATGACCTTCTTCTACACCCAGATGCGCCCGCTGATCGATGGCGGCCACCTCTACATGGCCTGCCCGCCGCTCTACCGCCTGACCCAGGGCGCCCGCCGGATCTATGTCGCCGACGACGTCGAGAAGGAGGAGATGCTGAAGAAGGGTCTGGGCGGCAAGGGCAAGATCGACGTGCAGCGCTTCAAGGGTCTGGGCGAGATGGACGCGAAGGACCTCAAGGAAACCACGATGGACCCGGCCACCCGCAAGCTGATCCGGGTGACCATCGACGAGGACGAGCCCGGCGAGACCGGCGATCTGGTCGAGCGCCTGATGGGCAAGAAGCCGGAGCTGCGCTTCCAGTACATCCAGGAGAACGCCCGCTTCGTCGAAGAGCTGGATGTGTAAGCGGGCCTGACGGCCCGGCCAGTTTCCCCGCGAACCGCCTGGGCGCCGCCGCACCATCGCCGGACCGCGGGATGGCGTCGCGAACTCCGAGCCTCTCGATTTATCCCGGCCACGTCCGAAAGACCTCGACACGCAGCTCCCAGCCTCACCAAATCGCCAGCCCGGGGGGCGGGCCATGCCAAAGGCATGCCTCCGGCATGACGATGGCGCGGCGGCTTCGCCTTGATTCCGCGCGGGCGTGATGATCGAGGCTTGCGCCATAGCCAGCGACCCGGTTCAAAGAGGCAACACCAACACGGCCCGCCCATGCTTACCCTATCCCCGCCCTGGCTGACCTTCGATCTCGGCCAGCCCATGCAGATCCTCAGCTTCGCGCCCCATAATGGCGGGCTGGTCGAGGCGCGCCGCATCCTCTGGCGCGAGGTGCGCAATGCCGATCTGTCGGAGGATCTCGACGCCATCGCATGGCTCGAAGCGCAGCTCGAGGACCGAGGGGCGACGGACGCCGTCTGCTTCCTGACCTCGCGCAGGCTCGACGCCCACCGCAGCGCCACCGCCACCGAGGACGGCGTCACCGCCACCGCCGTGGTCACCGCGGGGCTGTCGAATGCCGAGCGCATCGGCACCCGCCTGCCGCAGACATGGATGCAACCGAAGGAGTGGGGCACCATCAACATCGCGCTGCGCCTGTCCTGCCCCCTCGGCCAGACCGCCCTCATCGAGGCGCTGAGCCTCGTGGCCGAGGCGCGCACCGCCGCCGTGCTCGAGGCCCGCACCGACCTGCCCACCGGCCGCGCCACCGGCACCGGCACAGACTGCATCGCCGTGGCCGCGCCAAAGGGCTGCGCTGCCTTCGCCGGCAAGCACACCGCCGCCGGCCACGCGCTTGGCCGCGCGGCCTATGAGGCGACCCTCGCCGCGGTGAAGGATTGGCAGCGCGACGCAGAGGGCTGGTGAGCCAAGCGGCACGACACGGCAGATCCGCTCACATCTGCGTCAGGCCCACCACGCGGCGCTTCGCGAAACCAACCCATCAGGGCTAGCCTTGCCGCAACGCCACGATGGAGCCCTGCCCATGCGCCGCCTCGCCCCTGCCCTCGCCCTTTCGCTTCTCGCCGGCCCCGCGCTGGCACAGGACACCGATCTCGAGCTGGTGCTGCTGGCCGACAGTTCGGGCTCGATCTCGCCCGCCGAGCTGATGTTCCAGCGCGAGGGCTACGCGCAGGCGATGACCGATCCGGAGGTGCTTTCCGCCATCGCCAACACCGCCTATGGCGAGATCGCCGTGACCTACATGGAATGGGCCGCGCACCAGGGTCAGGTGGTGAAGTGGATGCGCATCAGCGATGCCGAGGATGCGCAGGCCTTCGCCGACCAGCTGCTGAGCACGCCGCGCATGGCCTTCGGGCGCAACGCCATCGGCGCGGCGCTGCTCGAGGCCGCCTGGCAGATCGAGGCCAATGACATCGACGGCTGGCGCAAGGTGATCGATTTCTCCGGCGACAGCGCCGGCAACTGGTCCGGCCCGCCGATCGAAGCCGCCCGCGACGAGGTCCTCGCCAAGGGCATCACCATCAATGCCCTGCCGATCCTGCGCCCCGATGATCCCGGCCGCGCCCAGGGCGGGCTCGAGGCGATCTACGAGCAGCGCATCATCGGCGGGCTCGGCGCCTTCGTGGTCACCGCCGAGGACCGCGACAGCTTTGCCGAGGCGGTGAAGCGCAAGCTGATCCTCGAGATCTCGTCTTCCGGCATGGTCGACAAGCGCCACGCCGCCGCCGACTGAAACGGCCTGAGACGGCGCTTGCGCCCGGCCCAACACTCTGCCCCTATCGCTTCATGCGTATCCTGGCCTTTTCCCTTTGCCTGCTGCTGGCCGCCTGCGGCCGCCCGCTGACCACGAACGAGGTCTCGTTCCTGACCGCAATGCAGGGGCCCGGCTTCGACGGCGATCGCATCCGCTTTCACGATGGTCTCTGGGCCGGAAAGATCACCTACCAGCGTCCGATCCGCCCGCGCCTGACCTGCATGGAGCGCATGTGGCCGCCTTCGCGCGGGGAGACCGTGACCGTCTCTCCCGGTGCGATGACGCTGTTCCGCCACGTGTTCTACCGCGAGGATCTCTACCGCGACGATTTCGTGCCGGAGTACCCCGAGCGCATCGACCTCGCCGACGCCATGCTGCTGGCGCATGAGGCCACCCATGTCTGGCAGTGGGAGAACCGCGCCCGCACCGGCTATTCGCCGCTGAAGGCGGCGCGAGAGCACCGGGTGTCGGAAGACCCCTATCTCTTCGACCCAGGGAACAGCGCCCGCTTCCTCGATCACGGCTACGAGCAGCAGGGCGCCATCGTCGAGGAATATGTCTGCTGCCACGTGCTCGACCCCGAGGCGCCGCGCACCGCCCGTCTGCGCGAGATGATCTCGGCCGAGATGCCGGTCGCAGGGCTCGAGGCGGTGCTGGACGATCCCGAGGTGCTGGTGCCGTGGCGCGGCATCCAGCCCGAGGGCATCTGCCGCTGAGGCCCCGCAGCGCCGGGGCTAGTCCGGCTTCTGGATCTCGAGCAGGTAGGTCACCAGATCGACCACCGGCCTCGAGGTCAGCACCGGCTGGCCTGCGGGGGTCTTGATCGGCACGTCGAACACACCTTCGAAATAGTCACCGTAGACCGGCATCGGAGAGCCGTGGCTGACCAGCGGGTCGCGGCCGTCGATGCGTTTGACGATGCGCTCGAGCGGGAAGCTGCCGCCATTGGCCGCCGAGAGCTCGGTCAGGTTGACCGGCTTGATCAGCAGGACCCCGGCCATCGGCCCGTCGCCCCGGCCTTCGAGCCCGTGGCAGGTGGCGCAGTGGGTGTGATAGAGCGAGCGGCCGATGTCGGCGTCCTGCGCAGAGGCCGCGCCGCTCAGGGCGGCGAGTGCCAGCGTGGCGATAATGAATGTCCGCATGAGATCCTCCCCGTGCTGTGCGGGGAAGTCTCTCACTCCTCGAGGGCCCGCGCCTTGACACCGGTCAAGGTGGGTGCCCGCCTCAGACCACCGCGAGATGGCTGCCGCTGCGACCCGCCTCCATCGGCCAGGGCGCAAGCCGGCCCTCGATGCGCAGGGTGGCGTGGCCGGTGGCGCCGCGCGGGTGCACCGCAAGGTCGACCATCTGGCCGTCGAAATTGCTGAACCCGAGCGAGAGGCTCTGGCCCTGCGCCTCGAAGCGGCGGCGCAGCACGTGGCAGGCGATGGCCTCTCCAAGACGCAGATCCCGGTAGTTCTCGGACTGAAAGTAGTTGCCGCTCACCGAGCGCGCCAGTGCCACGTCGGCGGCCAGCCGGTCGGCCTCGGCGCCGATATCGATGCCGGTGCCCTGGCTTCCGACCATGCGAAGGCGGGCGTGCCGACGGCTGTCGAACACCGCTTTCAGCAGGGTCGAGAGCGCCCCCGCGACCACTGCCTTGGCCACGTGATCGGCGCGATGCGATGGCTGGTCGTCACGCAGCGACGGCAGGTGCAGGTCGGCCCGCCCGCGGCGGAC
Source organism: Salipiger bermudensis (assembly GCF_017309175.1). Classification (NCBI taxonomy): domain Bacteria; kingdom Pseudomonadati; phylum Pseudomonadota; class Alphaproteobacteria; order Rhodobacterales; family Roseobacteraceae; genus Salipiger; species Salipiger bermudensis. Next base: position 506,600 of record NZ_JAEKJV010000001.1, on the reverse strand, counting down.
GCCCCCCTGCGCCCGGTTCATCCGGTCGACCCAGTGCAGCAGTTGCGGCGCCTTCCCGGCGAGTTCCTCGGCGCAGGCGGCAAGGTCGCCCTCGCCCCCGACAGGCTGATCCTCCCGCGCCAGAAGCGCCGTGATCCGCGCCGCGGTCACCGAGGGACGGCTGAGACGGTCGGCGCGGCCCTGCATGCGCATCGCCGCCGAATAGGAGCGCTCGGCACACTCGGCCATCATCGACAGCAGGGCCTGGGCAGAGACCACGCCCGGCGTGGCGATGGCCTCGAGCCCGGGGTCGAGGGGCGCCCGGCGGCCCAGCAGCCGCAGCGCAGCATTGAAATAGATCCGGCAGGGATGGCTGGCATGCAGCCGCCCGACCAGAGCCCGCGGCGTGATCAGCGCCTCGCCCTGCGAAGCGCCCTGCCCCGGCAGCGCCAGCGAGGCGCCGGAGCAGCGTTCGATCCACTCGAGCCAGCGCGACATCGGCGCATCGGCATCGGGCGCGGCGCAGGGCTCGGTCTCGGCGCAGGGCTCGGTCTCGGCGCAGTTGGCGCGATCTGTGGCGTGCAGGGTCGAGAGACGGATCTGCGGTCCACGATGCGCCACAACGCCGCGAAACAGGCTGCGCAGGGTCAGCTGACCATCGCCGTTCAGCCGAAGGCCGCGGCGCTGGTCAGCATCCCCGCAGACGGTCCGGGAGCAAAGAACCGTCTCGACAGGCCCGGGAACGGGAAGGGCCTGATCGTTGAACCAGCTCAGCGAGCGCAGCTCGCAGAGCAGTTCGTGAAGGGTGAAATGGGTGCTCGCATCGATCCAGATCTCGCAATGGGGATCCTGCATCAGCTCGAAGGGCAGATCGCGGACCAGCGCCATGGCGTAAAGCTCGGCCAGTTCGGCGGCAAGCTCGGCCGGCCCCATGCGCGGCGCGGCGGGAAGCTGGAGATGGAGCCCGGCAGGCGTGTCGGGGCGGAGGCCGCCATCGATGACGTGCAGCCCGTTCTGGTGTGTCTCAAGCCGGATGCTCATGGTGATATTCCCTGTCGCTGGCGGCCTCTCGGCGGACCGCCTTGGATAACGTGACGTAGGGACAATGTGACCGGCCCGCGTGAATGCAGCGTGAGTGAACCGCGATTTCCGCGTGATCGGACCGCGAATTCGCTAATTTTTCCAAAGCCCCCTGCCGTTCCCGCGCGTGAATATTGCGCAATTCCCGGCGCACCACCGAGGCGCTCGCTTGACCCAGTCCCGGCGCTCGGCTTTGCTACCTCCATAGTTTCAAAGCATTTCGCGAGGACCCGGTCATGACGCTCACCTGGCACGCCGCCGAATCTGCCAGCTTTCACGACGCCTACGTGGATTTCTCCTGGATGCTGCGGCAGCGGCGCCAGCCGCCGGTGGGCACCGATGTCTACCAGCCGATCTTCGTGCGTCTCACCGCCTGCGCGGATGAGAAATCCGCGCGCAAGCAGCGCCTGCGGCTGAGAAAGCTGGTCGAAACCCCCGCCGAACCGCTGCTGATGGAGCCCTTCGAGCTCTCGGTGCTGCGCCGGCGCTGCCACCTGCCCGATCCTGATGCCGGGCTGCCGGACGAGTACCCGATCTATCGCGCGCTCGGCACGCCCGACGACGCCTTTGCCGACCTGTTCGAGGTGCTCGACGACGGCACGCCGGTGGCGCTCGATCCGTCCAGCGTCGATCTCGATGCCGCCGAGAGCCTGCAGCCGGCGCGCGAGACCAGGCGCAAGGAGAAGGGGCAGCCGATCGTGGCGGTGATCGACGACGGCATCGGGTTTCTCAATGCGCGCTTCTGCAAGGCCAGGCGCAAGGGCCGCGGCACCGCGCTCAAGACCCGGTTCGAGGCAATCTGGCTGCAGGCGCTGGAGCGCGCCGGTCCCGGCGACCGGAGCGCCTGTCTCGGAGAGGTGCTCGAGCGCAGGCAGATCAACGCCCTGCTTGGCCGCGAGGGGCTTAACGAGACCGGCGAATACACCACGCTGAACGCGCGCCTCGCGCGCGCCGACGCGCGGCGCTCCACCGATTTCGGCACCAGCCACGGCACCCACGTGCTCGACCTTGCCGCCGGCAGCGAGCCTGACGACAGGGACAACCCCGCGCGCGACTGGCCGCTGCTGGGGGTGCAATTGCCGCCGCAGGCCATTGCCGACACCTCGGGCACCAAGTTCGAAAGCTATCTCGTCGACGCAGTGCGCTGGGTGCTGCGCCGGGCCGAGGCGATGGACCCACGCGCACCGGTGATCATCAACCTGTCGCTGGGGATGCTCGCCGGCCCCAAGGACGGCACGCGCTTTGCCGAGTATCAGGTCGCCCGCGAGGCGCGGTTCTGGGAACAGGTCAAGGGCCAGCCGGTGCGCGTGGTCTGGTCGTTCGGCAACGACTATCGCAAGCGGCTGGTGGCCGGCCTGTCCTACCCGGCCACAAAGGCGCGCAGCGACAGCGAGCAAAGTATCGAATGGCGCGTCCAGCCCGGTGATCTGACCGAGAGCTATGTCGAGATCCGCGCCGAGCCCGGCCAGCCGCTCAAGGCGCTCGAGATCGGCGTGACCACGCCGTCGGGGCTCTCTTCCGGGGTCTCGGGGCTGAAACCGGGCGAGGTCCGCAACCTGACGAAGGGCGATCAGGTTGTGGCACGGATCTACCACGTGCCCGAGCACCGGCTGGATCCCGACACCCTGCAGCGCAATTTCTACCTGCTGGCCCTCGCGCCCACCGCGTCTCTCGATCTCGAACCGCTGGTGCCGTCGGGCGCCTGGCACCTCGCGTTCCGCTACGACGGCTGCGCGGCGCTGGACCTCGAGCTGCAGGTGCAGCGCGACGACAGCCTTGTCGGATACCGCGCCGGCGCGCGGCAGAGCTATTTCGAGAGCCCCGAGGGCTACGGCTGGAATCAGGAGTTCTTCGACTACACCCAGCTTGGGCCGGACTGCGCGATCAAGTATGCCGGCAGCCACAACGCGCTCGCCACGGCGCTCACCCGGCAGGTGTTCCACGTCGGGGCCGTCCGCCGCGACGTGCACGATGACCGCCTGCCGCCCTCGGATTACTGCGGCGAAGGGGCGGCGTGGTCCGTGCCCGGCCCGACCGTCTCGACCATTGCCGACCGCAGCTTCCTGCGCGGCGGGGTTCAGGGATGCGGCACCCTGAGCGGCAGCACCCGCTTCCTCAACGGCACAAGCGCCGCCGCTGGCCGGCTGAGCCGCGCGCTTGCGCTCTCGTCCAAGGAGCTCGTGGCCAACGCGACAACGCCGCATCTGGCCGATTTCAACACCAAGCGGGTGAGCCTGTCCCCGGTCTCCGAAACCGACCGCGCCCGGCTCGGCAGCCACGTGGTCATGCTCTGAGGCTTTCCTCGACGGCAGAAATGAATAGGCCGGGACCAACGGGCCCCGGCCACTCGCTAAAAAGAGGCCGCATCCGAGACCCCCACTGGTTAAACTGAAATTAGCCTTCCTTGAGCGCCTTGCCCCACATGGTGCGCAGCCAGTCGGGCACAACCGACGGGTCGATCTTGACCTTGGTCTCGGTGATTGCGCCTTTCTTGTCGGCAATCTGCTCCGACATCAGTGCAAGGTTGAAATCGCCCTCGTAGTCGCGCCCGTTGAAGCAGCGCGCCGTGGTCTCGTCGCGCTCGTCGAGCAGATTGACCAGCGCCTCGGCCATGGTCACGCCAAGCACGGCGCCGGCCATGCTGTCGGTCGGATAATGCACACCCGCAACGGTGCGGTTGATCGCGATCCGCTCGGCCTGCCGATAGAATGGTGTCTGCTTGGCCAGCAGCTCGGTCGGGTCGAGCGGCTTCGAATGATCGTGGCACAGGCGGCTGAGAAGGGTCGCGGCGGCGAAGCTCTCGGTCGCGTGGCCGCTCGGCCAGGCCCCGTGTCCGGGGGTCTGGATGATCGGCTGCACCTGATAGGCCAGCGTGATCGGACGCGGCACGTCGAAGCCGAGCTTCACCGGCATCTCCACATGGGTGCAGAGCCGGAACACCGCCTGCGTCAGCGCCAGCTGCCACTTGGTGGCGGCGGACGACATGTAGCTGACGCTGGCAAAGAACGACTGGATGTTGCTGGTCTCCACGCGGATCTCGGACAGGCGATCATAGCGCAGATCGGCGGCGGCGCGCAGGAAACCCAGCTGCTTTTCCTCGAGCACCTTCATGCGAGGGCGCTGCAGGGTCACGAGCGGATTGCCCTGAAAGCTGACGGTGCCGCTGGTGTTAGTGATGTCGCTGTGCTCGAAGCTCACGTCGTAGAGGCTCTGGATCGCCTGATCCATCACCGCCCGGCGCGGCGCGGTGCCAAGGCTCTTCACCGCCTCCCAGGTCGAGCGCCCCTCAACCCGCGACGCGCGGCTCGGCAGACCGTCCCAATACCCGACCGTGCCATCACGCGCGCTCCCAAGGGCAACACTCAGAGCAGAGGAGCCACCGCCCCCTTCATGGCCCTCGTGCCCTTCGTGTCCTTCATGACCCTCGTGGCCCTCATGTCCTTCGTGGCCTTCGTGACCCTCATGACCGTAAACCGGCATTCCCAGCGTCCCCCGAGAAAGTAATTTCAGAAATCGAATAAAAACGACTTTCCCTGAAACTGACAGAAAAACCGGCTCTGCGTCAAAACCTTGTGCCCGTGGCGCGAATGATTCACGGACAATTCACGCCCGTTGCCGGATCTGTGAGGCAGTGCTACCCTACGTAAAGTTGATTGTTTCCCTGGCTGGACAGCCTTATGCGCGACACCGCCCCTTCCCTTCGGATTTCGGTGCTCGGCCCCCTTCGCGTGGAGGCCGGTGAGGGCCTGTGTCTGACCCCGAAAGGTGCGAAGAATCAGGCGCTTCTGGCGCTGCTCGCGCTCTCGCCCGAGATGTCCCGCCCGCGCCGCTGGCTCGAAGACAAGCTCTGGAGCCAGTTCGGCCCTGAACAGGCCAGCGCCAATCTGCGGCAGGCGCTGAGCAAGCTGCGGAGCGCGCTCGGCGATCACGCCGATGTCCTGCGCGCCGACCGTGCCACCGTGTCGCTCGATCCGCTCGCCCTCTCAATCGACTTGCGCGATGACGGCCTGCGCTTCGATCAGCGGGTCGAGCTGCTCGAGGGGCTGGACGCCCGCGATCCGGAGTTCGAGGAATGGCTGCGGATGGAGCGCGCCGATCTGCAAGCCCGGCTGTCGCAGGCCGAACCGAAAGAGGCCAAGGGCGTCCTGATCCACTGCCGCTCGACGGCACCGGCCGAGGATGGTGCCAACATCATGGCCGACATCCTCGCCAACCAGATCGGCGAGAACATCGCCGAGCAGATCCGCGCGTGGCGGCAGGCCAACGACCCCGATCATCCCGCCGAGTTGCCGGTGAGCGACATCTCCCTCACATGCGACATCCTCAAGACGACCGACGGCCACACGCTCTTCGTCAAGGGGCTGCACGTGCCGAGCGGGCGCATCCTCTATTCCAAGATGCAATCGATCAGTCATCTCGAAGCGATCCTGCACAGCGACGAGATCGTCTCCAAACTGGTCTTCGAGGCCGCCGACTGCATCATCGGCAAGCTGCCGCAGGTGCTCGACACCAACCGCCCCGAAAGCCGCGCCACGGCGCTGTCGCGGCTCAGCATGTACCGCATGTTCAGCTTCGAGCGCGACGCCCTGCGCGAGGCCTACTCGCTGCTCAAGCAGGCGCATGAGCTTGACAGCAACGGCATCTACCTCGCCTGGAGCAGCATGGTGCGGATGATCCAGCTGCTCGAGTTGCTGGAGGACGACCGCGACGCGCTGCGCGAGGAAGCCATCGCGCTGAACTACCGTGCGATGGAAGCGTCGGAGGACAATGCCTTGGTGCACGCGCTGATCTCGAAGGTGCGCGGCACCGCGCAGCGGGACGCGGCTGGCGCCTTCGAGCTTGCCGACACCGCGGTCAATCGCAACCCTGCCTCTGCCTTCGCATGGAAGTCGCTGGCCGAGGCGAACATGCTCAAGGGCGACGTGACCTCGGCCTTCGACGCTTCGGCCCGCGCCCGCGCGATCGCGCGCAGCTCGCCGTTCAAGCAATGGTGGGACATGGGGCACTGCATCATCTCGATCGCCTGCAACCGCCCGCACGAGGCCATCGAGGCCGGCGAGGCGGCGGCGCGCGCCGCACCGTTGTCGCGCCCGGCGCATCGGCACCTGTTGGCGCTTTACGCGCTCGACGGGCAGCTCGACAAGGCGCATGCCACGGCGGTGAAACTCGGCAAGATCGAGCCGGGCTTCTCCATCGACCAGATCATCAATGATGAGAACTATCCGGTGCGCACACTGCGCAACAAGGGGCTGCTTGAGCCGATCCGCGCCCTGCTCTGAGAGCCCGCGCGGGCCTAGTTGGCGCGTTTGTCGTGATCGAGCGCACCGACGGTCAGCACCGGCGAGGCATCAATGTCGCGGGCATCGAGCATGGCGGCAACGCGTTCGAGCGACGACAGCAGCTGCGCCTGCTCCCAGTCCTCGAGACGTTCGAATTCGCGCACGAATCGCTGTTGCAGCGCGTCCGGGGCCCGGTCGAGCGTGGCCTCACCCTTTTCGCTGAGCACCACGTTGATCTGGCGCCGGTCCATGCTGGACTGAGCGCGGTTGACCATGCCCTCCTTCACCAGCTTGTCGACAAGACCGGTGATGGTGGCCTGGCTGACGCCCATCTGAGTCGCGAGCGCCTTCGGGGTGGTGGTTCCGCCCTTCATCTGCACGATCTGCATCACTCGCAGCTTCGCCGGCGTCACTCCAGCCGCGCTGGCCAGGTCACGTTCGTAGAGCTCTGTCGCTCTCAATATGCGCCGTAAAGCAATCAAGCTGTCATCCGTTCGATCCATCGGACCCACGCCTCGCAGTGTTTGTGGACGGGCCTTTGTTGCATGAAACGGGCGGATACTTCAATCGACTAAGCATCTCGCCCTGTATTTTCGCTTTCCTAAGGATAATGCTTCGCGAAAAAGTTTCAAGACACCCCGTATTTCCGTTATATTTCAACAATTTAATGAGCAATCGGCAAACTTCCTCCAAAAAACTACTTAGGTGGTTGAAACTTTATCTAGCCTCGCATAGTTTACCACTCAAAGGAAAACAGAGGGACCTGACCCGATGCCGAAAGACAGCTTCACGTCCAAGCAGGACGACCTCCTGCTCCGCAAGCCCGAGGCCACCGATGGCGCCGCCATCTGGGAGCTCGTGCGCGCGTGCAAGCCGCTCGACGAGAACTCGATGTACTGCAACCTCGTCCAGGCGGAGCACTTTCGTGACACCTGCGTTGTGGCCGAGCTCGACGGCGATGTCGTCGGCTGGATCTCGGGTCACATGATCCCCAACAAAGACGCCTACTTCGTTTGGCAGGTCGCCGTTGGCCCGGACGCCCGCGGCCTCGGCCTTGGCCGCAAAATGCTCACTCACCTCGTCGAGCGTGAGGAGTGCAGCGATGCCAAGGAGCTGAAGACGACCATCACCGAAGACAACGACGCGTCTTGGGGTCTCTTCCGCAGCTTCGCCCGCTCGATCGGCGGCGAGCTGACCGACGAGCCCCACTACGAAAAAGAAGTTCACTTCGACGGGCACCACGACACCGAACACCTGGTGACGATTTCCCTGCCGGAGATGGAAGAAGAGCTGGCAAGCGCCGCCTGATCCGTCCCCCGTCGATCTTCACTGACATAAAGAAGTCCCGAAAGGACATCTCATGACACGCGATATCTACACGCGCCGCGAAAGCGAAGCGCGCTCCTACTGCCGTAGCTTCCCGACAAGCTTCGTGAAAGCCAGCGGCTCCATCCTCACCGACGAGTCGGGCCGCGACTACATCGACTTCCTCGCCGGCTGCTCGTCGTTGAACTACGGTCACAACGACCCCGACATGAAGGCCGCGCTGATCGAGCACATCTCGAATGACGGCGTGACCCATGGTCTGGACATGCACACCGACCAGAAAGAAGCCTTCCTGACCGCCTTCGAGGACATCATCCTCAAGCCGCGGAACATGGACCACAAGGTGATGATGGTCGGCCCGACCGGCACCAACGCCGTCGAGGCGGCCATGAAGCTGGCACGCAAGACCACCGGCCGCCACAACATCGTGGCCTTTACCAACGGCTTCCACGGCATGACCATGGGTGCCCTCGCCGCGACCGGCAATTCCGGCAAGCGCAATGGCGGCGCGATGCCCCTGCAGGGTGTCACCCACCTGCCCTACGACGGCGCCTTCGGCGACGGCGTGGACACGCTGGCACAGATCGAGTGGATGCTCGACAACCCTTCCTCGGGTCTCGACGCCCCCGCCGCCTTCCTCGTGGAGCCGGTCCAGGGTGAAGGCGGTCTTAACGCCGCCTCCAAGGAGTGGATGCAGGGCATCGCCAAGCTTGCCAAGAAGCACGGAGCGCTGCTGATCGCCGACGACATTCAGGCCGGCATCGGTCGCACCGGCACGTTCTTCTCCTTCGAAGAATTCGGCATCGAGCCGGACCTGATCCCGCTGGCGAAATCGCTCTCGGGCATGGGTCTGCCCTTCGCCGCGCTGCTGGTGAAGCCGGAGCTCGACATCTGGAAGCCGGCCGAGCACAACGGCACCTTCCGTGGCAACACCCACGCCTTCGTCACCGCTCGCGTGGCGCTGGAGAAGTTCTGGAAGGGCGACTCGTTCTCCAAGGATATCCAGAAGAAGGCCCGGATCGTCGAAATCGGGCTCACCTCGATCGCCGACATGGTCGACGGCGCCCGCCTGAAGGGCCGCGGCCTGATGCGCGGCGTCGACGTGGGCAACGGCGATCTCGCCGGCGAGATCTGTGCCGAAGCCTTCAAACGCGGTCTCATCATCGAGACCTCGGGCGCGCATGACGAAGTGGTCAAGGTGCTCGCACCGCTGACCACCACGGAAGAGCAGTTCGCAAAAGGGTTCGAGATCCTGCGCGACGCCACCCGTGCCGCCCTCACCGAAACAAGCAAGATTGCAGCGGAGTAACCCGACATGATCGTTCGCGACTTCAACGAGCTGAAAAACACCGACAAGCACGTGGCCGACGCCCAGTGGACCTCCACCCGGATGCTTCTGGCACAAGACGGCATGGGCTTCTCGTTCCACATCACCATTCTCGAAGCCGGGTCGGAGCACACGTTCCACTACAAGCACCACTTCGAGAGCGTCTACTGCATGCAGGGCAAGGGCTCGATCACCGACATCGCCACCGGCGAGACGCACGAGATCAAGCCGGGCGTGATGTACGCCCTGAACCTGCACGACAAGCACATCCTGCGCGCCGAGGAAGACCTCCACATGGCCTGCTGCTTCAACCCGCCGGTCACCGGCACCGAAGTGCACCGTGAAGACGGCTCCTACGCGCCGGCAGAGGAGGTGGCGTAAGCCATGGCCCATCATACGGTTGAAAAGATTGGCGGGACGTCGATGTCCCGCCTCGACGAACTGCGCGACACGCTGCTGATCGGCGGTCGCGAAGGTGCCGAGCTTTATGGCCGTATCTTCGTGGTCTCCGCCTTCGGCGGCATCACCAACCTGCTGCTCGAGCACAAGAAGACCGGCGAGCCGGGCGTCTACGGGCAGTTCGCCGAGAGCGACAACACCCACGGCTGGCACGACGCGCTGAACCGCGTCGCCAACGCGATGATCGAGGCGCACACGTCGATCCTCGAGCATCCGGCCGACATCCAGCAGGCCACCGACTTCGTGCGCACCCGTATCGACGGCGCGCGCAACTGCCTGATCGATCTGGCCCGCGTCTGCTCCTACGGCCACTTCCGCCTGTCCGAACACATGCTGCAAACCCGCGAGCTGCTTTCCGGTCTCGGCGAGGCGCATTCGGCCTATGTCACCGTGCTGATGCTGCAGCGCTCTGGCGTCGATGCGCGGCTGGTGGATCTCAGCGGCTGGCGCGGCGACGGCGATGTCAATCTCGAGGAACGCATCCTCGGCGCCCTCGAGGGTGTCGACCCGATGACCGAGATGCCCATCGTCACCGGCTATGCGCAGTGTAAGGAAGGCCTGATGCGCGAGTTCGACCGCGGCTATTCCGAGGTCACCTTCTCGCATCTCGCCGCCCTCACCGGCGCGCGCGAGGCGATCATCCACAAGGAGTTTCACCTCTCCTCGGCGGATCCGAACCTCGTGGGACAGGACGCCGTGCGCAAGCTTGGCCGCACCAACTACGACGTGGCCGACCAGCTGTCGAACATGGGCATGGAGGCGATCCACCCGAAGGCCGCCAAGACCCTGCGCCAGGCCGATGTGCCGTTGCGCGTCACCAACGCCTTCGAGCCGCAGGATCCGGGCACGCTGATCGACGACCAGCCGGCGGACGCCTCTGCGGTGGAGATCGTCACCGGTCTCGACATCATCGCGCTGGAGCTGTTCGAACAGGATATGGTCGGCGTGAAGGGCTATGACGCGACGATCCTCGACGTGCTGACGCGGCACGACGTGCGCATCGTGTCGAAGGTCTCGAACGCCAACACGATCACGCACTACGTGGACGCCTCTCTCAAGTCGATGCGCCGCGTGGAGAAGGATCTCGAGAAGCTCTATCCCTCGGCCCGGATCTCGTCGCGCACGCTGTCGATGGCGTCGGTCATCGGGCGCGACCTCAGCGGGCTGGCCTGCCTGCAGCGCGGCCTGGTGGCGATCGCCGGGGAAGGTCTGGAGGCCATCGGCGCCAGCCAGGGCCCGCGCAACGTGGACGTGCAGTTCATCATGGAGCGCGACATCCTGAAGCCGGTGATCAAGGCCCTGCACAAGACCTTCATCGAGACGCAGGACAAGCCGGAAATGCAAGAAGCCGCCTGAGACGCGGCCCCGTAAGGCAAACTGACCGCCCCGCCCCGCGCGGGGCGGTTTTCTTTTCGCCGGTCGCGTCGCCTCCCTCTGACCCCAGCGTTTTCGGCACGGGACGGCCTGCCTCCGGCGGGAGTATTTTTGACGAAGAGAAGCAAGGGGCGCGGCGCTTCTGGCTTCTCTGGTTCAAAAATACCTCGGGGGTGAATTGGCGCACAGCGCCAAGAGGGGGCAGCGCCCCCTATCTCCACTCAAGGCACGCCTCCGCTGCGATAGGGGCCGCTCCCGTCACGGCGCTTCATCAGCCGCAGCGCTTGCGGGCAGCTGCGCGGCGGTCTCGGTGGCCGCGCAGCCCACGCATCGGACGATCTCGGCGATGCGGGCGAGCTGCTCTCCCAGCGGTGTCGACTTGCGCCAGACCATGCCGATGGTGCGCACCGGCGCCGGCGCCGGCAGCCGCGCCAGCGAGACTTGCGCGGACCGGGTTTCGATCGGCAGCGCCATCTCGGGGATCAGCGTGATGCCGATCCCCGCCCCAACCATCTGTACCAACGTCGAGAGCGAACTGCCCTCCATCAGATCGCGGGTCACCGAGGGCGAGAGCTTGCAATAGGACAGCGCCTGATCGCGGAAGCAGTGCCCCTCCTCGAGCAGAAGCAGCCGCATCTCGTGCAGCATGCCCGGATCCGGCACCGGCTTGTCGGCCTCGCCGCGCCCGCGTACCAGCACGAATTCCTCGTCGAACAGCGCCACCTCCTCAAGCCCCGGCTCCGAGATCGGCAGCGCCACGATGGCGGTGTCGAGCCTGGCCTCGTGCAGATCCTCGATCAGCGTCTTCGTCACCGCCTCACGCGGCCGCAGGTCGAGACCGGGATATTCCTGCGCCAGAGAGGTGATGACGCGCGGCAGCAGATAGGGCGCTACGGTGGGAATGACGCCGATCCGCAGCCGCCCCACCAGCGGCCCTTGCGCAGCGCGCGCGAGGTCGGCGAGGTCGTCGACCGAGCGCAGGATCTCTCCGGTGCGGGCGGCGAACTCCTCGCCCAGCGAGGTCAGCCGGATCTGCCTCGCCCCGCGCTCGACCAGCGGCGCTCCGATCAGTGTCTCGAGCTCGCGGATCTGCATCGACAGCGCCGGCTGGCTGATCGCGCACAGCTCGGCGGCGCGTCCGAAATGCCCCAGACGGGCCAGCGCATCGAAGTAGCGCAGGTGTTTCATCGAGATGTTTGCCATAAGCATGTCTTATCGGATGTTTAAGAAAATGCAATTGGGCTTTATGGCGCACCTTTGCTAGAACGATTCTAGCAAGGGAGACGAGGCCGACCGCGCCGGTTGCGACGATGCGTCGGGATGGCGGCCCCCAAGACCTGTATCGACACGCACGACGATCTCTGGAGGATATCATGGACGGACACACAGTCGAAGGCGACCTCAACGAAAGCACCCGCGGCAGCGGCGGCAAGTGCCCGGTGATGCATGGCAGCCTGACGGCGCTCGGCACCACCGTGATGGATTGGTGGCCGAACGCGCTCAACCTCGACATCCTGCACCAGCACGATCTCAAGACCAACCCGATGGGCCCCGAGTTCGACTACCACGAGGAGCTGAAGACGCTCGACGTGGAGGCGCTCAAGGACGACCTGCGCCAGCTGATGAACGACAGCCAAGAGTGGTGGCCGGCCGACTGGGGCTCGTATGTGGGCATGTTCGCCCGCGTCGCGTGGCACGCGGCCGGGTCCTACCGTCTCTCCGACGGCCGTGGCGGTGGCGGCACCGGCAACCAGCGCTTCGCGCCGCTCAACAGCTGGCCGGACAACGTCAACACCGACAAGGGCCGCCGCCTGCTGTGGCCGATCAAGAAGAAATACGGCAACAAGATCTCCTGGGCCGACTTGATGATCCTGTCGGGCACCATCGCCTACGAGGTCGCCGGCCTGAAGACCTTCGGCTTCGCCTTCGGCCGCGAGGACATCTGGCACCCGGAAAAGGACACCTACTGGGGCTCCGAGAAGGAGTGGCTGGCCCCCTCCGACACCCGCTACGAGGAAGTCTCGAAGCCGGACACCATGGAGAACCCGCTGGCCGCCGTGCAGATGGGCCTGATCTACGTGAACCCGGAGGGCGTCAACGGCGTCTCCGATCCGCAGAAGACCGCCGACCAGGTGCGTGAGACCTTCGCCCGCATGGCGATGGACGACGAGGAAACTGCCGCGCTGACCGCCGGTGGCCACACCATCGGCAAGTGCCACGGCAACGGCAACGCGGATGACCTCTCGCCCGAGCCCGAAGCCGCCGGCCCCGAGTATCAGGGCATCGGCTGGATGAACACCAAGGGCCGTAGCGTCGGCCGCGACACCGTGGTGTCGGGCATCGAGGGCGCCTGGACCACCAACCCGACCAAGTTCGACATGGGCTGGTTCGACATGCTCTTCGGCCACGAGTGGGAGCTCAAGAAATCCCCTGCGGGCGCCAGCCAGTGGATGCCGGTCGACATCAAGGAAGAGGACATGCCGGCCGATGTCGAGGATCCCTCGATCAAGACCATGCCGATCATGACCGATGCCGACATGGCGATGAAGGTCGACCCGATCTACAACGAGATCTGCCAGAAGTTCATGGCCGACCCGCAGTATTTCGAAGACACCTTCGCCCGCGCCTGGTTCAAGCTGACCCACCGCGACATGGGCCCTAAGGCCTGCTACTACGGCCCCGACGTGCCGCAGGAAGACCTGATCTGGCAGGATCCGATCCCCACCGGTTCGACCTCCTACGACGTGGCCGCGGTAAAGGCGAAGATCGCCGAGGCCGGCATCCCGCTCGCCGACATGGTGGCCACCGCCTGGGACAGTGCGCGCACCTATCGCGGCTCTGACAAGCGCGGCGGGGCGAATGGCGCCCGCATCCGCCTTGCGCCGCAGAAGGACTGGGTCGGCAACGAGCCCGAGCGTCTGTCGGCGGTGCTCGCCAAGCTCGAGCCGATCGCGGCCGAAACCGGTGCCTCCGTCGCCGACGTCATCGTGCTGGCCGGCAATCTGGGTGTCGAGCAGGCGGCGAAAGCTGCGGGCGTCGATCTCGAGCTGCCCTTCGCACCGGGCCGCGGTGACGCGACCGACGAGATGACCGATGCCGAGAGCTTCGAGCCGCTCGAGCCGCTGGCCGACGGGTTCCGCAACTTCCAGAAGACCGAGTACGTGGTCAGCCCGGAAGAGATGCTGCTCGACCGTGCCCAGCTGATGGGCCTGACGGCGAACGAGATGACCGTGCTGATCGGTGGCATGCGCGCCATGGGCACCAATTTCGGCGCCACCAAGCTGGGCGTGTTCACCGAGCGCGAAGGGGCCCTGACCACCGACTTCTTCGACGTGCTCACCGACATGGCCTACCAGTGGCTGCCGGTGGCCGGCGGGACCTACGAGATCCGCGACCGCAAGTCGGGCGAGGTGAAGTACACCGCCAGCCGCGTCGACCTGGTGTTCGGTTCGAACTCGATCCTGCGCGGCTATGCCGAGGTCTATGCCCAGGACGACAACCACGGCAAGTTCGTCACGGATTTCGCTGCGGCCTGGACAAAGGTGATGACCGCCGACCGCTTCGACCTCGCGTCGTAAGCGCCGCTCGAACACGCGGGACGGTGCGCCGCCCTGCAACGGGTCCGGCCCTGGCGCTCACGGCCCCCCATTCCCCCGCCGCACCAATGGTGTTGGCGGGGGTTCTCTTGGCGACGCCTCCGGAGGCATCGACGCTCCGCGCGTCTGGTGAGGGGAGCAGGGGGCGCTGCGCCGCTGGCTTCTCTTCGTCAAAAGTACTCCCGCCGGAGGCGTCCGGCGCTGCCACAGTTGCGACGGTCGGGCTAGCGACGCCTCAGCGCCAGATCGGGTTCGACCAGGCGCGTCTGCCGGCCCGGTCAATCACCGTGACGCGCAGCCACGGGCTGTTGCGGACGCGGTCCAGCGGCACCGTGGCAGAGGTCAGCGACTGGCCTTGCACCGCCGTGGCCGCCGACCCGTGGCCCTGAACGATCACCGTCTGCACCGCAGAGCACTCAACGGCGAGGCGGCCGTCGTCCAGACGGACGCCGCGCAGCTCAGGGCCCTGGCTCGCGTAGAAATCGCCGCGCTTCAGCGCCGCGAGCAGGGCTTCGGGCGCGTTCTCCTCGGCCTTGACCATGACCCAGCCGCCGAAATGGTCGGGCTCGGTGAAATGCGCGTCGTCGGTTGCGATGAGGCTCAGACGACGGCCTTCCGAAAGCAGAAGGTCGGCAATGGCGGCGCCGTCGGCCCGGTCGCAGCCGATGGCACAGCCGTGGTTGTAGATCTCGACCGCGTGGGCCGCCGTGAGGCTGCGCGCGTCAGCGAGCGTCAGCCCCGACCATTGCGGATGGGCGATGGCGACGAAGGCCCCCGCGGCGCGGGCGCGGGCGGCGATCTCGGGGCCGCTCTCCTGCCCTGCGACGGGCGCGAAGCCCGGCGCGTGGGGTGGCTGGAACTCCGCTGGCAGCCCAACGGCAAGGATGTGCCAGAGCTCGCCATTGGCCATGGCACCGGAGTGGATCTCGGCGCCGAGGATGGTGGTGAAGCCGGCCTCGCGGAAGGGCACCGTGTCGGTGATCGGGTAGCCGTAGGCCCCGATGAAATGATCGGTCAGCGCAAGAAAGTCGTAGCCTACGGCGCGGTAGCGCCGGCAGACCTCCTGCGGCGTCAGGCAGCCGTCTGAGCGATCAGAATGGGTGTGCAGGTTGCCGCGCCAGAACCGGCCCGGTGCGCTGAAGGCGGAAAGCGTCATCGCCTGTCTCCTCTTGACGTCCGGCAGGGCCTAACGCGCAGGCGCGACGCTTTGATGACAGGGCCGGCCCTTCGCGCTCAGCGGCCGAACGGCTCTCCCAGCGAGGCCACGCCGTTGATCTTCAGCAGCCGCTTGTTGGCCGAGATCGCGCCCAGCACGAGGATCGTCACGATATAGGGCAGGCTCGCCAGCAGCTGCGAGTTCAGCGCAACGCCACCGGCCTGTGCGGCGAGCTGCGACAGCGATACCGCGCCGAACAGCACCGCGCCGAACACCACCCGGCCGGTCATCCACGTGGCGAAGACCACCAGCGCCAGCGCGATCCAGCCACGCCCGGCGATCATGCCCTCGGCCCAGAGCGGCGTGTAGACCGTCGCCGCGTAGGCGCCCGCAAAACCCGCCATCAGCCCGCCGAACGCCACCGCACCGTAGCGGATGCCGATGACGTTGTAGCCAAGCGCGCGCGCCGCGTGGGGGTTCTCGCCCACCGCGCGGATCACCAGCCCGAGCTTGGAGAACCGCAGCGTGGCCCAGATCGCCAGCGTCGCCAGAAGGCCGAGCCAGACCACCGCATCCTGCGAGAACAGCCCGCCCACCAGCGGCAGATCCGACAGCCCCGGAACCGAGAGCTTGGGCAAGCCCGGCACGGTCAGGCTCTCGTAGCGCTTGCCGAAGAGCGCCGAGAGCCCTTGCCCCAGAATGCCGATGGCGAGCCCCGCCGCCACCTGGTTGGCCCGCACCGCCAGCGCCAGCCAGGCGAAGACCAGCGAGAGCGCCGCGCTCGCCAGCCCCGCCGCGACGAAGCCCATGGCGTGGCCGCCGCTCTGGCGCACCACGATGAAAGCCACCACGGCGCCAAGCGCCATCATGCCCTCGATGCCGAGGTTGAGCACGCCGGAGCGCTCGGCCACCAGCTCGCCAAGCGCCGCGAGAAGGAACGGCATGGCTGCGGCCAGCATACCGGCGATGATGAAGGACAGCGCGCTCATGCCGGCACCTCCTGCCCGCCGCGCACCAGCCGGTAGCGCACCAGCACGATGGCCGCGAGGTAGCAGCACAGCAGCGAGCCCTGGAACACCCGGACCGCGGCCACCGGCAGCCCAGCCGAGACCATGGCATTGTCACCGCCGATATAGAGCGCCGCCATGAACAGCGAGGAAAACAGGATGCCCACCGGGTGCAGGCCGCCCAGATAGGCCACGATGATCGCCGCGTAACCATAGCCCGAGGAGATACCGCGCTGCAGCTGTCCCATCGGCCCCGCCACCTCGGCGGCGCCGGCGAGCCCGGCCGCAAAGCCGCCGATCAGCAGCGAGAGCCAGACCGCTCGGCCCTCGGAAAAGCCCGCATAGGCGGTGGCGTGCGGCGCCAGCCCGCCGACCACGAGCTGGTAGCCCTGAAAGCTTTTTTGCATGTAGACATAGGCCAGCGCGCTCCAGAGCAGCGCCAGGATCAGCGCCACGTTGACCCGCGTGCCCGGGATCAGCGTCGGCACCATCGCATCCCACTGGAACATCACCGTCTGCGGGAAATTGAAGCCCATCGGGTCCTTCCACGGCCCCACCAGAAGGTAGGCGAGCAATTGCGCCGCGATCAGGCTCATCATCAGCGTGACGAGGATCTCGGAGGCGTTGAGCCGCACCCGCCAGAACGCCGGCAGCACCGCCCAGAGCGCGCCGCCCACGCCGCCCAGCAGCAGCATCAGCGGCCAGATCCAGCCGCCGGTGGCCTGCGGGAACCAGACGGGGATGGAGCTGGCGAAGATCGCGCCGAGGATGAACTGCCCTTCGGCGCCGATATTGATCACCTTGGCGCGAAAACCGATGGCGAGCCCCTGCGCGATGAGCAGCAGCGGCGTCATCTTCAGCAGCACCTCCGAGAAGGACGACCACGAGACGAAGGGCTCGAGCAGCAGCGCGTAGAAGACCGCCGCGGGATCGTTGCCCATGACAATGTAGAGCAGGAAGTTGAGCACGATGGCGAGCGCAAGCGCCCCCATCGGCGCCAGCACCGCCATGCGGCGCGAGGCGGTGGTGCGGCGGATCATCCGGATGCCCATCAGGCGGCCCCCTCTTCTGCGCCGATCATGTAGCGTCCAACCTCCTCGACCCGCGTCTCAGAGACCGTGAGCGAGGGCGACAGCCGGCCCTCGCGGATCACCTGAATGCGGTCGCAGATGTCGAACAGCTCCTCGATCTCTTCCGAGATCACCAGCACCGCGGCACCGGCGTTGCGCATGTCGACGAGGCGGCGGCGGATCTCGGTGGCGGCGCCGATATCGACGCCCCACGTGGGCTGCGAAACGAAAAAGAGCTTCGGGGCCAGCTCCATCTCGCGGCCGACGATGAATTTCTGCAGGTTGCCGCCGGAAAGCGCCCCGGCCTCGGCCTGCGGGCCGGGGGTGCGCACGTCGTAATCCGAAATGCAGCGACGGGTGAACGCGTCCTCGGCGCCGCGGTCGATCAGGCCGCGCCTCACGAGGCCGAGCCCGTGCGCGGTGAGCAGGCTGTTGTCCGAGAGCGACATCTCGGGGATGGCGCCGCGGCCCAGCCGCTCTTCGGGCACGAAGGCAAAGCCCAGCCTGCGGCGCGCGGCGGCGCCGAGATCGCCCACCGGCTGGCCGAACATCATCACCTCGTCGCGCGCCTCGGCGTGGCGGCGGGTCTCGCCCGAGATCAGCCGTGCCAGCTCGCCCTGCCCGTTGCCCGAGACCCCGGCGATGCCGAGGATCTCGCCCGCGTGCAGCTTCAGGCTCACCGCCTTCAGCGACATCTGGAACGGGTCGTCGGGCTGGTAGTCGAGGCCTGCGAGTTCGAGCAGCACCGGTCCCGGCTCACGCGGCACGAAGGGGCGCGGCGCGGGCATGTCACGGCCGATCATCATCTGCGCAAGATCATGCGCGTCATGCTCGCGCGGGTCGACATGGCCGGTCACCGCGCCGTCGCGCAGGATGGTGGCGTGGTCGCAGATCGAGCGGATCTCCTCGAGCTTGTGCGAGATGAACAGGATCGAGACACCCCGGTCGCGCAGCTTGAGCAAGGTCTCGAACAGCGTCCTGACAGATTGCGGCGGCAGTACCGAGGTCGGCTCGTCGAGGATCAAAAGCTTCGGATCGGTCATCAGGCAGCGGATGATCTCGACCCGCTGGCGCTCGCCGACCGAGAGCGCGTGCACATGCGCGAGCGGGTCGACCTCGAGCCCGTAATCCTGCCCGAGCTGGCGGATGCGGGCCACCAATGCGCGTTTCTTTCCCGGCACGATGAGCGAGATATTCTCCACCACCGTGAGCGTCTCGAAGAGCGAAAAATGCTGGAACACCATACCGATGCCCTGCGATCTTGCCTCGTTGGGCGAGCTTGGCGCGACCGGGTTGCCCTGCCAGCGCATCTCGCCCGCATCCGGACTTTCGACGCCGTAGATCAGTTTCATCAGCGTCGATTTGCCGGCGCCGTTCTCGCCCAAGATGGCGTGGATCGAGCCCTCCGCGACATCGAGGTCGATATCGCGGTTGGCCCGCACGGTCCCGTAGCTCTTCGAGAGCCCCCGAAGAGACAGCAGCGGCGCCGGCATCGTCGGATCAGTTCGGCAGCGGCGTGGTCACGCCGGCGACGTGCCAGTCCATCGACACGATGGCCTCGTCGGGCAGCGTCTCGCCATCCTCGACGCCAACCGTCTCGTCCTGCTTGACGATGCGGCCGGTGAACGGGTGGAACGAGCCGTCGGCAATCGCAGCCTCGATCTCGTCGATCTGCGCCTTGGTCTCGGCGGGGATGTCGGGGTTCCAGTCTGTCACCTTCACCACGTTGTCCTCGACGCCGAGGAAGGCGTTGCGGCCCTCGAAGCTGCCGTCCATGTGCGCCTTCACCGACTCCATGAAGAACGGCGACCAGTCGGTCTCGACGCAGCCCAGATAGTAGTTCGGCGCGTTTTCCTTCATCGAGGAATTCAGGTTGAACACGTAGGCGCCCGCCTCCTCGCAGACCGACACCACCGAGGGCGTGTCCTGCGCGTTGGAGAAGATCACGTCGCAATCCTGCGCCAGAAGGGCGCGGGCGGCGTCCTGTTCCTGCGCCGGGTCGAACCACGAGTTCACCCAGACCACCGAGACCTCGATCTCAGGGTTGACCGCCTGCGCGCCCAGCGTGAAGGCGTTGATCGAGGTGATGAGTTCCGGGATCGCGAAGGCCGAGACCGAGCCCAGCTTGCCGGTCTTCGACAGCGCCGCGGCCGCCATGCCCATCAGGTAGGTGCCCTGGAAGTACTTTGCCGCGAAAGGCGAGAAGTTCGGCGCGACCATGAAGCCCGAGGCGTGCAGCACGGTGACATCGGGGTTGCGGCGGGCGATCTGCATGGCGCCGTTCTGGTAGCCGAAGCTGCCGGCGAGCAGGAACTTGGCGCCGTCCGAGACGACCTTGTTCATGATGCGGTCGGCATCCGGGCCCTCGGGGATGTTCTCAAGGATGGTGATGTTCACGCCATCGCCATACTCGGCCTTGATCGGCTCGAGCCCCGCGGCCAGCGCGTGCGACCAGCCCACTTCGCCCACCGGCGAGGGCACGACAAGCGCGATGCCCAGCGGATCCTGCGCGTGGGCAATGGAGGGGGCGATGCCGGCGGCAAGGCCTGTGGCGGCCGAGGTCTGCAGGAATCGGCGACGGTTCAGATGCTTCGTCATGTGTTGGTTACTCCCTGTTTTATATATCTATCTTGGCAAGCGCCGCTTCGGCCTCGACGACCATCTCGCGCTCATCGAGCCCGGGGAATGCCCCGTCGGCCCAGACGATCTTGCCGTTCACCATGGTCATGTCGGTGGCCATGCCGATGCCCACCCGCGGGATCAGGCTCTCGGGATCGTGGCGGGTGCCGACGTAGTCCATGCGGCGGCTGTCGATGGCGAAGAGATCGGCAGCCATGCCCGGCACCAGCTGGCCAATGTCGGTCCGGCCGAGCAGCGACGCCCCGCCCGAGGTGCCGTAGCGCAGGAATGTCGCGGGCTCGGGCACATTGTGGCTGCGGCTCGAGGCCACGAGGCATTGCAGCATGTAGGCCGAGTGCAGGCAGTGCATGAGGTTCGAGTTGTCGTTGCTCGCAGCCCCGTCGCAGCCCAGCCCCACCCGCACGCCAAGCGCCTCCATCGCCGGGATCGGCGTGACCTCCGCGCCCACGAGGTAGACCGGCTCGGGGCAGTGCGACACGCCGGTGCCGCTCGCCGCCATCTGGCGCAGCTCGTCCTCGGTCAGCTCCCAGCAATGGGCATAGAAGGTATCGGGCCCGCAAAAGCCCATCTCCTCGAGATAGTCGACCGTGCGCATGCCGTGGCGGGCGCGGATCACCTCGCTCTCGCCCTCGCCCACGTGGCTGTGCAGGATCAGGCCCTTGTCGCGCGCGAGCCGGATGCTCTCGACAAAGGTCTCGCGGTAGCAATTCACCGGCTGGCACGGCGCCAGTGAGACCTGCCGCATCGAGAACGGACCGCCATCGTGATAGGCGTCGATCAGCCGCTCGCAATCGGCGAGAAATTCGTCGGTGGTCTCGAGCATCTCGTCGGGGATGGTCGAGCCCTCGGATTTTGGCAGCGTATTGGTGCCCCGCCCGGCATGGAAGCGCAGACCGATCTTTTCGGCGGCCTCGAACTGCCGGTCGACGATGCCCTTCCCCGCCTTGCGCGGGAAACAGTACTGATGGTCGAAGGCGGTGGTGCAGCCATGCTTGGCCAGCTCCGCCATCGCCGTCAGCGAGCTGTGATAGAAGCTCTCCTCGGTGAGCTGGGCAAAGATCGGGTAGATCCGGTCGAGCCACTCGATCACCGAGAGCTTGGTCCAGTCGAGCTCGACGCGGTTGCGCACGAAGCACTGGAAAAAATGGTGATGCGTGTTGACGAGGCCCGGGTAGACGAACCAGCCGGACGCGTCGATCACTTCGGCCCCCGGCGCGCTCAGCCCCGGCCCGATGGCCTTGATCGCGGGGCCGTCGGTCAGCAGGTCGACGTCGCGCAGCACCTCGTTGCCGGTCACCACGGCGGCGCAGCCTTTCAGCAGGTATCCGGTCATGTCAGGCTTGCTCCTTGCGGATCACCTCGGGCATCGGCCCGGGCTCCGGCTTCAGTTCGTGCAGGCGGTGGATGCCGGGCATCTCGATGAACCCGTCCAGCGCCCGGATCGCCCGCATCCAGAGCCGGATCGAGGGATACGGATCGAGCGGCAGCCCGCCATCGGGGGCGAGCGCCACATGCGGGAAGCAGGCGATGTCGGCGATGGTCGGCCGGTTGCCGGCGAGGAAGCTCTCGCCCCGCCGCCGCGCCGCTGAAAGCGCCGCCTCGAGCTCGCGCAGCGCCTGCGTGGCCTGCCCGCGCAGCGCGTCGATATCGCCCGGCGCCAGCAGCATGTCATGCGCCCGCGCGGCGCCTGCGCTGTCGGTCAGCCGCTGCGCGAAAGCCAGCCATTGCGCCACGCGGGCCCGCATCGCGGCCGTATCCTCGCCCAGCCAGGCCGGCGCGTCATGGGCGGCGAGATAGGTCAGGATCGCGGTGCTTTCGGTCAGCACCAGCCCGTCATCCGTCAGCACGGGGATGGTTCCCGCCGGGTTCAGCGCCAGCATAGGCTCGGAGAGGTGCTCCTGCCCGGGGTGAAGATCGACCGCCCGCAGATCTAGCCGGCGCCCGATCAGCGCCGCCAGCAGACGCACGCGGTAGCACGAGGGCGAGAGGATATAGTCGTAAAGGATCATGCCGCCACCAGTTGCGCGCCGTAGGTAAAGCCATGCCGCTTGAGCCAGCGGCGATAGGCGATCGAGGTCATGTCGGCCCGGGTCGGGATCTCCCGCCCGGGATCGAGCGGAAGCAGTGCGGGCAGCTGGTTCTCCAGCACCGAGCGGTCCTGCACGAAGATCATCTGCTGGAAGTGGATCAGGTCGGTCATCTCGGCATCGTCGTCGTAGAGCGCCATGTAGGGCCAGACATCGCAGAGCGTCTCGGTCAGCGGCTGCACGAAGAGCGCGATCACGTCCCACTCCCCGGGCTTCGGCGGACAGGTCTTGTAGAGCACCGAACAGGTCGGCGCGCAGACCCGGTACATGTAATCGGTGGTGATGCCGCCTTCCGCGGATTTCGCGGCCTGCGGCTGGAAGAACTTCACCTTGGTGGCCCAGACCTCGTCGACATCGTCGCGGATCTCGACCTCGTAGCGCGCGACCTCCGTATGCGGCTCGGAGCCGAGGATGTCTGTGTGCACGAAGGGGAAATGCGCGATGTCGAGGAAGTTCTCCACCGCCCGCAGGGGCGAGCAGCACACCCGGCAGACGCCCACATCGACCAGCCGCCGACCCGGCTGGTCGACCTCGGGGATGGTGAAGAGATCCTTCTCGGGCTGGCCGAGCGAGGTCCAGACATGGCCAAAACGGTCGATCACCGGAAGCGCGCGGCCCGTGCCGTCGGTGACGCTTGGCGCACCGCCCGCGAGAGCCACCCGGATCGGCTCGCCCATGAGCAGCGTATCGCGGCCCTGCGCCGTGAGCTGCTTGGTCATTCCCACCGGGTACCACTGATCGCGCATCGCGCCCCCTTCGCTCATGCCGTCATCTCCTCGGCGGCTTCGACCCGGCGCCGCAGCGCCTCGACTTCCGCCGAAAGCGCGTCGAGCGCCGCCGGATCGCTGCCCTCGGGCGCCAGCAGGTGCAGCCCCGCCGCGCCGTCGCGCAGCGGCTGGATCAGCGCCACCACCTGCGCGCCGCCGAGCACGGTCTCGATCACCGTGCCCGTGCCCCCAAGCGCCGCGGCCAGCGCCTCCGGCGCGGCCGAAACCTGCAGCGAGCGAAATGCCACGACCCCGGGAAACTCCGGCGGCGGGCTGTCTGGCGCCTCCTCGGCCACCCAGATCACCCCGCTGGCCTCGGCCACGGAGAACACCGGCACCCTGATCGCCTCGGGCGGGGTCAGCTCGGGATGGGCGGGGATGCGCACGCATTGCCCGCCCTCGCCATAGCCCCAGCCGTGATAGATGCAGGACAGGCGCTCGCCGCGCACGAAGCCGTGCGACAGCCGCATGCCGCGATGCGGGCAGCGATCGGCCCAGGCGGCGATACGCCCGGAGGCGCTGCGCCAGATCGCGAGGTCATGCGGCCCGAGCTGCCCCGGCGCGGCGGAGGCAACGGGGATGTCGTCGGAAAGCGCAGCGGGGGTCCAATCGGTGGGCACGGTGTCTCCGGTGTCGGGTGTGGGCGCTGACGCACACGGATCCGAGCACGCCGCGCCCATCATGCCCATCTCGGCCCCTCGACACCAGAGACCCGGCGCAGAAATCGCCCAGCATTTTGGCGGCACGCCTGAAAATCAGGCAGACCTCAAAGCGCGCTTACGTGGCGGAAACCCGTTTGCGCACAATCGACTCGACCCAGGCGTCGATGGGACCCAGCAGGCAGCCCATCTCCATCGCGTCAAGCAGCGCCGGCGCGCCTTCGAACTCCACCGCCAGCCGCTCCGGCGCGCTGTCGCGCAGCCGCATCCCCACCCCCAGCCGCGCTGCGTGACGCTCGACCCAGGGCAGGAAGAGCGGCGTGCCAAGCGCCCCTTCGATGGTGAATTCTTCCCGTGTCATGTCCGTCTCGCCGATCCGTCGCCAACCGGCGAAGCAAACGCCCTTTCCAAGCACCCGTCAATCCCTGCGCCCGGCCCGAAACACCCGGCCGGTCGGCCCCGCGCGCATGGCTCTGCCGGACGCCTCCGGCGGGAGTATTTTTGACGAAGAGAAGCCAGGGGCGCGGCGCTCCTGGCTTCTTTGGTTCCAAAATACCTCGGGGGAGTCCGCGGCACGCGGACGGGGGCAGCGCCCCCGGCAACGGTGGGACTCAGCCCATGCGCTCGG
Organism: Salipiger bermudensis; assembly: GCF_017309175.1. Taxonomy (NCBI): domain Bacteria; kingdom Pseudomonadati; phylum Pseudomonadota; class Alphaproteobacteria; order Rhodobacterales; family Roseobacteraceae; genus Salipiger; species Salipiger bermudensis. The sequence goes on along the minus strand of NZ_JAEKJV010000001.1, from coordinate 482,166 downwards.
AGGCGTAGCTGCCCGGAGAGGCCGGGAACACGACCGTCTTGTTGCCGTTGAGAAAGACCCGGCGGTGGATATGGGCATGGATCGCGCGGGCCAGCACCTGCGCCTCGACATCGCGGCCAAGCGAGACGTAATCCTCGGGCGATTGCGCGTGGGTCACGCGCACCGTGTCCTGCTCGATGATCGGGCCCTCGTCGAGATCGGCGGTCACGTAATGCGAGGTCGCCCCGATCAGCTTCACGCCGCGCTCGAAGGCCTGCTTGTAGGGGTTGGCCCCCTTGAAGGAGGGCAGGAACGAGTGGTGGATGTTGATGATCCGCCCCGACATCACCCGGCACAGATCGTCCGAGAGGATCTGCATGTAGCGCGCCAGCACCACGAGCTCGGCGCCGGTCTCCTCGACCACCTCCATGATCCGCGCCTCGGCCTGCGGCTTGTTCTCTTTCGTCACCCGGATGCAGTGGAAGGGGATGTCGTGGTTCACCACCACCTTCTGGTAATCCATGTGGTTCGAGATCACCGCCACGATGTCGATCGGCAGCGCGCCGATGCGCCAGCGGTAGAGCAGGTCGTTCAGGCAATGCCCGAAGCGCGAGACCATGATGATGACCTTCATCTTCTCGGCCTCGTCGTGGAACTCGTAGTCCATCTTGAAGTTCTTCGCGGTCTCGGCGAAGCGCTCGCGCAGCTCCTCCAGCGCCGCATCCTTCTCCGACATGACGCTGACGCGCATGAAGAAATTGCCGGTCTCGAAATCGTCGAACTGAGAGCTGTCGGTGATGTTGCAGCCCTGCTCGGCGAGGAAGGCGGCGATCGCCGCGACGATGCCGCGGGTCGAGGGGCAGGTCACGGTGAGGGCGAATTTGCTCATGCTCAAAACTCCAGTCCATGGGCGGGCGCGTCATGCGCAAGGCCGGGTGTTTTGCCGCCGGGCCGTGACCCGGCACCGCCAGCCCGGTGTCTCTCAGACGAATGGCGAAGACGCTCCCGCGATGCAAGCCCGTCCGCGGCGCGCCACCCGGCGAAAGCGACGCGGTGGCTCAGATGTCGAGCGTGTGCTCGCGTTCCCAGTTGGAGAAATGCGACACGAAGCTGTCCCATTCCTCGCGCTTCTTCTTGATGAAGGAGGCGGAGAACGCCGCGCCCAGCATCTCTTTCAGCGCATCATCGGCATCGAAGCTGCGGATCGCGTCGAGCATGTTCAGCGGCAGCTGCGGCGCGTCGGTCACGGTGTGGCCCTCGGCATACATGTCGATGTCGTAGCGCGGGCCGGGATCCGCCTTGGAGCGGATGCCCGAGAGGCCCGCTGCGATGATCACCGCCTGCAGCAGGTAGGGGTTCGCCGCGCCGTCGGGCAGGCGCAGCTCGAAGCGGCCCGGCCCCGGCACGCGCACCATGTGGGTGCGGTTGTTGCCGGTCCAGGTCACCGTGTTCGGCGCCCAGGTGGCGCCGGAGACGGTGCGTGGCGCGTTGATGCGCTTGTAGCTGTTGACCGTGGGGTTGGTGATCGCGGCCAGCGCCTCGGCGTGTTTCATGATGCCGCCGAGGAAATGCCCGCCCTGCTCCGACAGGCCCACCTCGCCGATCTGGCCGCCGGCATCGCCTGCGAAGGCGTTGGTTGTGCCGCTGGTGTCCCAGACAGAGATATGCGCGTGGCAGCCATTGCCGGTCAGCCCTTCGATGGGCTTGGGCATGAAGGTGGCGCGCAGCCCGTGCTTTTCAGCGACGGATTTGACCATGAACTTGAAGAAGCTGTGGCGGTCGGCGGTGACGAGGGCGTCGTCGAATTCCCAGTTCATCTCGAACTGGCCGTTGGCGTCCTCGTGGTCGTTCTGGTAGGGGCCCCAGCCGAGCTCGAGCATGTAGTCGCAGATCTCGGCGATCACGTCGTAGCGGCGCATCACCGCCTGCTGGTCGTAGCAGGGCTTGGCGGCGGTGTCGGCTTCGTCGGAGATCGCGGTGCCTTCGGGGGTGAGCAGGAAGAACTCGGCCTCGACCCCGGTCTTGACCCGAAGCCCCTCGGCCTCGGCCTCGCGGATCAGCTTGCGCAGGACGTTGCGCGGCGCCTGTTCGACCTCTTCGCCCTCCATGACGCAATTGGCGGCGACCCAGGCGACCTCGGGCTTCCAGGGCAGCTGTATCACCGTCTCGGGGTCGGGCACGGCCAACATGTCGGGATGCGCCGGGGTCATGTCGAGCCAGGTGGCGAAGCCGGCAAAGCCCGCGCCTTCCTCGGCCATGTCGGCGATGGCCTGGGCCGGCACCAGCTTGGCGCGCTGGCCCCCGAACAGGTCGGTGAAGGAGATCATGAAGTACTTCACGCCCTTTTCCTGGGCGAAGGCGGCGAGGTCGGTCATATTTTGTGTTCCCTGTCGTCTGTGGCGGACCTCTGGTCGGGCCCGTGCGGCCTCTTCGGGGCCTTTGCGAGACTTCGGACCGCTTGGTGCGGTCCGACCGGGAGGGGGGCGCTGCCCCCCGTCGCGTGCCGCGACTCCCCCCGGGATATTTCAGGCCAGAAGAAGCAGCGGGCGCTTCTCCGGGCGTGGCGTTCAGAACCCCGGCTTGCCGGGATACCAGTCGGTGCCGGCGAGGGGCACCTGCGCCATGGCGGCGGCTTCCATGGTCAGCGCACAGAGATCCTCGGGCTCGAGATTGTGCACGTGGCTCTTGCCGCAGGCGCGGGCCAGCGTCTGGCACTCGAGGGTGAGCACGTTGAGATAGTTGCGCAGACGACGCCCGGCCTCGATCGGATCGAGCCGCGCCATCAGCTCGGGATCCTGGGTGGTGATGCCCGCCGGGTCGCGGCCCTCGTGCCAGTCGTCATAGGCGCCGGTGGTGGAGCCGAGCTTCTGGTACTCGGCCTCCCACTTGGGATCGTTGTCGCCGAGCGCGACCAGCGCCGCGGTGCCGATGGAGACCGCATCTGCCCCCAGTGCCAGCGCCTTGGCGACATCGGCGCCGGTGCGGATGCCGCCCGAGACCACCAGCTGCACCTTGCGGTGCATGCCGAGATCCTGCAGCGCCTTCACCGCCGGCCGAATGCAGGCCAGCGTCGGCTGGCCGACATGCTCGATGAACACGTCCTGCGTGGCCGCGGTGCCGCCCTGCATGCCGTCGAGCACGATGACATCGGCGCCGGCCTTCACCGAGAGCGCCACGTCGTAATAGGGACGCGCGCCGCCGACCTTGATGTAGATCGGCTTTTCCCAGTTGGTGATCTCGCGCAGCTCGAGGATCTTGATCTCGAGATCGTCGGGGCCGGTCCAGTCCGGGTGACGGCAGGCGGAGCGCTGGTCGATGCCCTGCGGCAGGTCGCGCATGCCGGCGACGCGCTCGGTGATCTTCTGGCCGAGCAGCATGCCGCCGCCACCGGGCTTGGCGCCCTGACCCACCACCACCTCGATGGCGTCGGCGCGGCGCAGGTCGTCGGGGTTCATGCCGTAGCGCGACGGCAGGTACTGGTAGACCAGCTTTTCCGAATGGCCGCGCTCTTCCTCGGTCATGCCGCCGTCGCCGGTGGTGGTCGAGGTGCCGGCCAGGGTGGCGCCGCGCCCGAGCGCCTCTTTCGCGGGACCGGAGAGCGAGCCGAAAGACATGCCGGCGATGGTGATCGGGATCTTCAGCTCGATCGGCTTCTTGGCGAAGCGGGTGCCGAGGGTGACGCCGGTCTCGCATTTCTCGCGGTAGCCCTCGAGCGGGTAGCGCGACATCGAGGCGCCGAGGAACAGCAGGTCGTCGAAATGCGGCACCCGGCGCTTAGCGCCACCGCCGCGGATGTCGTAGATGCCGGTCTGGGCGGCGCGGCGGATCTCGGAATTCGTCTCGTTCGAGAAGGTCCAGGACTGGCGCGGCATGGTTTGGGGCGTGTCTTTCATCGGGCCGTCCTCAGTATTCGTCTGCGTGGTCGATGTTGAAGTTGTAGAGCTTGCGGGCCGAGCCGTAGCGTTTGAACTCTTCGGGCTTGGCATCGGCGCCGGCCTTGTCGAGCAGGTCCCTCAGGATCTCGAGATGCTCCGGGCGCATCTCCTTCTCGATGCAGTCGGCGCCCAGCGACTTCACCGAGCCGCGCACGAAGAGCCGCGCCTCGTAGAGGCTGTCGCCCAGCGCATCGCCGGCATCGCCCAGCACCACGAGGTTGCCCTTCTGCGCCATGAAGGCCGACATGTGGCCGATATTGCCATGCACCACGATGTCGATGCCCTTCATCGAGATGCCGCAGCGGGATGAGGCGTTGCCCTTGATCACCAGCAGCCCACCATGGCCGGTGGCGCCGGCATATTGCGAGGCGTCGCCCTCGACGATCACCGTGCCGCTCATCATATTCTCGGCGGCCCCCGGGCCGACCGAGCCTTCCACATGCACGGTGGCAAGCTTGTTCATGCCGGCGCAGTAATAGCCGGTGGAGCCCTTCACGGTGACCTCGATCTCGGCGTCGAGCCCGACGGCCACCGCATGGCTGCCGCGCGGGTTGCGGATCTCGAACTGGGTGTAGTTGGTCGCGGGCGCGCCCTGCAGGGCGGCGTTGACCTCGCGCAGCTCGATTTCGGCCATGTCGAGGGTCTGCAGGTCGGTGGTGGCGGCGGTTGCGGTTGCGGTCATCGCTCAGCGCTCCCAGAAATAGACGGTGGCGGGCTCGGGCTCCCAGACGCGGGCGGCCTCGATGCCGGGCAGGTTGGCGAAGGCGCGGTATTCCGAACCGAAGGCGACGTAATCGTCGGTCTCGGCCATCACCGCGGGCTTGCAGGCGATCGGGTCGCGGACCACGCCGAAGCCGGTCTTGGTGCCCATCACGAAGGTGAAGAAGCCATCAAGATCGTCGAGCGTGCCTTCGAGCGCCTCGCCGAGATTGGCCCCTTCGGCAATCCGCGAGGAGATGTAGCAGGCGGCGACCTCGGTGTCGTTCTCGGTGCGCGGGGCAAAGCCCTTCTCGGTCAGGATGCGGCGCATCTGGTTGTGGTTCGAGAGCGAGCCGTTGTGGACGAGGCACTGATCTTCGTCGGTCGAGAACGGGTGCGCGCCAAGCGTTGTGACGGCGCTCTCGGTGGCCATGCGGGTATGACCGATGCCGTGGCTTCCGCCCATGGCGCGGAGGTTGAAGCGGGCGGCCACGTCCTTGGGCAGGCCGATCTCCTTGTAGATCTCCATCGCCTCGCCGAGGCCCATGATGCGCAGGCCGCGCGCCTCGAGAAAGGCAATGGCGGCGTCACGGGTGCCCTCGGGCAGGGTCAGCACCGCGTGGGTGTCTACGGCCTTCATCGTCACCGGGCTGCCGAGCGCCTCGCCCAGCGCAGTGTCGAGCCCGGCGAAATCGCTCTCGGGGGTGTCGGACTGCACCGTCACCTTCAGACTGTCGCTGTCATCGCCGTAGATCGCGATGCCGGCCGAGTCGGGGCCGCGGTCGGTCATGGTGATCAGCATGTCCGTCAGCATGTCGCCCAGTTTCGGGCGGAGGTCGTCCTTCTTGAGGAACAGGCCAACAATGCCACACATGGTTTTCTCCGTTGGTGATCCGGGCGGTGGGCGCCCGTGGTGTCTGGAGATTGGATAGCGCCCCCGTCTAGTTTACTTCAAGGAAAAAAACTTCACTCAGGGAAAAGTCGCTGAATCCCACGGTATGACGCTGTGTGAATGCCGGGATTCTGTGCAGAGGGGGCGCTTTGAGCGGCTGACAGAGACGGGGCATCGAGCAGCTGGATGCCGCCAAGAGCCGAAACATCGGGCACCCGCCGCGCATCGCCGGACCGCGGGATGGCGATCTCAGCGATGATGCTCTCGATCTACCTCCGCCACGTTCGAAGACTCTCGACACGTGGCGCCCGGCCTCACCAAATCGCCGGGCCGGGGGGCGGTCCGGTGATGCACGGCGGCCTGCGGCCTTGAATCCGCGCGGGCGAGGTTCAAACAGCATACGCGCCCCTCTTGGAGAGGTCCGCCGCAGCCAGTGTATGTGCCAGAAAGCCGGGGGCCTGGCCCGCCCCCTACCGCGCCTGCGGGTAGGTGATGATCGACAGGTAGCGCGCCGGAAGCTCGACCAACCCCTCCGGCCCATGCGGAGCATCGGAATCGAACAGCAGCGAGTCGCCCGGCTCAAGCAGGTAGCGCTGATCGCCGTGGCGATAATCGAGCACGCCCTCGAGCATGTAGATCAGCTCGATCCCCTCGTGCTGGAAGGCCGGGAAGCGGTCGCTGTCGCTGTCCAGCGTGATCAGGTAGGGCTCGACCACCACGCCCGAGTTGTTCGAGCCGATATGGCCCAGCAGGTTGTACTGGTGGCCCGCCCGCGTGCCCGCGCGCTCGATCTCGACCCCCTGCCCCGCCTTCACATGCATCGCCCCGCGCGGCTCCTCGAAGCCCGAGAACAACTGCACCAGCGGCACCCGCAGAGCGTTGGCCAGCGCCTGCAACGTGTTGAGCGAGGGCGAGATCACCCCGTTCTCGATCTTCGACAGCATCCCCACCGAAAGCCCGGTCTGCTGCGCCAGCTCCGAACCCGTCATGCGCTGGCGCTTGCGCAGGTCGCGGACCTGACGGCCGATGGCGACCTCGAGGTTCTTCTCGCGCTGCTCGCGGACCGCGTGCGGGTTCTGGGTGAGCTTCGACTGCGAGCCGTTCTTCATGCGTTTTCCATTTCCGGTCGGGGTGTCCCGTGGTGCAGGTCCGGGCAGGTTCATGTCAAGCCTCCCGTCCGGGAGGGCAGACCGCGCCCGCCGGGCGCGCAGATCGGGAGAGACCGGAAATGGATCTTCATTCACACCTCAGCTTGCGAAACAGCTCTTGTAGAGCGGCAGGATGTTCTCCGACGTCAGCGCCACCGGGTTGCAGGCCGCCGTCGGGTCCTTCAGGGCCGATGCGCAGAGCGCGTCGAAATCCGGATCGCTGACGCCGAGCGCGTCCAGCGTCTTGGGGATGTCGAGCGCGGTGAGCAGATCCTCGATGAAGAGCAGGAAGGCGTCGAACGAGGGCTCGAGCCCGAGATAGGCGGCGGCGCGGGCGATCTTGTCCTCGATGGCGGGGCGGTTGAAGCGCAGCACCGGCAACATGACGACGCCGTTGGTGGTGCCGTGATGGGTGTCGTGATGGGCGCCGATCGGGTGGCTCAGCGAGTGGATGGCGCCAAGCCCCTTCTGGAAGGCGGTGGCGCCAGCGGCGGCGGCGGTCATCATCTGGGCCCGGGCCTCGAGATCGCTGCCATCCTTGTAGGCGCGCAGCAGGTATTCCTTGCACAGCCGCATCCCCTCGAGCGCGACGCCGTCCGACATCGGCGCGTAGGCCGGGGCGCAATAGGCCTCGATGCAATGGGCCAGCGCGTCCACCCCGGTGCCCGCGGTGATGAAGGGCGGCATCCCCACGGTCAGCTCGGGATCGCAGATCACCTGCACCGGCATCATCCTGGGGTGGAAGATGATCTTCTTCTCATGGGTCTCGGAGTTGGTCAGCACCGCGGCGCGCCCGACCTCCGAGCCGGTACCGGCGGTGGTGGGCACGGCGATGATCGGGGCGATGGCATCGGCATCGGCGCGGGTCCACCAGTCGCCTACATCCTCGAACTCCCAGACCGGGCGGCTCTGGCCCGCCATGAAGGCGATGAGCTTGCCGAGATCCAGCCCCGAGCCGCCGCCGAAGGCGATCACCCCGTCATGGCGGCCCTGCTTGAAGGCGACGCAGCCGACGCCAAGATTGCGCTCGTTGGGATTGGGATCGACATCGGCGAAGAGGTCGCAGTCGAGTCCCGAGCGCTTGAGGATGTCGAGCGCCTGCGCGGTGATCGGCAGGTCGGCGAGGCCGCGGTCGGTCACCAGGAGTGGCTTGGTGATGCCGGCGGCGCGGCAGGCCTCGGCCAGCTCGGCAATGCGCCCGGCGCCAAAGCGGATCGGATTCGGCCAGGACCAGTTGGCGGAGAAAGTCATAGTCAGTCGTCCTTCGTTCAGTCGAGCATCCAGCCCTGTATTCAGCAAGGCATTCAGCCGAGATGCGGGAAATCCGCTCAGGATTTCAAACGCGTATGCTTGGGATCGTAAAGGGGCGCGAGGCTCACCTTGCAGGGAACACGCTCGGTCGCGACCTCGAGCTCGTACTGCCCCGACAGGATCCAGTCACGCGTCACGCCTTGCGGGTTCTTCAGGTAGCCCATGCCGATGGCCTGCCCCAGCGTGTGGCCATAGCCGCCCGAGCTCAGGTAGCCCACGCGCTCGCCGTTGCGGAAAATGGTCTCGCGGCCCAGCAGGATGACCTCCGGGTCGGCGGTGAAGGTGGCGAGCTGCTTGCTGACGCCCGCCGCCTTCTGCGCGGCGATTGCGGCGCGGCCCCGGAACGCGCCCTTGTCGAGCTTCACCGCAAAGCCCAGCCCCGCCTCGAGCGGCGTGCTGTCAGGGCCGATATCGCCGCCCCAGGCGCGGTAGCCCTTCTCGAGCCGCAGGGTCTCGATGGCGCGGTAGCCCGCATCCACCAGCCCGTGAGAGGCCCCCGCCATGTGCAGCGCGTCATAGACCGTGGCGGCGTATTCCACCGGCAAGTGCAGCTCCCAGCCAAGCTCGCCCACGTAGGAGACCCGCAGAGCCCAGACCGGCGCGCCGGCGATGGCGATCCTGGCGGCACTGCCGAAGGGCAGCGCTTCGTTCGACACGTCGGCGCGGGTGACGCGGGCGAGAATGTCGCGCGCCTTGGGGCCCATCAGCGACAGCACCGCATAGCCCGAAGTCACGTCGCTGAGCCGGGCATTGGCGCCCTCGGGGATGCCGCGCCGGATCCAGTCGAAATCGCGGGTGGCAAAGCCGGTGCCGGTGACGATGTAGAAGCTCTCGTCCGCCAGACGCGCCACCGTAAGATCGGCCTCGATGCCCCCGTGATCGTTGAGCATCTGGGTATAGGTCAGGCTGCCCACCGGGCCGCGCATGTCGCTGGCGGCGATCTCCTGCAGCACCGCCTCGGCATCCGGCCCCTCGAGCATGAACTTGGCAAAGCTGGTCTGGTCGATCAGCACCGCCGCCTCGCGCACCGCCCTGTGCTCGCGCGCCACCGCCTCGAACCAGTTGGGCCGGCCATAGGTATAGATGTCGCCCGCGTGCTCGCCAGGCGCGGCGAACCAGTTGGGCCGCTCCCAGCCCATCTTCTCGCCGAACACCGCGCCGCGCGCCTTGAGCCGATCATAGAGCGGCGAGCGGCGGCCGGGCCGTCCGCTGTCGTGCTCCTCGGAGGGCCAGGCCATGGTGTAGTGCTTGCCATAGGCCTCGATGGTGCGGGTACGCACCCAGTCGGTATCGAAATGCGGCCGCCCGAAGCGGCGGATATCCACGGGCCAGAGATCGAAGGGCGGCTCACCCTTGGCGACCCATTCCGCCAGCGCCATGCCAGCGCCGCCGCCCGAGGCGATGCCGAAGGCGTTGAAGCCTGCTCCGACGAAAAAGCCCTTCTGCTCGGGCGCCTCGCCGAGGATGAAATTGCCATCGGGCGTAAAGCTCTCCGGCCCGTTGGTCAGCGTCTTGATGCCCGCCGTCTCGAGCGCCGGGACGCGGCCCAGCGCCAGCTCCATGATCTGCTCGAAATGGTCGAAATCGCTGTCGAGCAGCGTGTAGTGGAAGCCCTCGGGAATACCGCTGATCGCCCAAGGCTTGGGGTTGGGTTCGTAGCCGCCCATGACCAGCCCGCCGACCTCTTCCTTCCAGTAGGTCAGCCGGTCCGGGTCGCGCAGGGTCGGCAGGTCGCGGGTGACGCCATCGATCGGCTCGGTCACCATGTACTGGTGCTCCATCGAGACAAGCGGCACGCTCACGCCGAGCGGCGCGGCAAACTCGCGGGTCCACTGGCCGCAGCAGGCGATGACGATGCCGGTCTTGATGAAACCGTGCTGCGTCTCGACCCCGGTGATGACGCCCTTCTCGCGCGTCACCGAGAGCACCGCGCAATCCTCGACGATCCGTGCGCCTGCCATGCGCGCGCCCTTGGCGAGCGAGAGCGTGATGTCCGAGGGGTTGGCCTGACCGTCGGTCGGCAGGTAGGCCGCGCCAACGACGTCGCTCACATCCATCAGCGGCCAGAGCTCCCTCGCCTCCGACGGCGTCAGCAGCTGCATGTCGAGCCCGAAGCTGTGCGCCGTGGTGGCCTGCCGCTTGACCTCGGTCCAGCGCTCGGCGTTGCAGGCCAGCCGCAGCCCGCCATTGCGCTTCCAGCCGGTGGCCTGCCCGGTCTCCTGCTCAAGCGTGTCGTAGAGCTTTACCGAGTAGCCCAGAAGCTCGGTGATATTGGCCGAGCTGCGCAGCTGGCCCACGAGACCGGCGGCATGGAACGTGGTGCCGGAGGTCAGCTTGTGACGCTCGAGCAGCACCACCTCCCAGCCGAGCTTGGCGAGGTGATAGGCCGTCGAGCAGCCGATGATCCCGCCGCCGACGACGACCGCCTGCGCGGTTGTGGGAAAGTCGGTCATGCGCCCTCCTTCCAGGCGTCGAGCGCGGCGTTGAAGCGCGACAGGTTCTCTGCCGTGTAACCCGCGTAGTCGAAATCGATGTCCGAGCTGATCTCGGAGACCATGCTCCACATCGCCTCGCGCAGCAGCGAGGCGCATTTCATCGCGCCGTAGCGCCGCAGGTAGGCGGGGTCGGGATCGTGGCCGTGATAGAGCCGCAACATCTCGGCCTCGGCCTCCAGCGGCAGGCCCGCGTTCGAGGCCAGCCCGCCGAGATCGAACAGCGCCGAGTTGAAGCCGCCATATTCCCAGTCGACCAGCCAGAGCCGCCCGTCCTCGGCGCGCAGAATGTTCTGCGGCAGCAGGTCGTTGTGGCCGAGCACCAGCCCGACCTTGCCGACCGCCTCTTCAAGCTCTCCGGCCTGCACCATCAGCCCCGGCAGCCGCGCGATGTGGGCTGAGCCGTTTTCCTCGAGCCAGGCGGCATATGTCCGCAGGACGTGGAAAACCCAGAAGGTCAGCACCGGGCCGGCCACCTGCTGGCTGAGCTCGCGATGCACACGGCCCACCAGCGCCACCGCGTCATGCAGGGTGGCGGGGTCGTGCAGGTCGGCCCCGGCCAGCGCCTGCGAAGCGACGAAATCGGTGACCATGAGGCCCGGCTCAGCGTGGCGCAGCGCCGGCGAGATGCCGGCGGCGGCGGCGGCTTCGGTGAGCGCGCGCTCGTTCCAGCGCATCACCAAGTGTTCGGGGATGTCCTGACCGAGGCGCACAACGAAGTGCCGGCCCGCGTCGGTGACCACGAAGTTGAGGTTGGTGATGCCGCCCGAGAGCGGCGCGATGGTCACCGGGCCGGACCAGAGATCCATCGCCCGGATGCGGTCTTCCGGGCTCATGCGCCGTAGTCTCCCTTCGCGCGCGATTTGGTCGGGTCGAAATGCGGGAAGGGCACGACGCGGGCGGTGAGCCGCTTCTGATGGCCGTCGAGCTGGCCGATCTCCAGCTCGGTTCCCACATCGGTATAGGGCGCGTCGAGCCGCGCCAGCGCGATGGTCTTGCCCAGGATCGGCGAGCGCGTGCCGGAGGTCACCACGCCGACCTGCACCCGCCCCAGCCGCACGCAATCGCCATGGGCGGGCACGGTGGTGGCGTCGATCTCGAGGCCCACCAGCTTGCGCTGCGGATGCGCCTTGCGCTCCTCGAGCGCGGCGCGGCCCGAGAAATCGGCCTGCTTCGACTTCAGCGGCACGGTAAAGCCGATGCCCGCCTCGAACGGGTCGGTCTGGTCGTCGAACTCGTGCCCGGCAAAGGCCAGCCCGCTCTCGATGCGCAGCATGTCGAGCGCGGCAAGACCAAGCGGCTTCAGCCCATAGGGCTGCCCCGCCTCCCAGATCGCGTCGAACACTTCGTCCGCGTCCTTGGGGTGGCAGAAGATCTCGTAGCCCAGCTCCCCGGTATAACCGGTGCGCGAGATCATCACCGGTGTGCCCTGGAAATCGCCCAGCCGCGCCACGGTGAAGCGGAACCAGCCAAGCTCGTCGATGCTGGATCGGTCGGGCGCGGTCCAGAACAGCTGCGACAGGATCGTCTGCGCGTGCCGCCCCTGCAGCGCCACGTTGCAGAGCTGGTCGGTGGAGCTGCGCACATGGGCATCAAGCCCCAGCCGCTCGGCCTCCTCGCGCATGAACATGCCAGAGCCGTCGCAGCCGCCGATCCAGCGGAAATTGTGCTCGCCTAGCCGGAACACCGTGCCGTCGTCGATCATGCCGCCATGCGCGGCGCAGACGGCGGTATAGACCACCTGCCCCACCGCGAGCTTCTCCATGTTGCGGGTCACGCAGTGGTTCAGAAGTGTCTCGGCATCCGGCCCGGTGACCTCGAACTTGCGCAGCGGCGACAGGTCCATGATGGCGACCTTCTCGCGGCAGGCCCAGTATTCGCCGAGCGTGCCCTCGCCGGGGAAGCTGTTGGGCAGCCAGTAGCCGTTATACTCCACGAAATCGCGGGTGAGCCTGGCGAAGCTGGCGTGAAAGCCCGTCTCCCGTGTGTGCTCCACGTCGTCCTCCGGTCTTTTCCGCCAGCCGATCGAGCGGCGGAAGTCTTCGCCCGCGCCATAGGTGCGGAGCTGAATGTCTGTTGGGTTCCAGCCATTGGCCGGGTCGATATCGTCGGGGCACGCGGTCGAGACGCAGACCAGATCGGTCAGCGCCCGCAGCAGCACATAATCGCCGGGGCGCGACCACGGCTCCTCGGTGATGATGTTGTGCTCGGCGTCGATCAGCGTGTTGAAGAAGAAGTTGATCGCGGGCCAGCCGGCGCGCGGGCGCACGCCGTAGGGGGCGAGCTGGGCGTTGATGTTATCGGTGCAGTTGACGTGGCCGAAATAGCCCATGTCGTCGTAGTAGCGGCGGGTGCAGGCAAGTCCGAAGGTGTCGTGCCTGCCGCAGGTGTCCTGCACGATCTCGACCAGTGGCTCGAAATCGACATTCCAGTATTTCGCCGCCAGCCCCGGCCTGGGATAGATCGTGCCGGTCTGCGAGCGCGTCGCGGTGGGGTCGATCTCGCGGGTGAGCCCGGCATCGAGCGAGCGCGCCGAGAAGGCCTGGAAGTCCGAGCACTCGCGCCCCTGCACGTCGAGGATCTGGATGAAGCCGCCTTTGGGCACGGTGTAGACATGCGCCTCGCCGGGGCGGATGTTCTGGTCGATCAGCGGATCGGCCAGCGGGTCGGGCGCGACATGGGCGCCCTTGAAATCGCGCAGGTCGGCGCGGCGGAGCCACAGCAGCAGGTCGGTCGGCGTGTCCTGCGCCTCGGGCGCCATCGGGCCGCCGGGCGCGGCGACGATCAGCAGCCCGTCGCCCTGCGCGGTGAACTCCGCGCTGTCGCCGGGGCGCGAGCCCTCGGCAAAGAGCCGCACCGCCCGCGCCTTGCCCAGATCGAAGCCCGCCGCCGCAAGCGCACGTGCCACCCCCTGCCCCGAGCGGCTGGTGAGCAGAGTCGACTTGAGCCCCTGCGGCCCGACCGAGCCTTTGCCGCCGATCAGCCCCGGATCGCCGACACCCGCCGGCGTGAAGGCCACCAGCTCGGCCACCTGGCCGCCCTCGCGGTCCTGCACGGTGATCTTGTCGCCGGCACGGATCTCGACCGCGCGCGAGCCGCCCGCCGGCACCGGATGACGCTCCACGCCCCTTGGCAGGGTCAGGCCGGGAGTGATCACCCCGGCCCGCGCCTCGCGGCTCTCGAAGGCAAGGCCCATGGCTTACTCGGCCGCCTTCGGCGCCTGAAGGTAGGCCTCGAGGCTGTCATCCAGCGCGTGGCGCCACGGCGTGTGATGCGGCGGGGCGATGGTGCCGGTGATCGGTGAGACATAGCCATTGTCGCGGAACGACATGATCGCCTTCTTCTTGTGCTTCTTCCACTCGAAGAACGCCTGGTTGGCGCCCTCGACGTCGAAGGAGGGATAATCGGTCTCGGCGATCAGCTCCTTCACGTAATCGCCTTGGTAGACGATGGCGTCGTGGTCGCTGTCATAGGCATCCTCGTCGGCCTGCCGCTTCTGCCAGTCGGCCTCCATCGCCGCCCCGTCAGGCAGCGCGATCTTGCCCAGGATCGCGTCCCGCACCCACCAGGCCTGCGCGTCGAACATGTTGAAGGTGAACCACTGGTCCTGCATCCCGAGATAGAACATCTTCGGGTTCGGCACGTAGACCACGCCCTTGTAGAGATCGCTCGCCGCCAGCCGGTTCGCGGTCTTGAGGCGCAGGTCGTCGGGCAGGAACGGGAAGTGATGCTTGTAGCCGGTGCAGAGGATGATCGCGTCGACGGTCTTTTCCGTGCCGTCCTTGAAATAGGCGGTCTTGCCCTCGACCCGCTCGAGCGCCGGCACCTCTTTCCAGTTGTCGGGCCAGTCATAGCCCATGGGCGCGGTGCGGTGCGCCACGGTCACCGAGGCGCAGCCGTATTTCCAGCATTGCGAGCCGATATCCTCGGCCGAGTAGGAGGTGCCGAGGATGAGGATGTCCTTGCCCTCGAACTCGCGCGCGTCGCGGAAATCATGGGCGTGCAGGATGCGTCCGTTGAAGCTCTCGAAGCCGGGATAGTAGGGCACGTTGGGGAAGGAGAAATGCCCCGAGGCGACAATGACGTGGTCGAACTCTTCGCAGCTCTCGGTGTCGGTCTCGCCATTGCGGGCTGTGACGGTGAACTTGCCCGTGCCCTCGTCATAGGAGACATCGCGCACCACGGTGGAGAACTGGATCCAGTCGCGCACGCCAGCCTTCTTCACCCGGCCTTCGATATAGTCGAAGAGCACGGCACGCGGCGGGTAGCTGGCGATCGGCTTGCCGAAATGCTCGTCGAAGGAATAGTCGGCGAATTCCAGACCTTCCTTGGGGCCGTTCGACCACAGGTAACGGTACATCGAGCCATGCACCGGGTTGCCGTACTCGTCGACGCCGGTGCGCCAGTCATAGCGCCAGAGCCCGCCCCAGTCGGGCTGCTTCTCGTAGCAGACGATCTCGGGAATCGCCTCGCCCTTCTCCTTGGCGGACTGGAAGGCCCGAAGCTGGGCCAGACCCGACGGGCCGGCGCCGATCACGCAAATCTTCATGTCCCTGTTCTCCCTTTGGGCAAGTTTTCCTCATGGTTTCGAATATTCACTCTCGCGCAATAAATTTTCTTGTGGGTTCAGCGCACGGATGGGAATTTGACCGGGACCCGAGGCGCTCTGCCCAAGGATGAGGCAGCGCCCGGAGACCCCCTTGCACGCTGCGCCGGAGCCCGGCGCCGGCGTGGTTCGATGACGCTGTACAACACTTCACGCCGCCCTCGGCGGCACGGCACGGAGACGAGAGCATGAGCGCGGAACTGACCCCTTACGAGATCTTCGAGGCAGGCCCCGTGCATCTGCAATGCGGCATCACCCTGCCCGATGCCAAGCTCGCCTATGCCACCTATGGCCGGCTCAACGCGGCGCTCGACAACGTGGTGGTCTACCCCACGCGCTACGGCGGCAGCCATGCGGACAACGAATTCCTGATCGGCCCGGGAATGGCGCTCGATCCGGAGAAATACTTCATCATCGTGCCCAACATGCTGGGCAATGGCGTCTCCTCCTCGCCGTCGAACACGCCGGTGCCGCTGGCCGGGCCGGATTTCCCGCTTATCACCCAGTATGACAACGTCATGCTGCAGGAGCGGCTCCTGCGCGAGGTGTTCGGCATCACCAAGGTGCGGCTCGCCTGCGGCTGGTCGATGGGCGGGCAGCAGGCCTATCACTGGGCGGCGCTGTTCCCTGACAAGGTCGAGGCGATGGCCTGCTTCTGCGGGCAGGCGATCACCGCCGGCCACACCTATGTGTTCCTCGAGGGGGTGAAGCACGCGCTGATCACCGATCCGGCCTGGATGCAGGGGCGCTACAAGGAGCCGCCGTGGCGCGGTCTGACCGCCAAGGGCCGGGTTTGGGCCGGCTGGGTGCTGAGCCAGGAATGGTTCCGCGAGGAGCTTTGGCGCGGCATGGGCTATGTCAGCGTCGAGGACTATCTCAAGAACGTCTGGGACGCGATGTATTACGGGCTCGACGCCAATGACATGCTCTCACTGATCGCCACGTGGCAGGCCTGCGACATCTCGGCCAACCCCTTGTACAACGGCGACCGCGAGGCGGCGCTGAAGGCGATCACCGCGAAGTCCATCGTGCTGCCCTGCCGGACGGATTTCTATTTCCCGCCCGAGGACAACGCCCGCGAGGTGGCGGTGATGCCCGATGCCGAACTGCGGGTGATCGACTCGGTCTGGGGGCACTATGCCGGCGGCGGGCGCAACCAGCCCGACACCGACGCGATCGACACCGCCCTGCGCGAGCTTCTGGCATGAGCTGGGACGTCATCGTCGTCGGCGCCGGCAGCGCAGGCTGCGCCGTGGCCGAGCGCCTCTCGCGCGATCCCGCCTGCCGGGTGCTGCTGCTCGAGGCCGGACCGCCCGGGCGCCACCCGTTCATCTCGATGCCGGCGGGCGTGGCCAAGGCCATCGCCTCGCCTCGCTTCAACTGGCACTTCGAAACCGTGCCGCAGGCCCATATGGATGGCCGCAGGCTTTACGTGCCGCGCGGCAAGGTTCTGGGCGGCTCGTCTGCGATCAACGCCATGGTCTGGGTCACCGGCCACGCCTCGGATTACGACCACTGGGCAGCCTCGGGCTGCGAGGGCTGGTCCTGGGCCGAGGTGAAGCCGGTGCTCGACGAGGTCACCCGGGTCATGGCCCCGATGATCCCCGAGAGCGGGCCCGCCTACGATGCCTTTGTCGAGGCCGGGGGCCAGCTGGGCTATCACGTGCATCAGGCCATCGAGGGTCAGGCCGAGGGCTTCGGGCTGTTCCGGGTCAACGTCAAGGACGGCAAGCGCCACAGCACCGCCCGCGCCTATCTGGGGCGCGCCAGGGGCCGCGCGAATCTCGAGGTGAAGACAGGCATCGAGGTGCTGCGCCTGACCGGCGACGGCGCCCGCATCGACGGGCTTCTGGTGATGACACCCTCCGGCGAGGAGGTGCTCTCCGCCGGGCACGTGGTGCTCTGTGCCGGCGCCATCGGCACGCCGCACCTGCTGCTGCACGCGGGCATTGGCCCTGCGGCGCAACTGCGCCCGCTGGGCATGCCGGTCCGCGCCGATCTTCCGGGTGTGGGCGAGAACCTTCACGATCACCTCGAGGTCAAGGTCAAGCACCGCATGACCGAGCCGCTGTCGCTCTGGGATCATGCGAAGTTTCCCAACAACCTCGCCGTGGGCGCGCAGTGGCTCTTCACCGGCAAGGGCGTGGGCACCCAGCAGGGGCTCGAGGCGGGCGCGTTCCTGCGGCTCGGGGCGGGCGACGGCGCGCCGGACACGCAGCTGCATTTCATCAATGCGCTGGCTTTCGACGGGGCGACGGCGGAGGATCGCGGCCATGGCTTCGCCATCGACGTGACCCAGCTCCAGCCCGAGAGCCGGGGCCGGCTGACCATCGCCTCGAACAACCCGCGCGAGCGGCCCCTGATCGACCCGAATTACCTGGCGGAAGAGGCCGACCGCGTGGCGCTGCGCGAGGGGCTGAAGATGCTGCGCGAACTCTGCAAGCAGCCGGCGATGGCGGCGTTTACCGGCGAAGAGCTGCGCCCCGGGCCGTCCGTCACCAGCGACGCCGCGCTCGACGCGGTGGTGCGGGCGACGGCGGATTCGATCTATCACCCGGTGGGCACGGCCAAGATGGGCACGGATGCGCGCGCAGTGGTCGATCCTGCGACGATGGGGGTGCATGGGGTGGCAGGGCTGTCGGTGGCCGATGCCTCGGTGATGCCGCGCATCGTCGGCGGCAACACCAACGCGCCGTCCATCGTGATCGGGGCGCTGGGAGCGGAGAAGATTGCGTGGGGGTTGTGAGGTTACCGGCTGTCCCTGCCCCGACCGACGAAACAGAGATGTTGAACAGGTGACGCAGCCGTGCCCATCGCCGGCCCGCGGGATGGCGATCCAACGCCTTGAACCTCTCGATTTATCCCGGCCACGTCCGAAGGACCTCGCAATGCAGCGCTGACCTCACCAAATCGCCAGCCCGTCCGGGCGGGCCGGCGATGGGCGCGGCGGCCTGCGGCCTTGTTCCGCGCCAGAGCGGCGATCGCCAGCAGCGACCAAAAATCGAAAGGGGCCCGCCATTCGCAAGCCCCTCTCGCATTGGAACTGAAGCGCTTAAGACCGCGCCGTGAACGTGATCGGCAGCGAGATCGGCCCGGTATTGCCGCTGTCGGCGAGCCAGGTCGCCCCCTCGCCCACCACCGGCGCGCCCATCCGCGCCGAGAGCACCCGGTAGGCCACCGCCATGTCGTTGCGCGCCACGAGGTTGCCGAGGCAATGGTGCACGCCGCCGCCAAAGCCGAAATTGCGCGCCCGCTTGGCGGTGATGTCGAACGACGCCTCGCCCATGACCTGCGGGTCGGTGCCGGCGCTCTCGGAGTAGAGATGCAGCACCGTGCCCTTGGGGATGGTGATGCCGCCATACTCGAAATCCTCGATCGCCTCGCGCGACACCCAAGTGATCGTCGGCCGCATCCGCATGACCTCGGTCGCCGCCGCCATGTCGAGCGAGGAATCGGCGGCCAGCGCCTCCCACTGCCCGGGATGGTTCGCGAACATCGACATGCCGAGGCCCAGCTGGTTGCGCGTGGTGTCGACGCCGGCGAAGGCCAGCATCAGCGCGAGGTTCCACAGTTCCTCGTGGCTCAGCCGGTCGCCCTCTTCGCGCGCCTGCACCATGATCGACAGGATGTCCTCGCCCGGATCGGTCTCGCGCGCTTTCAGCACCTCGCTGATGTAGTCGCCAAGCTCCACCGTGGCCGCCTCGATCTCGGAGACGAGGTTGGGGAAGTTCACCCCCAGCGCCAGCCCCATGGTGGCCGAGGTGCGCAGGATGAACGGCGCCTCGCTCTCGGGCAGGCCAAGCAGCAGGCAGAGCACCCGCGCGGCATAGGGATCGGCGAACTCGGCCATGAAATCGCAGCCGCCCTTGTCGATGAACCCGTCCGCCAGATCATTGGCGATGCGTTCGAACTCGGGCATCAGCGCCTTGACCACCTTCGGCGAAAACGCCGGGTTCACGAGCTTGCGCAGGCGCCAGTGATCGTCGCCCTCGGTGACCAGGATCGACTTGTTCCACCAGTCCGCAAACACGCCCTCGGTCACCCCGCTCAGCGCCGGCCAGGCATGGCTGCCCTGGATCAGCGACTTGTGGGTGAGCAACTGGCCCATCTCCTGATGGCGCAGCACCGCAAGCCCGTAAGGCGTGCGGGCATACCAGCTCTTTGCGCGGGCCTCCCGCACCGGCTCGGACCGGAGCGAGAAGGCCGGGTTCGCGACGTCGAGAAAGGGCGCGTCGGGAAATTGGGCCTCGAGGCTCATGGCAGGCACTCCATGTAGGTGTCCTTGTCCCAATCGGTGACTGTGGACATGAAGCGCGCCCACTCATCCGATTTGTACTCATGGTACAGGCGATACATCTCGCCCGGAAGCCCGCGCTGCACGACCTCGTCGTTTTCCAGATGCGCCAGCGCCTCGCCGAGCGACATCGGCAGTTTCTTGACCTTCTTGCCCTGCGCCATGGCGTCGTAGATGTTGCGCTCTTCCGGGGCGCCGGGATCGAGATCGTTGTCGAGCCCGTCATCCATCGCAGCGAGCAGCGCCGAGCCCATCAGATACGGGTTCACCATCGAGTCGACCGAGCGGTACTCGAAGCGGCCCGGTGCCGAGACGCGCAGGCCTGTGGTGCGGTTCTGGAAGCCCCAGTCCGAGAACACCGGCGCCCAGAAGCCGGTGTCCCAGAGCCGGCGGTAAGAGTTCACCGTCGAGGCGCCGATCGCGGTCAGCGCCTGCAGGTGGTGCACCACGCCACCGATCGCCTTGAGGCCGGTCTTGCCGGGCATCTGCGGATCATCCGTATCCGGCATGAAGGTGTTGTCGCCACCCGAGACGTACATGTAGTTCTCGGCCGCGCCCGGCAGGTTGTCGGGATCGTTGCCGGTACGCTTGAACACGTCCTCGCCCGCGGTCCAGAGCGACATGTTGTGGTGGCATCCGCTCGCCGAGACGCCCATGAACGGCTTGGTCATGAAACAGGCAAAGATACCGTGCTCGCGCGCCACCTGCGCGCAGAGCTGGCGGTAGGTGGTCAGACGGTCGGCATTGCGCAGCACGTCGTCGAAGGTCCAGTTCAACTCGAGCTGGCCCGGTGCGTCCTCGTGGTCGCCCTGGATCATGTCGAGCCCCATCTTGCGGGCATAGCGGATCACCTGCATCGACACCGGGCGCAGGCTCTCGAACTGGTCGATATGATAGCAGTAGGGCTTCGACATGCCGTCGGTCGGCTTGCCGTTCTCATCGTATTTCAGCCACATCATCTCGGGCTCGGTGCCCATACGCAGCTGCAGACCGTGCTTCTTCTGGAACGCCTCGTGCATGCGGCGCAGGTTGCCGCGGCAATCGGCGGTCAGGTAGGCGCCGGGATCGACCTTTTCCTCGCGGTTGCGGAACAGCGTGCAGTACATGCGGCCGATCTCGGGCGCCCAGGGCAGCTGCATGAAGGTCTCGGGCTCGGGGATGCCGACCAGCTCGGCGGCCTCGGGACCGTAGCCCATGTAATCGCCGGCGCGGTTGGTGAACAGGTTGACCGTGGCACCGTAGACCAGCTGGAAGCCCTTCTTGGCGACGCTCTCCCAATGGTCGGCGGGAATGCCCTTGCCCATGATCTTGCCGGTGACCGACACGAACTGGAGATAGAGGTACTCGATGCCCAGCGCGTCGATCTTCTCGCGCACCGCCTTGATCTTCTCGTCGCGGCCAGGTTCCTCGACGAAGCGTTCGATATCCATGAAGTCCATCCCTGCAGTTTTGTGTTTTTCGAGGCCAAGACAGCCCGACCGACTCACCTCCTGTCCAGCGAAACTTATTACTCAGGGGAAATTTTTATTCGCAGGGGTGGAATCGCCTGCGGAAATGGCAGGCGATGTTCACAGCCTGCTCAAGCGGCAGGCACGACTTTGTGAAAACCGCCTCTGAATAGACAAAGATGGGAATCCCCAAGGCTTCAGGGGACGGCGCGTTTTGCCGTCAGGAAACTTTATTCACTCTGAGTGCAGGGGCGAAAAAGCCCTGATAATAACATCCGCAATGGGGAACCAAGGACAATGGAACAGGAACTTGCCGCGCTGACAGAGCGGTTGGCGGCTCTGGAGAGCGCCTCCGCGATGTCGGGCACGATCAACTCGGAAATCTTCTACTGGTGGTGTACGGCACTGATGATCGCCATTCACGCCGGCTTCCTTGCCTACGAGATGGGCGCGAGCCGGGTGAAGAACGTGCTGGCGTCGGGGATCAAGAACATCCTCGCCTTCGCCTTCATGGTGCCGACCTTCTACTTCTTCGGCTGGTACATCTACCTCGCCTTCTACAACGGCCTGATCCCGGCCGCGGACGGCGCAGCCGGCCTGCCGTGGGACATGTCGATGGGCCCGAACCTCGCCGACAACGCCACCGGCATCTTCTGGGCGGCCTTCACGCTGTTTGCCGCGACCACCGCCTCGATCTTCTCGGGCGCCGTGATCGAGCGCATCCAGACCGCCGGCTTCCTGATCCTCGCGATCCTGCTGGGCTCGGTCGTCTGGATCCTCGGCGGCGCATGGGGCTGGCACCCGACCGGCTGGCTGACCGTCAAGTTCGGCTACCATGACGTGGGCGCCGCGGGCGTCGTGCACATGGTCGCGGGCTTCTTCGCGCTTGGTGTGCTGATCAACCTCGGCCCGCGCGTCGGCAAGTTCAACGCCGACGGCTCGCCGAACGCGATCCTCGCGCACAACATCCCCTTCACCATCACCGGCCTGATGCTGATCATCGTGGGCTTCTTCGGCTTCCTCGGCGGCTGCATCATCTACATGCCCGGTGAGCAGTGGATCAACATCTACGGCCAGCCCGCGACGCTCTCGGCCTTTGCCTTCAACACCCTGATGGGCATGGCAGGCGGCATCATCGGCGCCTGGGTCAAGACCCGCGATCCGTTCTGGATGATGTCCGGCGCCCTGATCGGCATCTTCGCCGCGGCCTCCGGCCTCGACGTCTACTACCCGCCGGTGGCCTTCGTGCTCGGCACCTTCGGCGGCTTCGTGGTTCCGATGGTGGCGGTCCAGCTCGAGAAGATGGGCATCGACGACGCTGTCGGCGCGTTCCCGGTGCACGGCATCGGCGGCCTGATCGGCGTGGTCTCCTGCGGTATCTTCGCCGCCGGCTACCCGAACGTCGACGGCATGCCGCCGGTCTCGCTCTGGGGCCAGATCGTTGGCGCCGTGACCATGGCCGTTCTCGGCTTCGTGCCGGGCTACGTGGTGTCCTACATCCTCAAGGTCTTCGGCCTGCTGCGCGTGCCGGATCACATCCAGGAAAAGGGCCTCGACATCGTCAAGGTGCCGGTCTCGGCCTACCCGGAAAACTACACCCCGGGCCCGGTCAACGTTGCAACTCCTGCAGCCGCCGGCACTCCGGCCGAGTAAGAAAGGACTCTCACGATGAACACCTCTCCGATCGAAAGCTGGGAAGGCGCGGAAGCGTACTTCACCTTTGCCGACAAACCCGCCGTCATGATGCTGTTCCTGCTGCTCGCGGTCGCGATCACCGCAGGCACGATCATCATCGCCGCGGTGCACGAGAAGCACGCCTACAACAATCACTGACGTCCCTTATAGTCTGTGAAAGCCGGAAGGGGGCGGGTCGCGAGGCTCGCCCCCTTTCACATACGGAAGATTCGCTCCCCGGACCGCCCAAATGGCGGCCTTGATCAATTTCCGTGCAGGACATCCGGCACTATGTACGCGTGCGAAACAAAGCTCTCGCACCGCCCGGATCGGCCGCAAATAATGGCGAAAATATGCAAATATTTTGGAAACTTATCGGGGTCTGTTAGTTAACTCAGTACCGGGTCCGTGAGACGCTCGGCGCCACTGTCAGGACAGATCGGGAGTGGTTACTTTACGATTGTACCAGCCATAGCTGCTACGAAGATTTTATCCAAAGTCAGCCGGGAGCTCCGCAAGGGCCTCCCGGCTATTTCGTTCCGGGTGACGCTGGCGGCGCGCGTTGATAGGATGGCGCGACGCAAAATCACAGGCTTTTCATGACACAGTATCAATACAAGGTCGTTCCCGCCCCCGCCAAGGGCGAGAAGGCGCGCGGCGTGAAGGCAGCCGAAGACCGTTTTGCCCTCGCCATCGAACGGCTGATGAACGAGATGGCAGCGGACGGATGGGAGTTCCAGCGCGCCGAGCTTCTGCCCAGCGAGGAACGCAGCGGCCTCACCTCGAGCCAGACCATCTGGCGCAACCTGCTGGTGTTCCGCCGTCCGGCCAGCGTTTCCACCATCGAAACGCCCGAGCCCGTGACGGACTCCACCCCGGTGATCGCGCCTGCGACCGCAGCTGCGACCGACGATGACGATGCCGATCTCGAAGGGCGTCGGCTGGCCTCCGCGGCGGATCTCGCCACGCCGGAAACAGCCAAAGATCCTGCGGACAGCACCGGCGGAGAAGACACGGACACGCCGAAACAGGCCGCCCGCGCCGACGACGACCTCGCCGAAGAAGATGACGAGGCGCCGCTCGACAGTCCGAGCAGCCTGCTCAGCGAGCGCGCCGCACGGATGCGGCACGACTAGCGCCTGGCTTCAGGCGTCGAGATCGAGCGACAGCGCGTGAATCGCCGTCGTGAGTTCGGCGCCGAGCGCCGCGTGCACCGCCCGGTGCCGGGCGATCCGGCTCTTGCCGGCAAGTTCCGGCGCCCGCAGGCGCACGTGGAAGTGGCTCTCGCCGCTGCCGTCGTCGCCCGCATGTCCCGCGTGACGACCGCTGTCGTTGCGCACTTCAAGCTCGCTGGGCGTGAACGCCTCGCGCAGCCGTGTTTCGATTTCCGCCGACCGTGACAAATTTCGTCTCCTGCCCTCTTCAAACTGGTGAGGGATTGTCTAAACTCCCTCGTCCGAGTCGAAAAGGTGAGACCATGAGCAGACCTGACCCCTTCGGTTTCGATATGTCGGTGAAGACTTCGAAAAAGAAGAATCCGCGCGGACGCCGCGGCATGTCCGGCGAACAAGAGACCTCCACGCGCCTGTGCGAGCACGAAGGCTGCCAGGAGCCGGGCAAGTTCCGCGCCCCCAAGGCGCCGGACGTGCTCGACGAGTATTACTGGTTCTGCAAGGACCACGTGCGCGAGTACAATTCGCAATGGAGCTTCTTCGACGGCAAGACCGAAGCCGAGATGAATGCCCAGCAGAGCTCCGACAAGGTGTGGGAGCGCAAGACCAAGGATTACCGCGATCCCGAGGCCCGCGCCTGGGCGCGGCTCGGCATCGAGGACCCGCACCAGGTGCTTGGCGACAACGCCACGCGCAACCCGGGCCGCGCCGCGGCGACCGGCGGCGGGCGCCGCCTGCCCCCGACCGAGAAGCGCGCGCTGGAGATCCTCGAGGTCGAGCGCGCCGAGACCAAGGCCGATGTGCGCAAGGCCTACAAGAAGCTGATCAAGGTGCTGCACCCGGACATGAACGGCGGCGACCGCAGCCAGGAAGAGCAGTTGCAGGAGGTTGTCTGGGCCTGGGACCAGATCAAGGACAGCCGCAACTTCAAGTAGACGGATCGGCCTCGGGCGGCAGATTTCATGCCGCCCGCCGGGCAAACCAGAAGCCCCTGATATCCCATCGTGACTGCCGCTCGGCGCAGGAATGGGCGCTGGCGGAAAAACTTCGGCTCGCGCGACAAAGACTCGATAGACACACCCTTAAAGGTTGTGCTAGCAAAAATGTGTCGATGGTATTTTCTGTCGAAGGTCCCCGGGGTTTCCCTGACCCGGGCACTCACGGACCGGCCGGGCCTGCGCGTCTTTCCCCTGGGCGCGCAGGCCTACCCCCGGCCCCGCCTCCCCTAAGATGACCGCTCGCCCTTATGCCGGGCGAAAGCTCAACGACACGCCGTTGATGCAATGCCGCTTGCCGGTGGGCTGCGGACCGTCATCGAAGATATGCCCCAGATGCGAGCCGCAGCGGCGGCAGTGGCACTCGGTGCGCGTCATGAACAGCGACCGGTCGGCCTTGGTGCCGATGGCGTTCGGCAGCGCCTCGTAGAACGACGGCCAGCCGGTGCCGCTGTCGTACTTGGTCTCCGAGGCGTAGAGCGGCAGATCACAGCCTTTGCACAGGAAGGTGCCGGCGCGTTTCTCGTCATTGAGCGGAGAGGTGTAGGCGCGCTCGGTGGCCTCCTCGCGCATGACCTTGTACTCCAGATCGCTCAGCATGGCCTGCCATTCGGCCTTGCTGCGGCTGATCTCGAAACTCTCGGCGGCGGCTGCGCCACCGAGTCCGAGCATGGCTGCGCTGGTCGCCAGAAATCCTCTGCGGGTCATGGTGGGTCCTCCTGCAATGATGGCGGGTCAAGGATGCGGTCCGTAGGGCGGCCGGTCCAGCCACATCGGAACAAGTTCGCGCGAGATCCGGCAATCTGGGGGATCGTGCCGGCTCTCGCGCGAGGCCGCCCTGCCCGATTCGAGCCGGACGGCACTGCCGGACGCTGCGGTCCGGCAGATCGCGATCTCACCTCTCCGCTGTGTCTGCTCACACCGCGGAGAGGGAGCCGCCCGGCCAGACGGGAAGTGGGCCGGGCAGCGGGGGGGCTCTTACATCGCCGGCAGGAGAACCCGGTCGATGACGTGGATCACGCCGTTCGACTGGCGCACATCCGCGATGGTCACGTTTGCGGTGCGGCCCTGCTCGTCGGTCAGGGTGATCGTGCCGCCCTCCATCTTGGCCTGAAGCGTGCAGCCGCCGACCGTCGGCACCGGGTGCATGCCGCCGTCATCGGCGATCATGCCGGCAATGGCATCGGACATGGCGTTGGTCGCGACCACGTGGCAGGTCAGGATCTGCGCCAGCTGCCCCTTGTGCTCGTCCATCATCAGCTGCGACAGGCTCTCGTCCGAGATCTTGTCGAAGGCCGCGTCGGTCGGCGCGAAGACGGTGAACGGCCCCTCGCCCATCAGCGTGTCAACGAGGTCGGCCTGCTTGACCGCGGCCACGAGGGTCTCGTGATCGGCCGAGTTCACGGCGTTCTCGACGATGTTCTTGTCGGCATACATCGGCGCGCCGCCGACCATCGGGTTGTCCTGCGCCAGCGCCGGGGCGGCAGCAAGGGCAAGGGCGGATGCGACGATGGTGCTCTTGAGCATGGTCATGGGTGTTTCCTCCTGGTTGGTCTCCTCCCACCCCCGATCGGAGCGGGTATGCCTAGAACCACGAAGGCTGTTTCGGGGGAGTTTCAGGAAAAGCGTTCACGTGATCGTGAGGCGGCGAACATGTCGGCGACGGGACGTCCAGTCGCCGATCCTGATCAGCCCCGCGCGCCTCAGCCTAGGGTGCGGGACGGGCGACGCAGGCTCATGGCATCCAGAGCAAGCAGCGCCGCCGCCGCCCCGCGCTCGAGCAGGCAATGGCGCGGCTTTATTCTGCCTTGTGCCGCGCTTGAGCTTCGGGGAGCCGGCCGCCCCCGGGGCGCCGCCCGTTCGCCGGCGAAACGCTCCCCCGGAGCGTTTCCGGGAAGCCGGCTCACCCCACCTGGCGACCGTGGCTCCAGACGCCGCGGATCACCGGCACGCCCTCGATATGCGCCACCCGCACCAGATCGGCGAATAGCCCTTCCGCGATCACCCCGCGATCGTCGAGCCCCGTGGCCCGCGCCGGGGCCGCCGTCACAGTGGCGATGGCGCGTGGCAGGTCGTCCCAGATCTCCGCCAGTTGAAAGGCCGAGGTCATCAGCGCCGACGGCACGTAATCCGAAGACAGGATGTCGAGGAACCCGCGCTCGGCCAGCTCCGCCGCCGCCACGTTGCCGGAATGCGAGCCGCCCCGGATCAGGTTCGGCGCTCCCATCATCACCGCGATGTCGTGGGCGTGGCAGGCCTCGGCCGCCTCGACCGTGGTCGGGAACTCTGCCAGCCGTGCACCGTGTCCGGCGCTCACCGCCACATGCTCCGCGGTGGTGTCATCGTGACTTGCCAGCACCGCGCCCAGACGCCGCGCCGCCGCCACCGCGCCCGCCTCGTGCGCCGCGCCGAGCCGGGCGTGGATCGCGCGCAGCCCGGCCACGTGATCGGCGAACTGATCCTCCGACATGCCATGCTTGCCGCAGACGTAATCCTTCAGCTTCGACAGGTCGCGGAACTGCCGCTGGCCGGGCGTGTGGTCCATGATCGACAAGATCCCCACCCGGTCGGCCTCGCCGAACTCTTCGAGCTCATCGAGCAACGTCTCCGAGCAGACCTCGGCGCGCAGGTGCAGGAAGTGGCTGATCCGCAGCATCCCCTTGGACCGCGCCTGCATCAGCTCGCTGGCCAGCGCCCGGGCATACTTGCGGTAATCCGTGCGCCCGCCCGAGATCACCGAGCCCACGCGCATGGCGTCGAACACCGTGGTGATGCCCACCGAGGCCAGCTCGCCGTCATGCGCCTGGATTGCCGCCGCGTGCGGCCAGTCGACCTTGGGGCGCGGCTGGATGTGGCGCTCGAGATTGTCGGTGTGCAGCTCGATCAACCCGGGGATCACCAGATCGCCACCGCAGTCGATCGCCCCCGCCGGCGCCACCGCGCCCTGCTCCACCGCCGCGATGCGCCCGTCACGTACCAGCACGCTGCCCTGCACCACCTCGTGCTCGAGAACGATCCGCGCGTTCGCAAGCACCATCTCGCCGCTGGCCTGAATATGGCCCAGGCTCATCTCGCCCATGCTCTGCCCTTTCTGTCGTCATCATTCCGTGACATGACGGATCTATGCCCGCGCCCATGACACATTACAGCCGTTACGCCGTCTACTACGCCCCGGAGCCGGGGCCATTTGCCGAGTTCACCGCCGGGTGGCTGGGCTGGGATGCCGCCGCCGGCGCGGTTCTTGATCACCCGCAGGTGCCGGGCCTGCCGTTGCCGGTGGCCGAAATCACGGCAACGCCGCGCAAATACGGCTTCCACGGCACGCTCAAGCCGCCCTTCCGCCTCACCGGCAGCCGCGCCGCGCTCGAGGCCGATCTCACAGCCCTTGCCGCCACGCTGGCCCCGGCCGAGATGCCCGGCCTTGCGCTCACGCGCCTCGGCAGCTTCCTCGCGCTGACGCCCGAGGGCGACACCACCGGCCTCGCGCGCATCGCGGCGCAGACCGTGCGGGCGCTCGACCATCACCGCGCCCCGCCCGGCGAAGACGAGCTCGCCCGCCGCCGCAAGGCCAATCTCTCGCCCGCGCAGGAGGAGAACCTGCTGCGCTGGGGCTATCCTTACGTGATGGACGACTTCCGCTTCCACCTCACCCTCACAGGCCGCCTGCCCCGCGCTCAGGCCGAGGCCACCATGGCGGCCCTCGCCCCGGTGCTGGAGCCGCTGGCCCCGCGCCCGTTCCGCATGGAGGCGCTCTGCCTCTTCGGCGAGGACGAGGCGGGCCGCTTCCACCTGCTGCATCGCTACGCCCTCACCGGCTGAAGCGCCGCAAGCAGCTGCGCCATCGCCGCGTCGAGATCGCCCGAATTGTCGATCTCGCAGACATCCAGCCCGCCGGGCAGCGGGAACCTTGCCCGTTCGAGCCGTCTGGCGATGTCCGCCGCGCTCTCACGACCACGGCTTGCGAGCCGCGCGGCCAGAACCTCGGGCCGCGCCGTGATATGCAGCACCCGCATGCCCTCGAAGCGCTCCGCCGCCTCCGGCAGCACCGCGCGCGACAGGTTACAAAGCACCGGACGGCCCTCCGCCAGCACAGCATCAACGTCCGCCGGCACGCCGTAGCGCAACCCGTGCGCCTGCCAGTGCAGGGCAAAGGCGCCCTCGGCCACGCGCGCCTCGAACACCGCCTCGCTCACCCCCTCGAAATCCTCGCCGCCGGCGCTTGCGGGCCGGGTGATCACCCGCCGCACGAGGTGCAGCCCCGGCACACGCGCAGCCGCCGCCTCCATCAGCGTGTCCTTGCCCACGCCCGAGGGGCCGACGACCGCGAAGAAGCGCCCGCTCACGCCGCGCGCTCCGGGGTGAAGCCGCTGACGTCGATCTCGCGGTCGCAGACCTGCGCCCGTGCCTCGGCATCGTGAAAGATCCCCACGATCGCCGCGCCGCGCGCCTTGGCCTCCTCGATCAGCCCCAGCACCACCGCGCGATTGGTGGCATCGAGCGAGGCGGTGGGCTCGTCGAGCAGCATCGCCGGGAACTCATGCGCAAAGCCGCGCGCGATGTTCACCCGCTGCTGCTCGCCACCCGAGAAGGTCGTCGGCGACAGCGACCAGAGCCGCTCCGGCACGTTGAGCCGCGCCAGCAGGTCCCGCGCCCGCGCCTCGCCTTCGGCGCGGCTGCCGCCCGCTGCCCGGACCGGCTCCGCCACCACCTCCAGTGTCGGCACCCGCGGCACCACGCGCAGGAACTGGCTGACATAGCCCAGCACCTCGCGCCGCATCGCGAGGATCTCGCGCGGCTCCGCCCCGCTCACCTCGACGCCGCCCACCACGATGCGCCCGCCATTGGCGAGGTAGTTGCCGTAAAGCATCCGCATCAGCGTCGACTTGCCGGCGCCGGAATCGCCCACCAGCGCCACGCACTCGCCGCGCTCCACCGAAAGCGCTGCTCCCGCCATCACCGGGATCACCGCGCCGCCCTGGTTGTGCAGCACGAAACTCTTCGACACGTCCGAGACCCGGATCATCGCTTCCATCCGCCCTGTCCTTCTCTGGTTTCCAAATACCTGCGGGGGTCCGGGGGCAGACAGCCCCCGCTCCGGCGTCTCAAACCTGCAGCACGCTCGAGACGAGGAGCTGGGTGTAGCCATGCTGCGGATCGTCCAGCACCTGATCGGTCAGCCCGGTCTCGACCACGGCGCCCGACTTCATCACCATCAGCCGGTCGGCCAGCAGCCGCACCACGGCAAGATCGTGGGTCACGATGATCGCCGAAAGGCCCATCTCGCGTACCAGCCCGCGCAGCAGGTCCAGAAGCCGCGCCTGCACGCTGACGTCAAGCCCGCCGGTCGGCTCGTCCATGAACACCAGCCGCGGCCCCGTGACGAGGTTGCGCGCGATCTGCAGCCGCTGCTGCATCCCGCCCGAGAACGCCCGCGGCCGGTCGTCGACCCGGTCCTCGGCGATCTCGACCCGACCGAGCCAGTCCACCGCCTGTTCGCGGATGTCGCCGTAATGCCGGGCGCCGACGGCCATCAGCCGCTCGCCCACATTGGCCCCGGCGCTGACGCCCATGCGCAGCCCGTCGCGGGCGTTCTGGTGCACGAAGGCCCAGTCGGTCCGCCCCAGCATCCGCCGCTCCGGCTCCGACATGGTCAGCGTGTCGACCGGCCCCTCGGCGCGGGTGTCAAAGATCACCTGGCCTTCGTCGGGGGGCTGATGCCCGGCGAGGCAGTTCAGCAGCGTCGACTTGCCCGAGCCGCTCTCGCCGACGATGCCCATGACCTCGCCGGGGTAGAGATCGAAGCTCACATCGCCGCAGCCCAGCCGGGCGCCGTAGCGTTTGGTCAGATCCCTGACCTGCAACAAGGGCGTCATGCCGCGTCCTCCCCTGAGAGGCGCCCGCGATGGCCCTCGGCCTGTCGCGCGGCGCAGAAATCGGTGTCCGAGCAGACGAACATGCGCCCGCCCGCGTCGTCGGTGATCACCTCGTCGAGGTAGCTCGTGCCGCAACCGCAGAGATCGCAATCGTGATCCGCCTTGCTGGGTTCGAACGGGTGGTCCTCGAAATCGAGGCTCACCACCTGCGTGTAGGGCGGGATCGCGTAGATCCGCTGCTCGCGCCCGGCGCCGAAAAGCTGGATCGCGCCGCTCTCGAGCTTGGGGTTGTCGAACTTGGGGATCGGCGAGGGATCCATCACGTAGCGCCCCTCGACCTTCACCGGGTAGGCATAGGCGGTCGAGATCGCGCCGTTATGGGCGATGTCCTCGTAGAGCTTCACATACATCAGCCCGTATTCCTCGAGCGCGTGCATCTTGCGGGTCTCGGTCTCGCGCGGCTCGAGGAAGCGCAGCGGCTCGGGGATCGGCACCTGATAGACAAGGATCTGGCCTGCGCCGAGCGGCGCCTCGGGAATGCGGTGCCGGGTCTGGATGACGCTGGCCTCGTTGGTGTGCTCGGTGGTCGCGACGCCGGCGGTGCGTTCGAAGAACTTGCGGATCGAGACCGCGTTGGTGGTGTCGTCGGCGCCCTGGTCGATGACCTTGAGCCGGTCCTCCGGGGTCAGGCAGGCGGCGGTCACCTGCACCCCGCCGGTGCCCCAGCCATAGGGCATCGGCATTTCGCGCGAGGCGAAGGGCACCTGATAGCCGGGGATCGCCAGCGCCTTCAGGAGCGCGCGGCGGATCATCCGCTTGGTCTGCTCGTCGAGATAGGCGAAGTTGTAGGCCGGGTCGTGCTGCATCGCGGTCATTCCGCCGCCTCCTTCATGCTGCCCTCGGCCTCCCGGCGCATCTTGCGCACCAGCTCGAGCTCCGACTGGAAGTCGACATAGTGTGGCAGCTTGATGTGCTCGAGAAAGCCGGTGGCCTGAATGTTGTCGGAATGGGCGAGGACGAATTCCTCGTCCTGTGCCGG
Organism: Salipiger bermudensis; assembly: GCF_017309175.1. NCBI lineage: Bacteria > Pseudomonadati > Pseudomonadota > Alphaproteobacteria > Rhodobacterales > Roseobacteraceae > Salipiger > Salipiger bermudensis. The sequence continues at coordinate 450,609 of NZ_JAEKJV010000001.1, read as the reverse complement.
GGCGCCGACATTCTCCTCGCCCAGCTCCTCCCAGCGCAGCGCCCGGTCGACCAGCGCCATCGAGATCGCCTTGCGCTCGGTCTGGCCGAAGACCAGCCCGTAGCCGCGGGTGAACTGCGCCGGCTCGGTCTTCGAGCCCATGAACTGGTTCACCGTCTCGCATTCGGTGAGGGTGACCTCGCCGATGCAGATGTCGAAGCCAAGCTCGGGGATCTCCATCTCGACCTCGACCGCGCCGATGCGCAGCTCGCCCACGAAGGGGTGGTTGCGGCCGTAGCCGCGCTGGGTGGAATAGGCCATGCCCAGCACGAAACCCTCGTCGCCGCGGGTCAGCGCCTGCAAACGCAGCGACCGGTCGGCGGGATACTCCATCGGCTGCCGGGTCATGTCGGGCGGCGTCTCGTCGCTCCGGGCTTCGTCCTGTATCAGCCCGTCTCGGTTGAGAAACTCGGTGATGCGCGGGGTCGGCGCCTGGGTCGGCTCGGCCCGACGCGCCACCGGCGCCTCACCCTCGGCGGCGAGTTTGAAATCGAGCAGCCGGTGGGTGTAGTCGAAGGTCGGGCCAAGCACCTGCCCGCCCGGCGCGTCCTTGAAGGTCGCGCTGACGCGGCGGTCGCAACGCATGGCGCCAGTGTCGACCGGGCGCGAATGCCCGATGCGCGGCAGCGTCGTGCGATAAGCGCGGATCAAAAAGATCGCCTCGATCAGGTCGCCGCGCGCCTGCTTGATCGCCAGCGCCGCCAGTTCGGGATCGTAGAGCGAGCCCTCGGCCATCACCCTGTTCACCGCGAGGCTCATCTGCTCCCGTATCTGTGCCAGCGACAGCTCGGGCACCTGCGGGTCACCGCGGCGCTCCTCGGCGAGCCATTCGTGCGCGGCGTCGATGGCGCGCTCGCCGCCCTTTACAGCCACATACATCAGAGCGCCTCCGTTCTGGTGGTGCGCGGCAGCGCCGCGAGGCGGTCTGCGCAGGTGAAATAGCAATCCCAGCCCAGCGGGAAGCGCGCGGCATTGCGCTGGAAGGCCGCGGTCTCGGGCAGCGCGAGATGCGCCTCGGTCTCGATCCCCGGCCCGGTGAGCCGCACCCCCTCGGCGCGCAGCTCCGGCATCTCGACGATCAGCGTCACCGAGCGGTCGGGATACTCCGCCGTGCCGATGGCATAGGCGTCGTGCGGGGCCAGCGCGTCCCACTGCCCGAGCGCGAACATCGCCTCACCCGGCCCGACCAGCGGCGCGCCGACATGGAAGGCGATCCAGTCGCGCACCGGCTGCGTGTCATGCCCGGGCGCGAGGTAGAGCGGCGTCTCACCGTCGCAGAGCGTCAGCAGCAGCACCGCCGCCGCCGTGCTCAGAGGCGCGGGCGCCTCTGCCCCCGCCACCTCGTGGAGGCTGCCCGGCCGGGCCATCGCCTCGAGCGCTGCGCGAAAGGCGCGTGCGGCCTCGACCGGCGCGTCGGTGAACCCGCCGCTGAGTGCGTCGTCTCGCATCAGTCCTCTCCCCGAACCATCGTGAAAAACTCGACCTTCGTCGCCGCCGCCTTGGCCGCCCGCTCCCGACGTGCGGCCGCCTCGGCCTCGGCCAGGGGTGCGATCACCGCCGCCCGCAGCGCCTCGGCCCCGGGCCCCTGCATCAGCGCATCGACCAGCGCCGCGCGCTCCGCATGGGCCTTGTCGCGGCCCTGCACGTAGCCATGCCCGACCTCGCCGGTCTCGAGCCGCAGCGCGCAGCGCGTCACCGTCATCTCGCCCATATTGAAGGGCGCGCCGGTGCCGCCGGCGCGGCCCCGCACCATGACGCCACCGGTCTCTGGCATCCGCAGCCACTCATGCACCGGGGCCGCGCCCGCCACCTCGAGCAGCTCTGCCAGCCGCGCCGCGGGCGCCCGGGCCAAGAGCCCCATCCAGCGCTGCCGCGCCTCGGTTCCGACTTCCGTCACATTCATCTGGACAACCTTGCCGACTTGTCTAGGTTTCTATACAACTAGACAAATCATAGAGCCGAGTCGCCCCGATGCGCAAGCGGACTTGCGTGAAGTTTCGATGACAGGAGCCGTGCATGGCCCGCAGCCCGATCTGGAAATCCATCGCCGCCGAGCTCGAGGGCGAGATCGCCCGCGGCCTCTACCGCGCCGGGGACAAGCTGCCGACCGAGGCCGAGCTGTCCTCTCGCTTCGGGGTCAACCGCCACACCGCGCGCCGGGCACTGGCCGATCTCGCCGAGCGCGATCTGGTGCACAGCCGGCGCGGCGCGGGGGTGTTCGTGAAGGCCACGCCGCTCGACTACCCCATCGGCGAGCGGGTGCGCTTTTCGCAGAACCTGCGCGCCTCGGGGCGGCTGCCGGAAAAGCGCGTCCTGCGGATCGAGACCCGCCCCGCCGACCGCGCCGAAGGCGAGGCGCTGGCACTGGCCGAGGGGGCCGAGGTGATCGTCTACGAGGGCCTGTCACTGGCCGAGGCGATGCCGGTGGCGCATTTCATCAGCTGCTTCCCCGCAGCGCGCTTTCCGGGCCTCGCCTCCACACTGGAGGAGGTCGCTTCGGTCACCAAGGCGTTGAAAGCGAACGGGATCGAGGACTACACCCGCGCCCGCACCCGGCTGACCGCCGAGGCCGCGACGCCGACGCAAGCGCTGCACCTGACCATGCGCGAAGGCGCGCCGCTCCTGCGCGCCGAGAGCGTCAACGTTGATGCCGGCGGCCAGCCGGTCGAGTACGGGCTGACATGGTTCGCCGGCGACCGCGTGGCGCTCACGTTTTCTTCAGACGACATGGGCTCTCAGCAGGACACAGCGCCGCAAACGTCATCGCCCTGACATTTTCGCGCGCTAGAAGCTGTGGAAAACCTCGAGCGGACACACGCATGACGGCACTGCTTCCTCCCCTGCGCCTCGTAGGCGCGACCATCCTGCGCGGTGGCGAACTGCAGAAGCGGTCGCTGGTGATCGAGGACGGCGTGATCACCAAGGGCCCGCTGCCCGAGGTCGACATGTCGGGCTACCTGATCCTGCCGGGCATCATTGACCTGCATGGCGACGCCTTCGAGCGTCACATCGCGCCGCGCCCCTCCGCGCCCTTCCCGATCGCGGCCGGTCTGCGCTCGACCGACCGCGAGGCGGCGGCCCATGGCGTCACCACTGCGTGGCTGGCGCAGTGCTGGAGTTGGGAGGGCGGCATGCGCGGCCCCGATTTCGCCGAGGACGTGATGGCCGCGCTCGAGACCTACCGTCCGCGCGCGCTCACCGATCTGCGGCTGCAGCTGCGCTGCGAGACCCACATGCCCGAGACCCGTGACCGGATGCTGGCGGCAATCCGGCGCTTCGGCATCGATTACGTGATCTTCAACAACCACCTGCCCGAAACGCTTGAACTGGCCGAAAGCGCCCCGCACAAGGTGACGCAATATGCCGAGCGCGGCGGGCGCACGCTGGCGGAATTCCTCGTGACGCTGCACGAGGCGAAGGAGCGTGGCCGCGACGTGCCGCGCCATCTCTGCGCGCTCGCCGAGGCCTTCGACGCGCTCGACATGCGCTATGGCAGCCATGACGACCCCGATGGCGAGACGCGGGAATATTACCGCATCATCGGTGCCCGCATCGCCGAGTTCCCGACCACCGCTGCCGCCGCCAAGCTGGCGCGGGCCTGCAACGACCCGGTGCTTATGGGCGCGCCCAACGTGGTGCGCGGCGGTTCGCAATCGGGCAATGTCTCGGCGCTGCACCTCGTGGCGCGCGGGCTCTGCGACGCGCTGGTCTCGGACTATCACTACCCGTGCCTGGCGCAGGCGGCCTGGGTGCTGGTGGATCGCGGCGTGCGCGACCTGCCGGGCGCCTGGGACATGATCAGCAAGGCACCGGCCGAGATCATGGGCCTCGCCGATCGCGGCACGCTGGATCGCGGCAAGCGGGCGGATTTCGTGGTGGTCAACGCGGCCACGCGCGAGATCGAGGCCACGGTGAGCGGCGGGCGGCTGGCCTACCTCTCCGGCGAGGCCGGGGCGCGGCTGATCGGCACCATGCGCGGGGCGCGGCTGGCGGCGGAATAGCCGCGCCGCCCCGGCCCTAGAGCCGGTCGAGAAGCTCGCGCTTCTTGGACGCGAACTCGTCCTCGGTCAGCAGGCCCGCTTCCTTCAGCTCGCCGAGCTTGCGGATCAGCGCGATGATGTCGTCGGCCCCGGACGGGCCCGTCTCGGAGGCGACTTCCGGAACCGGAGCCGCTTCGGGGATCGGCGCAGAGGGCATCTCGATGGCAGGATCGGCCAGAGGCTCGGACGGTTCGTCCGAAAGTGCTTCCGGGTCCTCCGGCACCTCCTGCGGCTGCGCCTCCCCCACCCGGGGCAGATCCCGCAGAGAAACCAGCCCGTGCTGGCTGGTGAAGGTCAGCGACTGGTCGCCGCTCTGCTGCTGCGAGACGCCCGAGATCTGGTGATCGCCGGTGTCATAGATCTCGATCCGGCCGCCGAAATCGATCGCCAGCCGCCGGGTCTGCGGAAACACCGCGTAGCGCAGGTTGTTCTGGCTGCCGGTCGAGGATGGCTGGCCAAGCTCGGCGGGCCAGGAGGCGCCCACGAGCCCGCCCTTGATGAACAGGCTGGTGCCCATGCCGCCGCCCTGCGATTGCGACTGGCTCTGCGTGCCCGGCTGCGGCGCCGGCATCTCGACCGGACGGAACAGGTTGCCGACCATGAGGATGTTCGCAAGATCGGTGCAGAGCGCATCGACCCGCGCCTTCAGCGCATTGTTGAACATGTCGCCGACCATGGTCATGCCGCCCTGCGACCATTGCCCCATGCCGCCGAGCTCGGCGATGTTGAACTGCGCCTGCGTGCCGTTGCCAGCGACCAGCGCCATCAGCATGGCCTCGGCGGTCTCGGTCGAGACGCCGTGGCGGATCGCCGCCTCGGAGACCAGTTTCTTGCCGTCTTCGGTGAGCGCAGTCATCTCGGATCTCCGATCCTTTGGGTGTGTCGCTTCGGGCTTAGCACGATGGCAAACCTGCGAACACCGGCGATAACGCCGCGATCCTGCCCCACGCTCGAGGCCCGCGAGACTGGTGCAAATATCGGGCTATCCCGTCGCCGAACCGGGATCACTCGTATTTTTCCAGAAACGCCTCGATCGGCAGGCTGCGGAAATCCTCGAGCCTCTCGCGCAGGGTGGCGTGATCCCAGTCCCACCACGCCAGCGCCATCAGCCGTTCGGCCACCGGCGCGGCGAAGCGTTCGCGCAGCGGCACCGCAGGAACACCCGCGACGATCATGTAGGGCGCGACATCCTTCGTCACCACCGCGCCCGCCGCCACCACGGCGCCATGCCCGATGGTCACCTCGGGGCGCACCACGGCGTTGTGGCCGATCCATGTGTCGTGACCGATCTGCGCCCGGCGCGACAGGCGATGCGCGAAGAACGCCGCATCGCGACCGGCATCGTCCCAGTAATCGTCGGAGCGGTAGAGGAAATGGTGCAGCGAGGCTTGCTGCATCGGGTGATCGGTCGGCCCGATGCGCGAGAAGCTGGCGATGTTGGCGAACTTGCCGACGGTCGCGTTGGCGATGTCGGCATAGCGGTCGCAATAGCTGTAATCGCCCATCTCCACATGGCCCAGCCGCGCGCCGCGCCCGATCTCGACGAAGCGCCCGAACCGGCACTCCGTCACTTCGCAATCGGGATGGATGAGCGGCTCGTCCGAGAGGCGCGGCATCAGACGCCCCGGATCAGCTTGCGGCGCAGCCAGCCCGAGAGGCTGTCCATCGCCATGACCATCAGCACGATCAGCACGATGTAGTAGCTCACCTCTTCCCAGTCCTTCTGGGTGATCATCGCCTGCGTCAGCAGCAGGCCGATGCCGCCGCCGGTGATGGCGCCGATGATGGTGGCCGAGCGGGTGTTGCTCTCGAAGAAATACAGCACCTGCGAGATCAGCACCGGGGTGATCTGCGGGATCACGCCGAAAAGGTAGCGCAGCACCGGCGCGGCCCCGGTCGAGGCGACGCCTTCGATCTGCTTGCCGTCGACGTTTTCCAGCGCCTCCGAGAACAGCTTGCCGAAGCTGCCGGTGTCGGTGAGCAGGATCGCCAGCGCGCCGGTCATCGGCCCCGGCCCGAAGGCGCGGCTGAGCACGATGGTCCAGATCAGCCCGTCGACACCGCGCAGGAAGTCGAACACCCGGCGCATGGCGAAGCGCAGCGCCACCAGCGGCGCAAAGTTCTTGGCCGAGAGGAAGGCCAGCGGCAGCGCCACGATGGCCGCGCCGAAGGTGCCGAGGAAGGCCATCAGGATGGTCTCGAACAGCGCCCATGCCACATCGCCATGGCGCCACATGGCGTTGTTCCAGAAATCCTGCCACGCCCCGGCGAGGTTGCCACGCTCGGGGTCGATGCGGTCTCCGAAGGCGATCTCGAAAACGCCGTGGCCGTAATACGGGCTGTCGAGCGTGAAGAAGAACAGCTCCCAACCGGGGAAGTAGCGGAACAGCTCGGTGCGGTTGCGAGTCAGCGAGACCCGGCCATGCGAGGTCTCGACCTGAAAGCGGGTGCGCGAGGCCGAGATCCACTCGGGCAGTGTCTCTTCTTCGAGGTTCGACACCACCGCGCGCCCGTCCATCCGAGCCTCGATCAGGCCGAAATCGGGCACCTCATAGGCGAAGCCGCCGCCGGGCAGGAACCGCACCACGTGACCGTCCTCGAGATCCACCACCGTGCCGGCCGCGTCGATCGAGACCCAGTCGGGCTCGGTGCCGGGCGCATAGGTGCCGCGGCGCTCGCCTTCGATGGCGACCTCGACCTCGCCGGAGCGGTTGTCCTGGGTGACGTGGGTCTTGTAGCTCCAGACGTCCGACAGCAGCGTGCGGGCATTGTCCATGCGGGCGCGCTCGGCAAGACCCGGAAGGTCGAAGGCGAAGACTATGTAGACGAGGTAGACCAGAACCAGCACCGGCAGGCCGAAGGCGAAGAGCTTCTTGCGCGCGAACAGGCGGTCGGCAGAGGCGTAGAGGGCGGCGTCGGCCATCAGTGGCCTCCTTTCTTCGCGATCATCGCGTTGCGGACATGGCTCGAGAGCTGGTCGAACACGACGATGGTCAGGAACAGCAGGATGAAGATCGCGGCGGCCTCGTCAAAGCGCCCCTGCCCCCAGGCCATGGCGTTGCGCAGGTCGTATCCGATGCCGCCGGCGCCGACGAACCCGAGGATGGCGGAGGCGCGGATGTTGATCTCGAAGCGCAGCAGCGCATAGCTGAAATAGTTCGGCGAGACCTGCGGCACGACGCCCAGCCACATGCGCTGGAACCATGTCCCGCCGACAGATTGCAGCCCTTCGACGGGCTTGAGATCGGCGTTCTCGTTGACCTCAGAGAACAGCTTGCCCAGCGCCCCGGCGGTGTGGAAGGCGATGGCGATCATCGCCGGCACCGGGCCGCCGCCCAGCACGAAGATCAGCACCAGCGCCACGACGATCTCGGGGATCGCGCGCATGATATCCATGATGCGCCGGAACAGCGGGATCAGCCGCGGCCAGCGCGCCAGCCCCCGGGTCGAGAGCAGCGACAGCAGCATCGCGAGGCCGGCCCCGATCAGGGTCGAGACGGCGGCGATGTTGACGGTCTCCATCAGCGAGGGGAAGTAGCGCAGGAAATGCCCCGGCAGCCGGTCGAGCTTGGGGATCGTGTCGGCCAGAACGGCGGCGGGGAAATCGAAGATCTGCGGCAGGCCGTCCCAGAAGCCGCCGGCGTTGCGGTCATTGGTCAGGATGAAGCCGGACACCATGAGCGCCACGAAGATCGCCAGCACGATGCCGCCATAGAGGCGCTTTCGCGCCATCAGCGCCATGTAATGCGCGCGCGTGTCGAAGGGAGGGTCGGAATGCATCATGGGGGTCGTGTCCTGCCTGACGGATGGCCGTCACCGCGCCGCCGCAAGGGCGCCGGGATCGCGTGTCATGGTCGTGTCCGGGAAAACGGAAACGGGCCCGCGAAGACGCGGGCCCGAGAGGGATCGGATGATCAGTTGATCTTGGAACGGCGGGCCGAGACGATCGACTCGTATTCCTGGTGGGTCACCGGGATGAAGTCCTTGGCATCGCCGGCGGCCACGCCGTAGGCGCAGTCGGGATCTTCTTCCCAGAGGTTCGCGGTCAGCTCGATGACGGCGTCCTTGACGTCCTGCGGCAGCGCCTTGCGCAGCACGAACGGACCCTCGGGGATGATCTTCGACTGCCAGATCTGCACCAGCTCGTTCATGTCGACGAGGCCGGCATCGGTGGCGCGGCGCAGGGCGCCCGAGTTGTAGCCATCTTCCCATGCGCCCTGGCCATCGGCCCAGGTCACGCCGGCATCGACGTCGCCGTTGTTGACCGCGACGATGGTCTGCTCGTGACCGCCGGTGAACACCACGTCGGAGAAGTAGTCGCCGGGCTGCATCGAGTAGCCGGCCTCGGCGATCTCGATCGACGGGATCAGGTAGCCGGAGGTCGAGTTGGGATCACCGAAGCCGAACTCCTTGCCCTGCAGGTCCTCGAGCGAGGTGATGCCGCTGTCGGCGCGGGCGAAACCGATCGAGTAGTAGCCGATCGAGCCGTCCTCGTTCTGCTTGACCAGCACCGGCTCAACCGCTTCGGGATCGGCAATGAAGGTGCCGGCATAGGAAGAGGCGCCCATCCAGGCCGCGTCGATGGTGCCGCCGAGCAGGCCCTGCATCACGCCGTTGTAGTCCGCCGGGGTGAAGATCTTCACTTCGACGCCGAGCGCGGTGGCGATCTTCTCGGCGTAGCACTGGTTGGAGGCCAGACGGTCCTGAGCGTTCTCGCCGCCAAGGATGCCGAGACGGAATTCGGTGATCTCCTGTGCCGAGGCAGCGGAGCAGAGCGCAGTGGTGGCCAGAGCGGCCGCGATGAGCTTTTTCATGATGGTTCTTCCCCTTTTTCGGATTGAAAGGCCCGTCCCGTGGGCCCGTTGGAAGCTCTTAGATTGCGACCTCGGCCTGACGGATTTCCGTCTCGGCCACGGGGTCGCGGATTTCGGTGGAGGTGGCGTCCTCGGAAAAGTCTGCCCCCGCCCCATAAATGTCGCGGGCGACACCGGTGGTGAGCTGCTCGGGCGTGCCGTCAAAGACGATGCGCCCGTCGCGCATCCCGATCACCCGGTCGCAATAGCGCCGCGCGGTGTCGAGCGTGTGCAGGTTGGCGATGACCATGCGGCCATCCTCGTCATGGATGCGGCGCAGCGCCTCCATGACGATCTGTGCGTTCATCGGGTCGAGCGAGGCGATGGGCTCGTCGGCGAGGATCACCTTGGGATCCTGCATCAGCGCCCGCGCGATGGCGACGCGTTGTTGCTGACCGCCCGAGAGCGCCTCGGCGCGCTTGGCGGCGTGATCGGCGATGCCCAGACGCTCGAGAATGTCGATGGCGCGGTGGATGTCCTCGCGCGGGTAGAGGTTGAACACCGTCGACAGCGCCGGGCGTTTCGCCAGCGTGCCGTGCAGCACGTTCGAGACCACGTCCATGCGCGGCACGAGGTTGAACTGCTGGAAGATCATCGCGCAGTCCGACTGCCACGCGCGCTTCTCGGCGCCCTTCAGCGCGAGCACGTTGCGGCCTTCGAAGCGGAGCTCGCCCTCGGTCGCGTCGGTGAGACGGTTCATCATGCGCAGGAAGGTCGACTTGCCAGCGCCAGACCGTCCGATGATGCCGATCATCTTCGGTCGGTCGACGGTGAAGCTCGCGTTGTCCACGGCAGTATTGGCGCCAAAGCGCTTGGTCAGCTGGTCTACGACGAGCATGTGTCCCCCGGTTGTCCTGTTCCGGGTGCCGTATAGGGCGGCGAGCGTATCGGGTTCGTGACGCTTCCATGTCGCTAAGATCAACCGGGAATGAAGCTTTCATGACATACCGGCATGGCGGGAGCGCCCATATCGCATAGCCCCGAAGATTGCGGTTTGAACGGGGTCCGGGGTAAAAGATCCCGAACTACCCGGCGATCCCGACGCCTTGCGCGGCGCGGCTCGTTGTTCGGCGACTGCAAAGAAAAGGCCCCGGACCGCCTCATGCGACATTCCCCGGAGCAGGGCGCCGCCCCTGCTGCCCACCGTCTCGACCGCTTCGCCGGATTGCTCATGATCCTCGTCACCGGGCTGGTGATCATCCGCGAATGGCTTGGCACCACGGTGCAGGAGCCGCTGGTGGACCTGCTGATGGTGGCGCTGATCGCGGTGCTGTTCTTCCGGGTGCGGGCCAACCGCAAAGCCTTTGTCTACGTCGCGCTGGCGCTGACCGGCGCGCTGATCTGGCAGGGCGGAGACTGGCAGGGCACCGTGGCCAAGGCCTTTCACCAAGCCTCGTTCATCGCCGCCTTCTTCACCGCGCTCGCCACCCTGCGCAGCGCCGCCGAGCCGTCGGCGGCGATCCGCGCCAGCGGCACCTTTCTCGCCGAGCAGCCGCCCGGGCGGCGCTATCTCGCGCTCACCACCGGTGGCACCGCCTTCGCGCTGCTGCTCAATTACGGCGCCATCGCGCTGCTCGGCAGCCTCGCCACCGCCGCAGCACAGGAAGAGCCCGACGAGGAGATCCGCAATCACCGTCGTCGTCGTATGCTGCTGGCGATCCAGCGCGGCTTCGTCACCTCGCTGCCGTGGTCGCCGCTGTCCTTCGCCATCGCCATCTCGACGGCGCTGATCCCCGGCACCAGCTGGGAGACCGTGGTGCTGCCCGCACTCGGCACGGCGCTGCTGATGACCGGCATCGGCTGGGGGCTCGACACGATCTTCAAGCCCAAGCTCACGCACCCGCCACGGCCGCGCGCCAAGCCCCACGGCACATGGGCGCTGATGCTGCCGCTCGTGGGGCTGCTGGCGATCCTCGTGACCAGCGTGCTGATCTTCGGCGCGCTCACCGGCATCCGGGTGATCGGACTGGTGCTGCTGATCGTGCCGGTGATGGCGCTGGTCTGGACCGCGCTGCAGGCGCGCGGCGGCGGCGCACCGCTGGGCGCGCGGCTCAGAACCTACGCCTTCCACGACATGCCGGGCTATCGCGGCGAGGTGCTGCTGCTGATGATGGCGGGCTATATCGGCACCGTCGGCGCGCCGCTGCTGGCGCCCATCGTCAAGGCCTCGGGCTTCCACCCCGAAGACCTGCCGCACTGGCTGGTGCTGGCGGGGCTGGTCTGGATCATCCCGCTGGCCGGGCAGTTCGCGATGAACCCGATCCTGGCGGTGACCCTGATCGCGCCGCTGCTGCCGACGCCGGACCAGCTCGGGGTCTCGCCGGTGGCGCTGGTCACCGCGATCACCGCGGGCTGGGCGCTGGGGGGCATCAGCTCGCCCTTCACCGCCACCACGCTGCTGGTGGGATCGTTCGGCAATGTCAGCGCGCGCACCGTCGGGCTGCGCTGGAATGGCGGCTACATGCTCGTCGCGCTTATTGTGCTGCCGCTCTGGGTGCTGGCCTACGCCTATCTGATCGGCTGACGCACCGGGCGCCTCCGTCGCACGGCGGTGCACCGCTTGCATGCGAACGGCATCCGGTGTCATCTCTGGCGCACGCCAAACCGGAGCCCCTCCCCGCATGACCGATGCCGCCATCACGCCCCCGATCTTCGACGGACACAACGACCTCGTGCTGCGCCTGCTGCGCGGCGACGTCACTCCCGAGGGTGTGGCTGCGGGCCTGCCCGACGGACATATCGACCTGCCGCGCGCGCAGGCCGGCGGGCTGGGCGGCGGGTTCTTCGCGGTCTTCGTGCCCTCGCCGCCGGTGCCCGGCACCTCGCCCGACGACATGAACCAGCCGCAATACGACCTGCCGCTGCCGCTGATGCTGCCCGAGGCCGAAGGCCGCGACGTGACGATCAAAGGCATCGCCGCGCTCGAGGCGCTGGAGCGCGCCGGCGCGGTCACGCTCTGTCGCACGGTGGACGCGCTCGAGGCGGCGCTGTTCGGCCCCACCATGGCCGCGATCATGCATATCGAGGGCGCCGAAGGGATCGATCCCGGGCTCGAGCAACTGCACGCGCTGCACGCGCGCGGGCTGCGCTCGCTGGGGCCGGTGTGGTCGCGCCCGACGATCTTCGGCCACGGCGTGCCCTTCGCCTTCCCCTCCGGTCCCGACACGGGTCCCGGCCTCACCGATCATGGCAAGCGGCTGATCCGCGAGTGCAACGCGCTGAAGATCATGGTCGATCTCAGCCACCTCAACGAGAAGGGCGTCAACGATGTGGCGGCGATCAGCGACGCGCCGCTGGTCGCAACGCACTCCAACGCATGGGCGGTGACGCCGCACAGCCGCAACCTCACCGACCGGCAGCTCGCGATGATCGCCGAGAGCGACGGCATGGTGGGGATCAACTTCGCCTCTGCCTTCCTGCGCAGCGACGGGCAGATGAAGGGCGACGTGCCGCTCGAGCAGATGATGCGCCATCTCGACCACCTGATCGGCATCCTCGGCGAGGACCGCGTGGGCTTCGGCTCGGATTTCGACGGCGCGCTGGTGCCAGACGAGATCGTCGATTGCGCCGGTCTCCCCGCCCTGCGGACAGCGATGCGCGTGCACGGCGTGGACGAGGCGCTGATGGAGAAGCTCTGCTGGCGCAACTGGATGCGCGTGCTGCGCAAGACCTGGGGCGCCTGAGCCGGGCCACCTTCGAGCGGTGGAGGCCCGGGCTCAGCTCGCCAAGCGCCTCAGCCCTGCCGCAGCAGCGGCGCGACCTTGGTGCCCAGCACCTCGATTGCCGTCATCATGTCGGCGTGGTCGATCACCCCGATCCCCATCTGGATGGTGACCCGGTCAAAGCCCAGGTCTTCGCGCAGGCCGAGGATCTTGTCGGCCACCTGGTTGGGCGCGCCGACGAACATCGCGCCTTCGGGACCACAGGACGCATCGTATTGCGCGCGGCTCTGCGGGCCCCAGCCACGCTCGCGGCCAAGCTGGTCCATCACCGCCTTCTGCGCCGGGTAGAACAGGTCGGCCGCCGCCTTGCCATCCTCGCCCACGAAGCCGTGCACGTTGAGCGAGACCCGCGCCTTGTCGGCATTACCGGCCTGATCGGCGGCGCGTCGGTAGAGATCGGCCAGCGGCGCAAAGCGGCGCGGCTCGCCGCCGATGATCGCCAGCGCCAGCGGCGTGCCCAGCGCACCGGCACGCACCATGCTTTGCGGCGTGCCACCGGCGGCGATCCAGACCGGCAGCTGGTCGTTCACCGGGCGCGGATAGACCCCGAGCCCCGAGACCTTGGGCGTGTGCTTCGTGCCCGGCCAGTTGAGCTTTTCCCGTTCGTTGATCGCCAGCAGCATGGCGAGCTTTTCCTCGAACAGATCGCCGTAATCGTCGAGATCATAGCCGAAGAGCGGGAAGCTCTCGATGAAGCTGCCCCGCCCCACCATCAGCTCGGCGCGCCCGCCGGAGAGGTTGTCGAGCGTGGCAAACTGCTGGAACACGCGGATCGGATCGTCCGAGCTCAGCACCGAGACGGCCGAGCTCAGGCGGATGTTCTCGGTCACCGAGGCGGCCGCGGCCAGCACCGTGGCGGGCGAAGAGATGGCGTAGTTCGGACGGTGGTGCTCACCCAGTCCGAAGATGTCGAGCCCGACCTCGTCGGCCAGACGGATCTCAGCGACCAGCTCCCTGAGCCGCTTCTGCGCGTCGACCGTTTCACCGGTCACCGGGTTCTTGCCGACATCGCCGAAAGTGTAGAGTCCGAGTTCCATTGCGTGCTCCCTTGTGTCGTCCGGCAACATAGGTCCTGCGGCCTGCACCGAAAGCCCCGGCCCTGCACAGGGCATGTGCAAGGGACCACCGCCCAGAAAACGGGCAAAGTGCCTTTTTCAAGGGCACCACCCCCATCGGCCAGCTTTACTTCCCACCACAACGCTGCTGTTCCTGAGCCCATGAGTGCCTCCCTCTCCATCGTCGTGGTCGAGCCTGACCGCGACCGCGCCATTCTCATCGTCGACAGCCTGCGGGATGCGGGCAGCTACGACATTCACGTCATCTCCGAGCCCACTGGCCTCGCCCGCAAGATCCAGGCGCTGAGCCCGGACGTGGTGCTGATCGACGTGGAAAGCCCGTCGCGCGACACGCTCGAAGAGCTCGCGCTGGCCTCAGGGCCGCTCGACCGGCCCGTGGCGATGTTCGTCGACCGCGACGGCGAGGGACTGACCGACACCGCCATCGAGGCGGGCGTTTCGGCCTACGTGGTCGACGGCATGAAACCGCAGCGGGTGAAGCCGATCATGGACGCTGCCATTGCGCGCTTTCGCATGTTCCAGCGGATGCGCACCGAGTTGGCCGAAACCAAGCGCGCGTTGGAAGAGCGCAAGATGATCGACCGCGCCAAGGGTATGCTGATGAAGGCGCGCGGGGTCGATGAGGACGAGGCCTATGCGCTGCTGCGCAAGACCGCGATGGATCAGGGCAAGCGCGTGGCCGAGGTGGCCGCGGCGCTGGTGACGGCGGCGGGGCTTCTGGGATGATCGCTGCGACCCTGTCCGTGGGCTTCCTGCCCCTGATCGATGCCGCGCCGCTGATCGTGGCGCATGAAATGGGCTTTGCCGCCGAGGAGAGCATCGCGCTCGAGCTGCGCCGGGCGCCATCGTGGTCGTCGGTGCGCGACATGCTGAGCTTCGGCCGGGTCGAGGCGGCGCACATGCTCTCGCCGGTCCCTGTGGCGTCGGCGCTGGGGCTCGGCGGAACCGGCACGGCGCTCTCGGCGGTCTCGGTGCTGGGCGTGAACGGCAATGTCATCGGGGTGAGCAACGCGCTGGCCGCTCGGCTGCGCGAACATGGCCACGACTTCGCCTTCAATAATGCCCGCACCGCCGGCGAGGCGCTGATCGCCGTGGCCGACCAGCCGCTGCGCCTGGGCGTGCCCTTCCCGTTCTCGATGCATGCGGAGCTGCTCTACTACTGGCTCTCGGCGCTGGGGCTGCCCGCCCCGCAGAGCGTCGACATCCGCACCGTGCCGCCCTCGCTGATGGCCGATGCCATGCAGGCCGGCGAGATCGACGCCTTCTGCGTCGGCGAGCCCTGGGGCTCGATCGCGGTGGAGAACGGCGTCGGCACGCTGCTGCTGCCCGGCAGCGCGATCTGGCGCTTCGCCCCCGAGAAGGTGCTGGCGGTGCGCAGCGACTGGGCGAGCGCCGAGCCCGACCTGCTGGGCCGGTTGATCCGCGCGGTCTGGCGCGCCGGGCGCTGGCTGGCCGAGCCCGGATCGCCGACGCTTGCTGCCGAGCTGCTCAGCCGCAAGGAATATCTCGACCTGCCGGCCGAGATCCTCGACCGGGCGCTGAACGGCCGGCTGGTGATCTCGGCCCAGGGCGAGGAGCGCCACGTGCCGGGCTTCGTCGAGTTCCACCACGGCGCCGCCACCTTCCCGTGGCGCAGCCAGGCGGAGTGGATCGGGTTGCAGCTCGCCGCGCGCACCGGGCTCGACCGGCCCACCGCGGCGCGTGCCGCGCGCGCGGTGTTCCGCAGCGACCTCTTCCGCGAGGCGCTGGCGCCGACCCGGGCCGAGCTGCCCGGCGCGTCGTCGAAGATGGAGGGCGCGCTCTCGGAGGAGACCGCCGTGGCCTCGACATCGGGACGGCTCTTCCTCGGGCCGGATTCGTTCTTCGATGGCCGCATTTTCGAGCCCTCGGCGCACTGACGCCGTCTTTTTATGCAGATGCAGCATCTGAAAATTGACCACCCGGTTAAACATGACCCCAAGGTGACATTTTCAATTGATCGGATCCGGGAGTTGCCGTCATAGAAGGGTCACGAGCAGCGCAATGGCGCGCCGCTCCCGAAATTCTCCCAGCGTTTGGGATATCCGAGCAAAGCCGCTCGACTGCCGCGACCTCCTCCAGAGTCGCGATCAGTCGGCGGCTTTTTTGTTTTTCTGCCCGGGCGTTTCACCGGGCATCTCCAAGGGACGGAACGGACGAATGAAGAACCTTCTCCTCGCACTTACCGCCACCACGGCGCTCTCCTCTCCCCTGCTCGCGCAGGATCTCGAAAAGGATGAACTGACCTTCGGCTTCATCAAGCTGACCGACATGGCGCCGCTCGCGGTGGCCTACGAGCAGGGCTACTTCCTCGACGAGGGACTGTTCGTGACGCTCGAGGCACAGGCCAACTGGAAGGTTCTGCTCGACGGCGTGATCGGCGGCCAGCTCGACGGCGCCCACATGCTGGCCGGGCAGCCGCTCGCCGCAACCATCGGCTACGGCACCGAGGCGCATATCATCACGCCCTTCTCGATGGATCTGAACGGCAACGGCATCACCGTCAGCAATGCCGTCTGGGAAGAGATGAAGCCCAACATCCCGACCAACGAAGACGGCCTGCCGCAGCACCCGATCTCGGCGGAGGCGCTGGCGCCGGTGGTCGAGAAGTACCGCTCCGAGGGCAAGCCCTTCAACATGGGCATGGTCTTCCCGGTCTCGACCCACAATTACGAGCTGCGCTACTGGCTCGCCGCCGGTGGTCTCGAGCCCGGCTACTACTCGCCCGAGAACGTCACCGGCCAGATCGGCGCCGACGTTCTGCTCTCGGTGACCCCGCCGCCGCAGATGCCCGCCACCCTCGAGGCCGGCACGATCTACGGCTATTGCGTCGGTGAGCCGTGGAACCAGGCCGCGGTGTTCAAGGGCATCGGCGTGCCGGTGATCACAGATTACGAGCTCTGGAAGAACAACCCCGAGAAGGTCTTCGGCATCACCGCCGATTTCGCGGAAGAGAACCCCAACACCACCAAGGCCGTGGTCAAGGCGCTGATCCGCGCCGCCATGTGGCTCGACGAGAACGACAACGCCAACCGCATGGAAGCGGTCGAGATGCTGTCGCAGCCGGAATACGTGGGCGCCGATGCCGAGGTGATCGCCAACTCGATGACCGGCACCTTCGAATACGAGAAGGGCGACAAGCGCGAGGTTCCCGATTTCAACGTGTTCTTCCGCTACAACGCCACCTACCCGTTCTACTCCGACGCGGTCTGGTACCTGACCCAGATGCGCCGCTGGGGCCAGATCGCCGAGGCCAAGCCGGATAGCTGGTACGACGAGGTCGCCAAGTCGGTCTACAAGCCCGAGATCTACCTCGAGGCCGCCCGCGCGCTGGTCGACGAGGGTCTCGCCAACGAGGCCGATTTCCCCTGGGACAGCGACGGCTACAAGGACGCGACCCCGGCTGCCGACATCATCGACGGCATCCCCTATGACGGCCGCACCCCCAACGGCTATCTCGAAAGCCTGCCGATCGGCCTGAAAGGTGAGCAGAAGGTCGTGGGCAACGAGATCCAGGGCTGATTTCCCTTCGGGGATGTGCCCTCCGGGCGCACCCTGAGGAAACGGCAAATGCATGGCGGACGCACCTCCCGGGTGCCTCCGCCACCTCCTCCCGAGACAGCTTCCGAGACAGACTGCGGGACGGTGGGTGGGGCGATGCGCCCCCGGCGCGAGCGCCGCTCACCGGACCGATCCATCCAACCGCCGAGGACTCCTCAGATGACAACCGTCGATCCAGACTACGCCCGTGAGGCCGAGCGCGAAGCCCGCCGGGCGCGCCTCTTCACCCGCATCAACAAGGCCGACGCCTGGTTCCGCGTCCTCGGCCTCGCATGGATCACCCCGATCCTGAAAGCCGCCGCCGGCGACAACCCCAAGGCCCAGATGAAGGACATCTGGCTGCTGCTGGGCGTGCCGCTTCTGGCCATCGCGGGCTTCCTGCTGCTCTGGGGCACGCTGGCGCCAAGGGTCGAGACCTCGCTCGGCGCGGTCCCCGGTCCGGCGCAGGTCTGGCACGAGGCGGTGCTCCTGCACGAGGACGCGCAGGCCAAGGCCGCCAAGAAAGCCAAGTTCGAGACCATGGTGGCGGCGCGCAACGAGAAGCTCATCGCCGCGGGCAAGGCCGACCAGGTCAAGGACATCGCCTATACCGGCGCGCCGAGCTATTACGAGCAGATCTGGACCTCGATCAAGACGGTGTTCTTCGGCTTCCTGATCGGCTCCTGCGTGGCGATCCCGCTGGGCATCCTCGCCGGCCTCTCTCCTTACGCCAACTCGGCCATCAACCCGCTGGTGCAGATCTTCAAGCCGGTCTCGCCGCTGGCCTGGCTGCCCATCGTGACGATGATCATCTCCGCCGCGGTGGCCACCAATGACGGGCTGTTCTCCAAGTCCTTCCTGATCTCGGCGATCACCGTGACGCTGTGCTCGCTGTGGCCGACCCTGATCAACACCGCGCTCGGCGTGGCATCGATCGACAAGGATCTGGTCAACGTCTCCAAGGTGCTCAAGATGAACACCTGGACCAAGATCACCAAGCTGGTGCTGCCCTCGGCGCTGCCGCTGATCTTCACTGGCCTGCGCCTGTCGCTCGGGGTTGGCTGGATGGTGCTGATCGCCGCGGAAATGCTGGCCCAGAACCCCGGCCTCGGAAAGTTCGTCTGGGACGAGTTCCAGAACGGCTCCTCCTCGTCGCTCGCCAAGATCATGGTCGCGGTGTTCACCATCGGCATCATCGGCTTCCTGCTCGATCGCGTGATGTTCGCCCTGCAATCGCTCTTCACCTTCTCGAACAACCGCTGAACCGGGCCCGTCAGGAGACAAATCCATGAGCATTCTCAAGTTCGACAACGTCTCGAAAAGCTTCGGCGAAGGCACCCACAAGACCGATGTGCTGAAAGGCATCGACCTCGAGGTCCGGGAGGGCGAGTTCCTCGTGCTCCTGGGCTTCTCCGGCAGCGGCAAGACCACGCTGATCAACCTGATGGCCGGGCTCGAAAAGCCCTCGAAGGGCCGCGTCACCTTCAAGGACGCCGAGATCGAGGGCCCCGGCCCCGAGCGCGGCGTGATCTTCCAGAACTATTCGCTGATGCCGTGGCTCACGGTGAACGGCAACGTGCAGCTCGCGCTCGACAGCGTCTTCCCCAAGATGCCCAAGGCCGAGAAGGAGGCCACCGTCGCCAAGTACGTCAAGATGGTCGGGCTCAGCCACGCCACCACGCGGCGTCCGGCCGAGCTCTCGGGCGGCATGCGCCAGCGCGTCAACGTCGCCCGCGCGCTGGCCATGAGCCCTGAGGTGCTGCTGCTCGACGAGCCGCTCTCGGCGCTTGACGCGCTGACCCGCGCCAATCTCGCCGACGAGATCGAGCAGATCTGGGAGCAGGACAAGAAGACCTGCGTGCTGATCACCAACGATGTCGACGAGGCGATCATGCTGGCCGACCGCATCATCGCGCTGAACCCCGACGGCACGCTCGGCACCGAGTTCCCGGTGAGCATTCCGCGCCCCCGCGATCGCGGCGAGATGAACCATGACGAGACCTTCAAGCGCCTGCGCGCCGAGGTCACCACCTACCTGATGGACGTGGGCATCGAGGCCAAGACCGAGGGCAGCCGCAACCTGCCCGACGTGACGCCGATCCACGGCATCGCGGCGGAAGTGCCGGCGGCGGTCGCCAAGGCGCAGGAAGGCATGATCGAGGAGCGCTTCCTCGACTTCTCGCAGCTGCACAAGATCTACCCCACCCCCAAGGGCCCGCTCACGGTGGTCGAGGACTTCAACCTCAAGGTCAACAAGGGCGAGTTCATCTCGCTGATCGGCCATTCGGGCTGCGGCAAGTCCACCGTGCTGACCATGGCAGCCGGCCTCAACAGCATCTCCAAGGGCGGCATCCGTCTTGATGGCCGCCATGTCGAGGGCGCCGACCCCGAGCGTGCGGTGGTGTTCCAGTCGCCCAACCTGTTCCCGTGGCTCACCGCCCGCGAGAACTGCGCCATCGGGGTCGACAAGGTCTATCCCAAGGCCTCCCAGGCCGAGCGCCAGGAGGTGGTCGAGTACTATCTCGAGCGCGTCGGCCTCGCCGATGCGATGGACAAGGGTGCTGCCGACATGTCGAACGGCATGAAGCAGCGCGTCGGCATCGCCCGCGCCTTTGCCCTCTCGCCCAAGCTGCTGCTGCTCGACGAGCCCTTCGGCATGCTCGACAGCCTGACCCGCTGGGAGCTGCAGGAGGTGCTGATGGAGGTCTGGTCGCGCACCAAGGTGACCGCGATCTGCGTCACCCACGATGTCGATGAGGCGATCCTGCTGGCCGACCGCGTGGTGATGATGACCAACGGCCCGCAAGCCACCATCGGCAAGATCGTCGATGTCGACCTGCCCCGCCCCCGCACCCGCAAGGCGCTGCTCGAGCACCCGGATTACTACCTCTACCGCGAGCAGGTGCTGAACTTCCTCGAGGAGTACGAGCACGGCAAACACGGCAAGTCCGAGGCCAAGGCCGAGAAGAAGAAGAAAGCCGCCTGAAAGGCAGGCGCTCCCGCGTGATGCCGGGGCGCGACAGATGCAAACCTCTAGGACAAGGGGGCACGATCATGGACACCGTTCTTGACGCACCCGTGAAGACCTTCATCCAGGTCACCGAGATCTGGGTGCCCGAGGGGGACCGGCTGGTCCTCGCAACGGGCAACTACGGCGCGCTTTCGGCCTTCGAGGAGGCCACCCGCGCGATCAGCTTCGGCAAGGGCGAAGGCCTGCCGGGCAAGGCCTGGGCCGAGGAGCGCCCGGTGGTGCTCAAGGGCTTCGACGGCTCTTATTTCAAGCGCATCGAGGCCGCCGCCGAAGCCGGGCTGACCTCGGCAGTGGCAATCCCGGTGTTCAACGACGCCCAGCTCAAGGCGGTTCTCGTGGTGCTCTGCGGTGATGATGAAAACCGCACCGGCGCCATCGAGGTCTGGCACGAGGAAGACGGTCTCTTGATGCTGGATGATGGCTATTATGGCGCCGCCAAGCATTTCGAATGGGTCTCCCAGCACACGCATTTCCCGCGCGGCCAGGGCCTGCCGGGCGGCGTCTGGTCGGCCAGCACGCCGATGCTGTTCCGCGATCTCGGCTCCGGCTACCGCTTCATCCGCGCCGACAGCGCCGGCAAGGCGGGGCTGACCACCGGGCTCGGCCTGCCGATCCCGGTGCCGCAGGACAAGAGCTTCGTGCTCACCCTGCTCTCGGCCCGCGGCACGCCGATCGCGCGCCGCTTCGAGATCTGGGACTCGCGCCCGGTCAAGGTCGGCCGCGAGGTCGCCGCGATCCTCGCCGACGGCATCTGCGAGCGCGAGGGCCCGCTCTGGACCGACGACACGCAGGAGCCGCCGCGCCGGGTCAACGCCAACCAGGGCAATATCGGCAAGGTGCTCGCCACCGGCCTGCCGTTGATCGTCACCGGCAAGCCGGGCCTCACCGAGGGTTACGAAACCCTCGTCGCCCTGCCGATCTTTGATGCGGGCGAGATCGCCCACATCGTCGCATGGTACGTCTGAGAGGAGCCGCAGAGATGCAGAAACTCGTCGTCATCGGAGCAGGCATGGCCTCTGGCCGACTGCTCGAACACCTGCTCGACGCCGATCCCGGCGCCTTCGAGATCACGCTCTTCAACGCCGAACCGCGCGGCAACTACAACCGCATCATGCTCTCGCCGGTGCTTTCGGGCGAAAAGAGCTTTGCCGAGATCGTCACCCATGACGACGACTGGTACGGCGCCAACAAGGTCACCTGCCGGTTCGGCGAAAAGGTCCTGAGCGTCGACACCGCGCGCAAGGTCGTGGTCGGCGAGAAGGGCGAAGTGGCCTATGACAAACTGGTCTTCGGCACCGGGTCCTCGGCCTTCATCATCCCCTGCCCCGGCCATGACCTGCCCGGCGTGGTCGCCTTCCGCGACCTCGAGGACACCACCGCGATGACCGAGGCCGCCGGCAAACCCGGCTCCAAGGCCGTGGTCATCGGTGGCGGCCTGCTCGGGCTTGAGGCGGCGGCGGCACTGCGGCTGCGCGGCATGGAGGTCACCGTGCTGCACATCGCCTCGCACCTGATGGAGCGCCAGCTCGATCCGGCGGCGGGCTACCTGCTGAAGAAGGATCTCGAGCGCCGCGGCATCACCGTGCTGCTCGAAGCCTCGACCAAGGAGATCGTGGGCAACGGCAAGGCCGAGCAGGTCAACCTCGCCGACGGCACCGAGCTGCCCTGCGACATCGTCTGCATGGCGGTGGGCATCCGCCCGGCGGTGAAGCTGGCGCAAGACAGCGGCATCGCCTGCGGCCGCGCCATCAAGGTCGACGCGCAGATGCGCACCGAGACGCCGGATGTCTTTGCCGTGGGCGAATGCGTCGAGTATGAGGGCAACCTCTTCGGCCTCGTGGCACCGCTCTACGATCAGGCCAAGGTTCTGGCCAAGACGCTGCTCGGCGAAGAAGAGACCTTCGCCATGCGCGAGCTCTCGACCAAGCTCAAGGTCACCGGCTGCGACCTGTTCTCGGCGGGCGATTTCGCCGACGGCCCGGGTCGCGAGGACATCGTCTATCGTGACCCCGCCCGAGGCATCTACAAGCGCCTCGTGATCGAGGAGGACAGGCTCATCGGCGCGGTGATGTATGGCGACACCGCCGACGGCAACTGGTTCTTCGGGCTGATCAAGGACGGCACAGACATCTCGGAGATGCGCGAGACGCTGATATTCGGGCCGTCCTATCAGGGGGGTGCCTCCGCGGACCCTCTGTCAGCCGTTGCAGCATTGCCGCCTGAGGCGGAGATCTGCGGCTGCAACGGCGTATGCAAGGGCGATATCGTGGCCGCCATCGAAGGCGGCGCCACCGATCTCGGGGCGATCAAGGCCACCACCAAGGCCAGCGCCTCCTGCGGCACCTGCACCGGGCTCGTCGAGCAGGTGCTCTCGGTCACGCTGGGCGACGAGTTCGTGCTGCCCACTGCGCAGCCAGTCTGCGGCTGCACCGACCTCACCCATGAGGACGTGCGCCGCCTGATCAAGGCGCAGGAGCTGAAATCGCAGGAGGCGGTCTGGCAGGAGCTGGGCTGGAAAACCCGCAACGGCTGCCATGTCTGCCGCCCGGCGATCAACTTCTACCTGCTGGCGGACTGGCCGCTCGACTATACCGACGATCCGCAAAGCCGCTTCGTCAACGAGCGCAACCACGCCAACATCCAGAAGGACGGCACCTATAGCGTGATGCCGCGCATGTGGGGCGGCATGACCACGCCGCAGGAGCTGATCGCCATCGCGCAGGCGGCGGAGAAATACGGCGCCACCGTCAAGGTCACCGGCGGCCAGCGCATCGACCTTCTGGGCGTCAAGAAAGAGGATCTGCCGGCGATCTGGCACGATCTCAACGAGGCCGGCATGGTCTCGGGCCACGCCTATACCAAGGGTCTGCGCACGGTGAAGACCTGCGTCGGCTCCGACTGGTGCCGCTTCGGCACGCAGGACAGCACCGGGCTCGGCATCAAGCTCGAGAAGAAGCTCTGGGGCTCGTGGACGCCGCACAAGGTCAAGCTCGGCGTCTCGGGCTGCCCGCGCAACTGCGCCGAGGCGACCTGCAAGGATGTCGGCATCATCTGCGTCGACAGCGGCTACCAGATCGGCGTCGCCGGGGCCGCCGGCATGGACGTGAAGGAGACCGAACGCCTCGTCGACGTACCCACCGAGGAGGCGGCGATCGAGTGGACCACCGCCTTCGTGCAGCTCTACCGCGAGCACGCCAAGTATCTCGACCGGCCCTACAAGTGGGTCGCCAAGGTCGGGCTCGACTGGGTCAAGGAGGTGCTCTCCGACGACGCCGAGCGCCGGGCGCTGGTCGAGCGCTTCGACGTCTCGCAAAGCGTTTACCAGACCGATCCCTGGGCGGAGCGGGCAGAGCCCGAGGCGGCGCGCCGCTTCCAGCCGCTGGCCGACCTCACCCTGAAGGCGGCGGAATGAGCGCCGCCCCTCGCCAAACGTGCCGCCCCGGCCTTCGGGGCGGCTCCCCCATCTCGCAAGCGGAGACAGGCCAATGAGCTGGATCGACATCGGACATATCGACGACGTGCCGCTGCGCGGCGCCCGGCTGGTCAGGACGGAGGTCGGCTGCGTGGCGATCTTCCGCACCGACACCGCCGAGGTGTTTGCCGCCTCGAACACCTGCCCGCACAAGCAGGGCCCGCTCTCGGAGGGCATCGTGCACGGCCAGAAGGTCACCTGCCCGCTGCACAACTGGGTGTTCGACCTCAACACCGGCGAGGCGCAGGGCGCCGACGAGGGCCGCATCGACACCTACCCGGTTCGGCTCGAGGACGGGCGCATCCTGCTCGACGGCGCGGCGGTCTCCCGGCGGAGTGCGGCGTGATGAAAGACCAGGGCGTTTCCGAGATCTGTTCGACCTGCCCTTATTGCGGGGTGGGATGCGGGGTGCGCCTGCTGGCCGACGGCCAGGGCGGGCTGACGGTGCGGGGCGACCCGGAGCACCCGGCGAATTTCGGAAAGCTCTGCTCCAAGGGCTCGGCCCTTGGCGAGACCGTGGGGCTGGAAGGGCGCCTGCTCTCTCCCCGCGTGCACGGCCGCGAGGCGAACTGGGACGAGGCGCTCGATCTCGTCGCCCAGCGCTTTCGCGAGACCATCGAGCAGCACGGGCCGGAGAGCGTGGGTTTCTACGTCTCCGGCCAACTGCTGACCGAGGATTACTACGTCGCCAACAAGCTGATGAAGGGTTATGTCGGCGCCGCCAATATCGACACCAACTCGCGGCTCTGCATGGCGTCGTCGGTGGCCGGCCATCGCCGCGCCTTCGGCACCGACACCGTGCCCGGCACCTACGAGGATCTCGAGGAAGCCGACCTGATCGTGCTGGTGGGCTCGAACCTCGCCTGGTGCCACCCGGTGCTCTACCAGCGCATCCTCGCGGCGCGGAAGGCGCGCGGCACCAAGCTCGTGGTCATCGACCCGCGCCGCACCGCCTCCTGCGATGGCGCCGACATGCATCTCGCGCTCAAGGCCGGCACCGATGCGGCGCTGTTCAACGGGCTGCTCTGCGCCATCCACGAGGCCGGCGCGCTCGACAAGGAATTCCTCGCCACCGTGCAGGGCTTCAACGAGGCGCTGATCGCCGCCTCGAGCGACCGCGACACCGTCACCGGGCTGTCGGAGGCGCAGCTCGCGGCGTTCTACAAGCTCTGGATCGGCACCGGAAAGGTCGTCACCGTCTATAGCCAGGGCGTCAACCAGTCGACCTCGGGCAGCGACAAGGTCAACGCCATCCTCAACTGCCACCTCGCCACGGGCCGCATCGGCACCCCCGGCTGCGGGCCGTTCTCGATCACCGGCCAGCCCAACGCCATGGGCGGGCGCGAGGTCGGTGGGCTGGCCAACATGCTGGCCTGTCACCTCGACATCGAGAACGCCGACCACCGCGCCGCCGTGCATGAATTCTGGGACAGCCCGCGCATGGCCGACGCGCCGGGGCTCAAGGCGGTGGACCTGTTCCGCGCCGCCGGCGACGGCCGCATCAAGGCGCTGTGGATCATCCACACCAACCCCGCCGTCACCATGCCCGATGCCGATGCGGTCACCAAGGCGATCGCCGATTGCGATTTCGTCGTGGTCTCGGACATCACCGCCGCCACCGACACCGCCCGGCTGGCCCATGTGCTGCTGCCCGCCTCGGCCTGGGCCGAGAAGGAGGGCACGGTCACCAACTCCGACCGCACCATCAGCCGCCAGCGCGCCGCCCTGCCGGCGCCCGGCGTGGCGCGGCCCGACTGGGAGATCCTCGCCGAGGTCGGCCGCCGCATGGGCTGGCGCGAGGCGTTCGACTATGCCTGCCCGGCCGAAATCTTCCGCGAATACGCAGCCCTTTCAGGGCTTGCCGGCACGCTCGGGCGCGATTTCGACATCTCCGCCAAGGCCGAGCTCAGCGACAGCGAATACATGGCGATGGCGCCCTTCCGCTGGCCTGCCAGCGCCACCCGCAACGGCGGCCGCTTCTTCGCCGACGGGCGTTTCTACCACCCCGACGGCAAGGCCCGGATGCTGCCGATCCGCTATCGCCCCCCGGCTTCCGAGCCCTGCCCCGAGTTTCCCTTCCGGCTCAACACCGGGCGCATCCGCGACCAGTGGCATACCATGACGCGCACCGCCCGCTCACCGCGGCTGGCCGCCCATCTCGCCGAGCCCTTCCTCGAGATCCACCCCGAGGATGCGCGCCGCCTCAGCATCGCGCCCGCCGATCTGGTGCGGCTCGAGAACCCGCAGGGCAAGGCGATCCTGCGGGCGCGGATCACCGATGCGGTGGCGCCGGGCGACGTGTTTGCGCCGATGCACTGGACCGGCGAGACCGCGCCCTCGGCCCGCATCGACGCGCTGGTCGCCGCCAACACCGATCCGGTCTCGGGCCAGCCCGAGAGCAAGGCCAGCACCACGGCGGTGGCACGCTTCGACGCGGCATGGTACGGCTATGCCGTGTCCGCCACCGAGATCACCCCCACCGCCGATTACTGGGCCCGCGCCTGCACCCGTGCGGGCTGGCGCGCCGAGCTGGCCGCCGCAGCCCAGCCCGAGGACTGGGAGGCCGAGGCGCGCGCGCTCTTCGGCCTGCCCGACGCGCCCTGCCAGACCGTGATCGACGCCCGGCGCGGCGTTGCCCGCATCGCCTTCCACGACGGCGACCGGCTGATCGCGGCGCTCTTCGCCGGCCCCGAACCGGTGGCGCTCAAGCGCGACTTCCTCGCCACCCTGCCCGGCACCGAGGCCCCCGACGCCCTTACCGGCCAGCCGCCTGCCGACCGCCCCGATCCCGGCCCGCTGGTGTGCTCGTGCTTCAATGTCGGGCTCAACACCATCGTCACCGCCATCGAGACGCAAGGGCTGCTCAGCGTCGAACAGATCGGCGCGGCGCTAGAGGCGGGCACCAATTGCGGTTCCTGCCGGCCCGAGCTGGCCTCGATCCTCGCCGCGGCACAGGCCAAGGTGGCCGCGGAATGACGCTTGGCGCCCACGTCCGCACGCTGGGGCGCGGCCCCGGACGGTCGCGCTCGCTCAGCCGCGAGGAAGCGGTCGATGCGATGCAGCTCATGCTCTCGGGCGAGGCCGATCCCCATGCCATCGGCGCGCTCCTGATGCTGATGCGGATGAAGGGCGAGACCGCCGACGAGATCGCGGGCTTCGCGCAGGCGGCGCAGCAGAGCCTTCCGGCCCTGCCCTGCCCGGCGCTCGACTGGCCCTCCTATGCCGCCGGCCGCACCCGCGGCCTGCCGTGGTTCCTGCTCTCGGCGCGGCTGGTGGCCGATGCCGGGCACCCGGTGCTGATGCATGGCTGGAACGGCGCCGACGCGGCGGTGCGCAACGGGCTCGCCGCCGCCGGCATCCCGGTGGCCGAGGAGCCCACCGAGGCCTCCACTCTCATGGAGCAACACGGCATCGCCTACCTGCCGCTCGAGCATCTTTCTGCGGCGCTCTTCCGCCTGCTGAGATTGCGCGACGTGCTGCACTTGCGCTCCTGCGTGAACACCGTCTGCCGGATGCTCAACCCGGCGCGGGCCAGCGTCTCTGTGCAGGGCGTGTTCCACCCGCCCTATCGCCTGCTGCAGGCCGATGCGGGCGCCATTCTCGGGCTCGACGCGCTCACCGTGATCAAGGGCGGCGGCGGCGAGTTCGAACGTCACCCAGCCAAGGCGATCGCCGGCTTCGGCCTGCGCGAGGGCGCCGCGTGGGAGACAAGCTTTCCTGCCCTGCTGCCCGAGGCCACCCGTCGCCTCGATGATGGCGAGAGCGATCCGGCGCTGCTCGGCGCGCTTTGGGCGGGTGAGCGCGACGATCCCTTCGCCGAGGCCGTGGTGCTGGGCACCGCCGCGCTGGCGCTCGACACGCTGGGTCAGGATGCGCCTCTGGAGACCGCCCGCCAGCTCTGGCAGGCGCGCCGCGCCGTCACCGCGTCTGCATGAAAAGCCGCCCCGGCGCCCGCTTCGGCGCCGCGATCCCCGCCAGCCGCATCATGTGCCACGCCAGCACCTGGTTGCTCGACAGCACCGGCAGTCCCAGCTCTGCCTCGAGCACGGGGATCACCGACAGGGTGCGCAGGTTGGTGCAGGACAGGAACAGCCCGTCGAGCGGCGCCTCCCCGGCCAGCCGCATCGCGGCATCGCGCAGGCTCTGCGGCCCGATCCGCGCCACCCGGGCCTCTTCCGGCACCTCGAAACTGGCAAAAACCGGCGTCTCGATCCGCGCCTCGGCCAGCACCGCGCGCAGCCGCCCCGACACCTCGGCCACGTAGGGCGAGATCAGCCCCAGCCGGCGCACCCCCAGCGCCGCGCAGGCGGCGATCAGTGCCGAGACCGGCTCGGTCACCGCCTCGGTCTCCACCGCCGCACGTATCTGCGCCGCCACGTGCGGCGCGCCGATCTGCGCCGTGCCCGAGGTGCAGGCATAGCCCACCGCCGAGAACCGCGCCCAGGGCGGGAACAGCGCCGCCGCCTGGCCCAGATGACCCTCCATCTCGGCCAGCGTCTCGGGGGTGACCTCGGCGCCCGAGGGCACGCGGGTGACGAGCAGATTGCCGCGCCGCGGGATCAGGCGGCGCATGTCGGCCTCGACGCTCTCGTCCGATTGCAGCACCACGAGCCCCAGCGCCGGACGCGCCGGACCAAGGCGGTAGGGCAGCGGCGCGCTCATCGGCGGCCTGCCACGGAGAGGGAAATGATCATCATGGCGACAGTGGCGCACCGCGCGCGGCTTGCGTCAATCGCGACGCGGCCCGTGGCAGCGCCAGTCCGCAGGATCTGCCCGCTTTCCACGCTTTGTCGGCGCAGGGATCTTGGCCCGCCCCGGCCCGACCCTGTATCCTGACCCCATGCCCGCGAATCTGTTCGACAGCTTCCCCCTGCGTCCCGCCCGCGTCCACGAGGTCTGCGGCCCCGGCGCCAGCAGCTTCGCCGCGATCCTCGCGGCGCAGGGCGCGGGCCCGGTGCTCTGGGTGCGCCCGGGCTGGAGCGCGGAGATGCTGACCCCGCAGGGCCTGTCACCGTTCTTCGATCCCTCCCGGCTGCTGATCGCCGAGGCGCCCTCGCCCACCGATGCGCTGGCGGTCACCGAGGAGGCCCTGCGCGACGGCGCGGTGCCGCTGGTGGTGACCGAGATCACCAAGCCGCTCGACCTGCGCCAGGGCCGCCGCCTGCAGCTTGCCGCGAAAAGCGGCGGCAGCACCGGGCTCTGCCTGATCCCCGAGGGCATGGGCAGCAACGCCGCCGAGACCCGCTGGCGCGCCGCCCCGCGGCTGGCCTCCGAAGAGGAGGCGGACTCGACAGCGCTGCGTTGGGAAATTATAAAGAACAAATCAGGAACACTGGGAACCTGGGATGTTCTTTGGACAGACACGGCGCATCGTCTCCATGTGGTTTCCCCGGTTGCCGAGCGACCGGGTTCTGCGCGCGCGTCCGGTTGAAGCGCCCTTCGCGCTGGTGCAGACGCAGGCCAACGCCGAGCGGCTGTTCTGCCTGAACCCGCGGGCCGAGGCCGAGGGGCTGCATCGCGGCATGGCGCTGGCGGATGCGCGGATCTACTGCCCGGCGCTGCTCACCGCGCCGGCCGATCCAGGCCGCGACGGGCGCTTCCTCGCGGCGCTGCGCCGCTGGGCCACGCGCTATTGCCCCTGGGTCGGGATCGACGGTGCCGACGGGCTGGTGCTCGATGTCACCGGCGCCACCCATCTGCATGGCGGCGAGGCGATGATGCTGGCCGACATGCGCGCCCGCGCCGCCCGCGCCGGGCTGGCGCTGCGGCTGGGGCTGGCCGACAGCCGCGGCGGCGCCTGGGCGCTGGCGCGCTTCGGCGAGGGGGTGGCGCCGGCGGGCGATCCGCTGGCCGCGCTCGGACCGCTGCCGGTGGCGGCGCTCCAGCTCGAGCCCGAGGTGGTGACGGCGCTGCAGCGGCTCGGGCTGCGCACGATCGGCGATCTCGCCGCCAGCCCGCGCCCGCCGCTGACCCGGCGCTTCGGGCCCGCCCTGCTGGCCCGGCTCGACCAGGCGCTGGGCGCGATGCCCGAGC
Source organism: Salipiger bermudensis (assembly GCF_017309175.1). Taxonomy (NCBI): domain Bacteria; kingdom Pseudomonadati; phylum Pseudomonadota; class Alphaproteobacteria; order Rhodobacterales; family Roseobacteraceae; genus Salipiger; species Salipiger bermudensis. The sequence continues at coordinate 420,785 of NZ_JAEKJV010000001.1, read as the reverse complement.
CGGTCACCCCCACCGCCGAGCCGCCGCATTACGGCATTCGCCTGAGCCTGCCCGAGCCCATCGGCCTCACCGAGGACGTGATGGCCGGCACCGAGCGCCTGCTCGAGCGGCTCTGCGCCCGGCTTCTGGCGCAGGAGACCGGCGCGCGGGTGCTCGAGCTGAGCCTGCGCCGGGTCGATGGCGGCGCGGCCCGGGTCGAGCTGCGGCTGGCGAGCCCGATGCGCGAGGCGGGCCGCATCCTGCCGCTGTTCCGCCGCGGCGTGGAGGCCGCCGAGGCCGGCTTCGGCATCGACCAGCTGCGGCTCGAGGCAGTGGTGGTCGAGGATCTGCCGGTGCAACAGCTGGGCGGGCCGGTGGCGGCGCGCGGCGCGGCGCCCGAGGGCCCGGCGCTCGACGATCTGGTGACCCGCATCGGCACCCGCATCGGGCTCGAGAACATCCGCCGCCTGCTACCCGCCGACAGCCACATCCCAGAGCGCGCCTTCCTCGTCGCCCCCGCCGCCTTCTCCGCCCCGGCCACCGGCGGCTGGCCGTCACCGCGCCCGCGGCCGCTGCGGCTGTTCCCGCCGGAACCCATCGCCGCCCAGGGTCCCCGCCCGCCGCGCCGCTTCCGCTGGCGCGCCCTGCAGCTCGCCACCGCCCGCGCCACCGGCCCCGAGCGCATCGCGCCGGAATGGTGGCTGCCCGACGACGCCTGGCGCCACGGCACCCGCGACTACTGGCACATCGAAACCCGCGAGGGCCGCCGCCTGTGGCTGTTCCACACCCCGCAGGCCCCGGGCTGGTTCGTGCACGGAGAATTCCCGTGACCCCCGCCGCCCCCGCATCTTCTCTGGTCCGAAAAGACCTCTGGGCCATCCGCCCCGCGCAGACGGAGACAGCGCTCTCCCGTGCCATCCCTTCCAAACGCCCCGCTCTTCTCTGGTTCCGAAATACCTCGGGGGAGTCCGCCCCCGGCGGACGGGGGCAGCGCCCCCGATCCCCCTCGCCATCCGCTCCCGCGCCCGCCATGGTCTCGCCCCCCCAAATCCTCCGGCAAAACCTCCTCACCTCGCCATCCCTCCCAGACACCCCGCTCTTCTCTGGTTCGAAAATACCTCGGGGGAGTCCGCCTCCGGCGGACGGGGGCAGCGCCCCCAATGCCCCTCTCCCCCCACCGGCCGAAGGCAGGACCAGCAAGGGTGGCAAGGACGCCCCCCTCCCCACCGCCTATGCCGAGCTCTGCGTCACCTCGAATTTCACCTTCCTCACCGGCGCCTCGCACCCGGAGGAGCTGGTGGCGCGTGCCACCGAACTCGGGCTCTCGGCCCTGGCGATCACCGACCGCAACTCGCTGGCCGGCGTGGTGCGCGCGTGGTCGGCGCTCAAGACCCTGCGCGACGAGGCCGAGCAGGCGCTGCGCATCCGCTCGACCAAGCGCACCGATCCCTCCTCGCGCCAGCCCGAGGCCGGCACGCAGGAAATCGCCGTGCGCGCCGGCCAGCTGCTGCCACGGCTGATCACCGGCTGCCGGCTGGTGCTCGAGGACGAGCCTGTCGAGTGGCTCGCCCTGCCCACCGACCGCGCCGCCTATGAACGGCTGTCGCGGCTGCTGACGCTGGGCAAGCGCCGGGCCGAGAAGGGCCGCTGCCAGCTGCATCTGGCCGATCTCGAAGAGCATGGCCGCGGCCTGATCCTGATTGCCCTGCCGCCCGAAGATCTGGCCCGGGCCACGGCGCCGCTCAGGCGGCTGCAGCGGCGCTTTCCGGGTCATGTCTTCCTCGGCGCGCCGCCGCGCTATGACGGCTCCGACCAGGCGTGGTTCGATGCCTGCGCAAGGCTGGCGCTCCGGATGAACACGCCGATGGTGGCGGTGGGCGACGTGCTGATGCACCGCGCCGCGCGGCGCCAGCTGGCCGACGTGCTCACCTGCCTGCGCGAGGGGTGCACCATCGACGCCATCGGCACCCGCGCCCTGCCCAATGCCGAGCGCCGGCTAAAGCCCGCCACCGACATGGCCCGGCTCTACCGCCGCCACCCCGCCGCCCTGCGCCGCACGCTGGAGATCGCGGCGCGCTGCGCGTTTGACCTCGGCGAGCTGAGCTACGAGTATCCCGACGAGATCGCCGATGGCGAGACACCGCAGGCCCGGCTCGAGCGGCTGGCCCATGCCGGGCTCGAGCGGCGCTATCCCGAGGGTGCGCCGGACAAGGTCTTCGACCTGATGGCCAAGGAGCTGCGGGTGGTCGAGGAGCTGGGCTTCGCGGCCTATTTCCTCACCGTGAACGACATCGTCGCCTTCGCCCGGTCGCGTGGCATCCTGTGCCAGGGGCGCGGCTCGGCGGCGAACTCGGTGCTGTGCTACCTGCTGGGCATCACCGATGTCAGCCCCGACCTGATCGGCATGGTCTTCGAGCGCTTCATCTCGCGCTACCGCGGCGAGCCGCCCGACATCGACGTCGATTTCGAGCATGAGCGGCGCGAGGAGGTGATCCAGTGGATCTACGAGAAATACGGCCGCCACCGCGCCGGGCTCTGCGCCACGGTGATCCATTTCCGCACCCGCGCCGCGATCCGCGAGGTCGGCAAGGTCATGGGGCTGAGCCAGGACGTGACGGCGGCGCTCTCTGGGCAGATCTGGGGCCAGTCCAACGGCGGCGCCGATCCCGACCGCATCCGCGAGCTCGGGCTCGATCCCGGCGACCGGCGGCTGGCGCAGACCATCGGCCTCATCGGCGAGATCATCGGCTTCCCGCGCCACCTGAGCCAGCACGTGGGCGGCTTCATCATCACCCGGGGCCGGCTCGACGAGCTGTGCCCGATCGAGAACGCGGCGATGGAGGGCCGCACCGTCATCGAGTGGGACAAGGACGATATCGACGCGCTCGGCATCCTCAAGGTCGACGTGCTCAGCCTCGGGATGCTGACCTGCATCCGCAAGGCCTTTGCCCTGCTGGATCAGCACGAGGGCCTCCGCCACACGCTCGACACCGTGCCGCAGGAGGACGAGGCCACCTACCGGATGCTGCAGAGGGCCGACGCGGTGGGGGTGTTCCAGGTCGAGAGCCGGGCGCAGATGAACTTCCTGCCCCGGATGAAGCCCGCCACCTTCTACGACCTGGTGATCGAGGTCGCCATCGTCCGCCCCGGTCCGATCCAGGGCGGCATGGTGCAGCCCTATATCCGCCGCCGGCAGGGCCTCGAGCGGCCCGAGCCGTTCGGGCCGGCGCTGTCGGAGGTCACCCGCAAGACCCTCGGCGTGCCGCTGTTCCAGGAACAGGCGATGCAGATCGCCGTGGTCGGCGCCGGCTACTCGGCGGAAGAGGCCGACCGGCTGCGCCGCTCGCTGGCCTCGTTCCGGCGCATGGGCACCATCGGCGAACATCGCGACCGCTTCACCCGCGGCATGCTCAAGAACGGCTACACCCGCGAGGCCGCCGAGCGCTGCTTCACCCAGATCGAGGGCTTCGCCGATTACGGCTTTCCCGAGAGCCACGCGGCGGCCTTCGCCATGCTGACCTATGTCTCGTCGTGGCTGAAATGCCATCACCCGGCGATCTTCGGCTGCGCGCTGCTCAACTCGCAGCCGATGGGGTTCTACGCCCCGGCGCAGATCGTCCGCGACCTGCGCGACCACGGCATCGAGCTGCGCCCGATCTGCGTCAACCACAGCCAGTGGGACAACGTGCTCGAGCGGCGCGCCGACGGCAGGCTGGCGCTGCGGCTGGGCTTTCGCCAGATCAAGGGCTTCCGCGAGGAGGATGCCGGCTGGATCGTGGCGGCGCGCGGCAACGGCTATCCCGATCCCGAAAGCCTGTGGCTGCGCGCGGGGCTTTTGCCCGGCGTGCTCGAGCGGCTGGCCGAAGCGGATGCCTTCGCCGGCATGGGGCTGACCCGGCGCGATGCGCTCTGGCAGGTGCGCGCCATCCGCTCGCCGGCACCGCTGCCGCTGTTTGCCGATCCGCTCGACGGCGAGGGGCTGCGCGAGCCCGATGTGGAGCTGCCGCCGATGCATCTGGGCGAGGAGGTGGTCGAGGATTACGTCTCCATGCGGCTGTCGCTGCGCGCCCACCCGATGGAGCTTTTGCGGCCCGACATTCCCGACATCGTGCCGCATTCGGAGCTTGCCGCCACGCCGCTGCGGCGGCTCTCGGTCTGCGGCGTGGTGATCACCCGGCAGCGCCCGGGCACCGCCTCGGGGGTGATCTTCGTGACGCTCGAGGACGAGACCGGGGTGTCGAACGTGGTGGTCTGGCCCAAGGTCTACGAGCGCTTCCGCCGCGCGGTCATGGGCGGGCGGCTGCTGCGGGTCACCGGCCACCTGCAGCGCGAGGGCATCGTCACCCACCTGATCGCCGAGCAGATCGAGGACCTGTCGTCGCGGCTTGGCGATCTCGGCCACCCGCTCGACGATGTCATCGGCATCACCAACCCCGCCGCCGACGAGGCCCCGCGTCCGGCACGCCCCGCCCCTGCCGCCAAGCACCCGCGCGAGCAGGCCAAGCGGCTGTTCCCGAGCCGCGACTTCCACTAGGGGACCCCGCCCCGTCACCAACGAAACCGTGAGCGCGGAAAACCGCAAAGCCTCGATTTTCGGGGATGACGCCCGCCCGGGGCTTTGCTAGCTTATCCACAGAACCGCACACAGAGGCGGATTGAGGGGATGTCGAGCAGACCTCCCGACATGACCGAAGCAAGACGACCAGCGACCGCCCCGTGGCGCGCCGCCTGCTCTCGTTTTGCGTTGTTTTTGGTGAAAACCCCAAAATCTGGGGGTGTCGGCGAAATCCCGCGCGGATTACCCGGTTTCACCCTATATTTCGTGGTAATTCTGCGTTTTTTGCGTGACCCGTTGCTAATATGTCGGTAAGAATTGCCGGTAAAGGCGCAGGACAGGCGTGTAACAAGTCAAAAATCGCAGGCGGACAAAACACATGACACTCAACCTTTCGATGCCCGGACAGGAAGAGCTGAAGCCCCGGATCACGGTCTTCGGCGTAGGCGGTGCCGGCGGCAACGCCGTCAACAACATGATCGTCCAGCAGCTCGAAGGCGTGGACTTCGTGACGGCCAACACCGACGCGCAGGCGCTGCAGCAGAGCCTCGCGACCTCCAAGGTCCAGCTCGGCATCAAGGTCACCGAAGGCCTTGGCGCAGGGGCCCGTGCCTCGGTCGGCGCAGCCGCGGCCGAAGAGAGCATCGAGCAGATCGTCGATCACCTTGCCGGTGCACACATGTGCTTCATCACCGCCGGCATGGGCGGCGGCACCGGCACCGGTGCGGCCCCGATCATCGCGCAGGCCGCGCGGGAGCTTGGCGTGCTGACCGTGGGCGTGGTGACCAAGCCGTTCCAGTTCGAGGGCGCCAAGCGGATGCGTCAGGCCGAAGACGGGGTCGAGGCCCTGCAGAAGGTCGTCGACACGCTGATCATCATCCCGAACCAGAACCTGTTCCGCCTCGCCAACGAGAAGACCACCTTCACCGAGGCCTTCGCGCTGGCGGACAACGTGCTCTACCAGGGCGTCAAGGGCATCTCGGACCTGATGGTCCGCCCCGGCCTGATCAACCTCGACTTTGCCGACGTGCGCTCGGTGATGGACGAAATGGGCAAGGCGATGATGGGCACCGGCGAGGCCGATGGCGAAGAGCGCGCGATCCAGGCCGCCGAGAAGGCCATCGCGAACCCGCTGCTCGACGAGATCTCGCTCAAGGGCGCCAAGGGCGTGCTGATCAACATCACCGGCGGTCATGACCTGACCCTGTTCGAGCTCGACGAGGCAGCCAACCGCATCCGCGAAGAGGTCGACGCCGATGCCAACATCATCGTCGGCTCGACCCTCGACGACACGATGGAAGGCAACATGCGCGTCTCCGTCGTCGCCACCGGCATCGATGCCAGCAACGTTCACAGCGACGTTCCGGTGCCGCGCCGCAAGCTGGCCGAGCCGCTGAAGCCGACCATGACCGAAGAGGCTCCGGAAGAGGTCGCCGCCGCGCCGGTCGCACCTCAGCCGGCCCCGGCCCCCGCACAGCAGCCGGTTGCCGCCCACGCGCCCGAGCCGGAATACGAAGAGGACGAACCGTCGCTGTTCGGGTCGCTCGACCAGCAGCCGGCGCAACAGCCGGTCTACGAGCAGCCCGCAGCACAGGCGCAGGACGACCTGCCGCCGCCGGCCTACCGTCCTCAGGTGGCGCAGTTCCAGCCGCAGACCAATGCGCTCGACGCCGAGCCGGAAACCTTCGTGGCCCCCAAGGCCCCGGCCCCCGGCACCCCCTCGCCGGAGACCCTGCAGCGCCTGCGCACCGCAGCCGAGCACAGCCGTCAGCAGCCGCAGCAGCGCCCCGCCGCGCAGGCCCCGCGCCCGGCCGCCCAGCCGCAGCAGCCCGCCGGTATGCAACGCCCGGCCTCCGAGGCCGACAAGCCGCGCTTCGGGATCAACTCGCTGATCAACCGCATGACCGGTCACGGCCATGCCCAAGGTGGTCAGGGTGGCCACGAGGCCCCCGCTCCGCGCCGCCAGCAGCCGCCGATGCAGGCCCACCAGCCGGCCCCGGTGGTGGACGAGGACGAGCAGCAGGATCAGGACCGGATCGAGATCCCGGCCTTCCTGCGGCGCCAGGCCAACTGACATTTCGCGAGCTTCCGCGACGGAACGCCCCCTCATCGAGGGGGCGTTTTTCGTTTGTGGTCAAAGGATTGCAACGTCCCGAAAAGATGCCTGCAAGGTTTCGCTTATTCCGTTACGGCGATGTTTCAGGCGGTTACAATACTTGATTTGAGCTGACAGGGGCCGGTCTATATCCCCACCATCAAAGGAGCCTCCAGTGGGGTGGAGCCTCCTATGACTGAGGTACGACCGTGCAAACCACTTTGAGATCCGCTGTAACTTTCCAGGGCGTCGGCCTGCATTCCGGCCGCCCGGCGCGCATGACCATCCGCCCGGCCTCGGCCGAGCACGGCATCTGGTTCAAGCGGACCGACATCCTTCTGGGCGACACGCTGGTGCCCGCGCGCTGGGACGCCGTCGAGGTGACCCCGCTCTGCACCCGCATCGTCAACGGCGCCGGCGTCTCGGTCTCGACCATCGAACACGTGATGGCCGCGCTTTCTGGCTGCGGCGTGCACAATGCCTTGATCGAGCTCGACGGCCCGGAAGTTCCGATCATGGATGGCTCCGCCGCCCCCTTCGTGCGCGCCATCCTCGAGCGAGGCACCCGCGCCCTGCGCGCGCCGGTCTACGCCATCGAGATCCTCAAGCCGGTCTCGGTATTGACCGACAAGGGCTGGGCCAGCCTGTCCCCTGCCCGCTCCGGCAACGGCCTCACCATGGATTTCCACATCGCCTTCGAGGACGATGCCATCGGCACGCAGGAGCGCAGCCTGGACCTCGCCAACGGCGCCTTCGTGCGCGAGCTCTGCGACAGCCGCACCTTCTGCCGGCAGTCCGACGTCGACGCGATGCAGGCCAACGGCCTTGCGCTTGGCGGCACCTATGAGAACGCCGTGGTCGTCGATGGCGACAAGGTGCTCTCGCCCGGCGGCCTGCGCCACGACGACGAGGCGGTGCGCCACAAGATGCTCGACGCGCTTGGCGATCTCTACACCGCCGGCGCCCCGATCATCGGCCATTACGAGGGTCACAAGGCCGGTCACGCGATGACCAACATGCTCCTGCGTGAGCTGTTCTCGACCCCCGATGCCTACCGCATCACGCTGTGCGACGACGGGCTCGCGGCACGCCTGCCGGGTGCCGGAGTCGAGCGCGACGAGATCCCGGCGGTTGCCTGACACGCCGCCGGACGCAAAACGCCGTTAAGGCGTTTTGCACCGGAATTTTCTGTGCTAGGACCGTGCCAAGGGCCGTCCTTCGGCCCCTAGAACGAACATGAGGTTAGTCGGGCATGGCAGGCGGAAGATCGCGTAAGCTAGTGATCGGAGTGGCTTTTTCCGCTATTCTGCTGGCGGGTTGCACTGCGCAGGAGCGCGAGGGCTACGCCCGTGGCAACATCCCGCTCGAGACCTTCTCTGCCCAGCAAATCTATGAGCGCGGCGAGTACGAGCTCGACCGCAGGGATGGTGAGCAGGCGGCCTATTACTTCAGCGAGGTCGAGCGCCTCTACCCCTATTCGGAATGGTCGAAGCGGGCGCTGATCATGCAGGCCTACGCCTTCCACACCGAGAAGGATTACGAGAACAGCCGCTCCTCGGCGCAGCGCTATATCGATTTCTATCCGACCGACGAGGATGCCGCCTACGCGCAGTATCTTCTCGCCCTCTCCTACTATGACCAGATCGAGGAGGTCGGGCGCGACCAGGGCCTCACCTTCCAGGCCTTGCAGGCGCTGCGCACGGTGATCGAACGCTATCCCGAGAGCGAGTATGCCCGCAGCTCGATCCTGAAATTCGACCTCGCCTTCGACCACCTCGCCGGCAAGGAAATGGAGATCGGCCGCTACTATCTTCGCGACAAGCATTTCGGCGCCGCGATCAGCCGCTTCCGCGTCGTGGTCGAGGATTTCCAGACCACCACCCACACGCCCGAGGCGCTGCATCGTCTGGTCGAGGCCTATCTCTCGCTCGGCCTCGTGCAGGAAGCGCAGTCCGCCGGCGCGATCCTCGGCTACAACTACCAGGGCTCGGAATGGTACCGTGACAGCTACACGCTGCTGACCAACCGGGGCCTGCCGCTCGAGGCGCAGGGCGACAACTGGCTGGCGCAGGCCTATCGCCAGATGGTGAAGGGCGAGTGGCTATAAGGGATGGCGGGCTGATCGCCCGCCTTGCAGTTCATGCTTCGAGCGCTTGAGATCCGCGACATGCTGATCATCGACCGGCTGGACCTCGCGTTCCAGCCCGGTCTCAACGTGCTGACCGGCGAGACCGGCGCCGGCAAGTCGATCCTTCTGGATTCGCTGGGCTTCGTGCTGGGCTGGCGCGGCCGCGCAGAGCTGGTGCGCAGCGGTGCCGCGCAGGGCGAGGTCACGGCGGTGTTCGAGCTCTCCCCCGGTCACGCGGCCCGCGCGGTGCTGGAAGAGGCCGGGCTGCCGGTCTCGGAAGAGCTGATCCTGCGCCGGGTCAACAGCGCCGACGGTCGCAAGACCGGCTGGGTCAACGACCGTCGCGCCAGCGGCGAGGTACTGCGGCGCCTGTCCGAGACGCTGGTGGAACTGCACGGCCAGCATGACGACCGCGGCTTGCTCAACCCCTCGGGCCACCGCGCCATTCTCGACAGCTATGCCGCCATCGACGCCGAGCTGGCCGCGGCACGCGCCGCCTGGGCCAAGCGGCGCCAAGCCCGCAAGGCGCTCGAGACGGCGCAGGCCGCGCTCGAGGCGGTGCGCGCCGAGGAAGATTTCCTGCGCCACGCGGTCGACGAGCTCGACCGGCTTGCGCCGATGCCCGGCGAGGAGGCCGAGCTGGACACAAAGCGCCGCATGATGCAGAGCGCCGAGCGCATCCGTGAGGACATCGTGCGCGCCTCGCAGGCGCTCGGAAATGACGGCGCCGAGGGCACCATGGCCAACGCCCTGCGCTGGCTCGAAGGCGCATCCGAGAAGGCCGAGGGCCGGCTCGAGGGGGCCATCGCCGCCCTCACCCGCGCCATGGCCGAGCTGGACGAGGCCGGGCGCGAGGTCGAAGACTGCCTCGATGCGCTAGAATTCAATCCGCAGGATCTCGAGGAGACCGAGGAACGGCTCTTCGCCATCCGGGGCCTCGCCCGCAAGCATGCCATCGCCCCCGACGAGCTGCCCGAGCTGGCGGCAACGCTCTCGGGCCGGCTGGCGGCGCTGGAGAGCGGCGCCGAAAACATCGCCGCCCTCACCCGCGCGGTCTCCGAGGCGGATGCAGAGTATGACACCGCCGCCGCGGCGCTGACCGAGGCGCGCCGCGAGGCCGCGGGCCGGCTCGACACCGCCATGGCCACCGAACTGGCGCCGCTGAAGATGGAGCGCGCGGTGTTCCGCACCGAGGTGGCCGGCGGCGAGCCCGGCCCCGAGGGCCGCGACGCCGTGGCCTTCACTGTCGCGACCAACCCCGGCGCGCCGGCGGGCCCGCTTAACAAGATCGCCTCAGGCGGCGAGCTGTCGCGTTTCCTTCTGGCGCTGAAGGTCAGCCTCTCGGAAGAGCGCAACCGAGGCGTCACGATGATCTTCGACGAGATCGACCGCGGCGTTGGCGGGGCCACCGCCGATGCGGTGGGCCGTCGCCTGAAGGCGCTGGCCGAGGGTGGGCAGGTTCTGGTGGTGACGCACTCGCCGCAAGTGGCGGCGCTCGGCGCGCATCACTGGCGGGTGCAGAAGCGGGTCGAGAACGACGCCACGCTGTCGACCGTCGCGGCGCTGGATGCCGGCGACCGCGAGGACGAGATCGCCCGGATGCTCTCGGGCGACACGGTCACCAAGGAAGCCCGTGCGGCCGCTCGGGCTCTGCTGGCGGGGTAGTCCTGCGAGGCTAAAGGCTTGCCGCTTCCCCTTCCATGGCCCCATGTGTTGCGAAGCGGCCTCTCTCTTGTCATCCGTCACAACGCTTGTGGCGCCGCGCCATCGCCTGCCCGTCGGGGTGGCGATCTAAGCGCGGAATTCCTCGATTTATGCCAACCAAATCCGAAAGACCTCACAGCTCAGCGCGGTCATGCCCAAATCGCCAGCCCGTCGGGGCGGGCAGGCCATGGCGCGGCGGCCTGCGGCCTTGAATCCGCGCTCACACGGAGATCCCCAAAAACGAAGAACGCCCCCGCAGGATCCTGCGGGGGCGTCCGTATCTAGTAGAGAGCCGAAGCCCCCCTGCCCAACTCACCAGTTGTCGCGGAACCACTTCACGGCGCGCTTGAGGCCGCCCGAGGCGTACTTGTCGACCGGGATCTCGAAATCCCACCATTCGTCCTGCGGATGCGCCGCGAAGAGGCAAAGGCCCACCGCGCTGGCAAAGCCCGGACCCGTGGCGGCTTGCGGCAGGCCATGCACGCGCATCGGGCGGCCCAGTCGCACCTGCGAGCCGAGGATGCGGCTTGCAAGGCCGTCGAGCCCGGGGATCTGGCTCGCGGCACCGGTCAGCACGATCTGCTGGCTCGGCAGGTGATCGAAGCCGGCCGCATCGAGCGAGGCGCGCACCTCCTCGAGGATCTCCTCGACCCGCGGGCGCATGATGCCGATCAGCTCGGCGCGGCTGACCTGACGCCGATCGTGGTGCCAGTCGCCGGTATCGCCGGAGATCTCGATCATCTCGCGATCGTCCATGCCGGTGGCGACGACGCCGCCGTAGAAGGTCTTGATGCGCTCGGCCATCGCCATCGGGATCTGCAGACCCATCGAGATGTCGCTGGTCACGTGGTTGCCGCCCATCGGCACCGCGTCGGCGTAAATCATGTGCTTCTTCATGAAGATCGACACGCCGGTGGTGCCGCCGCCCATGTCGATGCAGGCCGCGCCCAGCTCCTGCTCGTCCTCGACCAGCGCCGAGATGCCCGAGGCATAGGCCGAAGAGGAAAGACCCGCGAGTTCGAGATCGCAGCGCTTGACGCAATGGGCGATGTTCTGGATCGCCTGCGCGTTGATCGTCAGCATGTGCATGTCGGTGGCCAGCGCCCGGCCGATCTGGCCGCGCGGATCGTCGAGCCCGGAGCGGTGATCGAGCGCGAAGTTCACCGGCTGTGCGTGCAGCACCTCGCGACCCAAGCCGAAATCGGGCACGTCGCAGGCCGAGAGCACCCGCGCCACGTCCTGTTCGGAGACCATGGTGCCGTCGACCTCGACCTGACCGGCGAGCCCATAGCTGCGCGGCTCGGCGCCCGAGAAGCAGACAATGACGTGATCGACCCGGATATTGGCCATCTTCTGCGCCGCCTGCACGGCGGTCCGGATGGCGCGCTCGGTCTCGCCCATGGCGGCGATCTCGCCGAACTTGACCCCGCGCGAACGGGTCGTCGCGGCGCCGATCACCCGGAAGCCCGACTGCCCGGCCAGCGACCCGATGCCGTCGTCGAGGATCTGCTCGTTGCCGTCGAAGCGCAGCACGAGACAGGCGATCTTGGAACTGCCCACGTCGAGGATCGCCACAACGCCGCGCTGCATCGCCGCCTTGCGCATGTTGCGCATCGCGCGCTGGGATTCATAGAGCTCGATCATTGTTGTTGTTCTCCGGTCTCTAAGGCCTTGATCCGCCAATATTGTTCCACTGCCCCGCTCGCCAGACGCAGGGTCGGACGGCGCGGCAGGCGCAGGTCCACCGCGGCGATGTCACGCCCCAGCATGTCGACCGCCGCATCCATCGCCAGTGCGCGCTCGAGTGCCCGCACGGCGCCGGTCTCGGGCAGCATGATGCGCTGGCCGCGATCCAGCACCACGTCCCAGCGCCGCTCGCCCATGCGCACGAGGCCGCGCATCCGGTCGGTGAGCGGCGCAGCCGCGCGGATCAGCGCCATCGCCTCGGGCACGTGGCCATCGGCGCCGCGCCCGGCGATCACCGGCAGGTTGGGCCGCTCCGAGCGCCGCGTCGCGGGCCCCACATGCACGCCGTCCATGTCGAGAAGCTCGAGCGCGCCGGCATGGCGCCAGAGCGCCACCGGCACCCGCTCGGTCACATCGATCTGCAACACCCCGCCCTGCCGGATGCGCAGCTCGGCGGATTTCACCGCGTCGAGCCCGGTGATGGTGCCGCGCATGTGATCGAGGTCGAGATCGAAGGAGCTGATCGGGAAATCCAGCGGCACGATCTCGCGGATGTCGTCGGACACGCCGCTGCTGGCGCCGTCGATGGCCATCAGGTTGACCATGAACTCGGGCCGGGTCTCGATCTGGTTGCGGATATGCGCCACCGTATCGACCACCTGCGTGCGGTGTTCTTCGTAAGAGAAATACCAGCTTGCCGCGCCGAAGCCGATCACCGCCGGGATGCCGACCCGCAGCGCGAGGCGGAACATCGGCGTCAGCATCAGCCGCTCGAGGCGGTATTTCAGCCGCGACGGCGCGGGATCGGGGCGGTTCACCTGCTGGTTCGCCTGCTGCCGGGGCGGCGCGCTCAACGGTTGCACGAGGCGTCCTCCACCATCCAGCGCATCAGCGCGCCAAAGGAAATGCCGCAATGCTGGGCCTGCTCGGGCACCAGCGAGGTCGGCGTCATACCGGGCTGGGTGTTGGTCTCGAGCAGGATCAGCCCGTCCAGCCCGCGGCTCTCGTCCCAGCGAAAATCGGTGCGGCTCACGCCGCGGCAGCCAAGCGCCTCATGGGCGCGCAGCGCGTACGCGAGGCAGGCATCGAAGATCTCGGCCGGCACGTCGGCGGGTAGCTCGTGACGCGAGCCGCCTTCCTTGTACTTGGCGTCGTAATCGTACCAGCCCTCGGTGATGATGTCGGTGACGGTCAGCGCCCGGTCGCCCATCACCGTGGTGGTGAGCTCGCGCCCCGGCGCATAGGTCTCGACCATCAGCGTGTCAGGCATGTCCTCGGCAATGCGCGGCGGCGTGTTGGCGCCCTCCTGCACGAGGTAGACGCCCACCGAGGAGCCTTCGTTATAGGGTTTGACCACGTAGGGCGGCGCCATCATGTGGCGGGCCGAGATCTCGGCCTTGCTCGCCAGAACGCTCTCGACCACCGGAAGTCCCGCGGCGCGGTAGACCTCCTTGGAGCGTTCCTTGTCCATCGCCACCGCCGACGCCAGAACCCCGGAATGGGTGTAGGGAATACCCATCCATTCCAGCAGCCCCTGCACACAGCCATCCTCGCCCCAACGGCCATGCAGCGCGTTGAACACGACATCAGGCGCGAGCGCCTCTAGACGCTGCGCCAGATCGCGGCCGGCATCGACCTCGGTGACCTGGTAACCTTCTGCCCTCAAAGCGGCGGCACATTCCCGCCCGGAACTGAGAGACACCTCGCGCTCTGCGGAGGGTCCACCCAACAATACCGCCACTTTCGGGTTTGCCCTGCTCGACATCCCCAAAACCGCCTCGAAATCACGGGGCTTTCTGCCCCTTTTGTTCTGCTTCAGGACTCATCGGCCCAGCAAACCGGACCCGCCCTGCAATATTCGACAGCTTGCTCTTTGATCGGCGAGCCGCCGTGCCTGTCACGCGCCGGTTGTCGGCGTCATTTCTGTGCGGGTTCACCGACCCGCATGATTTCCCAATGTAGCTCTATTCCACTGTCTTGGAAAACCTTTTTTCGAACTTCTTCGCCCAGCCCCTCGAGATCGGCCGCCGTTGCCTCTCCGGTGTTCACCAGAAAGTTGGAATGCTTGGGCGACATCTGCGCGCCACCAAGGGTTGCACCGCGCATCCCGGCATCATCGATAACCTTCCACGCCTTGAGGTCGTGCACGTCGTCTTCGCGCCCGGTCGAACTGAATCCCGCCGGGTTGCGGAAGGTCGAGCCGGCGGTGCGGTCCTTGGTGGGCTGGGTCTCGTCGCGCTTTTTCAGCTGCGCCTCCATGCGCGCAGCGAGCTCTTCGGGATCGCCCGTCGCGCCCTCGAACACCGCCTCGACGATCACGCAGCCCTCGGGCAGCTCGCTGTGGCGATAGCCGAGCTTGAGCGCGTCCTTCGAGAGCGTCACCAGATCGCCGGCCCGGGTCACCGCGCGGATCTCGACCAGGTGGTCGGCCACGTAGGTGCCATAACAGCCCGCATTCATCCGCACCGCGCCGCCGATACTGCCGGGGATGGTGCGCAGGAAGGTCAGGTCGACCCCCTCCGCCGCCGCCCGCTTGGCCGCCTGCGCGTCGAGCATCGCCGCCCCCACGGTGACGCGGGTGCCGTCGATCTCGATGCCGTTGAAGCCGCGCCCGAGCCGGATCACCACCGCCCGCAGCCCGCCATCGCGCACGATGAGGTTCGAGCCGACGCCCATCGGAAAGACCTCGCGCTCCGGCGGCAGCGCCCGCAGGAACTGCTGCAGATCGTCGAGATCAGCCGGCTGGAACAGCACGTCCGCCGGCCCGCCGACGCGCAGCCAGGTGAGAGCGGAGAGGTCGCGGTTGGGCGTCAGCCGGCCGCGCACATCGGGAAGGGTGTCGGAGGGGGATGTCTGGGTCATGGCGCTGTTCTGCCCTGCCCCGCCGCCCCGGTAAAGCCCTCGTTAAGGCCCTGCGGTATCAGCCGGCGGCCTCCCCCTGCGCCACCAGCGCGGCGGCGCGGCGCAGATCCGCCTCGAAGGCCGCCTCGGCGGCGGAGCGCGCGCCCTCGGGCAGGCGCAAGAGGTAGGACGGGTGCCACGTCACCATCACCGGCGTGCCGTCGGGCGCGTGTTCGAGTGCCCCGCGCCGTGTGCCGATGCGGCGGCCATCGCCGGTCAGGCTTTCCGCTGCGCTCGCCCCCATCGCCACGATCAGCTTGGGGCGCACCAGCTGGCGCTCCATGTCGAGCCACCAGCGGCAATGCGCGATCTCGCCCGAGTTCGGAGACTGGTGCAGCCGCCGCTTGCCGCGCGGCGCGAACTTGAAATGCTTCACCGCGTTGGTGACATAGGCCCGGTCACGCTCCAGCCCGGCGCGCGCGGCCACCGTGTCAAAGAGCTGCCCCGCCGGCCCCACGAAGGGGCGACCCGCCAAATCCTCCTGATCGCCGGGCTGCTCGCCCACGATCATCAGCGCCGCATCGAGCGGGCCTTCACCCGCCACCGGCTGGGTGGCGTTTTGCCAAAGCGGACAGCGCCGACACCCCGCAAGGCCAGAAAGCAGCGCGTCGCGATCGCCCACCGGCGCTGGCGCCTCGGGGGCGCGCAGCCGCTCGGTGATGCGCTCGGCCCGGATCGGCGGCAGGCTCGGCGCCGCGTCAGCCATGGCCTGCGCTCGCGACTGGGCCTCGGCGATCAGCTCGGGAATCAGCGGCGCCTCGGGCAGGTTGCGCCAGTATTTCTTCGGCATCTCCGCCTGCATCGCGCCGATCTTGAGCCGTGCGGGGTTGAAGATGTTGCGGAAGTAGGTGCGCCAGAGCTCCTCTGCGGCGTCGTCGGGCAGCTCGGGCCGCGCCTCGGGCGGGGCGAAGCGGATCTCGAACCCGTCGAAATGCGCCGTCAGATCGGGCGTGAAGATCGACCAGTCCATATCGCCGAAGCGCTTGGCAAAGAACGGCGCGGTCAGCTCGAGGATGTAATGCGACGGCTCGAACCACGCGGCAAAGCGCCGGCGCGTGGCGGCAGGATCGCCGATCTCACGGAAGCGCACGAAGGCGGTCATCTTGTGGCGGTCGCGGCTGACCTCCTTGGCCATACGCCGCAGCCGGTCGACGCGTGGATCGCCGCGATCCTCGAGCAGGCGGCGATCGTGGCCGAGCGCCCAGAGCAGCGCATAGAGCCGGGCAAAGCGCTCGGGGTCGCGGTGCCAGACCACCAGCCGCGCCAGATCGACGAACCCCTTGGGCACGGTCACCGCCCCGCCCCGCACCGGCGGCAGCGCCTCGGCGAAAAGATCTGCCTCGGCGGCGCCCCGGTGCCAGAGCACCTCCTCGGGCGGCACGCCCGCCCCCAGAAGCGCCCGCGCCTCGTCGCGCCAGGCCTCGAAGGTGCCGATCTCCGGCAGCACGACCCGGCGCATCAGATGAGCTGCAGCTGCTCGGGCGGCGGCGCAAAGCGCGCCCGCAGATCGGCGGCGTCGAGCCCCCGCGGCCGCCAGTCGAGCGCCGTCAGGAAGGGCCGCGCCTGCTTGAGGTTGACCCCCATGCGGCGCAGGTCCTCGTAGCGCAGTGCGCGGTGACGGCGGGTGGCGAGGATGCGCCCGACGCTCTTGGTGCCGACGCCCGGGATGCGCAGCAGCAGCTCGCGCTCGGCGCGGTTCACGTCGATCGGGAAGCGGTGGCGATTGGCCAACGCCCAAGCGAGCTTGGGGTCGATCTCGAGATCGAGATTGCCGCCCTTGGTGGCCGAGGCGATCTCGCCCAGCTCGAAGCCGTAGAAGCGCAGCAGCCAGTCGGCCTGGTAGAGCCGGTGCTCGCGCATGAGCGGCGGCTTGATCAGCGGCAGCGCCGCCGAGCTGTCGGGGATCGGCGAGAAGGCCGAGTAATAGACCCGCTTCAGCCGGTAGCTGGAATAAAGCCGCGTCGAGGTGCCGAGAATGGTGGTGTCATCCGCCCCGTCGGCCCCCACGATCATCTGCGTCGACTGCCCGGCGGGGGCAAAGCGCGGCGGGCGCTTGCCGGTGAAGCTGCGCTCCTTGCGGGCCTCGCGCGACAGGCGCACGTCGGCCATCGCCTTGCGGATCTGTGCCGGGTCCTTCTCGGGGGCGTAGGATTTCACCGCCCCGTCGGTGGGCAGCTCGACATTGATCGACAGCCGGTCGGCATAGAGCCCCGCCTCCTCGATCAGCTCGGGCGTGGCGTCGGGGATGGTCTTGAGGTGGATGTAGCCGCGAAACCCGTGCTCCTGCCGCAGGGTGCGGGCGATGCGCACCATGTCGGTCATGGTCTCGTCGGGGCTGCGGATGATGCCCGAGGAGAGGAACAAACCCTCGATATAGTTGCGGCGGTAGAACTCCAGCGTCAGCGTCACCACCTCCTCGGGCGAGAAGCGGGCGCGCTGGACGTTGCTGCTCACCCGGTTCACGCAATAGGCGCAATCGTAGATGCAGAAATTGGTCATCAGGATCTTGAGCAGGCTGATGCAGCGCCCGTCGGGCGTGTAGGCGTGGCAGATCCCAGAGCCGGTGACCGAGCCCAGCCCCTTGCCATCGCGCGAGTCGCGCTTCTGCCCCCCGCTCGAGGCGCAGGAGGCATCGTATTTTGCCGCGTCGGAGAGAATCGCGAGCTTCTGATCAAGTGTGAGTCGTGCCATATGTTCATGATATGTTCTTGAGGGTGCGGCAATCAAGCGGGGCGCGATCACATCTGCGCTTTGCGGATCGGTCGCGCCGGGCTAAAGCCTTGCGCATGAGCCGTTTCCTGATCCTGCAGCTGCGCCCCGAGGCCGAGGCCAGCGACGACGAATTTTCCGCCTTCCTCGCCAAGGGCGACCTCTCTCTCGACCGGGTGCACCGCATCCGGCTTGATTGCGAGGACCTCCCCGAGGGGCTCGATCCGCGCGACTATGCCGGGGTGATCGTGGGCGGCGGCCCGGGCTGCGTCTCGGACCCGGCGGAGAGCAAATCGGCGGTGGAAGCAAGGATTGAGGCCGCCTGCCTGTCCCTGATGCCGGCGATCACCCGGCATGACGTGCCGTTCTTGGGCTGCTGCTACGGCATCGGCATCCTTGCGCATCATCTCGGCGCCGAGGTCGGCAAGGCGCGCTATGGCGAGCCGGTGGGCGCTGTGACCTGCGCCCGCACCGAGGCCGGGGCCACCGATCCGCTGCTCGACGGGCTGCCGGAGCGTTTCGACGCATTCGTCGGCCACAAGGAGGCGGTGCAGCACCTGCCCGAGGGCGCGGTGCATCTGCTGAGCTCAGGCCCCTGCCCGTTCCAGATGATCCGCCACGGCGACAACGTCTATGCCACGCAGTTCCATCCGGAGGCTGACGCGGCGGGGTTCGAAACCCGCATTCGCATCTACCGGCACAAGGGCTATTTCGACCCGTCCGAGGCGGATGATCTCATCGCCATGTGCCGGGCCGCCGATGTGACATGGCCCGAGCGGATCCTGCGCAACTTCGTTCAGCGCTACGGCTGAGGTCACACCCCAAAAATCTTAGCTAAGATTTTTGAGGCCAAGATTTTTAGTCCTAAAAATCTTGGCCTCCCGCGCCGCGCTCAGAGCGGCCAGATCAGCGGGATGAGCAGCGCCGAGAGTACGCCCACGCTGAGGTTCAGCGGCACGCCCACCTTCAGGAAGTCCGAGAAGCGGTAACCGCCCGGGCCATAGACCAGCGTGTTGGTCTGGTAGCCGATGGGGGTGGCAAAGCTGCACGATGCCGCCACCATCACCGCCACCACCAGAGGGCGCGGATCGATGCCCAGCGCCTGCGCCAGCGAGATCGCGATCGGTGTGACGACCACCGCAACGGCGTTGTTGCTCACCGCCTCGGTCAGCACCGAGGTCAGCAGGAACACCGACCAGACCAGCAGCGGCCCGGGCAGCTCCTGCATCCACGGCGCCACCGCCTGCACGATCAGCTCGACCGCGCCAGAGGCCTCAAGCGCCGCGCCGATGGCCAGCATGGCGAAGATCAGCGCAAGCAGCCGGCCCTCGATGAAGGAGAAGGCCTCGTCGGCGTCGATGCAGCGCGCCAGCAGCACCACCGCCACCGCGATCACCGTCAGCGACAGGATCGGCGCCACGCCAAGCGCCGCAAGGATCACGATCGCGCCCATCGCGCCAATGGCGATGGGCGCGTGACCGCGGCGGAAGGCACGGGCCGAGGGGTGCGAGACGTCGACCAGCTCCATCTCGTCGGCGAGACGCTTGATGTCCTCGGGCGCGCCCTCGAGCAGCAGCGTGTCGCCCACGCGCACCACCAGATCGTCGAGCTTGCGGCCGATGTTCTGGTTCCGGCGGTGCACCGCCAACGGGTAGACGCCGTAGCGCCGGCGCAGGCGCAGCGCGCCGAGCGAGCGGCCGACCATCTTGCAGCCGGGCGAGATCAGCACTTCGACGGTGGTGGTCTCGCGCGCCGAGATCTGGTCGACCCGCTTGAGCTCCTTGTTGCGCTGCAGGCTCAGAAGCTCGGTCATCTGGGTGCGAAGCACCACGCGGTCGCCGACCTCGAGCGTGACGCCCTGCAGGTTGCGGCGCAGCGACTCGTCTCCGCGCACCACGTCGACCAGCCGCACGCCCTCGCGCTTGAAAAGCTGCACCCCCAACACGTCGCGGCCGATGAGGTTGCTGTCGGGCGGGATCACCGCTTCGGTGAAGAACTTCATCCGCGACCGGTCCGACAGCATGCCCGCCATCGAGTGCCGTTCTGGCAGCAGGAAGCGGCCAGCGACGACAAGGTAGAGCATTCCCCAGGCCACGAGGATGACGGCCAGCGGCGTGACCTCGAAGATGGTGAACGGCTCGAGCCCATTGGTGCGGGCAACACCGTCGACCAGCAGGTTGGTCGAGGTGCCGATCAGCGTCGTGGTGCCGCCGAGGATGGCGGCATAGCTGAGCGGGATCAGAAGCTTGGAGGGCTGCACGCCAAGCTGGTGCGAGATCTGCACGAAGATCGGCAGCATCATCACCACCACCGGCGTGTTGTTCATGAAGGCCGACGCCAAGATCACCACCACCATGATCACCGCGATGGCCCGGCGGGGATGCTTGGCGACCTCGCCCTGCGCATAGGAGGCAAAGGCATCGAGCGCACCGGTGCGCACCATGGCTCCCATGACGATGAACATCGCGGCAATGGTCCACGGCGCCGGGTTGGACAACACCGTGAGCGCCGCATCATAGGGCAGAACCCCCAGCAGCAGCAGCACGCCGACACCCCCGATGGCCACGACCTCGGTGGGATAGCGTTCCTGGACGAAGAGCACGAACATGCCCACCACCGTGGCAATGGTGATGTAAGCCTGCGCCGCCTGGCTCAAGTCGAAAAATTCCATTCGGGAAATCTGCCTCTGCTCAACCCGGCACATACTGACAAAGCGCGGTGAAACTTCAAGCGCAACGGCGAGCGCCCCTGACGGCGACACAGGCCCTGTATCGCCGCGGTATGGTTAAAATCAGATTTGCGGCGCGGAAAGACGCCGACGCCGGTCCGCGCTCACGGCCCGATCTCCTCGAGCCGCCCGCCCTGCCGCACCATCTTGACGCGCTCGGCCTTGCCGGTGCGGTCGTCGGTCTCGACATAGAAACCGCAGAGCGTCGCCTCATCCAGCGCCGGCTGGAAGCGGGTCTTGCCCATGCCGGTGACGAAGCGGCGCATCGGCTCGACCTTGTCCATGCCGATGACCGAGTCGTAGTCGCCGCACATGCCCGCATCGGTGAGATAGCCGGTGCCCTTGGGCAGCACCTGTGCATCACCGGTGGGCACGTGGGTGTGGGTGCCCACGACCATGCTGGCGCGTCCGTCGCAGAAATGGCCCATCGCCATCTTCTCCGAGGTCGCCTCGCAATGCACATCGACAAGCACCGCCTGCGCCTGCCCGCCCAGCGGGTGCTTGCGCAGCACCGCGTCCATCGCCGAGAACGGGTCATCGAAGGGGCGCTTCATGAACACCTGCCCCAGCACCTGCGTCACAAGCACCTTGCGGCCGCGGCGATCGGCGAAGAGCCCGGCCCCGCGCCCCGGCGCCTGCTTGGCGAAGTTCAGCGGCCGGATGATGCGCGGCTCGCTCTCGATGAAGGTCAGCATGTCCTTCTGGTCGAAGGCATGGTCGCCAAGCGTCACCACGTCGGCGCCGGCCTCGAGGATGCCCTTGGCGTGCTCGGCCGTCAGCCCCATGCCGTTCGAGGCATTCTCGCCATTGACCACGACAAAATCGAGCTTCCACGCCTCGCGGAGCTTGGGCAGTCTTTCCGCGATGGCGGCCCGTCCGGCCCGGCCCATCACGTCACCAAGAAATAGCAGTCTCATGGACGCATCCCTAAGCGCGCGCGGCGCGAAAGCAAAGAGATCTTTGACGGCATGGCGCTCCGGGCGCGCTCTCGCTGCATCACCGGCAGGCCAGCGCCTGCGCCATGGCGGCCTCGCTGTAAGGCCCGAGCGCCTCGCGGGTGATCCCGCCCGCACGCAGCCGCGCCACGATGACGCGGCCCCAGTCGCCGCTTGCCAGCACCATCTCGGGGCCGTCACCGCAGTCGCGGAGGCCTCCTGCGATATGGTCCCAGCCGATGCGGTGGTTGGTAAGATCCTCGGCCGAGGCAACCTCGCGGAGCTCTTGCGCGCCCGGCACGACGCGCCAGATGCGCAGCCGCCTGGCAAGGTGAGGGCGGTCGACATAGGCCAGCTCGACCTGCCCGTCGCCATCAAGATCCGCCGCGCCCACCGGCGCCAGCCAGCGGTTGCGCTGGCCGATGAAGGGCGTGGCGGCGAAAAGACCGTCGGCGGTGTAGAGCGCCAGACGGGCGCCGCGCTGGAGATCGCTCTCAACCACCATCGCGGCGCGGAGTGCGCCCAGATCGACAAGCCGCGGGGCCAGATCCTCGAACACCCGGGTCTGAGGCAGGCGGATCAGCAGATCGGGCGCGCCAGCGCGGCTCAGCCGCAGCGCGCCCCATTCCACTGCATCGCCCAGCACGCCGTGATCGTAGCGCATGGTGGGCTCGGCATAGCTGGCGCCGGTCAGCGCCTGCGCCACTGCCCCGCCGGGCGCAGATCCCAGCATCGCCCAGAGGACGAGGCGGGACAGCAGCCGGCGCGGCATGGGATCAGATCTGCTTTTCGGGCATCTGCACGACGAGCCCGTCGAGCGCGTCGGAGACCTTGAGCTGGCAGGTCAGACGCGAGCGCGCCGGATCGGGCTCGTAGGCGAAATCGAGCATGTCTTCTTCCATGTCGTCGCGCGCGGGCAGCTTCTCGACCCAGTCGGGATGCACGTAGACATGGCAGGTGGAACAGGCGCAGGCGCCACCGCAATCGGCATCGATGCCGGGGATGTTGTTGTCGCGGGCGCCTTCCATCACGGTCATGCCGGAGGCAACATCCACGACATGCTCGGTGCCGTTGTGCTCGATATAGGTAATCTTGGCCATGGCCGGGTCGTCTCCATCGTCTCGAATTCGCCCCCCTTTCCTAGTCATCGCGTGCCGCCTGCGCCAGCCCCTTCGCCACGCCGCCCGGTCAATCCGTGCTCGCACACGGGGGCAACTGCTCAAAACCTCGCCACCCGATAGGCAGAGCCTCGGAGCTTTCCAGCCTAGAAGGAAGCCGCTACTCTGCGCCTCAAAACACCGCCCGACACGAAGGCCCCGAGCAGATGACCCGCATTTCCGCCCTGATCGCCGCGCTGGCGCTCGTCCTTGCCGCCTGCGATGCCCCGGAGCCCGCCAGCACCGTCTGGCCCGGCGAGGCGCCGCCAGAGCCCGAGCGCATGTCCGACGGCACCTGCCAGGCCCGCGAGGTCGTGCCGGCGATCTACGAGGAGGTCATGGGCGAGGTGCAGGTGGTTCAGGCCGAGATCGCCGAGGATGGCACGGTGATCCGCCCGCCGATCTATCGCCGTCAGCCGGTGCCTCGGGTGGTCAGTCCGCGCGGAGAGCTGCGCTTCGAAGTGCCCTGCCCCGAGCTGGTGACGCCCGAGCTGGTGGCCTCGCTGCAGCGCGCGCTGGCGGCGCGCGACTACTACGCCGGGCCGGTCACGAGCCAGATGGACCGTGCCACCGTCGCAGCGATCCGCAAATACCAGACCGAGCGCGGCCTCGAGAGCAGCCAGCTCTCGGTCGAGACCGCGCGCACGCTGGGGCTCATCGCGGCACCGCTGGCCGAGATCGAGGAGCTCGGCGACTTCTGAGCCGGCGCTGTCCTAGCCGGCGGTCGTGCGCAGGGCTCGGCTCGAGATCTGCACCGGATTGCCGGAGGGATCCTTCGCGTTGCTGAAGACGTATCCGTCGGCCTGATGGATCGGGCCGAAGACCAGCCCCTTGCGCTCTGCCTCGGCGCGGAACGTGGCCACATCCTTCACGTCGAAGACCAGCTTCACCAGCGACTGCCCGGCCCGCTGCCCCTTGGCCGCCGGGTGCAGGAGCAACGCAAGGCCGCCCTCGGGCGGCCGCAGCTCGACGATCCGGTCGCCAGGCGCGTGCCGCGCCTCGTAGCCGAAGAACCGGCTGTAGAAGGCGATCATCTCGTCGAGCTTGCGCGTGTAGAGAACGAGGCGCCCCAGCGGTGCCGTCATGTTCGCGTCTCCCTTGCCCGGGCCACCGCAGGCCGTGCCGTCACCCGCCCCGGGACATGAAAAAGGGCGGATCCGAAGACCCGCCCTTTCGTCTGTTGATATGCCGGCTGGCTCACTCGCTCGCGTCGAGCGACAGCGCCACGAAGCGCGGATCGCCACCGCGGCGGACCAGAAGAAGGATCGACTTGCGACCGGCCTCCTTGGCCTCCTCGATCTTGGTCTCGAGCTCGGAGATGCTCAGCACTTCGGCCTGGCCGGCCTCGGTGATGATGTCGCCGGCGCGCAGGCCCTTCTCGAAGGCTTCCGAGGTCTCGTCCACGCCGGTGACCGCGAGGCCGGTGGCGCTGGACTGCAGACCCATCTCGTCGCGCAGCTCCTGGGTCAGCGGGCTGAGGGTCAGGCCCATCAGCTCGGATTCCGCCGGCTCTTCCGGGGTCATTTCCTGGCTCGCCGGATAGGTGCGCTCGGCTTCCTCGCGACGGCCCAGCGTAACCTTGAGGGTCTCGGTGTTGCCGTTGCGGTTGACCACGACGCGGACCGACTTGCCCACCTCGGTGTTGCCGACGATGCGCACGAGCTGGCGGGTGTCCTGCACCTCGCGGCCGTCGAAGCTGACGATCACGTCACCGGCCTGCATGCCGGCTTCCATCGCCGGGCCTTCGGGCACGTCGGAGACCATTGCGCCCTCGGTCGAGGCAAGGCCAAGCGCCTCGGCCATGTCCTCGGTCACGTCCTGGATGCGCACGCCGAGCCAGCCACGGCGGGTCTCGCCGAACTCCTTGAGCTGGTCGACCACCTTGGTCACCACGTTCGACGCCATCGAGAAGCCGATCCCGATCGAGCCGCCATTGGGCGACAGGATCGCGGTGTTCACGCCGATCACCTGCCCGTCCATGTTGAACAGCGGGCCGCCGGAGTTGCCGCGGTTGATGGCGGCGTCGGTCTGGATGTAGTCGTCATAGGTGCCCGAGAGCGCCCGGTTGCGCGCCGAGACGATGCCGGCAGAAACCGAGAAACCCTGCCCCAGCGGGTTGCCCATCGCCATCACCCAATCGCCCACGCGGGCGTTGTCGCTGTTGCCGAAGGACACGAACTTGAGCGCCTCGTCGGCCTCGACCTTGAGCAGCGCGATGTCGGTATTGGGATCGGTGCCGACCAGCTCCGCCGGGAGCGTGAAGCCCTCGAAGAACTCGATCTCGATCTCGTCCGCGCCCTCGATGACGTGGTTGTTGGTGACGATATAGCCGTCTTCCGAGATGACGAATCCGGATCCCAGAGCCGAAGAGCGGCGCGGGCGGTCGCCCGGGCCGCCGTTGCGGTCCTGGAACTCACGGAAGAAATCCTCGAAGGGCGAGCCTTCGGGAACGATGCCCTGCGGGCCGGTGCGCCCGGCCACGGTGGTCGAGGTGGTGATGTTCACCACCGCGGGGCTGATGCGCTCGGCAAGCTTGGCAAAGCTCTCCGGCGCGTTCTGGGCCGATGCCATCAGCGTCTGGGACACGATCAGGAACATCGACACCGCGGCCAGCCAGAACAGCCGAAGCGGGCTGGCTGCATCGCGTGTCACTGCAAGTGCTTGCGGTTTCACCTGGTTCACCTGGAACTCCTTTTCTGCGGCAGCGGCCCGCGCAAAGCCCCGCGCGGCTGCCCTGCCTCCTCACGATGAGGCTAACATAGGAGCGTTCCGGCGCCACCAAAGAAAAGGTTGCAGGGCTTCAAGCGCATGTGAAAACCCGGTGATGGCGCGAGATGGTCAGGGCTTCACCCGCGACGGTTCCGGCGTCGTTCGGAAATTGGAAAGACTTGGCGCCTATATCGACGTGCACCGAAACAGCGGATGGCGCCCCATGTCGCAGGAAAAACTTGACCAATTCGGCCTGACCGATGGCGATCTAGAGCTTTTGAAAGCCGCCGGTCGCGTGCTCCGACCCGAGCTGGGAAAGGTGCTCGAGGGGTTCTATGCCCGGGCGCTGGCCGATCACGGCTCGGCCGCCTTCTTCACCAGCGACGATCGGGTCGACCATGCCCGCGCCGCGCAGGAGGCCCATTGGAGCCGCCTGCTCGAGGCGCGGTTCGACGCCGATTATTTCGCCTCGCTCGACCGGATCGGGCGCACCCATGCGCGCATCGAACTGCCGCTCGATCTCTACATGTCAGCCTATTCCGCCGCCACCTCGGACCTGCTGGAACGCTTCCTCGCCAAGTCCGCGTGGCAGCTGATCGGCCCGCGCGCGGCCCGCACCCGCCGCATGTGCGGCGTGCTCAACCGGGCCTTCGCGCTCGATATCGAGCAGGTGACCTCGATCACCTTCCGGATCTGGGGAGAGGAGCAGAAGGTCGCGCTCGACCACCTTGCCTGCGGCATCCGTGAAATGGCGCAGGGCAACCTCTCGCACGCGGTCCCGGGGCCGGATGACAGCGACTTCCCATCGAAATACGACGACATGCGCCGCGCCCTGAACGAGGCGGCGCGCACGCTGGAGGGGCTGATCGCCGGCATCGGCCAGTCGATGAACGCCCTGCAGGGCATCACCTCGACTCTGGCCACTTCCGCCGAGGATCTCTCGCGCCGCACCAGCAGCCAGGCCGCCTCGCTGGAACAGACCACCGCGGCGATGCAGATGATCAGCGACAGCGTGCGCGAGACCAGCGGCAAGACCAAGGAGACCGCGGACTTCTTCGACCGCGCCCAGAAGGAGATGCGCGACAGCTCGCGTGTCGCGGGCGATGCCGCCGACATGATGGGCCGGATCAAGGCCGAGTCCGAGAAGATCGCCCAGATCATCGGCCTGATCGACGACATCGCCTTCCAGACCAACCTGCTTGCGCTCAACGCCGGGGTCGAGGCGGCGCGCGCCGGCGAAGCGGGGCGCGGTTTCGCGGTGGTGGCCGGCGAGGTGCGCAGCCTTGCCGCGAACTCCTCGGAAGCGGCGCACGAGATCCGCATGCTGATCCAGTCGAGCGCCGAGCAGGTCAACGACGGCTCGGTTCTGGTCGAGAACGCCCGCCGCTCCATCGTGCAGGTGGTCGACAGTTTCGACGAGATCAGCCGCATCGTGAGCGATATCTCCGACGCCACCAACGACCAGTCGATGGGCCTCGACGAGATCAGCCAGAGCATCGTCGATCTCGATCGCATCACCCAGAGCAATGCCTCGATGGTCGAGCAGACCTCGGGGGCGATGTCGCGGATCAGCGCGATGTCGCAGGACGTGCAGCACAAGATTTCGGGCTTGGTCTATCGCTCAGACGAAACCGGTGAAGGCGCAAGCGCCCCGGGCAGCTGGGACCAAGAGCTCGCCGCGGCGGCGCAGGCGCCGGAGGTACAGGACAGCGCCCGCGCCGGCTGAGCCCGCGCGCCGCGCATGGCATCCGCCGGGACACCGGCACCGCGTTGATCCGGGCACTCAGGCCGTGCGCCGCTCGCAGGGAACCGCGCACCGAGGCGCCGCGCACGGACGCCGGCTTTCGGAGCGGTTCGACGGATCAGAGCGCCTTGAGGACAAAGCCGGCGGGATCTTGGCCGCAGGCGCCTGAGCGCGTCAGCCGCGGAAGATCCAGAGCATCAGCACACCGGTTGCCACCGTCACCAGCCCCAGCCTGCGGCGGGTCTCGATCGGCATCTGGCGCAACGCCTCGAGCATACGCTCCACAAGCGAAGGGGCCAGTGCGTACACCAGCCCCTCGATGATGAGGACCATCGCGATCCCCGTTGCGATGTCGCCCGGTGTCATTGCGACACGGGGGCGTCTTCATCGCTGTCCGCGTCAGACGCAGCGGAGTCGGCGGGCGCCGGCTCCGGGGTCTCGGTCGGCGCCTCCTCGGCCACGGGTGCTGCCTCTTCGGCCGCCTCGTCCGTCGGCGCAGCGGCCTGCTCTTCGCCATCAACGGACGGCGCGGGCGCCGCGGCGGGAGCCGCCTGACCCTGACCGTTGAAATACTCGAAGAACTCCCCCTGCGGCGTCATCACGATCGACGAGTTGCTGCCCTGGATGGCGGTCTCGTAGGCTTGGAGCGACCGGTAGAAGGCAAAGAACTCCTGATCGGCGCCATAGGCCTCGGCGAAGATCGCGTTGCGCTCGGCGTCGGCCTCACCGCGGATCACGTTGGCCTCGCGCTCGGCTTCCGACTGGGTCTCGACCACGGTCCGGTCGGCCAGCGCGCGGACCCGCTGCGCCGCCTCGTTACCGCGGGCGATCTCGTCCGCCGCTTCCCGCTCGCGCTCGGCGCGCATCCGGGCAAAGGTCGCCTCGAGGTTCTGCGACGGCAGGTTGGTCTGCTTGAGCCGCACGTCAACCACATCGAGACCGAGCGAACGCGCCGAAGTACGGGCATTGTCGCGGATGCGGTTGGTCAGCGACCGGCGGTCCTCGGAGAGGATCACGTCGGAGGTCACCTGATCGGCACCGAGCGTCTCGCGGATCTGGGCGTTGAGAATGCCCGAAAGCCGGTCTTCGGCGGTGCGCACACCACCCACGCCCACGGCCTGACGGAATTGCACCACGTCGGCGATGCGGTAGCGCGCGAAGGCATCGACCACGAGGCGGCGGTCATCGGACGGCGTGACCTCGATGGTGTCGGTGTCGAGCGACAGGATGCGGTCGTCGTATTTCACCACTTCCTGAATGAAGGGGATCTTGAAGGCCAGGCCCGGCTCTTCCTTGACCGCCTTGATCTGTCCGAACTGCAGCACCAGTGCCTTTTCGCGCTCGTCGACCACGAAGAGCGAGGACAGGAACACGACGATCGCGACAACGATGACCGGCAGGATGAATGTCGTCTTGCGCATATCAGTTGCCCTCCGACGTCGTGTTGCGGCTGCGGTTCAGCTCGTTGAGCGGCAGGTACGGCACCACGCTGCCCTGCTCGCCGGCGATGGCCTCGTCGAGGATGGTCTTGTCGACATCGCCCAGCACGCGCTCCATGGTCTCGAGGTAGAGACGGCGGCGGGTGACCTCGGGGGCCTTGGCGTATTCCTCGCGCACGGCGCTGAAGCGGCTGGCTTCACCGAGCGCCTGGTTGACCACCTGGGCGCGGTAGCCCTCGGACTGCTCGCGGATCTGTGCCGCCTGACCACGGGCCTCGGCAACCACGCGGTTGGCATAGGCATCGGCCTGGCGCTCGAGCCGGTCGCGCTCCTGCTCGGCCGCCTGGACTTCGCGGAAGGCGTCGATCACCTCGCGCGGCGGATCGGCGGTGTCAAGGTTGATACGAACCACGTTGATGCCGCTGTCATACTCGTCGAGCGTCGCCTGGATCTGCTCCATCGCGGTGTCGGCGATGATGCCACGGTCGCGGTTGAGGATCGGCGCGAGGTTCGACGCGGCGATGATCTCGCGCATCACTGCCTCGGAGACCGCCTGCACCGTCAACTGCGGATCGCGGATGTTGAACAGCAGCTTCGACGGGTCGGAAATGTTCCAGACCACCTGGAACTCGATGTCCACGATGTTGGCATCGGTGGTGAGCATCAGCCCGTCCGCGTCGCGACCGGCACCGATGGTCTCGGTGCGCTCGGAGGTCACGTTGACCACCTCGGCGGTGACGAAGGGCCACGGCGCGAAGTTCAGACCGGGATTGCCGGTCGAGCTGTACTTGCCGAGGAACAGTTCCACCGACTGCTCTTCGGGCTTCACCGTGTAGAAGCTCATGTAGCCCCAGAGCCCCAGCGCGACGAGCGCCGCGAGGCCAATGGTGCCCTTGCTGATACCGGGACCGCCGCTGCCGCCACTTGAGCCGCCGCCATTGGCGCCGTTGCCGCCACCGCGGCCACCCATGAGCACGCGCAGACGCTCCTGGCCCTTCTTCATCAGCTCGTCGATCTCGGGAATCTGCGGGTCCTCGGGTTTGCGGCCACCGTTGTTGTTGCCGCCTCCGCCACTTGGCGGACGGCTACCGCCCTGATTTCCTCCGCCGCCCCAAGGGCCGCCGCTGTTACCTGCCATGAAGCTGTTTTCCTTCCCCTCTAGGTCCTGTCATCCGTATCCCGCACATACCTGTGCATTTTGCTTTCAAATTCAAGCGCTGCGGGTCGGTTTGCGCATCGTCACGATCTCTTCCGACATGGTCGGGTGCACCGCGACGGTGCGATCGAAATCTTCCTTGGTCGCGCCCATCTTCACCGCGATGCCGGCAAGCTGGATCATCTCGCCCGCATTCGGGGCGACGATATGGCAGCCAAGCACCTTGCGGCTCTCCTGCGAGACCACGAGTTTCATCAGCACCCGGTCGGGCCGGCCGGCAAAGGCGGTCTGCATCGGGCGGAACGAGGTCGAGTAGACCTCGATCGGTTCCTGTTCGCGGGCCTGCTCCTCCGAGAGCCCGACGGTGCCGAATTCCGGCTGGGTGAAGATCGCCGAGGGGATCAGGTCGTGATCCACCGGCGTCGGGTTGCCCTTGAACACGGTCTCGACAAAGGCCATGCCCTCGCGGATCGCCACCGGGGTGAGGTTCACCCGGTCGGTGACGTCGCCGATGGCGTAGATCGAGGGCACCGCGGTCTGGCTGTAGTCGTCGACCTCGATCTCGCCCTTGCGGCCAAGCTTCACGCCGACCTCCTCGAGACCCATCTCGGGGGTGTTGGGGGCGCGACCGGTGGCAAAGAACACCTTGTCGAAAATCCGCGTCTTGCCGTTGGTGGATTTCACCCAGATCGGGCCGTCTGGGTTGGAGTTGTCCTCCTCGACGTAATCCGCCTCCTGCACCGCCGCCCCCATCGGGATGCCGTTGGCGTCGTGGCCGGCGAGGTCCTCCTCGGTGGCGCAGCGCATCGCGACGATGTCGGTGCCGAGGTGCAGATCGATGCCGCGCTCGTTCATCGCGTCGGAGATCAGGCCGCGAGCCTCCTCGTCAAAGCCGCGCAATACCTGCGCGCCGCGGTAGTACTGCGTCACCTCGACGCCGAGACCGTGCAGGATGCAGGCGAACTCGCAGGCGATGTAGCCGCCGCCGACGATGAGGATGCGCTTGGGCAGCTCTTCCATGTGGAAGATATCGTCGCTGACGAGGCCGAGATCGGCGTTGGGCACCTCGGGGCGCACCGGGCGGCCGCCGGTGGCGACGAGAATGTGCTTGGCGGTGAAGGTCTCGCCAGTGGAGAGCGCCACGGTGTGCGCATCCTTGATCGTGGCACGGGCGTCGAAGCTGTCGACGCCGGAGTTCTTCAGCAGCGAGCGATAGACGCCCTCGAGCCGGTCGAGTTCGGTGTTGAGGCGGGCGCGGAAGCTCGGCCAGTCGAACGGGCCCTCCTGCAGGCGCCAGCCGTAATTGGCGGCATCCTCGACCACCTCGGCGTATTCGCTGGCGAAGACCATCAGCTTCTTGGGCACGCAGCCACGGATCACGCAGGTGCCGCCGTAGCGATCCTCCTCGGCCAGCGCCACCTTGGCGCCTGCTTCTCCGGCGGCGACGCGCGCGGCGCGCACCCCGCCCGAACCGCCACCGATGACGAAGAGATCATAGTCGAAGTCGGCCATCAGGGGTCTCCTTGAATTGAGTTCGCAACGGTATCTCACAGCGCTTTCGCGAAGGCCAGACGGGCACGGGCATTTGAAGGGGCCGTGCCTTGCCCTGCCCGGTTGCGCGACGCCTGCGGCGTGGACGGCGGCCTGCGTGGTGGCGACGGACGCCGATACCGGCACCCCTGACGCCAGCGAGGCTTGACAGATGCGAGGGGGCGGACGGCCGAGCGTCACCAGCGACCAGAGGCGATCACGTCGCCGGTGGCTCGCTCCGGGCGGATCGGCGTGGGGGGGTGGCGCACTGGCGCGGCGCGGCCCGGCGCAAAGCGCGGGCCCGCTGCCTTCGGTGTCGTCGATGGGCTGCGCTTCGGGGCAGCGCGCGCCGCCCCGAAGCGAAAAGGATCAGATGTCGCGGAAGAGGTTGTCGTCCTCGACAAACTCGACGCGCTCTTCCGAGACGGTGCCGGCATTGATGTCGCGGGTTTCGACCCGGCCGTCCCCGTAGCCGATGATCACACGGTCGCAGATGTCGATGAACAGGCCGTTCTCGACCACGCCGGGGATCTGGTTGACCAGCATCGCCAGCTGCCGGGCATTGCCGATGCGCGACAGGTGCAGGTCGAGAATGTAGTTGCCCTCGTCGGTGATGTAGGGGCGCTCACCGTTCATCCGCAGCGTGGTCTTGCGGCCCAGCACATCCATGGTCACCAGCGCCTCTTCGAGCAGCGCCTGGCTCGCGGTCCAGCCGAACGGGATGACCTCGACCGGCAGCGGGAAAGCGCCAAGGGTTTCCACGTGCTTTGCGGCATCGGCGATGACGATCATCTCGTCCGAGGCGGTGGCGACGATCTTCTCCTGCAGCAGCGCGCCGCCGCCGCCCTTGATCAGGTTGAGCTCGCTGTCGAACTCGTCGGCGCCGTCGATGGTCAGGTCGAGCCAGCCGGCCTCGTCGAGCGAGATCACCTCGATGCCGACCTCGCGGGCGAGCTCGGCGGTGCGGGTCGAGGTCGGCACGCCGCGGAAGCGCAGCCCCTCCTCGCGCACCTTCTCGCCGAGGCAGCGCACCAGCCAGGCGGCAGTGGAGCCGGTGCCGAGCCCGACGCGCATGCCGCTCTGAACGTAATCCGCGGCACGTTTGGCCGCCACGAACTTGGCCTTGTCGATGGGCGAAAGCTCTCCGCTCATGGTGATCTCCCAGAATCCTCGTGTGTCGCGGCCTTATAGGCATGGCGCAGCGGGCTGGCGACAGGAGATTCGGGGACAAGCGTGGATTTTCGAGCGGAGCGCGGGCCCCGATGCGCCGCGTCAAACTCGGCGGAGCGGCGTGCCGCCGCACAGGTCGCCTCCCCCGTCGCCATCGGGCGCCGGGCTCGGACCCGTGGCAGGCGGGAAGCGTTTGCCGGTGGGCGGCGTTCATGGGAACGGCCGGCCTGCCTCCGGCGGGAGTATTTTGGACGAAGAGAAGACAGGGGCGCGTTCCCGGGCTTCTTCTGGCCAAAAATATCCCGGGGGAGTCCGCGCCCTGCGCGGATGGGGGCAGCGCCCCCTCCCTGCCTTTCCGAAGCGCACGGACGGAGGATCAGCCGTGTCGGTACATATAAGTGGTGGGGTCGCGGCGCGGGCCGCCCTCGGGGGCAAGGGCAAAGCCCGGGATCTCGCCCGCGACCTCGAAGCCGCAGCTGGCGTAGAGCGCCTGCGACGGGTCGCCGCTGCGGGTGTCGAGGGTGATCAGGCTGCGCGCCTCCGCCTCGGCACGGGCGAGCAAGGCCTGCATCAGGGCGCGGGCGATGCCGCGGCGGCGAAACGCGGGGGCGACCAGCATCTTGGAGACCTCGGCGCGGTGAGCCTGGTTCGGCATCATGTCGAGCACCAGTTGCACGGTGCCGACGAGGCGCGCGTCTTCGAAGGCCCCCCAGAGCACGCGGCCCCCGTCCGCGATCGAGGGCAGGACGTTCCGCCGCCAGAAGCGGGCCGCCTCCTGGACCTCGAAGGGCATGACGAAGCCAACGCTGGCGCCGTCCACAACGCAAGCCTGCAGCAGCTTCGCGAGATCGGGGAGGTGCTGCTGAGCCTCTTGGGCCGACAGGCTGCGGATCGTCAGGGTCATGGTGTCACCAGAAAAAGCATGTAATGGGCGGCTTCGCGCGGCGGGGTCTGGAAGCGGGAGGCACCCGAGAGGCGGTAACGCAGCGCGTCGCCGGGCGCGAGATCGTGGCGCCGGTCGTCCAGCGTCACCGCCAGCCGACCCGTGAGCAGCACCAGGTGATGCTCGAGATCGGCCACCGGCGGGCGGTGATAGGAGATGTCGCTATCGGGGGCGAGCGTGCAGTCGAGCACTTCGCCCGCCAGCGCCGCGCTGCCCGGCGAGACCACGCGCCGGGTGAAGCCGCGATCCTGCCAGACCGGCTGCTCGGCCTCGGGCACGCAGGCCGGGAAGCTCTCCTCGACCATCGCCAGAAGGCGCGACATGGTGAGCCCGTAGGCGGCGCAGAGCTTGCCCAGCTGTTCCGCGGTGGGGCTGACCTCGGCTTTTTCCATGCGTGACAGCGCCGCGCGGCTGAGCCCGCTTTGCGCCGCCAGCGCCTCGAGCGTCAGGTCGCGCTCGGCGCGCAGGGCGGAGAGGCGCTGTGACAGGCGGGTGGTGAGCGGGGAGACCATGACCGATTCCGGGAATATTTCTCTATATAGAGACATTGACCGAAGCGGCCCCGCCCTGCAAGCCCGCTCTTGCCCTGCGCCAGCCGCGCCCCAGGTGAAGGCCCCTGCCCGTCCCACGGGATTTTTTCTCTGCCCCGGGGGAAGCGGGCTTTGACACTCGCGCTTCCTCTGGGTAGGCTGCACGAAAGTTTAACACTAAACTAGTTGGGGAGGAATCGCATGGCCGCCCGGAAATCTGCTGCCAAGCCGAACGTCTCGCCCGAGGAGCTCAAGCAATACTACCGTGACATGCTGCTCATCCGCCGCTTCGAAGAGAAGGCGGGTCAGTTGTACGGTATGGGGCTCATCGGCGGCTTTTGTCACCTTTATATCGGCCAGGAAGCCGTGGTCGTCGGCCTCGAGGCCGCGGCGGAGGAAGGCGACAAGCGCGTCACCTCCTATAGAGACCACGGCCACATGTTGGCCTGCGGCATGGACCCGAACGGGGTCATGGCCGAGCTCACCGGCCGCGAGGGCGGCTACTCGAAGGGCAAGGGCGGCTCGATGCACATGTTCAGTCGCGAGAAGCACTTCTACGGCGGTCACGGCATCGTCGGCGCGCAGGTGCCGCTCGGCGCCGGCCTCGCCTTCGCCGACAACTACCTCGAGAACGGCCGGGTGACCTTCACCTATTTCGGGGACGGCGCCGCCAACCAGGGCCAGGTCTACGAGACCTTCAACATGGCCTCGATCTGGAAGCTGCCGGTGGTGTTCGTGATCGAGAACAACCAGTACGCCATGGGCACGGCGCAGAAGCGCTCGACCTCGGGCGAGGACATCTACACCCGCGGCGCGCCCTTCGGCATTCCCGGCGAGCTGGTCGACGGCATGGACGTGCTCAAGGTCAAGGAAGCGGGCGAGAAGGCGGTCGAGCACTGCCGCGCCGGCAAGGGCCCCTACATCCTCGAGATCAAGACCTACCGCTACCGCGGCCACTCGATGTCGGACCCGGCCAAGTACCGGACCCGCGAGGAAGTCCAGAAGATGCGCGAAGAGCGCGACCCGATCCAGAACGTCCGCGACCTGCTGCTCCAGGGCAAGCATGCCAGCGAGGACGATCTCAAGGCGATCGACAAGGAAATCAAGGACATCGTGAACGCCTCCGCCGAGTTCGCCAAGGAGAGCCCGGAGCCGGCGCTCGAGGAACTCTGGACCGACATCTATTCCGACGACGTGCCCCAGGGCGACGCGATCGAGGCCTGAGGCAGGAGAGAACACGATATGGCAACGCAAATCCTGATGCCCGCCCTGTCCCCCACCATGGAAGAGGGCACGCTGGCGAAATGGCTGGTCAAGGAGGGCGACACCGTCACCTCCGGTGACATCCTCGCCGAGATCGAGACCGACAAGGCGACGATGGAATTCGAAGCGGTCGACGAGGGCATCGTCGGCAAGATCCTCGTCGAGGAAGGCTCCGAGGGCGTGAAGGTCAACACGCCCATCGCGGTTCTGGTCGAGGAAGGCGAAAGCGTCGACGACGCCGAGGCCTCGGACGCCGCCGCGCCCGCAGCCAGCGACGAGAGCGCCCCGGCCGAAGCCAAGGGCGATGTCGCCCCCGGCCCGCAGGAGCCCGCCTCCTCGGTGCCCGCCGCCGCGGCCTCGCCGGACTGGCCGGAAGGCACCGAAATGAAGACCCAGACCGTGCGCGAGGCGCTGCGGGATGCCATGGCCGAAGAGATGCGCTCGGACGCGAACGTCTTCGTCATGGGTGAGGAGGTCGCCGAGTACCAGGGCGCCTACAAGGTCACCCAGGGTCTGCTCGACGAGTTCGGCGGCAAGCGCGTCATCGACACCCCGATCACCGAGCACGGCTTTGCCGGCATCGGCGTCGGCGCGGCCTTCGGCGGCCTCAAGCCGATCGTCGAGTTCATGACCTTCAACTTCGCCATGCAGGCGATCGACCAGATCATCAACTCGGCCGCCAAGACGCTCTACATGTCCGGCGGCCAGATGGGCGCCCCCATGGTGTTCCGCGGCCCCAACGGCGCCGCCGCCCGCGTCGGCGCGCAGCACTCCCAGGACTACGCGGCATGGTACGCGATGATCCCGGGCCTCAAGGTGGCGATGCCCTACTCGGCCGCAGACGCAAAAGGCCTGCTCAAGTCGGCGATCCGCGATCCCAACCCGGTGATCTTCCTCGAGAACGAGATCCTCTATGGCCGCTCCTTCGAGGTGCCGGTGATGGACGATTTCACCGTACCCTTCGGCAAGGCGAAGATCTGGCGCGAAGGCTCTGACGTGACCCTCGTCAGCTTCGGCATCGGCATGCAATACGCGCTCGAGGCGGCTGACAAGCTGGCCGAAGAGGGCATCGAGGCCGAGGTGATCGACCTGCGCACCCTGCGCCCGATCGATTACGGCACGGTCATCGATTCGGTGAAGAAGACCAACCGCTGCGTGACCATCGAAGAGGGCTTCCCGGTGGGCTCCATCGGCAACCATATCGGCGCCTACATCATGCAGAACGCGTTCGACTATCTCGACGCGCCGGTGATCAACTGCGCCGGCAAGGACGTTCCGATGCCCTACGCCGCCAACCTCGAGAAGCACGCGCTGGTCACCACCGCCGAGGTGCTCGAGGCGGTCAAGCAGGTGACCTACCGGTGAGCCCGGTCGAGGTCATCGGTCGCGACGTCGCGCGCGAGGCCTACCGCGTCCAGGTGGACGTGGCGGGCTCCGCGCGGACGGCCTTCGTGCCCGAGTGCCTCATGGAAACGCTGCGCCCGGGCGAGCGCCCGAGCCACCAGCAAGCCTATGAATGGATCGCCGCCCATCGCGGCAAGATCGAGACCGCGGTGATCGCACGGGCCGCGGCGCGCCAGCCGCGCCCGCCCTACGATCTCGTGACCCTCGCCGAGGAGAGCTGACAACATGCCCACCGAAATCCTGATGCCCGCCCTGTCGCCGACCATGGAGGAAGGCACCCTGGCCAAATGGCTGGTCAAGGAAGGCGATACCGTGAATTCCGGCGACATCCTCGCCGAGATCGAAACCGACAAGGCCACGATGGAGTTCGAGGCCGTCGATGAAGGCACCATCGGCAAGATCCTGATCGAGGACGGCACCGAGGGCGTGAAGGTGAACACGCCGATCGCCGTGCTGCTCGAGGAAGGCGAAAGCGCCGACGACATCGACAGCGCGTCCGCCTCCCCTGCCCCTGCCCCTGCCGCCGAGGACAAGGCCCCGGCCAAGGACGAGGCCAAGGCCGCCGCCGCGACGCCCGCCGCCGCTTCGGCCAGCGCTGCCCCCGCAGCACCGCAGGGCTCGGATGGCAAGCGCATCTTCGCCACCCCGCTGGCGCGTCGCATCGCCGCCGACAAGGGGCTCGATCTGGCGCAGATCAAGGGCTCGGGCCCGCATGGCCGAATCGTGAAGGCCGACGTGGAAAGCGCCAAGCCCGGCGCCGCCGAGGCTCCGAAATCCGCCGAGGCGCCCGCCGCCAAGGCAGCCCCCGCCGCGTCGGGTGGCGGCATGCCCACCGGCCCCTCCGCCGAGCAGGTCCTCAAGATGTACGAGGGCCGCGACTTCGAGGAGGTCAAGCTGGACGGCATGCGCCGTACCGTGGGTGCCCGCCTCACCGAATCCAAGCAGACCATCCCGCACTTCTACCTGCGCCGTGACATCAAGCTCGACGCGCTGCTGAAGTTCCGCAGCCAGCTCAACAAGCAACTCGAGGGCCGCGGCGTGAAGCTTTCGGTCAACGACTTCATCATCAAGGCCTGCGCGCTGGCGCTCCAGGCCGTGCCCGATGCCAACGCGGTCTGGGCCGGCGACCGGATGCTCAAGCTCAAGCCCTCCGATGTTGCCGTGGCCGTGGCCATCGACGGCGGCCTCTTCACCCCGGTGCTCAAGGACGCGGAGATGAAATCCCTCTCCGCCCTGTCCACCGAGATGAAGGACCTCGCGTCCCGCGCCCGCGGCAAGAAGCTTGCGCCGCATGAATATGTCGGTGGCAGCTTCGCGATCTCCAACCTCGGCATGTTCGGCATCGACAACTTCGACGCCGTCATCAACCCGCCGCACGGCGCCATCCTCGCGGTCGGCGCCGGGGTCAAGAAGCCCATCGTCGGCGACGACGGCGAACTGACCGTGGCGACGGTGATGTCGGTGACGCTCTCGGTCGATCACCGGGTCATCGACGGCGCGCTTGGCGCCGAACTCCTGAAGGCGATCGTCGAGAACCTCGAGAACCCGATGGTGATGCTCGCCTGACCTGTCTTCAGGTTCGCATCATTGAGACGCCCGCCGCCCACCGGCGGGCGTTTCCTTTTGCTCCGATGTATGTTTCCGGTGCATGGCCCCCTTGCAGACAATCCGGCTTGTGCGCTCCCCCACCGGGCCGTTAGCGTAAGACATGCTGCACTGCGGCAGGTTTGCCTATGCCTGCCGTCAAGATCCCCACGACGTCACCCCGACACTTCGGAGCTGTTCCATGGTCTATACCGACCGCCAGGCCCGCCTGACGATCCTGTCACTCGCCCTTGGCGCCTTTGCCATTGGCGTGACCGAGTTCGCCGCCATGGGCCTCCTGCCCTATTACGCGCTCGATCTCGGCGTCACCGAACCCGAGGCCGGCTTTGCGGTCAGCGGCTATGCCATCGGCGTGGTGGTCGGCGCGCCGGTGCTGGCGGTGCTCGGCAGCATGTTGCCGCGCAAGCTCTTGCTGGTGCTGCTGATGGCGTTCTTCATGCTGACCAACGTGCTCACCGCCCTTGCCACCGGGCTTGACACGCTGGTCATCGCGCGCGTGCTCTCGGGCTTGCCGCACGGGGCCTTCCTCGGCATCGGCATGCTCTTCGCCGCCGAGATGATGCCGCAGGGCCGCAAGGCGGCTGGCGTGGCGCAGGTGCTGATGGGGCTGACCATTGCCAATGTCATCGGCGTGCCCGCTGCCGGAGCCATCGGTCAGTATTTCGGCTGGCGCTGGTGCTTCGTGCTGGTGGCGGTGATCGCCGCCGGTTCGGCGCTGATGATCGCCCGCGTCGCGCCCGAGCCGCAGGACGGCCCGGCAGCGAGCCCGCTGCGCGAACTCTCTGCGCTGGCCAACCGCGCCGTGTGGCTGACGCTGGCCGTCGGTGCCGTGGGCTTCGGTGCGGTCTTCGCGGTCTATTCCTACTTCTCCGCCGCGCTGATCTCGGCCACGGATGCACCCGCCTGGGCGATCCCGCTGGCGCTGTCGTGCTTCGGCATCGGGGCCACCGCCGGCAACTACTATGCGGGCCGCCTCGCCGCGTGGTCGCATTTCGGCGGCACCCTGCTGCTGCTCATCGGCATGGTCGTCTGCTCGCTGATCTATGCCGCGGTGATGGGCCAGTGGATCGCGATGATCCTCGTGGTGATGGCGCTCGGCCTGACCGCCGGTCTGGTGATCCCGCTGCAGATGCGCCTGATGGACGTGGCCGGCGAAGGTCAGACCCTCGCGGCCGCGCTCAACCACGCCGCCTTCAACGCCGCCAATGCGCTGGGTCCTTGGCTCGCGGGCATGGCACTCGCCGCCGGTCACGGCTTCAGCGCCACCGGCATCGTGGGCGCGGGTCTCGGGGCTGCCGGGATCGCGGTCCTGGGCCTCGCTTGGCTCGACGCCCGCCCGCGCCGCGGCGCGGTGATCCCGGCGGAGTAAGGCGCTCTAGAGGACGACGAAAAAGGGCCGGGCTCCATCCGTGGAGCCCGGCCCTTCTTGTCTCTGACTAGAAGGCCTCTGCTCAGCCGGTGCAGTTGCAGCCGGTGAGTTTCTGATCCATGTTGCGCGACGGCTGATCGCAGCCGGCATCGCCGACGATCTTGGCCGGGACGCCCGCCACGGTCTTGCACGGCGGCACTTCCTCAAGCACCACCGAACCCGCCGCGATGCGCGAGCCGTTGCCGATGCGAATATTTCCCAGCACCTTGGCGCCGGCACCGATCAGCACGCCATCGCCGATCTTGGGGTGACGGTCCTCGTCTTCCTTGCCGGTGCCGCCCAGCGTCACCGAGTGCAGGATCGAGACGTCATTGCCGACCTTGGCGGTCTCGCCGATGACGATGGAGTGGGCGTGGTCGATCATGATCCCCTGCCCGATCTCGGCGGCGGGGTGAATGTCGACGCCGTAGAGCTCGGACGCACGCATCTGGAAAAAGAACGCCAGATCCCAACGCCCCTGCCCCCAGAGCCAATGCGCCACGCGCTGGGTCTGCACCGCCTGGAAGCCCTTGAAGTAGAGCAGCGGTTGCAGGAAGCGGTGGCAGGCCGGGTCGCGATCGAAGGTGGCGCGGATATCGGCCCGCGCCGCACGCGCCAGCCACGGATCCGAGGCATAGGCCTCGTCGCAGATCTCGCGCAGGATCTGGTCCGACATCTCGCCGTTCGAGAGTTTCATGGCGATGCGGAAGGCCAGCGCGCCCTCGATGGTGGCGTGGTGCAGCACCGAGACATGCACCATCCCGCCCAGAAGCGGCTCGTCCGCGACGGCCTGTTCGGCTTCGCGGGTGATGCGGTCCCAGACCGGGTCCAGCTCGGCGATCCTTGCGCGGGTTTCGGCCATCGTAACCTCCGTTTGATCCGGTTCTTATAGCAGATAGGCCGGGAGGGCTGAAACGCAAAACCGTGATGGTTGGAATCGTCGGTGGTGATGGCTTACCGCTCACGATGGCGCAACCGGACCGCCTCCAGCGCGAGGATCAGGCAATCGGCATAGTCGGGATCATCGAGGCGCCGCTCCGGCGCGACCGGACGCGACAGCGCCGCCGCCATCAACGTGCCGTTGCCCCAGTCGGGATGGGCCCGCCCGAAATGGCGGCGGTAGCGGTCGGCGGCGTCGGCCTGGGTCACCATCTCTCGCGCCTGACGCCAGCGCATCCCGCGCGGCACCGCCAGCAGCGCACAGGCGGCACAGATCACGTCGCCATGCAGGACCGGCCTCATGCTGTGAGCGACAGCCTCGCGAAGGGCCCCGGCCCGTAGCGCGCCGAGACCTGTGCCACCGCGATCTCGAAACTCCCGCTGAGGCCATCCTGAGCGGGGTCATAGCTCCATTGTGGCGTCGCAACCTGCGCGCTACGCAGCACCGTCTCGCCCTGCATCACACGAACCTCGTAGAGCTCCTGCTCCTCTCCAAGCGGCACCTCGGCAAGCTCCCAGTCGTCACCGTCGATGCGGGTGCGGCGGATCCAGCTCAGCGCCAACGTGCCGCCCTGATCCTCGGCCCGCAGATGCACCGGGCTGAATGGCCGCAGCCCGTTGCCGTCGAAGGCGTGGACCTCATGCACATAGCTCGGATCGTCATAGCCGCGCCGCGCGGGTCCGATGCGTAAATGCCGCTGCTGCCGCCTCAGGGCCGCCGCAAGCGCGATCTGCTGCGGCACCCCGTCAAGCCGCACCACCCACGAGCCCGCCGGCCAGACCTCTGGCATCAGAGCGTCGGTGCCGAGCTGCCCGCGCAGGCGGTGGCTCAGCAGCCAGGTGGCCTCTCCCGCCATCTGCGCATCGCGGAACTGCATCAGCTCCCAACCGCCCGGACTGCCATCGCCGATCGCCACGAGGTTGCCGCCGCCCAGCAGCGCCGCGTCGTCGATCGCGGCGAGCTCGCCCGAGAGCATCCGCACCTGCAAAGCCGCGCCACGGGCGATCCGACCCGAGGGCGCCCGCGCCAGGGCGGTCTCGGTCACGCCGACTGCCGAGCGCGCTGCGATGATCTCGTTCAGAGCGTAATCGGCATCAGAGGCGGAATCGTAGACCGCCACGGAGCCGGGCCAAGGCTCGGCGGTGAGCGCGAGATGCGGCGCATGCGGGACCTCGTCACCGGTGATCAGCGGCAGGTCGAGGAACAGCGGCAGCACCTGCACCGCCGGCACGAAGCCGCGCAGGATCGCGGCATCGTCGGGGAAATCCGACGGCAGGTAGACATCGGGCTCGAAGCGCACCGCCTCGACCATCTGCTGCGCGCCGATCTCGACGCGATCAACCCGCGCCACGACCTCGCCCGCCTCTCCGGGCAGGGAGATGATGTCTCCCGCGCTGACCCCGAGACGCGACGGCGGCAGCGAGAAGCGCAGGGTGTCGCGCGCAACGCGCGACTCCGCCAGCCAGCGCTCCAGCGTCAGCCGCGCCTCGCGCCGAGTCAGTTCCATCGGCAACTCGGTCTCGGCGACGGCATGGGTGCGGTCATCGGGCAGCACCGTCTCCTCGGCCACCGCCAGATGATCGCCATCGGCCTCGAGGAAGCGCAGCCGCACCCGCCCCGCCATCTCCGCCTCAGCGGCGCGGATCTGCACCAGATCGCCATCAAGCTCCGACGACACGGCGAGCGCATCGCGAGTCAGTGCCTGCACGGGTCGGT
The DNA here is from genome assembly GCF_017309175.1 of Salipiger bermudensis. Taxonomy (NCBI): domain Bacteria; kingdom Pseudomonadati; phylum Pseudomonadota; class Alphaproteobacteria; order Rhodobacterales; family Roseobacteraceae; genus Salipiger; species Salipiger bermudensis. The sequence continues at coordinate 378,651 of NZ_JAEKJV010000001.1, read as the reverse complement.
CCTTGCGCAGGATGAAGTGCAGGCTGCCGTCGCGCTCCACCGCGTCAAAGCCATGTGCCAGCATCAGCGGTTGCAGCGCGCGCCGGGCATCGCCCACCTCGCCCACCACGTAGCCACGCACCCAGCCGTGCAGCGCGCTCACGTCGTAGTCCTGCAGACCCGCACGCTCGCAGATTTCCGCCACCACCGAGGCCAGCGTGCGCGAGGAGACACGGCCGGTGATCCAATGCCCGCGCCGATAGTTGTCGCCGTCGGCCCAGAGTTCGGCGAGCCCCGGGAACCAAGGGTAGGGCCGTGCGTCCCAAGCCCAGACATAGGCGTGGTCCATGTCGAGCATCGGCGCGCCGTACTCCTCCGAGACCGGGTTATTGGCCGGGTCGGTCCAGTATCCATGCATTGCCCGCAGGTACTGGCGCTGGATCAGCTCGTCTCGCAAGCCGTTGGAATAGTAAGGCAAGTCGCTCTCGGAGCTCTTGGGGTCGAGGAATTTGTTGGGCTGGTTGGTGCCCTTGTCCACCGCCGGGCAGCCCAGCTCGGTAAAGCGGATCGGTTTCGATCCCGGCACCCAGCCGGTCGGGTCGGGCTGCCGCACGCCGCCGATGCGCTCGTAATGGGCGTGGTCCCACCAGTTGCGGATGTCCTTGTAGCGAAACACCCAAGGCTCGTGGTGCGCGCCATCGGTGATCGGCTCGCGGCGCTGCGCGTCGCGGGCCTGTTCTGAGGGATAGTACCAGTCGTAGCCCTCGCCGCCCGCCACGTTGGCCATCAGGTAGCCGGGGTCGTAGACCGCGCCCCAGGCGGCATCGGCGTGGTCGCTGCCCTCGCGCCAGTCCGAGAGCGGCATGTAATTGTCGATGCCGATGAAGTCGATCTGGTCATCGGACCACAGCGGATCGAGGTGAAAATACACATCGCCCGAGCCGTCCTGCGGCTGGTAGCCGAAATACTCCGACCAGTCGGCGGCATAGCTGAGCTTGACCTCCGGCCCCAGAAGCGCCCGGCACTCCGCCGCCAGCGCCCGTAGCGCCGCCACCGCCGGAAAGTCGCTCGCGCCCCGGATCCATGTCAGGCTGCGCATCTCCGAGCCAATGCAGAACGCCTCGACGCCCCCGGCGGCGGCGCAGAGCGCCGCGTGGTGCAGGATGAAGCGGCGATAGCTCCACTCCTCGGGGCCGGTATAGGTTACCTCGCCGTCGGTAATCGTGAAATCCGAGGCCTGCGCCGTGCCGAAGAACGCCGCCACCTGAGCGTCGGCGGCGGAGGTGCCATCGGGCGAGCCGGGCCGCCCGGGCGCCACGTCGAGCGTGATGCGCCCCCGCCACGGCAGTTCCGGCTGGTCCTCGGCATCGCTCCAAGGATCCGGCAGGCCGTTGCCGTCCATCTGGTCCATCAGGATGAAGGGGTAGACCAGCACGTCGAGCCCCTGCGCCACCATGCGTCGGATCGCCTGGATCACCGAGGCGTCGCAGGGCGTGCCGCCATAGACCGGGCGACCGTCAAGCTCGGGCACCGCCTGCGCCGTGCCCCTTGTGGCGCCACAGACCTGCCACGGCATGTTCCTCGACTCAAATTGCTTTTGCTCGACCTTCGGACGGATTTCGCAGGTTCCGCAGCGCAGGTCGCCGCCGAACCAGCTCACCACCAGCGAGACTGCGCCGCAGTTCGGCACTTCCTCGGTCAGCTGGTCGAGCGAGACATTGAAATCAGGGGCCTCCGAGGGGCTGTTGACATTTGGAAGCCCCGAGCCGTTCTCGCTGTAGCTCATGTAGACAGGCTCGGTCGCCAGCGCGTATTCCCCGGTGCCCGGGATCATCGCCACGCCGCGAATGATATGCGGCACGTCTTCGGGATCGTCCTGCACCGGGCGGGTGACCTCGAAGCTCAACTGAGGCACCCGGTTGCCGTAATTCTCGAGCGTCATGTCCTCGATCACCACATAGGCGGTGCCGCGATAGGCCGGCACCTGTCCGACCCCCTCGACCGCCTCGATCTTGGGGTCGGGCAACTGGTCCCTGCTGCCGGTATAGACCCGCATGTTCAGATCGCCCACCGGGATCTCGGCACCATCGGCCCAGACCCGGTTGACGCTGGTGATCTCGCCCTCGCAAAGCGCCAGAGCAAGGCTCAGCGAATAGCTGTAGCTCTTCACCGTCTGGCTTGGACCGCCTCCGCCCTTGCCGCCGCCACCGACCTTGTCCTTGTCGACCCGCTCGCGAAACTCTGTGGCCCAGATCACCTGCCCGCCAAGACGCATCCGGCCATAGGCCTGCGGGATCGCCGCGCCCTCGCCGGCCCCGCTGAGGAAAAAACGGTCGATGCGCCCGGTCTCGACGGTCTCCGAGCCCTGTCCCATCAGCCGCTGGTCGAGCGCCCGCCCGAGGCTGGCACCGATGAACCGGCCCACCGCAGTCATCGACAAGCCAAGTACCGAGCCACCGATGGCTCCGCCCACGGCGGCGCCTACGGCGGAAAAGACGATTGTCGCCATCAGCTTGCTCCTTCCGGGAACGCAAAACGCGCCGCCAGCCGGCGGCGCCAGGGCCGGCTGAGCCGACTTTCGACCACGCCGTGGCCGCTATAGGCATGAACAAAGCTCGCCGCCGCGCCAAGACCGGCCTGCAGCCCGAGATGCTTGGCCACCGAGCCATCGCGCATGCGAAACAGCAGCACGTCGCCCGGCGCCTCCTCCTCGAGCGGCTTGCGCGCCATGTGCCGCAGCGCGGCGGCCAGCAGCGCCTCCTCGCCCTGCGGCTCGGACCAGTCGCGGGTATAGGCGGGCACCGTCTCCGGCTCCGGGCCGATCACCTCGCGCCAGACCCCGCGCACGAGGCCGAGGCAATCGCACCCCGCCCCGCGCAGCGAGGCCTGATGGCGATAGGGCGTGCCGATCCAGCCCCGCGCTGCGCTCACGATCCGCGTGCTCATCGCCGGCTTCCCCCGCCCTTGGCCTTGGCCCGGGTCGGATGCACCAGCATCCAGTCCTCCTCGGGAATGTCTGGAAAGCCCTGGAAGTTCAGGACGTTGTTGAATTTCAGCCGGCAGGTCTCGAAACGCTTGTCGCAGCCCGCCTCGAGCCGCACCAGATCGCCCGCCACAAGCGTCGCCCCAAGCGGGTGCCAAAGCTCGATCCGCCGCCCCTCTTCGCTGAAACGGTCGCGCTTGATCGCCCCCGTCAGCCCCTGCGCCGCACCGCTCAGCACCACCAGCCGGCCGCGTTGGAACCAGCCCGCCTCGAAGCCGGTCAGCGCGCCGAAGAGCAGTTCGCGGTTGTCCTGCACCTGCACCGCTGCGCCCTCGTGAAAATACCCCGGCTCGCCAAGATCGACACGGCAGCTCGCATCCCCCAGCACCGCCGTGCACGGTGCCTGATAGACGCGCCCCAGCGGCCGGTTCAGCGCCTCGGTCAGGCCGCGCAGCTCGGCGTGAAAGGCCCCGCCCGCGCGCCGGATCTCGCCGATCGAGCCGCGGAACAGCATCCGCCGCTGACTCACATCCTGCCAGTTGACCAGCCAGCACACCACCTCGGCCCCATCGAAGCGCCCGGCTTCAATATCCGCCTCCGACAGCGCATCGTCGCGCAGCGCACCCATCGCCTCGGAATTGTCGACCGAGAGCCCCGTGGCCTGCTGCAGCGTTCTGGCGCTGAGGCCAGTATCGGCGCGATAGATCTGCCCGTCGAACGCCAGATCGCGGTCGTGTTCGGTGAACCCGAGCGCGACACCATCGGCCCGCGTGACCGCCCAGCAACGCGCCACGGTGCCAAGCCCGCCGGCCAGATGCGCATGTAGCTCCGCCGCCCCCATCAGACCCGCACCTCGACCACCGGAACGTCGGGCGCCTGCCCGGCCTGGAAGCTCGCGACGCTCACGTTGATGCGCTCGGTGTCGAAGCGCACCGGCACGTCGAACTCGTAGCCCGCGGTGATCTCGACGCCGGAAAGCGGCGGGTCGGTGAAGGTGATCGTGCCCGTGGTCAGGTCGAGCGCGAAATGCACGCCCTCGCGCATCTCCACGTCCTGCACGGCGGAGATCACCGTGCCCGCCACCGGCTTGGTGATCGGGCGGGCATAGCTGGCCCCGCCGGAGCGATAGACCTTGACCAACTGGAAGCTCCGCGTCGCCCCGTCGCCCCGCGCGATCACCTGGTCGCCGGGGCTCACCGTGCCCGAGGGCTTGCAGGAGCGATAATCGGCCCAATCTTTCCAGCGAAACCCGTAGAGCTGGCCGTGCCGCGCCTCGAAGAACGCCAGCAGCTGCTCGATATCGTCGAGCCCGCGCAGCCCCAGCCCCGCATCGTAGCGCCGGCGCGAATGCGCCCAGGGGCTATTGCGCTCCTCGAAGCCGCTGCTCAGTTCGACCACGTCCGTGCGCCGCTCGGGCCCTCCGAGCGCGCCAAAGCTCAGGTCGGCGGGAAATCTCACCTCGTGGAAACTCATGCTCTTCTCCTCAGCTCCTCAGCGGTTGCGCAGGCCCTGACCCAGCGCGCGGCTCATCTGCGCCGCGATCTGCGACTGGCTGCGGCGGAAACCCTGCACGTCTGGCGTGGTGATGTTCATCACCACCATCGGCGGCTGGTGCGCGGCGCTGGCCCGAACCCCTAGCCGCCCGTCCGGCCCGCGCGAGAGCGGCATGATTGCCTCGGGGCCGGCCTCCCCCATGAGCCCGGTGCCGCCCCGCATCGGGAAGGCCACCGGCCCGTTGACCACCCCGCCCGAGGCAAACGGCATCACCTTGCCCTGCGCGAAGGCGCCGCCTTGCGCGAAGGGCGAGAGCCCACCGAACACCCCGGCCATGCTGCCGGCGATCAGCTCGCCCAGATGATCCGACACCGGTCGCACCGCGGCGCGGTAGGCCGCATCCACCATCGAGCGCGCCACCACACCCAGCGCGTCCGATAGCTTCATTCCGTCGAGGATCACCCCGTCGATGGCCCGCCCCAGCCCAGAGCTCAGCGACCGTTCGAGCCGCGTCACGCTGCCCCCGGTCGCGGAAAACGTCTGGTGGATGCGCTTGAGCTCGGCATCGAACCCCGCCGCCATGGCGCTGGCCGAGCCGAGGCTCGCCTCCAGTGCCGCGATATCGCCGTCGAGATCGCCCGTCTCGCCAAACTCGGTCATTGCCGATCCCCTTTCACCTGATCCGGGAAGGCCGCGAGCAGCTCCTCGAGCCGCGCCCGTCCCATGGGCCTCGCGGCGCTGTCACCGCCCAGCATCAGCCGCAGCTCCGCCGGGGTCAGCGCCCAGAACTCGCAGGGCCGCAGCCCCAGCCCGCGCAGCCCGGCGCGCATCAGCGCGGGCCAGTCGAAGCGCTCCATCAGCCCTCCTCCGGCAGCATGAAGGCCCGCGCCAAGAGCTCCGCCGCCGCCCGCGCCGCCGCCATCGGGCCGCCTGCGATCTCGGCGCGCAGCAGATCCGCCGCAGAGCCTTCCCAGCCGCCGCCGCGCAGCCCGGCGACGATCAGCGCCAGCACGTCACGGGTGCTGCAGCGCCCCTCCTCGAAGCGCTGCGCCAGCGCCACCAGCGTATCGTCGCCCAGGCTTTCCTCGAGCTCGGCCAGCGCCCCCAGCGTCAGCCGCATCACCCGGCGCTCGCCATCAAGCGTCACCGCCACCTCGCCGCGCCACGGGTTCGCCATCAGACCACCGGCACCGGCACGAAGCTCAGCGCGCCCGCCGAGGCCAGCGAGACCTCGTAGGTGGCCTCGCCATTGTGGCTGCCGGCATATTCGATGGCGGTGACCTGAAACGCCCCCTCCACGGTGCCGAAATCCGGGATCACCACCTGGAAGGCCGGCGTGTCGCCATCGAAAAAGATCTGCCGGGCGCGTTCGTCGGTCGCCTGGTCCTTGAACACGCCCGAGCCCGAGATATTGGCCGATTTCACCCCGGCCCCCGCCAAGAGTTCGCGCCAACCACCCTGGCTCTCCAGAGTCGTCACGTCGACGCTCTCGGCGTTGAAGCTCACCCGCGTGGCGCGCAGCCCCGCCATGGTCTCGAACTGGCCGTCGCCGGTCAGGTCCACCTTGACCAAAAGGTCCTTGCCGTTCTGGGCACCCATCTGTCTCGCTCCTTGCTGATCGGCGGAAGCCTCCGCCACGTGTCACTGACTGGTCGTGCCGGCGCCTCACGCGTCCTCGACACGGGCGCGGAAGATCATGTCGATGCGCCTCAGCCCGCCGCTCTCGCGCCGCGCGCGGGCGCGCCGGAAGCGCAGGCTCACAAGCCGCCCCCGCGTCAGCGCCAGCGGCGCATCGTCAAGCGCGTCGTTCGCCGCCGCCGCCACCTCCTTGGCCGACTGGAATCCCGCCGCGTCGCTGATCACCGCCACCGTCAGATCATGCCAGGCGCCGTTCCCATCCGCGTCGGAGGCATCGCGCACCGTCTCGGCGCCGAGCGTCAGGTAGAGCCCCGGAAGCGTCCCGGCAGGCGGCGCGTCGTAGATATGCGCCCCCACGAGCGCCGCAAGCGCCGGATCCCCGGCCAGCCGCTGATAGATCGCACCCTGAAGCGCCGCCGACATCGCGTAGCTCATGCCGCCACCTCCTCGCGTGCCTCGCAGGTGAGATAGAGCCCGCCGGGCTCGGCCTCTGTCACAGCCACGATGCGGAAAAGCCGCGTCTGCTGGCGAAAGCGCTGTCCGGGCAGCGGCCGGTTCGAGGCCCCCAGCGGCGCGCCGCGCACGGTAATACGGAAGGCCCGCACCGACATCGCGCCCGCCTCGCCGGTCGCCTCGCGCCCGGTCTTGGGGCGGATCTCGGCCCAGAGCGTGCCCATGGCGGTCCAGCTCTCCATCTGCCCCCCTGCGCCATCAGGGCTGACCACCGGCGCCTCGAGCACCAGCCTGCGGTTCAATAGCGGAATGCTCATGCGCCAAACCCCATGCGAAGTGGACGGTAGCGCGCGATCAGCGAAGTAACCCCGAACGGCATGCAGCCCTGCCCGAGCCCGGTCGCCTCGCGATACTCGTAGTAGTGTGCCGCCAGCAGCAGCACTGCCTGAGCCAGATCCGCCGGCAGATCATCGAACGCTGCGCCGAAGCCGGCGGTAAAACGAATCTCCGCCGCCCCGCCCTCGGGCAGTGTCGGCAAGGCGGCGCCCTGCGCGCAGAGCCGCGGCGCCTGACCGTCCTGTTCGAGCCGGTAAGCGCTTGTCTCAACGGTCTCGGCTGCACCGAAACGGTCGATCACCTCGACGCCCGTCACCGCCGTCACCGGCGCGATCGGAAAGCGCTCGGCCTGAGCGTCGCGCCAGCGATGCAGCGTCCAGACAAAGCCGCGCGCGATCAGCGCCTTGCTGGTGCGCGCCTCGATCGCCGCCAGCGCCGCGCGCAGGAACGAGCCCAGCACGGCGTCCTGCAGGTCGTCCTCGGCGAAACCAGTGCCGAGCCGCAGGTGCCGCCTCAGCGCGGCGACCGGCAGCGCCGCCTCGGGCAGCTGGGATTCTTCGATCAACATCATCGTTCTTCTCCGCAAACCTCTCCCGACCGCCCACCCGAGCGGGCGCGCACCGCGTGCATTGCTCGGACGGAGGGAGCAGCTGACAACACACGCTTTCCGGCACGCGCCCCACGCGGGCGACCCAAGGTCGCCCCCGTGTCCCGTGACCGGATCAGGCCGTGTCGCAGCGCAGCAGCTTGATCGCCGCAAAGTCGCTCACGTCGCCGCCCACGCGCTTGGTGGCGTAGAACAGGACGTGTGGCTTGGCGCTGAACGGATCGCGCAGCACCCGCAGATCGGGGCGCTCGGCGATGGTGTAGCCGGCCGAGAAATCCCCGACGGCGATGGCATCGGTGCCGCTGCCGATATCGGGCATGTCCTCGGCGATCAGCACCGGGTAACCCAACAGCCGCGCCGGCTCTGCGGCCGCCAGCCCGTCCGACCACAGATGCCGCCCGTCACCATCCTTGAGCTTGCGCAGCGCGCCGGCGGTCTTGGAGTTCATCACGAAGCTCGCCCGCGCCCGGTACTCGGCCCCCAGCGCGTAGACCAGATCGATGATGGCATCGCCATCGCCGATGCCGCCATCAACCCCGCTCGGCACATAGCCGAGATTGCCCCAGGTCCAGACCGCGTTGTCGACCGCGTCGTGATCGAGGAAGCCGCGCGGCTTGTCATCGCCGTCGCCATTCACGAAGGCCGCCGCCTCGGCGCGGGCGAACTTGTCGGCGATGCGCCCCGCGAGCCACATCTCGATGTCGAAGGCGCTGTCGTCGAGCAGCCGCTGGCTCGCCTTCGGCATCGCCGAGAGCTCGTGCAGCTTGATCGCGATGCGGTCGATGGTCGGCGTGCCGGTCTCCGACGAGGCGGCGGTCTCGTCCGCCCAGCCCGCGCCGGTCTCGCCCTGGTCGATCAGCACGTCGTAGGAGGTCGCCTCCACCGTCACCACGCTGGCGATGGCGCGGATCGAGGCGGTGCTGTCGAGTACCGACTTCACCGTCTCCGAGGTCGCCGGATCGACCAGATAGCCGCCATCGCCAGCGACCCCGGTTGACAGCGCCTTGCCCTCAAGCACGAGGCCGCGCAGCCCGTCATCATCGCCGGTGCGGAGATATGCATCGAAAGCTTCGCGGTGCGGCGCGCCGATCTCGGCGGTGGTGGCAAGGGCCGGGCGTCCGCGCGGCGTTGCGTGTTTCGCGTCAAGCATGGTCAGTCGCTCTTCCTGTTGTTGCATTTTCAGCTCAAGGTCGCCCCGCAAGGCCCTGATATCGTCCACAAGCCCCGCGATGGCGGCGCCGACGCGGGTGGCCGGATGGCCGTCCCCGGCCCGGGAGACGTTGTCGGTGTTGGTCATGGTCTCGATCCCGTTCCTGATCGGCGCGCTCCGCTGCGCGCCAAGTCCCGGCGCGCGCGCTCGAGCGCCTGCGCCAGCTCGTCCATCGCCGCCTCGTCGGGGCGTGTGCCCTTGGCCGCGACCCGTGCGCTGGGCAGCATCGGGAAGGTCACCAGCGACACTTCCCAGAGCTCCAGCTCGGTCAGGAGCCTGCGCCCCGTGCCGTCTTTCGTGGCGCGCAGCGTGCGGTAGCCGATCGACAACCCGTCGATGGCCCCCGCCGCGATCAGCGCCGCCGCCTCGCGGCCGCGTTCGACCGTGTCGAGCAGCCGCCCCGTCACGTGCAGGCCACGCGCATCCTCGCGCACCTCATCCCATGTGCCGATGGGCTGCGCCGGATCGTGCTGCCACAGCATCTTCACCGCGCGCCCCTCGGCCGCCAGCCGCTTCAGCGAGGCGGTGTAGGCCCCCGCCGCCACCACGTCGCCGCCCTGATCACAGGCGCCGAAGAGCGAGGCATAGCCCTCGATCCGCGCGCCCTCGCTCAGCGTCACCCCGGTGTCGAAGCGACAGAACTTGTGCTCCAGATCCATTCCCGTTCCTTTCCCGATTGCGTCCCTGCCGCCCCGCCTATGGCGTCGCCACGATGACGCTTTGAAACGCCTGCGCGACGATCACGCCGGCCACGCCGGAGACCGCCAGCCACATCCGCCGCTCGAGCCGTTCGAGCAGCAGCTCCAGCCGGTCGAGCCGCGCGTTGAGCGCATCGACCTGCAGCCGGCTCATCTGCTCATGTGCTTCCAGCTTCAGCGCCGGCGCACAGGCAAAGGGCTCGTAATCCAGCCTGCGATCACTCAACGGCATCTCCCTCCGGCAGATCCGGCAGGCCCAGCATCCGGCGCTTCTCTGCGGCGGTGAGGAACTCGGCCCCCGCGACCCGCGCCCACTGCGCGTCGCGCTCGGCGGCCAGCGCGGGCACCTGGTCAAGATCGGGCATCAGCGCGACCTCTTCTCCCAGATGCGAGGCCAGCCACCGCCCCACCGCCGCCGTCACCCGCGTCGCCAGAGGCAGCACGGTGAGCCGGTAGAAGGCGCGGTGCGCCTCCTGGTAATTGGCAAAGGTCGCCTCGCCGGGGATGCCAAGCAGCATGGGCGGCACCCCGAAGGCCACCGCGATCTCTCGCGCCGCCGCCTCCTTGGTTTTCTGGAATTCCATGTCGGAGGGCGAAAAACCCATCGGTTTCCAGTCGAGCCCGCCCTCGAGCAGCATCGGCCGCCCGGCATTGCGCGCGCCCTGGTGCAGCAACTCCATCTCGTCGCGCAGACGCTGGAACTGATCCGCCGCCATGCCGCCCTGTCCGTCACCTGCGGTCCAGACGATGGCGCCCGAGGGCCGTGCCGCGTTGTCGAGCAGCGATTTCGACCAGCGGCTGGCACTGTTGTGCACGTCCACCGCCTGCGCCGCCGCCTGAACCGGCGACAGCCCGTAATGGTCATCCTGCGGGTGGAACGCCTTGATATGACAGATCGGCGCGGCACTGTTGGTCACCTCGAAGCGGTGCCGGCGGGCGTCGACCATGTAGTCATAGGCCACCGGCCAGCCATCCGGCCCCGGCACCAGCCGCATCCGGTCCGAGCGCAGAACGTGCAGCTCCGCCGGCAGCCGCGCCGCGCCCGGCACCGCCTCGACATAGGCATCCCCCGACAGCAGCAGATGACCGTAGAGTGCCTCGAAGAGCTCCGCCTTGCCCTGCGCCGGGTTCGGCGCCGTCACCAGCGACAAAAGCGGATGCTGGGAAAAGCGCTGCTCGGCATCCTGTAGCACCAACGGCAGCGCAGCGGCGGCTTCGGCGATCAGCTTCACAGCCCGGAACCCCACCGGGTTGCCGCTGAACCCCGAGCGCGTCAGCGAGCCGCCGTCGCGCGGACTCCACGCCACTCGCCCAGACCCCGCATAGGCCATCAGCGGCCCCGTGGCCGAAGCCTTGGCTTCGGTCTCCACCGCCGCCTCGCGATCCCTGCGCAGAAAATCGAACACCATCGCTCGCCGCTCCTTCACCCGATCCAGTGCGAACCGCCGGGTCCGCATCGCGTTGAGGAAGGACACTATAAACGAGAGATTAAGCACCTCTGGCGGCTGCGCACGGGCAGCTCGCAACGGACCATCGCGCGGCAAAGCCGCTATGCGCCCAGCGCACTAGCGCTTCCCGATGCGCCTCGATAGTCTCCCGCAACGCGACAGAATGCTGCGTGAAGACGAATGGAATTGTACGGAAGTTCTAGATGACCACCGAGACGACACAGACCACTCTGCGCCCGCTCCTGGCCGATGATGCCACCACCGTGGCCGAGATCTTCCGCGACGCCGTGCTCAACGGCACCACCGCCCACTACACCGAAACCGAGCGCGAGGCCTGGGCCGGGCCCAAGCCCGACCCGGAGCGCTGGCGCGACCGCGTCGGCAGCTCGGTCGGGCTGATGGCAGAGCGTGACGGCACACCGCTTGGCCTGATGACGCTCGTCGCCCCCGGTCATATTGATCTCGCCTTCGTGCGCCCCTCCGCCGCCGGTCAGGGCATCGGGGCCGAGCTTCTCGCCGCGCTCACGCAGATCGCCCGCGCCAGCGGCGCGCGCGAGCTGACCGCCGATGTCAGCAAGGCCGCCCGGCCCTTCTTCGAGCGCCACGGCTTCTACGTCCTGCGCCAGCAGAGTGTCATCCGACGCGGCGTGGCGCTGATCAACTACGCCATGCAAAAGCCGCTCTGAGCCACACTCAGATCACCCGCAACGCCGGCCGCCGCCAGCCCTGCATCGGCGTCACGATGAGCTCGGTCAGTGCCCAGACCAGCGCATCCACCCGGTCGGGCGAACCGTGCCCCGCGAAGCCCGAGACCGTCATCAGCCCCATCTGCTCCTCGAGCGTGTCGAGCCCGCCGCAATGCGCCACCCGGCCCTGCTCGTAAAGCGCCGCCACCGGCTCCGCCCGCGCCGTCTTGCCGCGCGTGGCGTGCACCTTGCGCAAGGGCACCTGCGGCGCCACCTGCCGCAGCACCGTCTCGACCATCGCACCGCCCTGGTTGACCTCGGCCACCACCCGGTCGGCCTGCCATCGCCTGTAGGCCGCCGCCACCGCCTCGGCCCAGCCGGTGGGCGAGGCGCCCTGCACGCTGGCATCCTCCAGCACCCAGGCCCGCCACGCCTGCGGCGGTCCCGCGCAGACCGCCCCTGCCACCACGATCCCGCAGGCATCCGCTCCCTGCCCCTCGCCCGCCGGCGGATCCACCGCGACGACGATGCGGTCGAAACGCTCGGGCATCTCCGCCCCCCGCGCGCGCTCCAGCACCGCCTGCGTCCAGAGCGTGCCGTCCACATCGGTCACAAGCACGCCGTCGAGCTCCTGCCGCGCCAGCCGCGTGTTGCCGTAGCGCGCCCGCACCTCCCGCAGGAACGACGCCGCGAGGTTGGCCCGGTTGGCCTCGGTCTTGGCATGGGTCACCACAGTGCTGTCCAGCTCCAGCAGCTCCTTCAGCACGCCCACGTTGCGCGGCGTGGTGGTGACGCAGACCTGCGGTCGCTCGCCCAGCCGCAGCGCGAATTGCAGCATGTCCCAGGTTTCGCGCGCCTTCTTCCACTTGGCCAGCTCGTCGACCCAGGCGGCATCGAATTGCGGCCCGCGCAGCCCTTCCGGGTCATGCGCCGAGAACACCATCGCCTCGGCGCCGTTGGGCCAGACCAGACACCGCCGCCCGGCATGCCAGTCGGGCCGCCGGTCGGGCGGCGAACAGGCGAGGATGCCGCTCTCGCCGAACACCATCACCTCGCGCACCTGGTCCAGCGTCTCGCCCACCAGCGCCACCCGCCGGCAGCGCCCGGGCGACAGCGGCAGCGCGCCCTCGACGCAGGTGCGCACCCATTCCGCCCCGGCCCGGGTCTTGCCCGCCCCGCGCCCGCCCATGATCACCCATGCGCGCCAACAGCCCTCGGGCGGCAACTGATGCGGCATGGCCCAGAATTCGAAAAGAAAGGGGAGTGCCAGGCACTCCCCCTCGGTCAGCTCACTCAGGAAGCTCTCCCGCACCGCAGCAGCGGCGGAGGCGAGCCATGCGGCACCCGATCTCATCGCGCGCCCGTTCGAGATCGAGAGCCCAGTCTCCCGCAAGGCCTTTCTGTTTTCGTCTGACATTGGCGATCTGCGCCTCCGTTTCGTGCGACGCCCTCATCCAGTAGCGGACATCGCTCATCAGCTTGCCCGCGTCGGTCTTCGACACCGCCTTCCCGTCTTCGATCTGCGCCTTGAGGCGTCTTATGTCCGCGCCGAGGTCCCGCAGAACGTCGGCGATGCGGTCGCGCTCGTCTTCGAGTCGCGACATCTCCTCTTCGAGGTGGACCAGGATCATGCTCGATACCTTTCTTGCCTGTAGGTCTCCGCCCGAGGCAGCCAAACGCACAACGCAAGAAAGCCCCACGGGGGCCTGTCCCCGGGGGCCGTGTGCGCGGCTTGTCCAGCATGTCTGAAAAGGTACGCCCGAGCGCGCGGCGGGTCAAGTTTCCGCACCGAACGCCGCCTTACAAGCACCTGTTAACGCTTGATGATAGCGCCGCGCCGTTGGCAAGGAAAAGGGCGCGGCACCATCAGGTGCCGCGCCCGCAGGATGCGCCCTCACGGGCCCATCGATCGAGTGACCGGATCAGTCGAGCCGGGTCAGGAGATCGCCCACCGATGCCTTGGCGTCGCCATAGAACATGCGGGTGTTGTCCTTGTAGAACAGCGGGTTCTCGATGCCCGAGTAACCGGTGCCCTGGCCGCGCTTCGACACGAAGACCTGCTTCGCCTTCCACACTTCCAGAACCGGCATGCCGGCGATCGGCGAGTTCGGGTCTTCCTGTGCCGCCGGGTTCACGATGTCGTTCGAGCCGATCACGATGACCACGTCGGTCTCCGGGAAGTCCTCGTTGATCTCGTCCATCTCGAGCACGATGTCGTAGGGCACCTTGGCCTCGGCCAACAGCACGTTCATGTGCCCGGGCAGACGGCCGGCAACGGGGTGGATCGCGAAGCGAACCTCCTTGCCCTTGGCGCGCAGCTTGCGGGTCAGTTCCGCCACGTTCTGCTGGGCCTGTGCCACCGCCATGCCGTAGCCCGGCACGATGATGATGCTGTCGGCCTCGTCGAGCGCCGTCGACACGCCATCGGCGTCGATCGCCACCTGTTCGCCCTCGATCTCCGCTGCCGGACCGGCGGTGCCGCCGAAGCCGCCAAGGATCACCGAGATGAACGAGCGGTTCATCGCCTTGCACATGATGTAGGACAGGATGGCACCCGAGGAGCCCACCAGCGCACCGACCACGATGAGCAGGTCATTGCCCAGCGAGAAGCCGATCGCCGCCGCGGCCCAGCCCGAATAGCTGTTGAGCATCGACACCACCACCGGCATGTCGGCGCCGCCGATGCCCATGATCAGGTGATAGCCGATGAACAGCGCGCAGAGCGTCATCAGGAACAGCGGGAAGAAGCCGCCGGTGCCCATGTACCAGAACAGGCAGAGCAGCGAGATCGCCGCCGCCGCCGCGTTCAGGATGTGGCCGCCGGGCAGTTTCTTGGCCGCCGAGCTCACCTTGCCGGCCAGCTTGCCATAGGCAATGACCGAGCCGGTGAAGGTGATGGCACCGATGAACACGCCGAGGAAGAGCTCGACCGACAGGATGCTGAGCTCGACCGGGGCCTTGTGAGCCACCAGTTCCGCGAAGGCGCCATGCGCCTCGGCGGCATCCGGGCCGGTCACGGCCTTCATGGTGAAATGCGCGTTGTAGCCCACGAACACCGCCGCCAGACCGACGAGCGAGTGCATCGCCGCGACAAGCTGCGGCATCTCGGTCATCTCGACCTTCTTGGCCACGTAGATGCCGATGATGCCACCCGCCGCGATCAGGATGATCGACAGCAGCCACAGGCCTGAGCCGGGCCCGATCAGCGTCGCGAACACCGCCAGCGCCATGCCGACAATGCCGTACCAGACGGCGCGTTTCGCGCTCTCCTGCCCCGAAAGGCCGCCGAGCGAGAGGATGAAGAGGACTGCCGCGACCACATAGGCCGCCGTAGTGAATCCGAATTCCATGTCTGTGGCCTCCCCTTACGACTTCTGGAACATGGCGAGCATGCGCCGTGTGACCATGAAACCGCCGAAGATGTTGATGCCGGCCATGAAGACCGAGACGGCGGCGAGGAGGATCACCAGCCACGAGCCCGAGCCGATCTGCATCAGCGCGCCGAGGATGATGATCGAGGAAATGGCGTTGGTGACGGCCATCAGCGGGGTGTGCAGCGAGTGGCTGACGTTCCAGATCACCTGGAAGCCGACGAACACCGACAGCACGAACACGATGAAGTGCTGCATGAAGCTCGCGGGCGCCACGAGGCCCACCGCCAGCAGCAGCACGCCGCCGATGCCCAGCAGGGTGACCTGCTGCTTGGTCTGCGCCTTGAACGCCGCGGCTTCCGCCGCGCGCTTCTCTTCCGGCGTC
Source organism: Salipiger bermudensis (assembly GCF_017309175.1). NCBI lineage: Bacteria > Pseudomonadati > Pseudomonadota > Alphaproteobacteria > Rhodobacterales > Roseobacteraceae > Salipiger > Salipiger bermudensis. The sequence goes on along the minus strand of NZ_JAEKJV010000001.1, from coordinate 363,363 downwards.
AGTTCCGGCGCCTTCTCCTTCGGCTTCTGCGCTGCGATCGCCTTGGTCTTCGGCGGCGGCGGCGGCCAGGTCACGTCATGCTTGTGCGCAATGGTCGCGCCGCGGATGACGTCATCCTCCATGTTGTGATTGACCATGCCGTCCTTCTCGGGCGTCAGGTCGGTCATCATGTGGCGGATGTTGGTGGCGTAGAGGCTCGAGGACTGCGTTGCCATGCGCGAGGGGAAGTCGGTATAGCCGACGATGGTCACGCCATTGTCGGTGACGATCTTCTCGTCCTTGACGGTGAGCTTGCAGTTGCCGCCCTTCTCCGCCGCGAGGTCGATGATCACCGAGCCACGCTTCATCGCCGCGACCATGTCCGGCGTCCAGAGCTCGGGCGCCTCGCGGTTGGGGATCAGCGCCGTGGTGATGACGATGTCCATCTCGGGTGCCAGCTCACGGAACTTGGCCAGCTGCGCTTCCCGGAATTCCGGCGAAGACACGGAGGCATAGCCGCCGGAGCTCGAGCCGTCCGCCTGCTCTTCCTCGAAGTCGAGATAGACGAACTCCGCGCCCATCGACTCGACCTGCTCGGCCACTTCCGGACGCACGTCGAAGGCGTAGGTGATGGCGCCCAGCGAGGTGGCGGTGCCGATGGCGGCGAGGCCGGCCACACCGGCGCCGACGATCAGCACCTTGGCGGGCGGCACCTTGCCGGCGGCGGTCACCTGGCCGGTGAAGAAGCGGCCGAAATTGTTGCCCGCCTCGATCACCGCGCGGTAGCCCGCGATGTTGGCCATCGAGCTCAGCGCGTCCATCTTCTGGGCGCGGCTGATGCGCGGCACCATGTCCATGGCGATGACGCTGGCGCCCTTGTCGGCCGCCTCTTTCATCAGCTCTTCGTTCTGGGCCGGCCAGAAGAACGAAATCAGGGTCTTGTCGGCGCTCAGGCGGCCAACTTCCTCATCACTCGGCGGTTGCACCTTGGCGATGATGTCGGCCTGCGACCAGAGCGCATCCGGCCCGTCGACGACGGCGACGCCGGCTTCCTCATAGGCGGCGTCGGCAAACCCTGCCTTCACGCCCGCCCCGGTTTCGATGACGCAGTCATAGCCGAGCTTCTGAAGCTGCAGCGCCGACTCCGGCGTCATCGCAACCCGGTTTTCTCCTGCCGCCAACTCCTTTGGCGTTCCGATCTTCACGTCTTGGATCCCCCTTGGTTCCTAAGGTCTTTCGTTACGTTGCGGCACAAGCCGTATGCCCCGGGTCTATCCTGCAGGCCCGCGGCTCACAATGTGGTCGCGCCGGTTAATCACATTCCACCGTGATTTTAAAGCCACCGTCTCGTTTGTTGCGAGTATCTGACGTAACGCGCAACAAACTTTCGCTGCAATCGCACCTCTTCTTTCTCGATGAAGCGCTTTTCCACAACCCAGACAAAGATCGGAACCAGCGCCAGCGACAGCACCGCGTCGAGATAGAGGATGATCCCCAGCAGGATCATCACGTCCCCCACGTAAATCGGGTTGCGCGACAGCTTGAAGACACCGCCCGTGACAAGCTGCGCCGCCTCGTCATGCGGCATGAAACTGGTGCGGTTTCGGCGCAGCTCGATCAGCGCCAGGGCCGCCAGCAGCAGCCCGCCACCGACGAACAGCCCGCCGAGCAGATCCGCCCAGACCGGGCCAAAGCTCAGACCCACGGGGTGGTTGCGTGCCTGCCAATAGGCAACGCACAGGAAAGCCAGCAACCAGACCGGCGGAATATCGATCCACTTCCGTATCACGCGAGCGTCCAGCCCTCTTTCTGCACATCCAACGCCAAGAGGCGACAAGAGCGGCGCCGGGTCAAGAGGCCCGGCGCCGCTCCCTCGTTTTGCCTATGCCGCCTTGCGCCGGCGCCTTCAGTCTTCTGCGTGCCCGCGGCGCGTCATTCCCATTCCATTTCCTCGAACACCCGCCCGGCATTCTTGGTGGCCAGTTCCTCGAACGTGTCGAGCCGGGCCCAGTTCGACTGATCGACATAGAACGCACCGGCAAGATCGCCACCCTCGTCGATATGGGTGCGGATCTTGGCGCGCAGATCCTTGAGGTAATCCGAGGTGTAGCGCGTCACCTGCGCCATGTTCGTCGGGTGCCCGTGGCCGGGGACCACGTAGGTCGCGCCCAGATCGGTGAACGGGCCGTCGAAGGTCTCGATCCAGCAGCTCGTGCAGGTCTCGGCGAAGATCGGCGGCATGCGCTCGTGAAAGGCGATGTCGCCGGCGATGACAATGCCCCATTGCGGGATCCAGACCTGCACATCGCCCGGATCGTGTGCCGGACCGAGATGCAGCACCTCGATGGTCACATCCCCCATCTCGACCGTGTAATTGTCGGAAAAGGACAAGTTCGGCACCGAGATCGTGGTGCCTTCGGCCTTGTCTTGGTTGTATCTCTGCATGCCCTGCAGAATGAAATCGCCGTCTTTCTCGACCACCTCGATGGCATCCTCGTGCGCCAGGACGTCGACCCCGAGCCCGGCCCAGTAGGCATTGCCGAGCACCGCGTGCCCCTGCCCGTTCTCGTTGATCACCAGCTTCACCGGCTGGTCGGTGACCGCCTTGATCTCGTCGTGCAGCGCCTTCGCCAGCCTCACCGAGGCGCCGCCATTGATCACCACCACGCCGTCGCCGGTCTCGATGAAGCTGAGGTTGTTGTTGTGCCCCGAGTTCTCATAGGTCGGCGGCGCCGTCGCCCCGATGGCGCTCCACACATGCGGAATGAATTCCACCGGTTTGCTGTAAAGCTCGGACTGCGGATAAAGATCCGCAATATCCTCATGCGCCGCGGCCGCCCCGGCCAGCAGCACGCCTGCAATCGTCATCGAAAGCCGCATGACATCTCCTCCTCCTTGGATTGGTCAACACATTCACAGATGAGCATAGGTTAGACAAGCGGCAATCCCGCATCTTGCCTGCGACGCGAAACCGCGTCAGGGTCGCGCGACCACATGAGACGGGGGCGGAATGCTGGAGGGACGACACGCGCTGGTGACCGGCGGAGGCACCGGGATCGGGCTGTCGATCGCCCGCGCCCTTGCCGAGGCCGGCGCCAGCGTCACCATCTGCGGACGCCGCGCCGAGGTGCTCGAGGCGGCAGGCGCGCCGCTGCATCCGCAGGTGATGGACGTGACCGACGAGGCCTCGGTGCGTGTGGGCATCGCGGCGGCCACCGCCGCCCGCGGCCCGGTGCAGATCCTGATCGCCAATGCCGGCCTCGCCCGACCCGCCCAGTTCCCAGACATCTCGCTCGAGGACTGGCGCGGGAGCCTCGCCGCCAATCTCGACGGCGCCTTCCTGACCACCCGCGAGGTGCTGCCCGCCATGCTCGAGGCCGGCTGGGGCCGGGTCATTGCGATTTCCTCCATCGCCGGGGTCAAGGGCATGAAACGCGCAGCTCCTTACGTCGCCGCCAAGCACGGGCTGGTTGGGCTGATGCGCGCCCTCTCCGCCGATCATCTCGCCCAGCCCGTCACCTTCAACGCGCTCTGCCCGGCCTATGTCGAGACCGACATCGCCCGGCAGAATATCGCCCGCGTCATGCAGCGCGAGGGGCTCGGCCGCGACGCGGCCACCGCCATCGTGCAGTCCGCCAACCCCCATGGCCGTCTGATCCCGCCAGAGGACATCGCCAGCGCCGCGCTCTGGCTCTGCGGTCCCGGCTCCGACAGCATCGACGGTCAGGCCATCCAGATTTCCGGAGGAGAATTTTGACCGATTTCGCCTGGACCCGCGAGCAGTTCCACATCCCGCTGGGGCTGATCTATCTCGACGGCAACTCGCTGGGCCCGCTGCCCAAATCCACCCCCGCCCGGCTCGAGCGCATGCTTTCCGAGGAATGGGGCGAGCACCTGATCGGCGGCTGGAACACCTGCGGCTGGATGGAGATGCCGATGCGTCTCGGCGATCGGCTCGGACGCCTGATCGGCGCCGCGCCGGGCCAGACCGTGGTCGGCGACACGCTGTCGATCAAGGTCTTCCAGGCCCTCGCGGCGGCGCTGCAACTGCGGCCCGAGCGCCGGGTGATCCTGTCAGATCGCGGCAACTTCCCCTCCGATCTCTACATGGCCGAAGGCCTCATCCGCCTGCTCGGCGACCGCCACGAGCTGCGCCTCGTCGCCCCGCACGAGCTCGAGGACGCGATCACCGACGAGGTCGCGGCGCTGCTGGTGACCGAGGTCGACTACCGCACCGGCCGCCGCCATGACGTGGCGGCGCTCACCGCCAAGGCGCACGAGATGGGCGCGCTGGCGATCTGGGATCTCGCGCATTCCGCCGGCGCGGTGCCGGTAGACGTGACCGCCGGCAAGGCGGATTTCGCCGTCGGCTGCACCTACAAATACATCAATGCCGGCCCCGGCGCGCCGGCCTTCATCTACATAGCCCCCGAACACGCGGAAGAGGCCGACCCGGCGCTCGCCGGCTGGCTCGGCCATGCCTCGCCCTTCGCCTTCGAGCAGGGCTACCGCCCCGGCGAGGGCATCGAGCGCATGCGCGTCGGCACCCCGCCGGTGCTGCAGATGGCGGCGCTCGACGCGGCGCTCGACATCTGGGACAAGGTCGACATGGCCAAGCTGCGCCGGCGTTCGCTCGATCTCACCGCGCTGATGATCGACGAGGTCGAGACCCACTGCCCGGGCCTGCGCCTCGCCACCCCGCGCGACGGCACCGCCCGCGGCAGCCAGGTCTCGTTCCGGTCGGAGCATGGCTACGCCATCATGCAGGCGCTGATCGATCTCGGGGTGGTGGGCGATTTCCGCGCCCCCGACATCCTGCGCTTCGGCATCACGCCGCTCTATATCGGCGAGGCCGAGATCCACGAGGCGGTCGAGGTGCTGGCCCGGATCCTGCGGGGCGCGCTCTGGGATCAGCCGAAGTACCAGCGCCGCAAACGCGTCACCTGAGGCGCTTGGAGGCCGGGGCGGCCTCACCTGCCCCGCCTGCCTCGATGCCCGACACCGCCGCCACCGCTGCAACAGCCCCTCCATCGGCCGCGCGTCAGCGCCCCCGAAGCGCCCACACCCCATCTTCTTCACGTCGAGAAATACTCACGGCCGAGCACCCACCACACACCACGACCCCGAGCAAAGGCGTCACCCAGCCCAAGCGCCCGGAGACGGCGGCCCGAAGGGCCGCAAGGCGACAAGACCTGCGCGCCGCAGGCGCACCGCCCGCTTGCGGTCGCAGCGTCAGTCCAGCCTGCGATTGACGCCACCGCAAGGTTCTCCGACACTGCATGGACCGCACCCGGCAAGAGGAGGCCGCGATGCCCGCCACGCTCACCGTCAACGGAACCGCGCACGAGGTCGATCTTCCGGAGGAGGTCCCCCTGCTCTGGGTGCTGCGCGACGCGCTGAACCTCACCGGCACCAAGTATGGCTGCGGCGTCGCCGCCTGCGGCGCCTGCACGGTCCAGATCGACGGCGAGGCGGTGCGCTCCTGCCAGGTGGCGCTCGGCGATGTCTGGGGCGATGTCACCACCATCGAAGGCCTCGGCACACCCGACAACCTGACCAGGCTCCAGCAGGCCTGGATCGACCATCAGGTGGCGCAATGCGGCTACTGCCAGTCCGGCCAGATCATGCAGGCCGCCGCCCTTCTTGCGGAGACCCCGCAGCCCGACGATGCCGCCATCGACGCCGCCATGGCTGGCAATCTCTGCCGCTGCGGCACCTATCCCCGCATCCGCGCCGCGATCCGCGCCGCCGCCGGCATGGAAAGCTGAGCCATGTCGCGTCTCGGAACCATCGCCCGCCGCAGCTTTCTCTTCGGCTCCGTGGCCATCGCCGGCGGCGTCGCGCTCGGGGTCTGGTACCTGCGCAGCCCCGGCACCAATCCGCTGCGCCCCGAGCCCGACCATACCACGCTCAACCCCTTCGTGCTGATCGACCGTGAAGGCGTCACCCTGATCGCGCCCCGGGCCGAGATGGGCCAGGGCACCCAGACCACCTGGGCCGCGCTGATCGCCGAGGAGATGGACCTCGCCTGGGATCAGGTCCGCGTGCTGCACGGGCCGCCTGCGCAGGCCTATTACAACAGCGCCCTGATGGCCGAGAACGCCCCCGGCCCGGCCTATGGCAAGAGCGCGTTCCAGCACGCGGTGGGCAACGCCCTGGGCACGCTGGGCAAGCCGCTCCGGATGCAGGTCACCGGAGGCTCGACGGCGATGAAGGATGGCTATGAGCGCATGCGCGCCGCCGGGGCCGCGGCCCGCGAGATGCTCAAGGCCGCCGCCGCCGCGCGTCTTGGCACCGATCCCGGCCTGCTGACCACCCAAGACGGCGCGGTGATCGGACCGGACGGCCAGCGCCTTCCCTATCCCGAGTTGGCCTCCGAGGCCCGCTACCATGCCCCGCGCGAGGTGCTGCTGCGCGATCCCTCCGAGTGGACGCTGCTCGGCACGCCCTTGCCCCGCCTCGACATGGTGGCGAAATCGACCGGCACCGCGGAATACAGCATCGACGTGCGCCCCGAGGGGCTGCGCTTCGCCGCCATCCGCATGTCACCGCGCCGCGCGGGCATGCAGCGCTTCGATGCCGAGACGGCCGAGACCATGCCCGGTGTCGAGAAGGTGGTCGATCTCGGCGACGGCGTCGCGGTGATCGCGACCAACACCTGGCTCGCCCAACAAGCGGTCGACGCCATCGAGGTCGACTGGGCGCCCGCGCCCTACCCCGAGACCACTGACGCCATCATGAGCGAGATCGAGGCCGCCTTCGATCGCCCCCCGGACAGCACGCTCCTTGATCGCGGCAACGCCGACAGCCTGCCCGAAGGGGCCACCGAGATCACCGCCGAATACCGCGTGCCGTTCCTCGCCCACGCCACCATGGAGCCGCTCAACGCCACCGCTCATATCACCGCAGGTGGGCTCGAGATCTGGACCGGCAACCAGCTGCCCACCTTCACCCGCAGCGCCTGCGCCGATGCCGCGGGCCTGCCAGAAAACCGCGTCACCGTGCACACCACCCAAATGGGTGGCGGCTTCGGGCGGCGCGGCGAGCTCGACTTCTCGGTCCTTGCCACCCGCGTCGCCATGGCTCTGCCCGGCACGCCGGTGATGACCACATGGTCGCGCGAAGAGGACATGCGCCGCGATTTCTACCGTCCTGCCGCCATCGCCCGGATGCGCGGTGCGGTGCAGGATGGCGGGGCCGTTCTCTTCGATGCCGCCGTTGCCGGCCCCTCGACCGCGCGGCAGGCGCTCGAGCGCTGGATGGGGTTCGCGCCGCCGGGGCCCGACAAGGTGCATGTGGAGGGCCTCTGGAACCAGCCCTACGCCATCCCCAACGCCCGCGCCCGCGGCCATATCGCGCCCGATCTGAAGGTGCCGGTGGGGTTCTGGCGCTCGGTCGGCAACAGCTACAACGGCTTCTTCCACGAGAGCTTTATCGACGAGATGGCTCATGCCGCCGGGGCCGATCCGCTGGAGTTCCGCCTTACCCTCGCCCACGACGCGTGGCGTCCGGCGGCCCGGGTGCTCGAGGCGGTTCGCGAGATGTCGGGCTGGCCCGACAAGCCCGAGGGCACCGGGCGCGGCGTCGCCATGTGCTTCAGCTTCGGCACCCCGGTGGCCTGCGTCATCGAGGTGGCCGAAAGCGAGGATGGCATCCGCATCCCCCGGGCGTGGATGGCGGCGGATGTCGGCGTGGCGCTCGATCCCGGCATTATCGACCAGCAGCTCGTGGGCGGGCTGGTCTATGGCCTCTCGGCGGCGATGATGGGCGAGATCACCTTCTCGGGCGGCATGGCCGATCAAGAGAACTTCTACGACTACGATGCCCTGCGCCTGCCGCAGATGCCGCAGGTCGAAACCCGCATCCTCGAGACCCAGCGCTGGATCAGCGGCATCGGAGAGCCCGGAACGCCGCCAGCAGCCCCGGCTCTGGCCAATGCGCTCTTTGACCTGACCGGCACCCGGCATCGCAGCCTGCCGCTGAACCGCAGCGTGACCTTCTCGAGCTGAGACAGGTCCCACCCGGTGTGTCACCCCCGCGTTCGGCAGTGGCCGCCGCTCTCCCCTGCGCCCCCGTCTCAGGCAGGCGGCACACGTAAAGAGTGTGTCGCAACTGAATGATATATTTGAAACAAATTTTCCTCCGCCACATTTCCGTCATATTTGAAGCCAAATAAGAACATCGCGCCTCGTTAACCAAAGCGGGGTAAAAACAGGTCCGCGCAGAATCGGACCGCGAGCAGTACGAGTGGGGCAGCGAACATGGCGACGTACACGGTCGATTTCTATCTATTCGACCCGACTGGGACCATTCCGACCACGAATGGCCAGAGCTTCGTCTGGAGCGGCCCCTCCGCAAGGCAGGGCCGCGCGGTCATCACCGACAACGAGGCCGGTGTCGAAGAGCTCACGCTCGACGATAGCGCTGCCGGGGGCGAGACCGCCACCGCCGATGTCACCACCCCCTCGGGCAGTTCCACCGGCAGCGACGTGCATGCGGCCGATGTCTGGACCCTGCGCGACACCGTCACCGGTGAAACCTTCGAGGTCGTGCGCTTTTCGACCGACACCGGCGATGCCGCGGGCAGCTACACCCTCTCCGAGCAGCCTCTCGTCGCGGGCCGCAGCTACGAGGTCGTGGCCTACGACAGCGATTCGAATGCCGCCGCAGGTGACGCCGCCTTCAGCTATGCTGATTACGACGACGGCGTGATCGACGGCACCAGCGGCGACGACAGCATCGACCTCGCCTATGGCGATGCGCAGGGCCAGTCGGTCGACAGCACCGAGCTTGGCAATCACAACACCGTCGCGGCCGGGGATGGCAATGACACCGTCCACGGCGGCATGGGCAGCGACACCATCGACGGCGGCAGCGGCAACGACCTGATCTACGGCGATTACGGCGGTCTCGATCGCCCGGTCGAGACGATGTCGTGGGAAGCGGTCAGCCCCACCGATACCGACGTCTCCGCCGGGTTCACCCAGAGCACCGGCGATGTCGATGTCACCTTCTCCTTCGCCAGCGATGGCGACAACCTGCCGCTGTTCGAGGTCGACACCGATTTCCCGCAGTACCGTGCCAGCGACGAGACCTTCTCGACCACGCACGCGCTGTTCCTCATGGGCGATGGCGATGGCGCCACCTCGACCACCACCATCGATTTCACCGCCGCCGACAGCTCGGGCGCCGATGACGCGGTCGAGAACCTCGCGTTTCGCATCAACGATATCGACTGGGCCGATGCCGGACACATCGATGTCGTCACGGTCAACGCCTACGATGCCGATGGCAACCCGGTCGCGGTCAGCTTCACCCTCAATCCCGGCGACACGCTGTCGGGCAACACCATCACCGCAGGCGCAACCGAGGACGAGCCTTCGGACGCAGCCGGATCGGCCCTGATCGAGATCGCGGGTCCGGTCTCCCGGGTTGAGATCATCTACGCCAATGGCGGCACCAGCACCCAGGGCATCTGGGTCACCGACCTTCAGTTCTCCGCCATTCCCGGCGACGGCAGCAATGACAGCCTGCTCGGCGGCACCGGCAACGACACGCTGTATGGCGAGGCCGGCAACGACACGCTCGATGGTGGCGACGGCGACGACAGCCTCGTCGGCGGTGACGGTGACGACCTGTTCTATGGCGGTGCGGGGTCGGATACCTTCGTGGGCGGCGCGGGCGCCGACACGTTCGATGGCGGCATGGGTCTGGACTATGTCAGCTACGAGTCGTCCGACGCGGCGGTGACCGTCAACCTGAGCAACGGGACCTTCTCCGGCGGTGATGCCGAGGGCGACGTGCACTGGGGCCGGGTCGACGGCATCTACGGCTCCGCCTTCGACGACTCGCTGACCGGCTATGACGGTCATGGCATCGATGCCGACGGCAGCTACTGGACCAACGCAATCTTCGGGCGCGACGGCAACGACACGATCTCCGGCCTCGGCGGGCGCGACTGGCTCGACGGCGGCAGCGGTGACGATTCCATCGACGGCGGCGGCGACGCTGACACGCTGTTCGGCGGCGACGGGGTCGACACCATCCTCGGCGGTGACGGCGATGACAGCATCTCCGGCGGGCGCGGCGGCGACAGCATCGACGCCGGTGCCGGCAACGACACCATCGAGGTCTCGCATGGCGACACCGTCGATGGCGGCGATGGCGACGACCTGTTCCGCCTCGTCGACCTCGGCGAGACGCCGGGCGGCACGATCTTTGTCGAGGGCCGCACCACCGGGCAGAGCGGTGGCGACAGGCTGGATTTCAACGGGCTGGTCGACCGCACCACGCTCAACATCACCGACAGCACCGGCGGCGAGCTCACCGGCACGGCGCAGATGTTCGACGGCACCACCGTCAGCTTTTCGAATATCGACGGCATCATCTGCTTCACGCCCGGCACCCTGATCCGCACCGCCACCGGCCTGCGCCCGGTCGAGGCGCTGCGCCCCGGCGACCTGCTGATCACCCGCGACGCGGGGCCCCAGCCGTTGCGCTGGGTCGGCGCCCGCGAGGTGAGCGCCACTGGCTGCTTTGCCCCGGTGCAGGTGCCCGGCGGCAACCGCCCCCTGCTGGTCTCCCCCCAGCACCGCATGTTGCTGAGCGATTACCGCGCCGAGCTGCTCTTCGGAGAGCGCGAGGTCTTTGTCAGCGCCGCGCTTCTGGCCGAGTACGGCGCGGCCGAGTTTCTTCCCGGCGGAACCGTCACCTACATCCATCTGCTGCTCGATCGTCACCACGTGATCGAGGCCGAGGGCCTGCCGACCGAGAGTTTCCACCTCGGCAGCACCGGGCTCGAGACGCTGTCCGAAGAGAGCCGCGCCAGCCTTTTCGCCACCCTGCCCGGGCTGCGCTCCGATCCCGACCGCTTCGGTCCGACCGCGCGCCGCTGCCTGCGCCGCCACGAGGTGCGCTCGCTGCTCGACTGGCTCAAGCTGATCGCCGCCTGAGCCGCGCCGGATCTCAGCGCCGGTCGGCGGCCGTTGCGGCCCATCCGTCCACCGCCTCTGCAAGCCTGGCCCAGTCGGTGTATTCCCGGTCGGCCTTCGGATCGACCTTCTGGCCATGCTGCGAGGCGATCCAACGCATCGCCCAGGATTTGAAGAAATCGTACTCGGCGAAGCGGAACGCGCCGGCCACCTGCTCGATCCGCCCCGGCCTCCAGCCGAAGCCCGCCACGGTCTTGTCGGCGATCTCCCGCAGCTCCTGCCACTCCTCGGCATCCTGACCCGCCGCCGCCAGCGAAACCTGAAGATAGAGCACCGGGTGCCGCGACAGCACGTCCGCGTGCGCCTGCGCGAAGGCGATGAGCTCCGGCTGCAGCGCGCCAACATGCACCGATCCCGCCAGCACCACCGCGTCGAACCGCGCGGGCTCCAGCCCCTCCGCATCGGTGACGTTGAGCAGCTCGACGCTGTGCCCGGCCGCCACCAGGCGGTCGCTGACGAAACGGCAGATCTTGCGGGTCTGCCCCTCGGTGGTCGCGTAAGCTATCAGAATGCGCATGTTAAGGCTCCTCTCCCCGGGTTCGGGGCAAGCCTAGCAGCGCGGTCAGCTTGCCGCCTTGCTCTGGCGCAAGCGGCGTCCTGAGGCGCGGATCAGGCCGAGATGCGCTGCGGTTCGCGCCGCGTGGCGGCGAAGTCGCGCACCGCGTCGCCGAAAGCCTCGAACAGCGGCCGCGACACCGGATCGTTGGCCGCGTCCCATTCCGGGTGCCACTGCACCGACAGGGTAAAGCCCGCGGCCCCCTTCACGTGGATTGCCTCGGGCGTGCCATCGGGCGCAAAGCCCTCGATCTCGATGCGGCTGCCGGGCCGCTTGATGCCCTGCCCGTGCAGCGTGTTGGTCATCACCTCGGTGCTGCCGAAAAGCTTGTGGAACCGCCCCCCCTCGGCCAGCGTCACCTTGTGGCGCAGCGCGAACTTCTCCTCGAGCGAGCCGTCGGGAGGCATGCGGTGATTCATCCGCCCCGGCAGATCGCGGATCTCCGGATAGAGCGTGCCGCCCATCGCCACGTTGACCTCCTGGAAGCCGCGGCAAATGCCCAGGAAAGGCTGCCCGCGCTCGACGCATTGACGCACCAGCGGCAGCACGATGGCATCGCGGGCACGGTCGAAGGCGCCATGCGCCTCGGTGGCCTCCTCGCCGTATTCCTCGGGATGCACGTTGGGCCGCCCGCCGGTGAACAGGAAGCCGTCGCAAACCTGCATCAGCTCCTCGACCGAAACGAAACGCGGGTCGGCGGCGATCAGCAGAGGCAGACAACCCGAGACGCAGGCCACGGCCTCGGTGTTCATCTCCCCGCCCGCATGGGCCGGGTAGGTCTCGTTCAGAAGGTGCTGGTTGCCGATGATGCCGACGACGGGGCGGGCCATGAAAACCTCTTTCTCGCTGCTGCTGCACCGCAACATAGTGCAGCAGCAGAGGTTTCGAAAGGTGGCTCAGACCTCGGCGACCAGCCCGGCGGCCTCGACGCCCGCTTTCGCGGCAGTCGCGTCATTGTCCGAGCTGTCGCCGGTGACGCCGAGCGCCCCCATCACGCGGCCCTTGGAATCCTTGACCAATACGCCGCCCGGCACCGGGATCATCTGGCCGCCGAAGGCGCCGTTGGCGGCGGCGATGAAATAGGCCTGTGCCTCAGCGCGCGCCATCTGTGCGCTGCCCGGCATGCCCAGCATCACCGCGCCATAGGCCTTGCCCTGCGCGATCTGGAACCGCCCCGGGCTGGCCCCGTCCTGGCGTTCGAAGGCGATGACATGGCCGCCGGCGTCCAGCACCACGGCGGAAAGAGGGTTCAGCCCCATCTCCTTGCCCGTTTCGAAGGTCTTGCGGATCATCACCCGCGCCCGGCTCAGTGAAATAGCAGCCATCGCGACCACCTCCTCTTCCCTGTGATCTGTAAGGATCTTCTCTGGTTTCCAAATACCTCGGGGTGAATGCCGCGCCCTGCGCGGCAGAGGGGCAGAGCCCCTTCCCCCGACCGGCGGCCAACCGGGCCGACGGCGTCTTTCGCGCATGTCCGCCGGCCCGCAGGGCCGGCGGCCGGGCGACGCGGGCGAAGCCCGCGGCGCAATCCCTCATGGCCCTCAGCCTGCGGCCTTCAGCTCGAGACGGCGACGGTGCAGGACCGGCTCGGTATAGCCCGACGGCTGCACCCGGCCCTCGAAGACCAGGTCGCAGGCGGCCTTGAAGGCCGGCCCGTCATAGCCCGGCGCCATCGGACGATAGACCGCATCGCCGGCGTTCTGACGATCCACGACCTCGGCCATGCGCTTCATCACCGCCATGACCTCGTCCTCCGAGACCACGCCGTGATGCAGCCAGTTGGCCAGGTGCTGCGACGAGATCCGGCAGGTCGCGCGGTCCTCCATCAGCCCCACGTCATGGATGTCCGGCACCTTCGAGCAGCCGACGCCCTGGTCGACCCAGCGCACCACGTAGCCCAGGATGCCCTGCGCGTTGTTCTCGATCTCCTCGCGGATCTCGTCCTCGGACCAGTTGGCGCCCTCGGCCACCGGAATGGTCAGCAGATCCTCGAGCGTGCCGCGTGGGCCGCCCGCGGCGATCTCCGCCTGCCGCTCGAGCACGTCGACCTCGTGGTAATGCAGCGCGTGCAGGGTCGCGGCGGTGGGCGACGGCACCCAGGCGCAGTTCGCCCCGGCCTTCGGGTGGCCGATCTTGGCCTTGAGCATATCCGCCATCAGGTCCGGCATGGCCCACATGCCCTTGCCGATCTGCGCCTTGCCCCGCAGGCCGCAGGCGAGGCCGATATCGACATTGCGATCCTCGTAGGAGGCGATCCAGGCGGTGCCCTTCATGTCGCCCTTGCGGATCATCGGGCCGGCTTCCATCGAGCTGTGCATCTCGTCGCCGGTGCGATCGAGGAAACCCGTGTTGATGAAGGCGACCCGGTGCTTGGCGGCGCGGATGCACTCCTTGAGGTTCGCGCTCGTCCGGCGCTCCTCGTCCATGATGCCGAGCTTCACGGTGTATTGCGGCAGCTCCAGCGCCGCTTCCACGAAGCTGAAGATCTCGTCCGCGAAGGCGACCTCCTCGGGCCCGTGCATCTTCGGCTTCACCACGTAGACCGAGCCCTTGACCGAGTTGCGCGGCCCTTCACTCTTCGACAGGTCGTGCTTGGCGATCAGCGTGGTCACCATCGCATCCATCAGCCCCTCGAAGATCTCCGAGCCGTCCTCGAGCAGGATCGCCGGGTTGGTCATCAGATGGCCGACATTGCGCACCAACATCATCGAGCGCCCCTTGAGCACCAGCTCCGAGCCGTCCGGCGCGGTGTAAACGCGGTCGCCATGCAGGGTGCGGGTGACCTGCGCGCCGCCCTTTTCGAACGTGTCCGCAAGATCGCCCTTCATCAGGCCCAGCCAGTTGCCATAGGCCTGTGCCTTCTCCTCGGCATCGACGCAGGCAACGGAGTCCTCGCAATCCATGATGGCCGAGACCGCCGCCTCCATCAGCACGTCCGCGAGCCCTGCGGCATCGGTCTTGCCGATGAAATGATCGCGGTCGATGACCAGGTCGACATGCAGGCCGTTGTTACGCAGCAGGATCGCCTCGGGGGCCTCGGCCGAACCGCGGTAGCCGGCGAACTGCGCCGGACTCAGCAGCGGCTTGCCCGAGACCCGCAGAGTGCCCCCCTCGACGGTGTATGCGTCCGCGCCCGCATGGCTGCCGCCATTGACCGGGAAGGTCGCGTCGAGAAAGGCCTTGGCAGCACTCACCACCTCGCCGGCGCGGTCCATGTCGAACCCGCCCTTGCCGGGCAGCGAGCCCATCGCGTCGGTGCCATAATAGGCGTCGTAGAGCGAGCCCCAGCGCGCGTTGGCGGCGTTCAGCGCGTAGCGCGCATTGGTGATCGGCACCACCAGCTGCGGCCCGGGCACCGAGGCAAACTCCGGGTCGGTGTTCTGCGTCTCGATCTCGAAGGCCGGCCCCTCAGGCACGAGATAGCCGATCTCCTCGAGAAAGGCGCGATAAGCCTCGGCGTCATGCGGCTGGCCCTTGCGCGCAAGGTGCCACTCGTCGAGCTGCGCCTGGATGCGCTCGCGGGTCTCGAGCAGCGCCGCGTTGCGCGGGCCGAACGTGTGCGCCAGCTCCGAGAGCTTTTCCCAGAAAGTCTCCGCCGCCACACCGCTGCCCGGCAGCGCCTTCTCTTCGATGAAGTCGAACAGAATACGGTCGATCTGAAGACCGTTGCGGGTGATGCGGTCGCTCATGGCAAGCCTCCTGGCAGGATTCGGGTGGTGTGCGAGTTTCCCGACCAGTAAGAGAGTTTCCGATCGGAAACAAGTGCGGTCATATTATTTGACCAATTTCCGGCGCACACCTGCAAACGCCTCACACGGGGGGCCCTGCTTCCCGCGGCAGGGAGCCGGCCCTCAGGCGGCGTCGCGATCCGCCTGCTGTCGCGCCCAGAGCTGCGCATAGCGCCCGCCGCGCGCCAGCAGCGCCTCGTGGGTACCTTCCTCGACCACCTCGCCGTTCTCCAGCACCACGATGCGGTCGGCATCGGCGATGGTCGAGAGGCGGTGGGCGATGGTGATCACCGTGCGGCCCTCGCCCGCGCGCTTCAGCGCGGTCTGGATCTCGGCCTCGGTCTCGGTGTCGAGCGCCGAGGTGGCCTCGTCGAGCAACAGGATCGGCGGATTCTTCAGCAAGGTGCGCGCGATGCCCACCCGCTGCTTCTCCCCGCCCGAAAGCTTCAGCCCGCGCTCGCCCACCTGGGTGTCGTAGCCCTCGGGCAGGCTCTCGATGAAACCGTGGATCTGCGCCGCCTGCGCCGCTGCGACGATCTCGTCCTCGGTGGCGCCGTCGCGGCCATAGGCGATGTTGTAGCGGATGGTGTCGTTGAACAGCACCGTGTCCTGCGGCACCACCCCGATCGCTCCGTGCAGGCTGTCTTGCGTGACGTCGCGCAGATCCTGCCCGTCGATGCGGATCGCGCCGCCGCCTACGTCGTAGAAACGGAACAGCAGCCGCCCGATGGTCGACTTGCCCGAGCCCGACGGCCCGACCAACGCCACGTTCTGCCCGGCGCCAACCTCGAGCGAGACGCCCTTGAGGATCGGACGCTCGGGATCATAGCCGAAGCGCACGTCGTCAAAGACCACAACGCCGCCAGCCACCGCGATGGCCGGTGCGCCCGGCTTGTCGGTCACGTCGCGCGGGCTGTCGAGCAGGTCGAACATCTCGCCCATGTCGACGAGGCTCTGGCGGATCTCGCGATAGACCGTGCCGAGGAAGTTCAGAGGCATGGTGATCTGGATCATGTAGGCGTTGACCATGACGAAATCGCCCACCGTCAGGCTGCCGTTCTGCACGCCCATCGCCGCCATCACCATGACGATGACGAGCCCGGTGGTGATCAGCAAGGACTGGCCGAAATTGAGCATCGCCAGCGAGGTCGCGGTCTTCACCGCGGCCCGCTCGTAGCCCTTCATCGCGGCGTCATAGCGCGCCGCCTCGCGCGCCTCGGCGCCGAAATACTTCACCGTCTCGAAGTTCAGCAGGCTGTCGATGGCCTTCTGGTTGGCGTCGGTGTCCTGCTGGTTCATCGTCCGGCGCAGCCGCACCCGCCACTCGGTGACCTTGAAGGTGAACCAGACATAGAGCGCGATGGTCAGCACCACCACGGCCAGATACCAGACGTCGAACAGGAAGAAGAGCACCACCGCCACCAGTGTCAGCTCGATGATCAGCGGCCCGACGCTGAACAGCAGGAAGCGCAGCAGGAATTCGACCCCCTTGACGCCCCGCTCGATGATCCGCGACAGGCCGCCGGTCTTGCGGCTGATGTGATAGCGCAGCGACAGGCGGTGGATATGGGTGAAGGTCTCGAGCGCAAGCTGGCGCAGCGCGCGCTGGCCGACGCGGGCGAAGACGCCGTCACGGGCCTGCTGGAAGCCCACGGTCATCAGCCGTGCCAGCCCGTAGGCGATGGTCAGGCCCACCGCGCCCAGCATCAGGTCGGGCACCTCGCCCGAAAGGCTGTCGACGGCGCGCTTGTAGAGGATCGGCGTGCCCACGGCGATCAGCTTGGCCATCAGCAGAAGCCCCAGCGCGATCACCACCCGGCGCTTCACCCAGACCTGCCCGTCGGGCCAAAGATAGGGCCAGACCCGGCGAATGGTGCGCAGGCCGGAGCGGCGCTCCTCGCGGGCGATGTCTGCGGAGGTTTCGGGAGGCATGGCGGGTCCGTTCTGTCGCGTCTCCCGCCTGCCTTAGCGCGATGACCGGCAGGAGACCAGAGCAGGCCCCGACCTGGCGCCGGGATGAGGGGCCGGAAAAAAGGGGCGCTGCCCCTCTTGGCGCAAGCGCCAATTCACCCCGAGGTATTTGGAAACCAGAGAAGACAGGAGCGCATCCCCCCAGCTTCTCTTCGTCAAAAATACTCCCGCCGGAGGCGTCCGGGCGCGCCGCCCCGCGCCATGGCCGGGCGTGAGGCGCTGGCTCAGTCCGGCAACTCGAAGATCTGGCCCGGGTAGATCAGGTCGGGGTTGCGGATCTGTTCGCGGTTGGCCTCGAAGACCTTTACATAGGCCAGCCCCTCGCCGTAACGGTCCCGCGCCAGTGCCCAGAGCGTGTTGCCGGGCTGCACGGTGACCGCGGTCAGCGCCGCCTCGCCCGCCTCCGCCTCGTCGGCCGCGGCCGCAAGCTTGGCCGGCTCCTCGCGCAGAAACGGGCTTTCGGCGCGCGCGGACACATCCCCGCTCTCGGCAAGCTGGTCGACGCGCAGCGTGTAGGTGCCGCCTTCCACGCCGGGAAGGTCGATCCGCCAACGCCCGGTCTCGGGAACCGCGCCGGTGGCGACGGAGCGATTGTCGAGATAGATCCGCAGCGTCGCATCCGCGCTGCCGCGGCCCGAAAGCGTCACCCCGCCGGTCTCGTCATAGGTGATGGCATCGATCGCCACCTGTCCCTCGGGCAGCGGGTCAGGCGCCTGCAGCACCTCGACCCCTGCCTCGGTCGAGAGCAGGATGGCGGGCGCCGCTGCGGACGCAACCGCCGGCGCGGGCGGCGTGACCGCCCCCCCCGCTGTCTCGCCGGAGGCCATCTCAAGCGCCTCGTCATTCGCGACGGCTTCGACACCCGGAGCATCCGCCCCCTCGGCTCCCGGGGCTGACGGTCCGACGCCAGCCTCGGCGACAGCGGAGATCTCGGCGGTGCTGCCCGCGGGCGGCGGCTCGGGTGCGTCGGAGGGAGCGGGCGGCGCGAGGATGACCTCTTCGGTCGAGGCGATCTCCTGCTCGCCGAGCTTCATGCTCAAGCGCAGCACCCGCGGGTCGGCGGAGGGGGGCAAATCGAGGAACAGCGCGAATCTGCCCGAGGAATCCGCCGAGGCCACCGGCTGCGCCTCGCCATCGAGCAGAACCGAGACCTCGGCACCGGGCGCGGCGCTGCCGGCCACCAGCGTCTGGCCGCCGGGATCGGCGCGCACCAGGTCGAAACGCGGCGGGGCCGGCTCTGCCGGGGCCTCGGCGGGGCTGTCGGCGGCGACCGCGTCGGGCGCCTCGCTGCCGGCCTCGGCCGCGTCGGGGGCAGGCATTGCCTCCGGTGCCTCGGGCGTGGGGGAGTTGGTGGCGACGGCGGCGTCGCTTCCGGTATCCCCCTCGACCGAGGCCGTCTCGACCGGCGAGACGAGGCTGAGCGGCCCCGTGTCCGGCCCGATCAGTCCGGCCAGATAAAGCAGTGCCGCCAGCGCCACCGCGCCCAGAATCCCCCAGCCAAGAGCCTTTGTCATTGTCGTGCTATCCATGTCCCCAAGTGACGCTGCAGCGCAGCGCTGTTGAGATGGTATAACAATCCCGTTATCACGGGTCAAAACAGCAATTTATCGCCGAGTCTCAGCATGAACCCGAAATCCGTCTGCGTCTACTGCGGCTCGCGCCCCGGCCGTGCCGCCTCTTACACCGCTGCCGCCGAGGCCATGGGCCATGCGCTGGCCGCCGAAAAGTGGCGCCTCGTCTACGGCGCGGGCGATGTCGGGCTGATGGGCGTGGTGGCCCGCGCCGCACAGGCCAGCGGCGGCGACACGTTCGGGGTGATTCCCACTCACCTGCTGCAGCGCGAGGTCGGCAAGACCGACCTCACCCGCTTCGTCGTCACCGAGACCATGCACGAGCGCAAGAAGGTCATGGTGATGAATGCCGATGCCATCGTGATGATGCCCGGCGGTGCCGGCAGCCTCGACGAGTTCTTCGAGGTGCTGACATGGCGCCAGCTCGGGCTGCACGACAAGCCCATCGTGCTGCTCGATGCCGACGGGTTCTGGGGGCCGCTCAAGGCGCTGCTGCATCACGTGGTCGACGAGGGCTTCGCCGACCATGCGATGCTGGATTTCGTGCAGAGCGCCGAGACCGCCGAGGGCGTCATGGAGATCCTGCGCCGCGCCCTGAGCTGACGCGCCCGCCCCTGCCCCGGCCTCAGTCGGTCCGGCGCAGGGTGCTGCCGATGAGCTCTTCCGAAAACGGCACCGGCAGCGGATCGCGCCCCAGGCGGGCACGGTAGACCGGCAGGCTTTCCGAGACCCGCATGACGTAGTTGCGGGTCTCGTTGAACGGGATCATCTCGATCCAGTCGATCACGTCGATCTCGCCCGTCCGCGGGTCACCGAACTGGTCCATCCAGCGGATCGGCCGTCCCGGGCCGGCGTTGTAACCCGCCGACATCATCACGACATTGCCGTCGAAACGCTCCGCGAGCCGGGCAAGATAGGTCGAGCCAAGCCGGGCGTTGTAGGCCGGATCCTCGGTCAGACCGTCATGCGAATAGGCAATGTCGAGCCAGCCCGAGACCTCCCGCGCGGTGCCCGGCATCAGCTGCATCAGCCCGCGCGCCCCGGCATGGGAGACCACCGCCGGATCGAACTCGGACTCGCGCCGCGCAATCGCCAGCACCATCTCCTTCGGGACCGGGAAGTCGGTCGCCACGAGATCCGGATGCAGCGCGTAGTAGGGCCCCGGCAGTTCGACGCCGTAGCGCGCTGCGCGCTTGCCGACCATGACCTGCACATGCGGGCGGCCCATCTCGGCGAGCATGTCGCCAAGCTGGCCGATCTGCTGGCGCTCGAGCCCTTCGGCCAGATGGGTGAGGAAGCGCTCGCCCAGGGTCAGCTCGCCCGAGGCCAGCAACAGGATCGCTGCCTTGTAGACGCTGCTCTCGGTGAAGGAGGCGCTATTCCAGTCGGGGAACTCCTCGGTTCCCGCGAGCGCCGGGTTGGGGGCCACGCCCGCCTTCTCGGCGGCCAGAAGGCCATAGAACGAGGTCTGCCAGCGGGCGCCCTGCTCATAGGCGGTCTGTGCGGCCTCGGCGTTGCCAAGCGCCTCGTGCGCCCGGCCGGTCCAGTAGCCGGCCCGGCCCAGCGAGATCGGCGTATCGACCGCGCCACCGTGGCCCTGGAAGTGCCTCAGCGCGCGCTGCGGATTGTCGAGGAAGCGCAGCGAGAGATAGCCCGAAAGCCATTCCAGCGCAGCGTAGTCCGAGCCCTCCGAGAGATGATGGGTCGAGGCCACCTGATAGGCGGTCCGGTAGTCTCCATCGAGCATCATCGAATGCGCGATGTCGTCCCGCCGCCCGGCCCAGGCCCAGGGCTCGCCCAGGGTCTCGGCGCTCTTGGAATGCGCTAGAAGCAGCGCCACGGCATCGGCGGTGCGGCCCTTGCGGACGCGCCAGAGGAAACGTTCATAGGCCAGCCCGGGATGATCGCGCAGCGCCTCGGGCACCTTTTCGATCAGCCCGTCGACCCCCGGCGCCATGTCGCGCAGGGCGATTCGCGCCTCGGCCAGGGCGCGCCAGTCCTCGCCGACCAGCGGCATGATGGCCCGGGCATTTGATTCCCAGCCTTGCCACAGCGCCATGTCCAGCCGCGCCTCGTGATGGGCGGTCAGCAGATCGCCCCATTGCGACAGGAAGCTCGAGCGTTCCTCGGAGGACAGCGCCAGCGTGCGCCACGCCAGCACCACCTCGGCCTCGGCGGCACCGCGCTCGCCCTCGGCCATGTAGCTGCGCGCCAGCGCCAGCGCGCCGGCGCCGGTCTGCGGGCGGTAGCCATCGAAGAAGGCGCGGATGATCGACATGTCGCCGGATTCCGAGATTGCGATCTCGCTCTTTTCACGCAGGTAGGGCATTCCCGGCCAGTCCGGGTTCCGTGCGATGAAGTCCATGATCTGCGACGGGTCGCCCCTGCTGGCACGCAGGTAGTGCCACAGGATCACGTCGAGCGCCGGCTGGCCGTCACCGCGCGAATCGATCAGGGCTGCGGCCCAATTGCCCTCGCGCATGGCCTGCATGGCCTCAGCCAGCGGGCGCTCGGCCTGCGCGGCGGCGGGAGTGGCGGCCGGAACGGCCAGGGCGAGCGAGAGGAGGATGGCCCAGAGGCGCGACATGAGCTTGCAATTTCCGATCTGAGAAGGAATAGACGCGCTCCAGAGGATATCGCGCGTCATGAAGGCTGCAATTCACATTCCCTTCAGGGTGGCGTGGGTCCGCGGAGATGACGTTAACACATAAAAGGAGCGTGTCATGTTGAAAGGTTCAATGCCTGCCCTGGTCACGCCGTTCAAGGACGGCGCAGTGGATTTCGACACGCTCAAACGCCTTGTCGAGTGGCATATCGAGCAGGGCAGCCACGGGCTCGTGCCCGTCGGCACCACCGGCGAGAGCCCGACGCTCACCCACAAGGAGCACGAGGCGGTGATCGAATGCGTCGTCACCGCCGTGGCGGGGCGCATTCCGGTGATCGCCGGGGCCGGCTCGAACAACACCGACGAGGCGATGCGCTTCGTGCAGTTCGCCGAGAAGGTCGGCGCCGATGCCGCGCTGGTGGTCACACCCTATTACAACAAGCCGACCCAGGCCGGACTGATCGCGCATTTCACCGCGCTGCACGACTGCGCGAACATCCCGATCGTGATCTACAACATCCCCGGGCGCTCGGCGGTCGACATGACCCCCGCGACGCTGGGCGAGCTGGCCAAGCTGCCGCGCATCATCGGCGTGAAGGATGCCACCGCCGATCTCGCGCGGGTCTGTGCCCAGCGCATCACCTGCGGGCCGGACTTCCTGCAGATCTCCGGCGAGGACGCGACTGCGCATGGCTTCAACGCGCAGGGCGGCGTGGGCTGCATCTCGGTGACGGCGAACGCCGCACCGGCGCTGTGCTCGCAACTTCAGGAAGCCACGCTCGCTGGCGATTACGGCAAGGCGCTTACCATCCAGGACCGGCTGATGCCGCTGCATCAGGCGATCTTTGCCGAACCCGGGCTTTGCGGCGCCAAATACGCCATGGCCCGCCTCGGTCTCTGCGAGGAAGAGATGCGCCTGCCGCTGCTGCCGGTGACCGAGCCGGTGCGCGCCCGCATCGACGACGCGCTGCGCCATGCCGGTCTGCTCAACTGAGGCAGGCGACAGGCCGCCCACGCGGCACAGAAGATCCAGAACGGCCGGGCACGTCCCGGCCGTTCGTCATTTCAAGACCTTGCAACAAGATCGAATTCTGCGCAGCGTTCACCTGAAACATTCAGGAGGACCCCCCATGCGGTTCCTGGCAGTCCTGTTCGCCTTCCTCGCGCCGGCCTCTGCAGTCAGCGCGGGCGACGATGAAGAGCGGACCCTGCGCGCGCTGCTTTCGCGCGGCGACGAAGAGGTCGCCATGGCCCCGGCCTTTCTCGACAGCGTGCCGCCCGAGACCCTCTCGCAGGTGCTCGACGGGCTGAAGGACGCCATCGGCCCGGTCGCCCGGATCGACGGCAAGGGCCGCGATTACGTGGTGCAGTCCGACACCCACCGTATGCTCGCCCGCATCGCCTTCGATGCCGAGGGACGGGTCTCGACGCTCTGGTTCGGCGCGCCCGAGCCGCGCGTCACCGATCTCGCCAGCGCCGAGGCGCTGCTGGACGAGCTTGGACAGGACGTGTCGTGGCTCGCCATGCGCGACGGCGCGGTGATCTCCGAGAGCCGCGCAAGCGAGCCGCTCGCGGTGGGCTCGGCCTTCAAGATCGGTGTGCTTGCGGCGCTTGCCGACGAGATCGCGGCCGGGCGCCGCGACTGGGCCGAGGTGGTGCGGCTGGAAGAGCATCACCGCTCGTTGCCCTCGGGCCGGATGCAGGACTATCCCGCGGGCGCGCCGGTCACGCTGCACAGCGCCGCGCTGGCGATGATTGCCGAGAGCGACAACACCGCTACCGATCTGCTGATCGACCTGCTGGGCCACGAAGCCGTTGCCGAAAGGCTCGGGATCGCCTCCGAAGACCTGCTCACCACCCGCGCGTTCTTCGCCCTCAAGGCTGACGAGGCCCGCCGTGCCGACTGGCGCGCGGCCTCGCCCGCCGACAAGCCCGCCATCGCCGCAAGCGCCGCAGAGACCCTGCCCGCCCTCGAGGCCGTCACCGGCCCGCACGCGCAGGGGGTCGAGTGGTATCTCCCCCTCGACCGGCTCTGCGCGCTTGGCGCCCCTTTGGCCGCCCTGCCGCTGATGCAGGTCAATCCCGGCCCGGTCGTGGCTCAGCCCGGCCTGTGGCAGAGCATCGCCTACAAGGGCGGCTCCGAGACCGGCGTGCTCAACTTCACCGCCTGGCTCACCGACACCGAGGGCCGGCAACATTGCGCGGCGCTCACCGTCAACGATCCCGGCGCCATCTCCGAGACCACCGCGGTTGCCGCCTTTGGCGCCTTTCTGCGCAGCCTGCACGGGCAGCCCTGAGCCGTGGCTTTCCATCCGCCGCCGCACAGGCTAGATCGGGCCGGGCAGGCAAAACCGGGGAAGACAGCATGAAGACAGTGGCCTGGGTGGCAGCGATCACCCTCGTTCTCGACCAGCTCAGCAAGTGGCTGGTGGTTCATGTAATGTCACTCGACAGCCGGCTCGCCATCGACGTGCTGCCGCCGTTCCTGAACTTCCGCATGGCGTGGAACTACGGCATCAATTTCGGTCTGCTGAACGGCGGCACCGAGGCCACCAAGTGGATCCTGATCTCGGTCGCACTGGGGATCGTGCTCTTCGTTCTGGTCTGGCTGCGCCGCGACCCTCCGGGCACGCTCGGGCTTATCTCGGGCGGGCTGCTGATCGGCGGCGCGCTCGGAAACGTGATCGACCGCCTGCTCTATGGCGCAGTGGCCGACTTTCTCAACATGTCCTGCTGCGGCATCAACAACCCCTTCGCCTTCAACGTCGCCGATATCGCGATCTTCGCAGGCGCCCTCGGGCTGGTGTTCTTTCCCGGCGGCACGGGCAAGCGCGGGAAAAACGGCTCGTGACGGGGCGGGCTCGATACGTTAAAGCAGACGCAGGCAAGAACCGGAGAGTGGCAATGAAGCTGTCGCAGGTCGTGATCGTGATGGGGCTCGTGGGGCTCGCCGGCTGTTCGTCGGGCGAGCGGGACATGCGCCTGCACTACCTCAAGACCAACAGCGGCACGCCCGAGGAATTCGCCATCGTCCCGAACAAACCGCTCGAGACGCCGCCGGCGATGAACGCCCTGCCGGCGCCCACCCCCGGCAGCGCCAACCGCACCGACCAGACGCCCAAGGCCGATGCCGTGGCCGCGCTTGGTGGCAACCCGGCGCGCCTGAACGAGGGCGGCACGCCTACGGGCAACGGCGCACTCCTGCAGCACGCGGGCCGCTATGGCACCGCTCCCAACATCCGGACCGAGCTTGCCGCCGCCGATTTCGAGCACCGCAGGCGCGCGTCGCGCTTCAGCTACAAGATCGTGCCGCAGGACGAATACTACGATGCCTACCGCGAGCAGTGGCTGAACAGCTACGATGCGCTCGAAGCCTATCGCCGCGCCGGCATCGAGACCCCGTCGGCCCCGCCGGAAGGCTGGGACAACTGAGCCGGACCTCCGGCACCCTGCCCCGGAACGCCTGACTTAAGCTCAACGTCTTGGCTGGCTCGCTCCCGCTGCGCCTGTCGCTTGAGCTGCGCCCGACCTGCGCCGCGCCAATATCACGGCGGAACCACGTCCCGACCGGGACCGTCCCTGGAACGGGCGGTCCTCAAGCGGTGCTCCCACCCTGACGGCTTCCGCCGGATCCGAGCGCGCAACGCAGGCGCCCGAAAGGACAGTGCTCCTTTTGCGCGCCCTCCCCCGCCATCACGAAACCGCAAGGCCCGCTTGAATACCCGACAACTCCGCGTAGGTTCTCTGCACTTGGGGTTCAGACAGGGATTTTGCCGATGAAGAGACTCGCCGCGGCCCTCACGCTTGCCGCCGTCACGCTCACCGCGCCGCCAGCGCTGGCCGAGGAGACCGCCACCCCGGTCACCGACTTCACCCTCGACAATGGCATGGAGGTCGTGGTCATCGAGGACCACCGCGCCCCGGTCGTGGTGCACATGGTCTGGTACCGGGCAGGCTCTGCCGACGAGACTGCCGGCACCTCGGGCGTGGCCCACTTCCTCGAGCACCTGCTCTTCAAGGGCACCGAGACGATGGAAGCGGGCGAGTTCTCCAGGGTGGTGGCAGAGAATGGCGGCACCGACAACGCCTTCACCTCTTACGACCAGACCGCCTACTTCCAGCGCATCGCCGCTGATCGGCTGGGCCTGATGATGCAGATGGAGGCCGACCGCATGGTCAACCTCCAGCTCGACGAGGACGACATCCTGACCGAGCGCGACGTGATCATCGAAGAGCGCAACATGCGGGTCGAGAACGACCCCTCGGCGCTGATGCGCGAGCAGATGGGGGCGGCGCTCTATCAGAACCACCGCTACGGCGTGCCGATCATCGGCTGGCGCCACGAAATGGAAGCGCTCGACCTCGAGGCCGCCACCAGCTTCTACCAGCGTCACTACGCCCCCAACAACGCCATCCTGATCGTCGCCGGCGACGTCACCCCCGACGAGGTTCGCGCGCTCGCCGAAGAACACTACGCCCCGATCCCCGCCAATCCCGAGGTCGGCGCCCCGCGCCTGCGCCCGCAGGAGCCCCCGCAGCTTGCCGAGCGCCGGCTGGTCTACCGCGACCCCCGCGTCGCGCAGCCCTACCTGATGCGCCGCTACCTCGCCCCCGAGCGCGACCCCGGCGACCAGCGCACCGCCGCCGCCCTCACCCTGCTCGACGAGATCCTCGGCAGCGGCCAGACCTCGGTTCTGAACCGTGACCTTCAGTTCGACGCGCAGGTCGCGCTGCACACCGGCAGCTACTATGACGGCACCTCCTACGACACGTCGAGCTTCACGCTGATCGTCGTGCCGGCCGCCGATGTCAGCCTCGAAGACGCCGAGGCCGCCCTCGACACGGCTTTGGCGAATTTCCTCGAGGAAGGCGTCGATGCCGATCAACTCGACCGCATCAAGTTCCAGCTCAACGCCGATCTGGTCTACCAGCAGGACAGCACCCAGTCGCTGGCACGGCGCTACGGCGGCGCGCTGACGGCGGGACTGACGATCGAGGACGTGCAGGCCTGGCCCGGGATCCTGCAGTCGATCACTGCCGAAGAGATCGTCGAAGCGGCCCGGCAGGTCTTCGACGCCAAGCAATCGGTCACCGGCTACCTGATGGCCGAAGAGGCCGCCGACGCCCCCCAGCAGGAGGTCTCGCAATGAAACCGCTCTTCGCCGCCGTCTTCAGCCTGTTCTTCGCCGCGCCCGCGCTCGCGGCCACCGACATCCAGACCGTCGAGACCCCGATGGGTTTCAACGCCTGGCTGGTCGAGGAGCCGTCGATCCCCTTCACCTCACTCGAGATCCGCTTTCGCGGCGGCACCTCGCTCGACGCGCCCGGCAAGCGTGGCGCCACAAACCTGATGGTGGGACTGCTCGAGGAAGGCGCGGGCGACCTGGACGCCCGCGGCTTCGCCGAGGCGCGAGACGCGCTCGCGGCCAGCTTCCGCTACGATTCCGGACCCGATTCGATCTCGGTCTCGGCGCGCTTTCTCACCGAGAACCGCGATGAGGCCGTGGCCTTGCTGCGCCAGAGCCTGGTCGACCCGCGCTTCGACGAAGACGCGCTCGAGCGCGTCCGCGCCCAGGTGCTCTCGGGCATCCGCAGCGATGCGCGCGATCCCGACGCCATCGCCAACGCCCGGTTCGACGAGATGGTGTTCGGCAATCATCCCTACGGCTCCCAGCCTTCGGGCACCGAAGAGAGCGTCGGCGCCCTGACCCGCGACGACATCGTCGCCGCCCATGAGGCCACCATGACCCGCGACCGGGTCTACATCGCCGCCGCCGGCGACATCTCGCCCGACGCGCTCGCCACGCTGATCGACGATCTGCTGGGCGATCTGCCGGAGACCGGCGCGCCGCTGCCCGCTGATATCGAGGCCGAGACCAGCGCCGGCGTCACCGTGGTGCCCTTCGACACGCCGCAATCGGTGGCCATGTTCGGCCATGCCGGCATCGCCCGCGATGACCCGGACTTCTTCGCCGCCTACGTGCTCAACCAGATCCTCGGCGGCGGCGGCTTCGAGGCCCGGCTGATGACCGAGGTGCGCGAAAAGCGCGGCCTGACCTACGGCGTCTATTCCTACCTCGTGCCGATGGACCATTCGGCGCTCTATCTCGGCCGCGTGGCGTCTGCCAATGACCGCATCGCCGAGGCGATCTCGGTGATCCGCGACGAGTGGCGCAAGATGGCCGAAGACGGCGTGACCGAAGCCGAGCTTGAACAGGCCAAGACCTACCTGACCGGCGCCTACCCGCTGCGGTTCGACGGCAACGGCCCGATCGCGCGCATCCTCGTCGGCATGCAGATGGACGGCCTCTCGCCCGAGTACGTCACCACCCGCAATGCCGAGGTCGAGGCGGTCACCCGCGACGACGTCGCCCGCGTCGCCGCCCGCCTGCTCGACCCCGAGGCCCTGCGCTTCGTGGTGGTGGGCCGCCCCGAGGGCCTTGAAGACGAGGCCCCCGGCCAATAACCCCACCGGTCGGGCGCACACGCCCCCGGCCCGCCGCAGCCCCCATCTTCTCTTCGTCAAAAATACTCCGGGGTGAATTGGCCGCAGGCCAAGAGGGGCAGCGCCCCTCCTCCCCTCGCCACAAAAAAACGGCCGGCCCCATCCCTGGGCCGGCCGCGTCACATCTCACGAAGGGCGCCCGGAGGCGCGGGCGAAGCGCCGCCTCAGTGGCGGAAGTGGCGCATCCCGGTGAACACCATTGCCAGCCCCGCCTCGTCGGCCGCCGCGATCACCTCGGCGTCGCGCATCGAGCCGCCCGGCTGAATCACCGTGGTGGCGCCCGCTGCCGCGGCCTCGAGCAGACCGTCGGCAAACGGGAAGAACGCATCGGAGGCCACCGCGGAGCCCTTGGTCAGCGCCTCGGGCAGGCCCAGCGCCTCGGCCATGCGCTCGGATTTCTTCGCCGCGATCAGCGCCGAATCGACCCGGCTCATCTGGCCCGCGCCGACGCCCACCGTGGCGCCGTCCTTGACGTAGACGATGGCGTTCGACTTCACGTGCTTGGCGACCTTCCAGGCAAACAGCAGATCCTCAAGCTCGGCCTCCGAGGGCTGCCGCTTGGTCACCACCTTCAGATCCTCGAGCCCGATCCGGCCGACATCCTTGTCCTGCACCAGGAAGCCGCCCGCCACCTGCCGATAGGTCAGGCCCGGGGTTCCGGGGTTGGCCACGCCATCGGTGGTCAGCAGCCGCAGGTTCTTCTTCTTCGCGAAGATCTCCTTGGCCGCGTCATCGGCGCCCGGCGCGATCACCACCTCGGTGAAGATCTCGGCGATCGCCTCGGCGGTCTCGGCGTCGAGCTTCATGTTCAGCGCCACGATGCCGCCGAAGGCCGAGGTGCGGTCGCAATCAAAGGCCTTCCGGTAGGCCTCCGTCAGGGTCGCGCCCTTGGCCACGCCGCAGGGGTTGGCGTGCTTGATGATGGCGCAGGCCGGCCCGTCGCCGGGCAGGAATTCCGACACCAGCTCGAAGGCGGCGTCGGTGTCGTTGATGTTGTTGTAGCTCAGCTCCTTGCCCTGGTGCTGCACCGCGTTGGCCACGCCCGGACGGTCCGAGCCGTCGCGGTAGAAGGCCGCCGCTTGGTGCGGGTTCTCGCCGTAGCGCAGGGTCTGGGCCAGCTCGCCGGCAAAGGCGCGGCGGCGCGGCGCCGCCTCCTCGAGCGCGCCCGCCATCCAGGTCGAGACCGCGGCGTCATAGGCGCCGGTGCGGGCATAGGCGGTCAGCGCCAGCTTCTGGCGGAAGCCGTAGGAGGTGGCACCGTCATTGGCGTCGAGCTCGGCCAGCAGCGGCTCGTAATCGGCGATGTCGGTGACCACGTTGACGAAGGCATGGTTCTTGGCCGCGGCGCGGATCATCGCCGGCCCGCCGATATCGATGTTCTCGATGCAGGTGTCGTAGTCGGCGCCCTTGGCGACGGTCTCCTCGAACGGGTAGAGGTTGACCACCAGCAGGTCGATCTCGGGGATCGCGTGGCCCTGCATCGCCTCCACATGGGCGTCGTCGTCGCGCAGCGCCAGCAGGCCGCCGTGGATGCGGGGGTGCAGGGTCTTGACCCGGCCGTCCATCATCTCGGGGAACTCGGTGACCTCGGCCACGTCCTTGACCGCGATGCCTTCGTCGCGCAGCGCCTTGGCGGAGCCGCCGGTGGAGAGGATCTCGATTCCGCGCTCGGAAAGGGCACGGCCAAGATCGATCAGGCCGGTCTTGTCGGAGACGGAAATCAGCGCGCGGGCGACTTTGTGCAGGTCAGGCATACGGATCGGGTTCCCAGATGGTTCAATGCGTCGGCTCCGCCTCGTCGATGGCCACGTCGCGCAGGGCGATCGCGGTGTCCTGCGTCTTGGCCAAGGACCAACGGATGCGCGTCGCATACTCCATCGCGCGGCCGGATAAAACGATCTGTTTCGCCGCGCGGGGCCGCAACCGGCCTTTTTCGAGGTAAACCGACGGCTCCAGCGTCAGCCGCGGCCCTGCATCGTGGCGGAACACCCAGACCTCACCCGAGCGCAGCGCCAGCGACACCGCGCTGCCGCCCATGTCGAGCGCGGCATCGACCTCCGGGTGCAGGTGGAACCGCAGCTGCCAGGGCAGCCCGCTCAGCGTCGCCGCGTCGAGCCGCCGGTCAAAGACACGCTTGTCGGCATCGTCGAGCGTGATCAGCATGTCCTCGCCCGAGACCTCGCGCCCGTCGGCGCTCAGCTCGAGGATGCGGGCTTGGGTCAGCCCGTGGGTCCGGCGGTAGCCGTCATGGCCGCCCTCGAAGCGCTGCCCGCCCTCGACATGGCCGATCTCGACGGGCACCTGTTTCGGCCCATCCTCGAGCCATTCGCGCACACCGCCATCGGCCACCCGCGGCGTCGCCAGCCGCCCGCTGGAATAGCCGTCGAGGCACAGCGTCGAATGCGAGGGCGTGGCGCGTCCGGCACGGCGCCAATCCGCCCCGAAGCCGGCGCCCGAACCGCAGCTCACCACCACCGGGCGTCGCCCCGAGGTCAGTTCGAAGGCCAGGGTTGAGGCATGGGCATCGAAGGAAGCGGGCCCCGTTGGCGGCGGCGCGGCATCGATGATCAGGCTGCTGCGCCCGCCCGAAAGCCGCGCGTAGCCCATCGCCAGCCCTTCAACCTGGCGGCGCCTGACGCCCGAGGCCGCCAGCGCCTGGTCGAGCCGCCCGTCGAGCCCGCGCCCGCCGCCCTGGAACCGCGCCAGCCCGCCATCGGCGTGGCGCAGGGCGCGCAAGGTCGGCGCGATGCGCGCGATGGCCGCGGCATGTGCCTCCTCGGCGGTCAGGTCCTCGTCCTCGAGCGCCGCCCGGGCCCAGGTCAGCAGGGTGAACACCTCGAGCAGTTCCTCGGGGTTCCGGGTCGGGATGCCGCCCTGCGCATCGACCTGTGACGCGCATTCGACGCCCAGCGCCTTGCGTGCCGTCTCCGCATGGGCGCCCATGCCCTCGAAGGACAGACCGGCATAGAGCAGCCCGGTCAGCGCCTCGAACCGCGCCAGCCCCGGCGGCGTGCTCGGCCAGCGCCGCGCCAGGAAAATCGTCTGCGCCGCCAGCGCGCGGTAGAGCGCCGCGGCCTCGTCCGCCTCGGCGCCACGCAGCAGGAACAGCGCGTGATGGATCGTGCGGATCAGCCGCCGCCCGGCGGCGTCCGGGCTCCAGCCATCGCCCTTGCCGCTGCCGTAGCGGGCGATCCAGCCCCAGACCCACTTCCGCGCCAAGAGCCGCGCCCGCGCGTCCCCCACCGCCGCGAGGTCATCGAGCCAGCGGAAGCCGTGGATCTCCGCCTCCCACGCCGCATCCGGCGGCGCGATGTCCCAGATCATCGCGTCAGGGGCTTCGACGAGGTGTCCCGCGAACATCAGGTTGCCGGCGCAAAGCTGGCGTCCCCGCGCAAAACTTCCGGTGCTGCGGGGTTCGGGCTGCGAGACGAGGGCAGAGCCCGGACGGGCACGCGCCGCCAGACGCGCGTGCAGGCGGTTCAGGAACCGCGTCACCGCGGCAGACCAGTTGCCCCTGTTCGACATGTCCCTCTCGTGCCCCGTCTCGGCCTCATCCGGCTCTTTGTTGCCAAGAGGTGTAGCGAAGGGGGGCGGTCAAGTCACCTCGCAATGAGCCGTTCAGGCCGGTTTGCGCAGGATCGCCATGTAGAACCCGTCCATGCCGCCGCGCTCCGCCCAGAAATCGGGCCGCAGCCGCAGCCCGCCCTCCTCCGAGCGCCAAGCCTCTTCGACGCCCGCGGCCTCCGGACGCAGCACCTCGAGCCCGGGGTGGCGGGCCAGCGCCTCCTCGACCTGGCACTCGCCCTCGTCCGGGATCAGCGAGCAGGTGCAGAACACCAGTCGGCCGCCGGGCGCGAGCAGGCGCAGCGCGTGGTCGATCATCGCCGCCTGCAAGCCGATCAGCTCGGAGATGCCCTCGCCCTGCTTGGCCTGCGGCAGGTCGGGGTGGCGGCGGATGGTGCCGGTGGCCGAACACGGCGCGTCGAGCAGGATGGCGTCATAGGTGCCGTCGTGCGCGAGCGCATCACCGGTGACCGTCGCCGCCTCGAGACCCGTGCGGGCGAGGTTCTCGCGCACCCGGCCCATGCGGGCCTCGGACAGGTCGAGCGCGGTGACGTTTGCCCCCGCCGCGGCCAGCTGCATGGTCTTGCCACCGGGTGCGGCGCACATGTCGAGGATTTTGAGGCCCGTCACGTCGCCCAGAAGCCGCGCGGGCAGCGCCGCGGCGGCGTCCTGCACCCACCATTCGCCGGTGTCGTAGCCCGGCAGCGCCGAGACCTGCCCGGCGCTGGCCAGCCGCACCGAGCCGGTGGGCAGCAGCGAGCCGCCGACCGCCGCGGCCAGCGCCGCCGCATCGCCCTTGGCGCTGAGATCGAGCGGCGCGCCGGCCAGGTGCGCCGCTTCCATCGCCGCGACCGCCTTGTTGCCCCAGGCGCTGGTCAGCGGCTCGCGCAGCCAGCGCGGCAGGCGCGGCACCCGCAGGGTGGACCATTTCGCCGGCGCCTCCTCGGTGAGCTTGCGCAGCACCGCGTTGACGAGCCCCTTCATCGATTGGGTCTTGCGGTCGCCGGCGACGATCTGGACGCAATCGTTGACCACCCCATGCGCCGCCCCGCCGGTGGCGAGCTCCCACGCCCCGAGGCGCAGCACATTGCGCACGAAGAGTGGCGGCGACTTGCGCAGATGCGGCTTCAGGAGCCGGTCGCAGCGCTCGAGATTGCGCAGCACCTCCTGCGCCATGCGCTGCGCGGCGGCGCGATCGGGGGCGGGCATCGCCTCCCATGCGGAGCCGGTCATGGCGTCCGAGAGCAGCCGTCCCTGCCCCAGAACCTGACCGAGCAGCGCCACGCTCTGGGCGCGGGCGGTGGGAATGGGCGGCATGGAGGTCTCTCCCCGGGTTGTCTCGCTGGGCTGGCGGGCCCTATATCAGGGGGGACCAGACGAGGAAAGCGCCATGACCGACGAGACATCCGACCGCAAGGACCTGCCCCCCGCCGCGCAGCGCGCCCTGGCCGAGGCGGCGGAGCGCCGCGCCGCGGCCGAGGAGGCAGCGCGCAAGGCGCCCACGCCGAAGGAATATGGCGGTCGCGACGGGCTTGACCCGGCGCGCTATGGCGACTGGGAGAAGAAGGGCATCGCGATCGACTTCTGATCGCGGTGTGCCCGAGGGATTGCGCGGGCTGACGCCCACGCCCGGGTGCAGGGGCGCTGCCCCTGTCGCACCAAAGGTGCGCTGCCCCTATAGCGCCGGAGGCGCGCTGGCGTGGGAAAGAGGGGCGCTGCCCCTCTTGGCCTGCGGCCAATTCACCCCGGGATATTTTCGGCCAGAAGAAGACCGGGGCGTGGCGTTTGCTAAGAGCCCCGCGCCCCTGCCCTTTTTGGCTCAGTCGTCGAGGCCGAGCACGTCGAGCATGTCGTATTCGCCGGGAGCCTTGTCCTGCCCCCAGAGCGCTGCCTTCAGCGCGCCGCGGGCGAAGAGGGCGCGATCCGAGGCGATGTGCTTGATCATGATGCGTTCGCCGGCGGCGGCGAAGATCACCTCGTGCTCGCCCACCACGTCGCCGCCGCGGATGGCGTGAAAGCCGATGTCGCCCCGCTTGCGCTTGCCGGTGATGCCGTCGCGGCCCCGGTCCGAGACCGCGTCGAGCGCCACGCCGCGGCCCTCGGCGGCGGCTTCGCCCAGCATCAGCGCGGTGCCCGACGGCGCATCGACCTTCTGGTTGTGATGCGCCTCGACGATCTCGATATCCCAGTCCTCGTCGAGCGCCGCGGCGACCTGGCGGGTCACCTTGGTGAGCAGGTTGACGCCGAGCGACATGTTGCCGGCGCGCACGATCACCGCGTGGCGGCCGGCGACGTGGATCTTCCTGAGATCCTCCGCGTCGAGCCCGGTGGTGCCGATCACGTGCACCGCCCGGGCCTGCGCCGCGAGCTCCGCGAAGGCCACGGTGGCGGCCGGCGCGGTGAAGTCGATCACCGCCTGCGCCTTGCTGAACGCCTCGAGCGCGTCATCGGTGACGGTGACGCCGATCTCGGTGCCGCCCATGCAGGTGCCGAGGTCGCGCCCCACCCAGTCATGGCCCGCGCGCTCGACCGCGCCCACCAGCGCCAGCCGGTCGCTCTTTTGCAGTTCGCGCACCAGCATCTGGCCCATGCGGCCCGACACGCCCGTCACAACAACGCCCGGCTTCTCGCTCATCGTCATCTCCAGTTCATCCTTTGCGCGCTTCCTTAGCGCGCAGCGTCCGGCTTGGCAAAGGGGCGGGCAAGGACTAAGTGGGAAGACATGGGCAAGAACAGATTCCAAGACGGTCCCGGACCGAGCCAGAGACAGCTTCGCGTCGGCGAACTCATTCGCCGCACGCTCTCGGAGGTGCTGACACGCGGCGACATCCACGACCCCGAGCTCAATCGCCTGTCGATCACCGTGGGCGAGGTGACGGTGTCGCCCGACCTCAAGGTGGCGACCGCCTATGTGGTGCCGCTGGGCGGCGGCAAACCGGACGAGATGTTCGACCTGCTCAAGCGCAACAAGTCCGAGCTGCGCCGCGCGGTGTCGAAAGGGCTGACGCTGAAATTCGCCCCCGAGATCCGCTTCAAGCTCGACGAGACCTTCGACCGGCTCGACGAGACCCGGCGGTTGTTCTCGCAGGATGCGGTGCGCCGCGACGTGGAGGAGTAGGCCGGTGCGCGGCGTTCTGGCCGCGGCCACCGCGCTGATCCTCGCGGCGCTGCCGCTGCCCGCCAGGGCGGTGGGCTGCGAGCCGTTAGAGCATGCCGGCAACCGCTACACCGTCTGCGAGGTGCGCCCTGCCCGCGAGGCGCTGCGCACCTTCCTCTACACCGAGGACGGCACCCCCTGGGGCCAGTTCACCGCCATCGACAATGCGCTGCGCCCGCAGGGCCGGCGCCTCGCCTTCGCGATGAATGCCGGCATGTATCACGAGGATCGCGCGCCGGTCGGCTACTATGTCGAGCGCGGCGAAGAGGAAATGCGGGTGATCTCGAGCGCCGGGCCCGGCAATTTCGGGCTGCTGCCGAACGGCATCCTGTGCATTCGCCGCAACCGCGCCGACGTGATCGAAACCCGCGCCTTCCTGCGCGAGCGCCCGTCCTGCCGCTATGCCACCCAATCCGGTCCGATGCTGGTGATCGACGGCGCGCTGCACCCGCGCTTCCTGCCCGACAGCAGCTCGCGCTACATCCGCAACGGCGTCGGCACCTCCGAGGATGGCACGCGCGCGGTCTTCGTGATCTCGGAAACCGCCGTCACCTTCCACGAGTTTGCCTCGCTGTTCCGCGACCGGCTGGGTCTGCCACAGGCGCTGTTCCTCGACGGCAACGTCTCGCGGCTCTACGCGCCCGAGGCCGGGCGGCGCGACATCGGCCGCACGATGGGGCCGATCGTCGGCGTGGTGGCGCGCGACGAGTAAGGCGCGGCGGCGCCTTTCCCTTGCACCTGCCCGTCCTGCGGCCTACCTCGATGGGGCAGCAACGCGGAGCCCCCATGAACCGACCCCTCGACAGCCTGACCCAAGCCCTTCTGGATGCCGCCACCAAGGCCGGCGCCGATGCCGCCGACGCGCTCGCCGTCGAGGGCAGCTCGACCGAGATCGACGTGCGCAACGGCACGCTCGAGCAGGCGGAGCGCTCGGAGGGCACCGATATCGGGCTCAGGGTCTTCATCGGGCGGCGCAGCGCGGTGGTCTCGTCCTCCGACACCAAGGACTCCACCATCGCCACCATGGCCGAGCGCGCCGTGGCGATGGCCCGCGAGGCGCCAGAAGATCCCTATGCCGGGCTTGCCGATCCCGCGCAGCTCGCCCGGGACTGGGACATCGAGGCGCTCGAGATGTGCGATCCCACCGACGCGCCCTCTCCGGCCGAGCTGCAGGAGGACGCCTGCGCGGCGGAAGCGGCGGCGCTGGCGGTCGAGGGCATCGGGCAGGTGCAGTCGGCCTCGGCGGGCTATGGCCGACGCCAGGTGCATCTCGCGGCGAGCAACGGGTTTTCGGGAGGCTACTGGCGCAGCTCGCGCTCGCGCTCCTGCGTCGCCATCGCGGGCACCGGGCTCGAGATGGAGCGCGATTACGACGGCGACAGCCGCACCTTCCAGTCGGAGCTGCGCGGCGCCGCGGAGATCGGCCGCCGCGCCGCCGAGCGCGCGCTCGAGCGGCAGAACCCGCGCCGCCCCAAGACCGGCGCCTACCCGGTGCTGTTCGACGAGCGCATCGCCGCCTCGCTGGTCGGCCACCTGATCGCGGCGGCCAACGGGGCCGCAGTGGCGCGCGGCGCGTCGTGGCTGCGCGGAGCGCTCGGAGAGGACGTGCTGCCGAAGGGGCTGTCGCTGGTCGAGGATCCGCACCGTCCACGCATCGCGGGCTCGCGCCCGTTCGACGCCGAGGGCCTGCCGACGCAGGCCCGCGCGCTGGTCGAGGACGGCGTGCTGACCGGCTACACGCTCGATCTGGCCAATGCCCGCAAGCTCGGCATGGAGCCCACCGGAAACGCCGCCCGCGGCACCAGCGGCGGGCCGTCGCCGACCCCGTGGAACCTGGCGCTCACGCAAGGCGACAAGAGCCGCCAGGAGTTGATTGCGCAGATGGGCTCGGGGCTGGTGGTGACCTCGATGATCGGCGCCACGATCAACCCCAATACCGGCGACTACTCGCGCGGGGCAGCGGGGTTCTGGGTCGAGAACGGCGAGGTCGCCTACCCGGTCTCGGGCGTGACCATCGCCGGCAACCTGCGCGACATGCTGCGCCGGGTCACCCCCGCCAACGACGCGCGCGGCTGGCTGTCGCGCGTGGTGCCATCGCTTCTGGTCGAGGGGCTCACCCTTGCCGGAGAGTGATCTCGCGCTTCTGACCCGCGCCGCCTGGAGCGCCGCCGAGACCGCCACACGCTATATCGGCGGCACCATGAACGTGCGCCACAAGGCTGCCGATGGCAGCCCGGTGACCGATGCCGACATGGCGGTGAACGCGGTGCTCGAGGAGCTGCTGCGCAGCGCCCGTCCCGACTATGGCTGGCTCAGCGAGGAAAGCGCCGACGATCCCGCGCGGCTCGGGGCGGAGCGGGTGTTCATCGTCGACCCGATCGACGGCACCCGCAGCTTCATTGAGGGCTCGGACAGCTGGGCGCATTCGCTCGCCGTCGCCCGCGATGGCGAGATCACCGCCGCGGTGGTGTTCCTGCCGATGCGCGAGCGGTTCTACAGCGCAGCGCTTGGCGAGGGGACGCGTCTCAACGATGCAACGGTCCACGCCAGCGGCGTCGCAACGCTCGAGACCGCTCAGGTGCTGGCCACCAAGCCGTCGATGCAGCCCGATCACTGGCGCAGTCCGATGCCGGAGCTGCAGCGCAGCCACCGCCCTTCGATCGCCTACCGCCTGGGGCTGGTGGCCGAGGGCCGCTTCGACGCCATGCTGACGCTGCGCCCGTCCTGGGAATGGGACATCGCCGCGGGCGCCCTGCTGCTTTCCGAGGCGGGCGCGATGATCAGCGACCGCAGCGGTCAGCCGATCCGGTTCAACGCGCCCCACCCCAAGCATGACGGCGTGGTCGCCGCCAACCCGGCGCTGCACGGCGAGATCCTCGGCAGGCTGCGGCAAGCGCCCTGACCTGCCCGGCCCTTGGGCGCCGACGCCGGTCAGGAAAATTTGCAGGCGTTTTCGAGAACGCCTGCCCGCCCCGCAAGCCGCTCGGCGCTTGACCTTGCCGGGCGAGATCGTAGGTTGCCGACGTCTTCACCTGAAAGGTCAGAGCATGGTTCAACGACTCCACCTCGTGTTCGGCGGCGAACTCGTGACCCCGGAAAAGAACGTCTTCAAGAATGTCGACGAGTTGCACATCGTCGGGATCTTCCCCGACTATGCCAGCGCCCACGACGCCTGGAAGGCCGAGGCGCAGCGCACCGTCGACAATGCCCACATGCGCTACTACATCGCCCACCTGCATCGCCTGCGCGACGAAGAGGCCGAAGCCTCGACCACCGAGGAGCTCGGCTGACACCCTTGTCCCGCAAGCCCTTCGCGCTCTCGGCCTATCTCGCCTCGGCGCGCGGTCGCCCCACGGCCTCACCGTCGGTGGTGCCGCGCCCGGATGGCCCGCTGATCTGGATGCACGCCGCGCGGCTCGACAGCGCCCGCGCGCTTGCGGCGCTCGCCGCCCGCATCCGCGCGCAGCGGGACGAGATCTCGGTCCTGCTGACCTGGCATCCCAGCGTACCGGCGCAGCCCTACCCGGGCTGCATCGGCCTGCCCCTGCCCGCCGATACCACCGCCGATGCCCAGAGCTTCGCCGCCCACTGGCGCCCCGATATCGGCCTCTGGACCGGGCAGACGCTGCAACCGGCGCTGCTCTCGCGACTCTCGGACACCGGCACCAAGCTCGTGCATCTCGATGCCGGCAATGATCCATGGCACGTGCCGGGGCCGGTCTGGCTGCCCGATTGCACCACCGCGACGCTGGCGCTGTTCGACCGGATCTTCTCGATCGATGACATGGCACACCGTCGCCTGCGCCGCCTCGGCCTGCCCGACGAACGGCTGCGCCGCGCCGGCCCGTTGAGCGAGAGCGCGCCGCCGCTCGACTGTTCCCCGGACCTGCACGAAGAGATGGCGCAGCTGCTTTCGGGGCGTCCGGCGTGGCTTGCCGCGCGGGTCCGCGCCGACGAGGCCGCCGAGATCCTGCAGGCACATCGCCGCGCCATCCGGCTGGCGCACCGGCTGATCCTGTTCATGGTCCCCGCCAGCCGCGAGGACGGCGCCGAGATCTGCCGCATCGCCCGCGCCTCCGACCTGCGCAGCGTGTCGTGGGACGATGGCGAGATGCCCGACGAGAACACCCAGGTGCTGGTCACCGAAGACGACGCGGAGCTCGGGCTCTGGTATCGCCTCGCCCCCATCGCCTTCCTCGGCGGCTCGCTGCGCCCGGGCCATGGCGGAGAGGACCCGCTGGCCGCCGCCGCCCACGGCGCGGCGCTGCTCTACGGGCCGAATGTCGGGCGTCACCTGGCCGCATATACCCGGCTGGTCGACGCCGGCGCCGCCCGCATCGTGCGTGATTTCGACAGCCTCGCCTCGGCGGTCTCGCAGCTGGTGGCACCCGATCGCGCCGCGGCCATGGCCCATGCCGGCTGGGACGTGGTCAGCCAGGGTGCGGCGCTCACCGACAAGGTGATCGCGCAGGTGTTCCGCTGGCTCGACGGCGAGGACGATCCCCGCGACGATGACACCAACGCCGGGGAGGCCGCCTGATGCGCCCGCCAGCCTTCTGGTACACACCGCCCTCGCAGCCCGCACTGCGTGCCCGCCTGCTGGCGCCGCTCGGTGCGCTGACCGCCCGGACCACCGCCCGCCGCGTCTCGGCTCCCGGCGCCTCGGTGGGCGTCCCGGTGATCTGCGTCGGCAACCTCAACGCCGGCGGCACCGGCAAGACACCGACCGTGATCGCCCTGATCGAGCGGCTGAGCGCCCGCGGCAAGGCGGTGCACGTGGTCTCGCGCGGTCATGGCGGCCGGCTCGAGGGGCCGGTGCAGGTCGATCCGCTGAACCACGGCTCCGCGGATGTCGGCGACGAGCCGCTGCTGCTTGCCGCCTTCACGCCGGTCTGGGTCGCGCGCGATCGCGCCGCCGGGGCCTACGCCGCCGCCGAGGCCGGGGCGCAGGTCATCGTCATGGATGACGGTTTCCAGAACCCGGCGTTGAACAAGAACCTGTCGATCATCGTGGTCGACGCGGCCAAGGGCTTCGGGAATGGGCGCTGTATGCCCGCAGGCCCCCTGCGCGAGCCCGTAGAGGCTGGCCTTGCCCGCGCCGACCTCGTCCTCTCGATCGGCCCTGCCCCCGCCCAGAGGCGCTTTTCCGAGGCTTGGGAGGCCCATATCCCGCTGCCACACCTGACGGGCCACCTCGCGCCCTTGCAGACCGGCATGACCTGGGACGGGCTGCCCGCCTTCGCCTTTGCCGGCATCGGCCACCCGGAGAAGTTCTTTGCCACGCTCAAGGGCCTCGGGGCGGAGCTTCGCGGCACCTCGGCGCTCGACGATCATCAGCCCTTCACACCGCAGCTGCTGACCCGGCTCGAGACCGACGCCGCCCGCCTCGGCGCGCAGCTCGTCACCACCGAGAAGGACGCAGTGCGCCTGCCGGCGGAATTCCGTCCCAAGGTGCTCACCCTACCGGTGCGGCTGCAGATCGAGGACGACAGGGCGCTGGCGGACAGGCTCGACACGCTGCTCGCCTGAAACGCTTTCGCCCGTCTTGAGCTTCGAGAGCGCTACTCCGCGGCCAGCGGCTTGTCTTGGTCGCGATGCCCGATGGCCGCGATCTCGGCCACAACGCCGCGCAGCACCCGCCGGAAGGCCTGGAAATCGGCACTGGGGCGGATTCGCGCCTCGTCCATGTAGACCGAGCGATCGATCTCGATCTGGATGGCGTGCTGCTGGCGCGACGGTCGTCCGTAGGCCTGGGTCACGTAGGCCCCGGCGAACGGCGCGTTGCGCACCACCGAGAGCCCGGCCCGGGTGAAGGCCGCTTCGACCCGCGACACGATCTCCGCCGAGGCCGAGGCGCCGAAGCGATCACCGATGACGATCTCGGGCCGGCGGGCGGAATTGCGCGCCACGCCGTCCACCGCCTCGTGCGGCATGGAATGACAGTCGATCAGAATCGCCTCGCCGAAGCGGCTGCGCGCGCTCTCGACCAGCTCGCGCAGCTGCGCGTGATAGGGATGCCAGTAGCGCGCGATGCGGCGCTCGGCTTCGGAAAGCGGCATCTTGCCGCGATAGATCGCCCGCCCGTTCGAGACCACCCGTGGCACCACGCCAAGACCGCTCGCCACGCGCGGGTTGTGCCCGCCGCGGCGCACCCCCTCGATCAGGGCCGGGTCGAGCTCGTCCGGGGCGCGGTTGAGGTCGAGAAAGGCGCGCGGGGCCCCGGCGCGCAAAAGCGGCGCCCCGAATTGCGGTGCGCAATCGAAAAGCCGGTCGACAAAGGCGTCCTCGGAGGAGCGGATGGCGTGCTCGTCGAGAACGGTGTTGCGCAGGAAGCTCCACGGATAGTCGCGCCCGGAATGCGGCGAGGCGAACACGGCACAGGAGGTGGCCGCCTCCGGCAGATCGAGATGAAAGGCGACTTTGGGCATTCGTCCTCCTGATGAGCATAGTTTAGCGCGATTTTCGCGAGGGCAAAAAGCCTGTTTTCTTCGCGGGATGGAAACCGGCATTCTTTGCCAGAAAAGCCCTTGCCACCATCTCCGACTCCACTTATAGAGCGCTCCACCGGCGCGGTTCTCCCGCGCCCCACTTACTTCTGGGGCACGGAGACACGGGTATCGCGCAGGCCATGAGAGGGCGGTTAGCTCAGCGGTAGAGCACTACGTTGACATCGTAGGGGCCACTGGTTCGATCCCAGTACCGCCCACCATGGTCCTAATTCACCACCTCCGCGGGGTCGCGCCCACGGTAGGTCCCGCAACGCCAGGCGCTCGCGCGCCGCGACAAGAGGAGAGACCATAATGAAGGTCGCAAACTCGCTCCGCTCGCTCAAGAAGCGCCATCGTGACTGCCGCGTTGTGCGCCGCAAGGGCCGCGTCTACGTGATCAACAAGACCCAGCGTCGTTTCAAAGCCCGCCAGGGCTGAGACGATCCTAGGATCACGAGAGTATTGAAAGGGCCGCCCATTCGGGTGGCCTTTCTGCTTTTCGAGCCCCTGCTTTTCGGCGCCTGTGCGCGCAGAGTATCCGCCGCGCCCGTCCGGACCCGTCACGCCCTCACCTCCACCTCGACCCGGTAGCGCAGCCGCGCCGCCACGGGCGGGCCATAATAGCCGCCCTCCACCGGCATGGTCTCCCCCTGCTCCGGCGCGGCGCATAGCGCAACGTGCCCGTCGCGCACCCGCGTGCCATGGGTGGGATCGAATCCCTGCCATCCCGCCTGCCCCAGCCAGACCTCCGGCCAGGCATGCAGGTGGCGCTGCCCGTCGACGCTTTCGGCCTGCGCCTGATACCCGCTCACGAAGCGCGCTGGCAGCCCCATCAGGCGACAACAGGCGATGAACAGGACAGCGAGGTCCCGGCACGCGCCCTGCGCCCGCTCAAGCGTCTCCTGCGGGCTCTGGGCATACCCGTCCTGCCGGATGCGCCGGTCGGTGCGCTGGTAGAGCGTAGCGGTCAGGAGCTCGAGAAACCCCATCGCGTCCCGGCCCGCCAGTTCGGCCAGACCCTCGGCAAAGCGCCGCACCTCGGGGCCCGGATCGCGCCCCGTCAGGCATGCGTCCGGCGCATCGTCCAGGCGCGGCCATGGAAGGCGCGGCAAGCGCTGCGCCCCGGGCGGCGTGGCCTGCCGCGTTTCTATCTCGAACGCGCTATCGATGCGCAGCAGATCGCTTGCGCCCGGCCCGAATTCCACCAGCACCAGCGGGTTGCCGTGAGCGTCCACCTCTTCGCGCATCATCGCGGGCTCCGGCAGGATCTCCAGCCCGCGGGACAGCACCCGGCCGCAATCGCCGCGCGGCGTCAGCCGCAGCCTGTGTGCTGCCAGCACAACCGGCGTGTCGTAGCTGTAGATGGTTTCGTGACGGACCGAGAACCGCATGGCGCCCCTCCCTGGCTCAAACCAGAGAGAAGCACCGTTTCGCCGCCGGAGACCAGCCCCGACGCGGCCTCCGCGGCGCGGGGACGCAAGCGCCGCTCAGAGCCGCGGCACCGACACCGCCTCGGCCGCATCGCTGACCGCCTGCAGGAAGGCGCTGATGCGCGCGGCATCCTTCACGCCGGGCTCCGATTCGACCCCGGACGAGACATCCACCTGCCGCGCCCCGGTCATCGCGATGGCCTGCCCGACATTGGCCGGGGTCAGCCCCCCCGCGAGCATCCAAGGACAGGGCCAGCGCCGCCCGGCGATCAGCCGCCAGTCGAAGGCCAGACCGTTGCCGCCCGGCAGCGCCGCGCCCTTCGGTGCCTTGGCATCGACGAGAATCTGGTCAGCCACCTTGCCGTAGTCGAGCAGCGCCGGCAGATCCGCCTCGCTCGCCACGCCCACCGCCTTCATCACCGGAAGCCCGTAGCGGGACCGGATCTCCGCCACCCGGTCAACGCTCTCGCGTCCGTGCAGCTGCAACATGTCGAGCGGCACCTGCTCGAGGATCTCGTCGAGCAGCGCATCGTCGGCATTGACCACGAGCCCGACCTTGGCAAGCCCCACCGGCGCTGTCAGCGCCAGCTCGCGCGCCTGCGGCACGCTTACGTGCCGCGGGCTCTTGGGAAAGAACACGAAGCCCGCATAGCTCGCCCCGGCCTCGGCCGTGGCAACAACGTCCTCCGGCCGGGTGAGGCCGCAGATCTTGACGCGAATCTCGCTCATCACACCCCCGTCTCCGGCCGGCGCACGGCCCTGTCTTCTCTGGTTCAAAAATACCTCGGGGGAGTCGCAGCCCCGCTGCGACGGGGGCAGCGCCCCCTCCGATCCGTTCCGCCAGGCGATGCGGCCGGGGACGCAGCGCGCCCCGGCGACTCAGATCGCCGTCAGGCGCTCTGGTCGAGGATCGCCAGGACCTCGTCCTTGTCCTTGTCGCGCTCGGCCTGAGTCTTCTTCAGCTCGCGCTCGAGCTTGCGGACCTCCGCCTTGCGCTCGGAGGCGGCGGCGCGGTGCTTGTGCTCGCGCAGCCACTCCCAGAAGAACCCGATCAGCAGGCCAAACAGGATGCCGCCGAAGAACACGAGGAACAACGGCAGGCTCAGGGTCTGCTGGAACTCCAGCAGGGTCGCGATGTCGGGCGGCAGCAGCGTGAGCTCCACCATCGAGCGGTTGGCCATTGCGATGGCCACGAGGACGATCGCGAGAACGCCCAGAAACGCATAGCGAATGTAACGCATGTTCTTGTCTTACTTTCCGTTCAGCCGGTCACGAAGCAGTTTGCCCGTCTTGAAGAATGGCACGTGCTTCTCCTCGACTTCAACCGCTTCTCCGGTGCGGGGGTTCCGCCCGAGCCGCGCATCGCGTTTCTTGACCGAGAAGGCACCGAAACCGCGCAGTTCGACCCGGTCGCCCCGGGCCATGGCATTGGTGATCTCCTCGAAGATCGTGTTCACGATCCGCTCCACGTCCCGTTGGTAGAGATGCGGGTTCTCCTCCGCGATCTTCTGGATCAATTCAGACCTGATCATCCTCGCACATCCCCTCACTGCGTCTTTTCGCGCTGTTCGAGTTCTACGACACTTCGCGCTCCCGCGCCAAATGGAAACCGGCTGATCACGCGGAAAAGCATTGGAAAGCAGCACTTTGTCAGCCCTGACCGCACGAAGAGGCCGATCATGGCCCCGGAGGCGCAATGCTGCACCGCGGAAACATCTCCGTTTCAAAATGCGATTCGCCTCGCCTTTCAGTCCCGCTCGGCGTCCTGCCCCTGCCCGAAGAGCGTCAGGAACAGGGTGGTGAAGAAGCCCCCGAAGGCGCTCTCCACCAGCGAGACCGCCGCCGGCAACAGGTCCTCGCTGCCGATGAACCCGGTCTCGTAGCTCCACAGCACGAAGCCATTGCCGGCCACGTAGGCGACGAAGAGAATCGACATCAGCGCAAGGAACAGCCCGCTGACCTTGCGCCCGCGCGGCCCCTTCCCAAGCCCCACCGATTTCACCACCACGCCGACATAGATGCCGAAGACCGGCAGGAACACCGCGATGGTCGAGACATAGGTCTCGATCTTGGTGATCCGGCTCTGCAGGTAGACCGCGCAGAACGACACGAAGGCCACGTGAACGATGACGACCAGAAGGGCAAAGAGCGCCCGGGCGCTGCGCT
Organism: Salipiger bermudensis; assembly: GCF_017309175.1. Lineage (NCBI taxonomy): Bacteria > Pseudomonadati > Pseudomonadota > Alphaproteobacteria > Rhodobacterales > Roseobacteraceae > Salipiger > Salipiger bermudensis. The sequence continues at coordinate 318,652 of NZ_JAEKJV010000001.1, read as the reverse complement.
GATACATCTCACTCGCCCCCGATCCGGCCATCCTCGAGCGCGTCCGAGACCGCCGACATCAGCCCCTGCCGGAAGGCCGCGAAGCCGCCGTCGCGGTCGAGCGACTGGAAACCGTCCACCGGCTTGCGCCGGTCGCCGGGCCAACGCCGGATCGCGGTGATCGGCATGTCGACGCTCAGCTCGTAGAGATCGCCCGACGGGTTGGTGGGGTAGAGCTCGAGATAGGCCTCTTCCCAATGCCCTGCCCGCCCGGTCAGCGCGCCATCGGGGAACAGCAGCCGCGCCTTCAGACGGCCGCGCTCGGCGGTAACGGCGCAGGTCTGCCGGGCGGTGGTTTCGCAGGGCAGGCCGGTGGCGGTCTCGAGGGCGGCGACCAGCGGCGCCCGCAGCGGCAGCGCACCGGCGTCGCGAATCGCGGCGAACTGCGGCGCTGTGAGGCGCAGCTGCGCCGGCATTGCCCCGGCCCCGATGCCACGGCGAATCGCGGCGATGTCATCGCCGCCCATCTGGCGCAGGGCAACGACCACGTCGGCCTCGTATCCCGGAAGGGTCTTGCCGCAATAGGGCACGACCTCGCGGCCCTCGAGCTTTTCGGTCTGGCCATTGAAGCCGAACGGCGCGCCGTCCCCGCCCAGCGGATCGACATATTGGCGCTCGTACGGGTCGCCCGGGTCGCAGGGCGTCATGTCCTCCACCGGCAGCCGCGCCAGAAGCGCGCGCATCTCCTCCTCGCGGCTTCGGGCCACCACCGCGATGACGGTCCCGGTCTCGCAACCGCCATCGCCGCAGACGAAGCTGCCGACGCACAGCTCCGACAGGCGGGGATCGTCGTAGATCTCGTTCCAGTGCCGCTCGCAGTAGCGTGCGGTGCGGTGCATGACCTCCGGATCGAAAGGCGTGATGTCGGAGAGCGACTGGGCGATGCCGCAACTCGGAACCGCAAGGCACAGCGCGGCAACAAAAGGACGGATTGAAAGATCGGGCATGGCGCAATGGCTTGGCGGAACAATGCCTTGAACCTGCGCGCGCAACCCAAGGCTGTCAAGGAACCATGCAAGTCCCGGTGCCCAAGATGCAAGAAGCCCCGCCGGATCGCTCCGGCGGGGCCAATCTCTTCAGCGCGTCAGCGCCTCAGGCTCAGTTGTCGCCCTTGAGCGCTGCGCCGAGGATGTCGCCGAGCGATGCGCCGGAGTCGGAGGAACCGTACTGTTCCACGGCTTCCTTCTCTTCGGCGATCTCGCGTGCCTTGATCGACAGGCCCAGACGACGGGTCTTGCTGTCGATGTTGGTGACGCGGACGTCCACCTTGTCGCCCACCGAGAAGCGCTCGGGGCGCTGCTCTGCGCGGTCGCGCGACAGGTCGGAGCGGCGGATGAAGGACTTCATGCCCTCGTATTCCACCTCAATGCCGCCATCTTCGATCGCGGTGACCTCGACGGTCACGATCGAGCCGCGCTTCACGCCGCCAACCGCGTCAGCGAACTTGTCGCCGCCGAGTGCCTTGATCGAGAGCGAGATACGCTCCTTGTCGGTGTCCACTTCGGTGACCACGGCCTGAACCACGTCGCCCTTGCGGTACTCCTGGATGGCTTCCTCGCCGCGCTGGTCCCAGCTGAGGTCGGAGAGGTGCACCATGCCGTCGATCTCGCCGTCGAGACCGATGAACAGGCCGAACTCGGTGATGTTCTTGACCTCGCCCTCGACCTGCGTGCCCTCGGGGTGGGTCTCGGAGAAGACTTCCCACGGGTTGCGCATGGTCTGCTTGAGGCCGAGCGACACGCGGCGCTTGGCCGGGTCGATCTCGAGCACCATGACGTCGACTTCCTGGCTGGTCGAGACGATCTTGCCGGGGTGCACGTTCTTCTTGGTCCAGGACATTTCGGACACGTGAACGAGGCCCTCGACACCCGGCTCCAGCTCCACGAATGCACCGTAATCGGTGATGTTCGTGACGCGGCCCTTGTGGACCGAGGCCAGCGGGTACTTGACCGCAACCAGATCCCACGGGTCTTCCTGCAGCTGCTTCATGCCGAGGGAGATACGGTGGGTTTCCTTGTTGATCTTGATGACCTGGACCTTCACGGTCTCGCCGATCGACAGGATCTCGGAGGGGTGGTTGACGCGGCGCCATGCCATGTCGGTGACGTGCAGCAGGCCGTCCACGCCGCCCAGGTCGACGAACGCACCGTACTCGGTGATGTTCTTGACCACGCCGTCGACCGTCTGGCCTTCGGACAGGTTGGCGATGACTTCCGCACGCTGCTCGGCACGGCTCTCTTCGAGGATCGCACGACGCGAGACAACGATGTTGCCACGGCGACGGTCCATCTTGAGGATCTGGAACGGCTGCTTGAGACCCATGAGCGGGCCAGCATCGCGCACCGGGCGCACGTCGACCTGCGAACCCGGCAGGAACGCAACCGCGCCGCCGAGGTCGACGGTGAAGCCACCCTTGACGCGGCCGAAGATCGCACCTTCGACGCGGGCGTCGTCGGCATAGGCCTTCTCGAGACGGTCCCATGCCTCTTCGCGGCGGGCCATCTCACGGGAAATCACGGCTTCGCCGCGGGCGTTCTCGGCCGCGCGGAGGAAGACTTCCACTTCGTCACCAACGGTGATCTCGGGAGCTTCGCCGGGATTTGCGAATTCTTTCAGATCGACGCGGCCTTCCATCTTGTAGCCGACATCGATGATGGCCTGGCCCGCTTCAATCGCGATGACCTTGCCTTTGACAACCGAACCTTCGTCCGGGGTGTCCATTTCGAGGCTTTCATTAAGGAGGGCCTCGAATTCCTCCATGGTCGAATTAGCCATGTGGCGTTCTGTTCCTTTACAACGGTTTTCTGGCCGGGCGGTTGTCTCCGCCGGTCTTGGCTGTCCCCCACTGAAAGCGGGCAACGTTGGTCGGTCCTGGCGCTACAAAACAAAGAGGGCCGGTGTGATTCCGACCCTGCTCACCTCCCTGTCCGCAGCTTTGCGCCTGTCTTGACGTCGCGCGATATACGCCGATGCGCCCGCCGGATCAAGCCCCGAGCGGCCGCAAACCCCGCTCTGGCAGGGTTTCGCGGCGTTTTCCCCCGCCGCGAGGCAGGTCCGAACGGCCTCGTGGAGCCGTCCGGCGACTCAGCTGTAATTCTCCGGCCCGATCCACTGCGTCCGCGAATAGCGGTCGCCATGGCACCAGCCGACGGGCAGCACCGCCTCGATGCGGCCCATATCCTCGGCGGTCAGGCTGGCCTCGGCCCCCTGCACCAGCTCGCGGAAATGGCTGACCGAGCGGGTGCCGGGGATCGGCAGCACGTGATCGCCCCTGTGCAGCGCCCAGGCGATGGCGAGACCGGCGGCGCTCAGTCCCATCTCGGCAGCGAGCGCCCGGAAGCCCGCCACGATCTCGAGGTTGCGGGTGTAGTTCGGTTCCATCATCCGCGGATTGCTGGCGAGGAACGGGTTGCCGGCGATGCGCTCGCGGTCGATCGGATGATCGGTCAGCAGCGAACGCCCCACGGGCGAGAACGCCACCAGCGCCACGCCGAGCTCGGCGCAGGCCTGCACCATGCCCATCTCGGGCAGCCGGGTGGCGAGCGAGTATTCCGCCTGCACCGCCGCGACCGGGTGCTCGGCATGGGCCAGCCGCAGCGTCGAGGGTGCGATCTCGGAAAAGCCGATGCTGCAACATTTGCCCTTCTCGACCAGCCGCCCCATGGTGCCGGCCACCTCTTCGGCCGGGATCTCGGCCTGGTAGCGGTGCACGTAGAACAGATCGACGCAGTCGATCCCCAGACGCTCGAGCGAGGCGTCGAGCTCGGCCTCCATATGCGCCAGCGAGTTGTCAAACCGGCGATTGCCCTCGGCGTCGCGGGTGATGCCCGCCTTGGTCGCGATGTGCAGGCGCTCGCGGGCGCCGGGGTTGGCGCTCAGCCAGGCGCCGATGGCGCGCTCCGAGCGCCCCATGCCATAGACGTTCGAGGTGTCGATATGGCGCACACCCAGCTCGTGGGCGAGATCGAGGATCGCCTGCGAGTTCTCCTCCGTGGTGGCGCCGTAGAAATCCGCGAACGACATCGCCCCGATGCCGAGGCAGGAGGTCTCGAGCGCCCCGATTTGCCGTGTCTTCATGCCGTGTCTCCGTCCTTGCGTTTGGCCGCGACCACGGCGATGGCCTGCGCCACCGCTGCGTCGATATCCAACGTAGATGTGTCGAGGATCACCGCGTCCTCGGCCGGGCGCAGGGGGGCGTCCGAGCGCGTGGCGTCGCGGTGGTCGCGCTCCTTGGTGTCTGCCAGCACGGTGTCGTAATCGGTCTCCGCCCCGCCGGCGCTCAGCTCAGCGTAGCGCCGCCGTGCCCGCACCTCGGCGCTGGCGGTGACAAAGAGCTTGGCCTCGGCCTCGGGGCATATCACCGTGCCGATGTCGCGACCGTCGAGCACCGCGCCCCCGGCGCGCCGGGCATAGGCGCGCTGGAAATCAACCAGTGCCGACCGCACTTCGGGGATCGCCGCCACCTTGCTCGCCGCCTGCGCCACGTCGGCGGTGCGCAGGCCCTCGGCCTCGAGGTCCTCTGCCACCAGCGCCAGCGCCGCCTCGATGGGCTCGACCCCGTCGAGCATGCGCTTGCCCACGGCGCGGTAGAGCAGCCCGGTGTCGAGATGCCCGACGCCGAAATGCGCCGCGACGGCCTTGCTGATGGTGCCCTTGCCGGCGGCTGCCGGCCCGTCGATGGCGATGGTGAAGCTCATGGCGCTGCCTCCTTGATGCGTCCCGCCGTTATGGCGAGCGCGGCCGGGGGCTTCAACCCTGGCGCCGCTCCAACCAGCACAGCCGGGCAAGCAGACCAAGCGACAGCGCCGCGAAGCCGGTCTTCAGCCGGGTGAACAGCGCCGCCCACTCCGCCAGAAGCGGCAGGAACTGTTCCGGCCCGCGCAGCAGCAGTTCGCGCACCGTCAGCCCCTCGGCCCAGTCGGCCCCGAGATAGGCCGCCACCGGCAAGAGCAGCAGCGCCCGCAGCCAGAGGGGCCTGCCCCGGCTGAACCGCAGCAGCCCGAGCGCCAGCAGAAGCGCGAAACTCCACATGAAGCCCGTGTCGAGCCACCGCATCTCGAGCAGGTAAACCGCGCGCCCGCGTCCCTCGAGCGCGGCCACATAGGCCTGCGCCGCCTCCGCCGAGAAGCCCAGGAGCCGCATGTCGAGCGGCATCAGCCCGCCCGCTGCCGGGATCAGCACCTTGCCCGCATACCACCACATCAGCAGCAGCATCGCCGCGGCGAAGGCCGCGAGAGGCGGCAGAAGGCGGCGCATCAGAGCCGCTCGATCACCGCGCCAAGCCCGCTCATCAGCGGCTCGAAGATCGGGAAGGATGTCGCGATCGGTCCACCATCATCGACCCGCACCGGCTCCGTCGTGGCCAGCCCCATGACAAGGAAGGACATGGCGATGCGGTGATCGAGATGGCTCGCCGTCTCGGCCCCGCCCGGCACGTTGCCATGGCCGCGGCCATGCACCGTCCACCAGTCCTCGCCCTCGTCGACCTCGACACCGTTGGCACGCAGCCCCGTCGCCATGGCGTCGATGCGGTCGCTTTCCTTGACCCGCAGCTCCTTGACGCCCGGCATATGGGTCTTGCCCTCGGCAAAGCTCGCCACAACCGACAGCACCGGGTACTCGTCGATCATGCTGGCGGCGCGCTCCGCCGGCACCTCGATTCCCCTGAGATCCGGCGAGAACCGCGCCCGCAGATCCGCCACCGGCTCGCCGCCCTCTTCGCGCGGGTTCTCGAAGGTCAGATCCGCGCCCATCTCCTGCAGGGTGAAGAACAGGCCCGCGCGGGTCGGGTTGAGGCCGATATTGGGCACCAGCACGTCCGAGCCCTCGGTGATCAGCGCGGCGCAGACCGGAAAGGCCGCCGAGCTCGGGTCGCGCGGCACCACGATGACCTGCGGCTTGAGTTCCGGCTGGCCGGTCAGCGTGATCACCCGGCCCTCTTCGGTCTCCTCGGTGACGACCTTGGCGCCGAAACCGGTCAACATGCGCTCGGAATGGTCGCGCGTTGCCTCGCGCTCGATCACCACCGTCTCGCCCGGCGCGTTCAGACCCGCCAGCAACACCGCGGACTTGACCTGCGCCGACGGCACCGGCGTGGCATAGCGCACGGGAAGCGGATCGCGCGCGCCGACGATGGTCATCGGCAGCCGGCCACCTTCGCGGCCCACCGCCTGCGCCCCGAACAGCGCGAGGGGATCGGTGACCCGCGCCATCGGGCGCTTGTTGAGGCTGGCATCGCCGGTGAAGGTCGCGGTGATCGGCGTGGTGGCCATCGCCCCCATGATCAGCCGCACCCCGGTGCCCGAGTTGCCGCAATCGATCACCTGCTCCGGCTCGGCGAACCCGCCGACACCGACGCCGTTCACGTGCCAGGTGTCGCCGCGCTTCTCGACCTCGGCCCCGAAGGCGCGCATCGCCTTGGCCGTGTCGAGCACGTCCTGCCCCTCGAGCAGCCCGGTGACCCGGGTCTCGCCCACCGCCATGGCACCGAGGATCAGCGACCGGTGCGAGATCGACTTGTCCCCCGGCACATGTGCCTCGCCGCTCAGCCCCCTGGACCGGCGTGCAATCATCGGAATGGCTTCCCCGTGGCTCGACATCTCGCCCCCTCGCTTCCTGCTCTGTTATCGCTCACGGCGCTGATAGCAGCCGCCCGCGCCCCTGTCTTCTCTTCGTTCTCAAATACTCCGGGGTGAATTGGCGCAGCGCGCCAAGAGGGGCAGCGCCCCTCCCCCGCTCAGCGTTTGCGGAACGTCATGTAATGCGGCACCCGGCCTTCGCGCAGCGCCTTCTGCTCGTAGCGGGTCGAGATCCAGTCGCCCCACGGCTCGCGCCAGTCCGCCGGCCCCTCGGCCAGCCATTCGAACCCCGCCTTCGGCACCTCGACCATGGTCTGGCGCACGTAGTCGGGAATGTCGGTGGCGACGCGGAACTCGGCGCCGGGCTTGAGCACGCGGGCCAGCGGCTCGAGATGCTCGGGCGTGACAAAGCGGCGCCGATGGTGGCGCGCCTTGGGCCAGGGGTCGGGATAGAGCAGGAAGGCCTTGTCGATCGAGGCTTCGGGCAGCACGTCGAAGAGATTGCGCACGTCGCCCGGATAGACCTTGACGTTCTCGACGCCGGCCCGACGGATCTTGCCGAGCAGCATCGCCACGCCGTTGATGAAGGGCTCGCACCCGATCACGCCGACATCAGGATAGGTCGCGGCCTGGTGCACCATGTGCTCGCCGCCGCCGAACCCCACCTCGAGCCAGACCGGCTTGCCGCCGAACATCGCGCCCGTGTCGAGCGCCGCGCGCTCGGGGTTCTCGTCCCAGTCCACCGCACCGGGCGACAGCTTGGCGAGATCCTCGTCGAGATAGGCTTCCTGCGACGCCTTCAGCGTCTTGCCCTTCACGCGGCCATAGAAGTTGCGCCACGGGGCGCCGGGATGCTTGTTCGAACTGGTCATGGCCGGGGGCTTTAGCGTCAAGCCGCGCGCGGGGCAATCCCGCAACGCCCTCTCACGGTATCACTCCAGCTTCGCCCGCGCGGCATCGCGTTTGCACGCGGCCCGCGCGGCATCGCCGCCGCGCGTGGCCCGTGTCCTGCGAGGGGCGCGGCCCTGCCCGCCTCAGACCTCGCGGCTGAGCGCGTCCGCGAGATCGGTCTTCTCCCACGAGAAGCCACCGTCGGCATCCGCCGCGCGGCCGAAATGCCCGTAGGCGGCGGTGCGCTCGTAGATCGGCTTGTTGAGGTCGAGATGGGTGCGGATGCCGCGCGGCGTCAGGTCCATGACCTTGGGGATCGCCCGCTCGATCGCCGCCGGGTCGACCTCGGCGGTGCCGAAAGTGTCGACATAGATCGACAGCGGCTTGGCCACACCGATGGCGTAGGACAGCTGCACCGTGGCCTTCTCGGCCATGCCGGCGGCGACGATGTTCTTCGCGAGGTAGCGCGCCGCGTAGGCCGCCGAGCGGTCGACCTTGGACGGGTCCTTGCCCGAGAACGCCCCGCCGCCATGCGGTGCCGCACCGCCATAGGTGTCGACGATGATCTTGCGCCCCGTCAGGCCCGCGTCACCGTCCGGCCCGCCGATCACGAAAGTGCCGGTGGGGTTCACCCACCATTCGGTCTCGTTCGAGAGCCAGCCCTCGGGAAGCACCTCGCGGATATAGGGCTCGGCAATGGCGCGGATGTCGTCCGAACTGAGGCTCGGGTCGAGATGCTGGTGCGACAGCACCACCGAGGTCACGCCCACAGGCTTGCCGTTCTTGTAGCGTACCGAGAATTGCGACTTGGCGTCGGGGCCAAGCTGCGGCTCGGCGCCGGACTTGCGCGCTTCGGCAAGGCGCTTGAGCACCGCGTGCGAATAAAGGATCGGCGCCGGCATCATCTCGGGCGTCTCGTTGGTGGCGTAACCAAACATGATGCCCTGGTCGCCCGCCCCCTCGTCGCCGCGCTCACCGGTCACGCCCTGCGCGATATGGGCCGACTGCTCGTGCAGCAGGTTGGTGATCTCGCAGGTTTCCCAATGGAACTTGTCCTGCTCGTAGCCGATGTCCCGGATGCAGGCGCGGGCGATGTCGGGGATGCGCTGCATGTAGTCATGCAGCTTGTCCTGATCGGTCAGGCCGATCTCGCCGCCGATCACCACGCGATCGGTGGTGGCAAAGGTCTCGCAGGCGACGCGCGCCAGCGGATCCTCGGCAAGGAGCGCATCGAGGATGGCGTCGGAAATCCGGTCGCAGACCTTATCCGGGTGGCCCTCGGACACGGATTCCGAAGTGAAGGTGTAATTCTGTCGGGACATATTTGCTCCATTGGGTACCAGCCGTCACGCCAGGAAGCCGTTGTGACGGGGATATGACGGTTATCGCTACGTGGTTGCGGACTCGGCGTCAACCGAAACCCGGCGTCGCGGCAAAGACAACGTAAACGCCAGAAGCCCGAGCAGGATCGCCAGCGGCAGATCCCCGGTGCGGCTGTAGAGCGTGACGCGCAGCGGCGGCGGCAGGGGCGTGTCCAGGTAACCGGCCTCGCCGAGGGGCAGGCTGTCAAGCACCCGCCCTGCCCCGTCGATCACCGCCGAGACGCCTGTATTGGCGGCGCGCAGCAGCGGCAGCCCCTGCTCGACCGCCCGCATCCGGGCCTGAGCGAGGTGCTGGTACGGGCCCGAGACGGTGCCGAACCACGCGTCGTTGGTGATCTGCAGCAGCAGGTCCGGGCGCTGTGGCGCGCGCAGGTCCTGCGGGAACACCGCCTCGTAGCAGATCAGCGGCAGCGCGCGGCCAAGATCGGGCCCGAGTTCGATGGTGCGCGGCCCCGGCCCTGCGCCATAGCCGCCGGCGGCCCGCTGCGCCAGCCCGCCGACCTCGATCCTCGCAAAGAGCGCCGCAAAGGGCATGTACTCGCCGAACGGCACAAGATGGTGCTTGTCATAGGTCGCCTCGACCGCGCCGCCGGGTCCCGCGAGCGCCAGCGAGTTGAACCACGTGCCCTCCTCGACGCGCTGGATTCCGAGTGCCACCTTGGCCGGGCCGGCGGCGTCAGAGATGCGGGCGAGCGCGTCCTCGGCATTCTCCAGCAGCATCGGCAGAGCGGTCTCGGGCCAGACGGTGAGCGCCGGGCGGTCGAGCCCCTCGCTGGCTGGCGCGGCGGTGTATTCCACCTGGCGCTCGAAGAAGATCGGAACGAAGGCGCGGTCCCATTTCTGGTGCTGCGGGGCGTTGGGCTGCACAAGCCGCACCACCGGGCGCCCGGAGAGATCCTGCAGCGGCGGGGTGATCGCAGTCCCGCCTGCGACCAGCACCGCAAGCCCGGCAAGGCCGGCGGCGAGACGTGGCCAGCCAAGGCGGAGGTCGCGCAGCCCCGCGACGAGCAGAGCGGCACTGCCAAGTGTGAGGACGGTGAGCCCGTGCGTGCCGATCCATGCCGCCCATTGCAGCGCCGGGGTCGGCGTCCAGAGCGAGCCGAGCGTGGCCCACGCAAAGCCGGTCAGAACATAGGCCCGTGCCAGCTCGACGGTGGACCAGAACACCACGAGGGCGAACAGCCGGCGCCGCGGCACCGCGCGCCCAGCGCACCAGAAGGCCAGCGCCCAGAACAGCGCCAGCCCGGCGGCCAGCAACGCCAGCGCGAAAGGCGCCATCCAGCCGGTGGTGGCGGCATCGACCTGGAACGGCTCGGTGACCCAGTTGAGCACAAGTGCAAAATAGCCGAACCCCGCGCCCCCGCCGGTGGCCAGGGCCGCGCGCGGACCGCGTGACCGCGCGAACAGGGCGACGATGGCAAGCAGGCCGGCAAAGCCCATCCAGGTCAGTGCCCAAGGCGCCTGCCCCAGCCCCAGAGCCGCGCCCGCCGCCACGGCGAGCGCCAGCTGCGCCAAAGTCTGGAGACGGCTGCGCGAGCGCCCTTGCGTGTCAGGCACTCTGCGCCTCGGCGGAGGCCTCGGCGCGCGGCTCGGCCTGAAGCGGCGCGACGGGCTCGGCCGGGCGCACGGCACTCGGCCCGGCACCTGCGGTCTGCTCGTGCGGCCGGATGCGCAGGCGCTTGATGCGGCGCGGATCGGCGTCGACAACCTCGAGATCGAAGCCGCCCGGGTGCGGCACCACCTCCCCGCGCGCCGGGACGTGGCCGGCAAGCATGAAGACCAGACCGCCAAGCGTGTCGATCTCTTCCTCGTCGATCTCCTCGTCGGCGGTCAGGGCGATGCCGGTCTGGGCCTCGAACTCCTCGAGCGGCGTGGTGGCCAGCGCCAGCCAGCTGCCGGATTTCTCGCGGAAGAAATTGCGGCCCTCGTCGATATCGTGCTCGTCCTCGATCTCGCCGATGACCTGTTCGATCAGGTCCTCAATGGTCACAAGCCCGTCGACCCCGCCGTATTCGTCGATCACCAGCGCCATGTGCCGGCGCTCGGTCTGCATCTTGGTGAGCAGCACGCCGATCGGCATCGAGGGAGGCACGAAGACCAGCGGGCGCAGGATCTTGTTGAGATCGAAATCCTCTTCGCTGCCGTTGAACCCGTGGCGCAGCGCGAAGTCTTTCAGGTGCGCCATGCCCACCGGCGTGTCGAGCGTGCCCGAGAACACCGGCAGGCGGGTCATGCCGCTGTCGCGGAAGACCTGCACCAGCTCGGACTTGGTGATGGTGTCGGGCACCGCGACGATCTCGGCCTTGGGAATCGCCACGTCCTCGACGCGCATGCGGCGCAGGTTCATCATGCCGGGACGCGGCATGGCGACCGTAACGGAGGCGCCGCCAGCCTCTTGGCCATGCTCCTCCTCCGGTTTCAACGCTTTGATAAGGCGGCGGAAAAGTCCATCGCCCGCGGGTGCATCTGTCAGCTGCTGCGCGCTTTGCGCTGCCGTAGACGAGCCGTCGTTATCGCCCATTGTTCCTATCCAAAAACGGGGCCGTTGCCCCAAGCGTTACGAATATGGGTCCTCGATACCCATTTTGCCAAGTATTTCCGTCTCGAGAGTTTCCATCACCGTGGCTTCCGCGTCACTGATGTGGTCGTAGCCCAGCAGGTGCAGCGTGGCATGCACCATCAGGTGAATGATGTGATGGTCCAGCGGCTTGCCCTGTTCGGCGGCCTCTCGGGCGCATGTTTCCCAGGCGATGGCGATGTCTCCCAGCTCCTCCGGCATGCCGTCCTCACCGCCTTCCGGCGGCTCTTCGGGGTCACGCTCCTCCGACGGCCAGGACAGCACGTTGGTGGGCTTGGGCTTGGCGCGGAAATCGCCGTTCAGTTCGGCGATGCGGGCATCGTCGCAGGCCAGCACGGCGATCTCGAAGCGCTCGGGGTCGAGCGAGAGATGCGACAATGCGGCGCAGGCGGCGCGCTCGGCCAAGGCCTCGAGGCCGGCCGCCTGCCAGCGCGGGTCTTCGAGGAGAGTGTCGGTCAGCATCAGGGCCTGGTCCTGCTTGTGTCAACGTCGCAGCCGGGGGCGCTGCCCCCGCCCCGGACCTGCGTCCGGGACTCCCCCGAGGTATTTTTCAACCAGAGAAGGACATGGGGCGTATAGCGGCTGGCGGCTGGCGCGCAAGAGGCAGGCGCGCCGCGAGGATCAGCCCGCGACGTCCTGCTCGTAGGCCTCGATGATGGCGGCGACCAGCGGGTGACGCACGACGTCCTTGCCGGTGAAGTAGTTGAAGCCGATCTTGTCGATCGCGGAGAGCAGACGCTCGGCATCCTGCAGGCCCGAGGGCACGCCGCGCGGCAGGTCGACCTGGGTGCGGTCGCCGGTGATCACCATGCGCGAGCCCTCGCCGAGACGGGTCAGGAACATCTTCATCTGCATGGTGGTGGCGTTCTGCGCCTCGTCGAGCACCACGAAGGCGTTCGACAGCGTGCGGCCGCGCATGAAGGCCAGCGGCGCGATCTCGACGGTCTTCTCCTCGCGCATCTTGGCGAGCTGCTTGCCGGGCAGGAAATCGTTCAGCGCGTCGTAGAGCGGCTGCATGTAGGGATCGACCTTCTCCTCCTGCGTGCCGGGCAGGAAGCCGAGGCGCTCGCCGGCCTCGACCGCGGGGCGGCACAGGATGATCTTGTCGACCGCGCCGGTGATCAGCATGTTCACGCCCACGGCGACGGCGAGATAGGTCTTGCCGGTGCCGGCGGGGCCGATGCCGAAGCACATCTCGTGCTGGTAGAGCGAGCGGACATAGGCCTTCTGGGCGTCGGTGCGCGGCTCGATCAGCTTCTTGCGGGTCTTGATCTCGACCTTGCCGCCCTCGAACATCTCGAGCTGGCCGCCGCTGGCCTCTTCCTCGGGCTCGGGGGCGAGGCGGAACTCGCGGTCGATGTCGGCCCGGCCCACCGAGCGCCCCTGCTCGAGCCGCTGGTAGAGCGCGCCGAGCACCTCGCGGGCGGCGGCCTGCGCCTCTTCGGGTCCGTGGATCGCGAGCTGGTTGCCGCGGCGCAGGATCTGCACCCCGGTCCGGGTCTCGATATCGGTGAGGTTGCGGTCGAATTCGCCGCACAGATCGATCAGCAGCCGGTTGTCGGGGAATTCGAGGATGGCTTCTGTCAGAGTGCCTGTCGTCACGCATGTCTCCTGCGCCTAGAGTCGCTCCCATCGTGCCAAGCGGCCCGGGGAAGGGCAAGCCCCGCGATGCGCCCACGCCCTGCGCAGACGCAAAACGACCGCGCGATGGGCACCGCGCGGTCGTGTCTCTGCGTCAGGCTCTGCACCGGATCAGATCGGATCGCCGATCACCGAGCTCGCGCCCTGCTTGAAGTCGCCGGTGGCCACGGTCGGCGGCGCCACGCCGGAACAGACCGGCTTGCCGTAACGGTCGTAGCGGCGGGCGAGATAGCCCTCGACGCCATCGTCGGCGATCCAGTTGTCGCAGCCGTCGGGGTCGACCCAGACGCCCCACTTGAGCTGCGAGAGATCGTCGCGGTCAATGGTGTTGCGGTCCTGGCTCTTGTCGGGGCCGGCATCGCAGGCGGCGAGTACCAGCGCGGTGCCGAGGGCGAGAACGATGCGTACAGTCTTCATGGTCGTCTCCTCAGCGCACACACAGGATTTCGACGCGGCGGTTCTTCGCCATGCCCTCGACGGTGCGGTTGGTCGCCACCGGGTATTCCTCGCCGTAACCGCGCACGTCGATGATGCGGGCGCCGGTGCCGCGCGCCACCGAGGCCACCGCGTTGGCGCGATTGTAGCTCAGGCGGCGGTTGTACTCGATGCTGGCGCGGGCATCGGTGTGACCGGCAATGATGAAGCCGAAGGCGGTGGCGCTGTTGAAGAACTCTTCCAGCCGCGCCTTGCCCTTGGGCGAGATGTAGTACTTGTCGGTGGCGAAGTACTGGTCGGTGTTGAGCGTGCCGCAGACGTTGATGTCGCGGCAGACCGGACGCCCGTCCGGGGTCATGCGCGAGACCGCGTAGCCCTCGGCGCCGTCATCCATCACCCAGATCTCGCAGCCGTCCGGCGACAGCGAGATCCCGGGCACGTAGCGCTCACCGCGGATGGTCCGGGTGTTCTGGGTTGAAATCACCGGTGTGTTCAGAGCCGCGCCGTCGCTGTCGGCGGCCACCGGGCCACTGAAGCCGGCCGCGGTTGCACAGGCCAGCGCCAGTGCGCCGACCACCCCTCTGAAGGCTTTGGAAATGCGTTTTGCCACAGCCTCTGTCCCCTTGTGCTTGATGTCCGCCAAGCCCGCGCGGGCGCGGGCGGCAGGCAAACGCTGCAATATTTACTCTAAGGCAAGACAGTAGCAGACATTTCCGCCCTGTGAAGGAAAAACCACCATATATTGTGGTGCATGAGGGGACAAACCACCGATCTTCCCGGCATTGTCCAAAGCAGAAACGCAAAAACCGCGACGCCTGCAGGGCAGCGCCGAAGCTCGCCTCAAACGAGCACGCCTTTCAGCGAGTTCGGGCCGCTCTCGACGATCGTGACAGGGCGAAGATCGCCGGGCTGCAGCCCTTCCGCCGCCACGTGCACAGCGTGCAGGTAGTCGGACTTGCCGACCATCTGGCCCGGCAGGCGGCCGGCCTTCTCGAACAGCACGCCGACCTCGCGGCCGACCATGGCGTCCTGCAGGGCGCGCTGCTGGCGGGTCAGCAGCGCCTGAAGCCGCTGCAGACGGTCGTCCTTCTCGGCCTCGGAGACCTGCGGGCGCTCGGCGGCCGGGGTGCCCGGGCGCTCGGAATACTTGAACGAGAAGGCGGAGCCGTATTGAACCGCCTCGATCAGCGCCATGGTGTCGCGGAAATCCTCTTCGGTCTCTTCCGGGAATCCGACGATGAAATCGCCCGAGAGGTGCAGGTCGGGGCGCGCCGCGCGCAGGCGCTCGATGAGCCGCAGATACTGCTCGGCAGTGTGCTGGCGGTTCATCCGCTTGAGGATCCGGTCCGAGCCCGCCTGCACGGGCAGGTGCAGGTAGGGCATCAGCTTGTCGCAATCGCCATGCGCCGCGATCAGGTCGTCATCCATGTCGTTGGGATGCGAGGTGGTGAAGCGGATGCGCTCGAGCCCGTCGATCTTTGCCAGCTCGCGGATCAGCCCGGCAAGGCCGCGGTCATGGCCGTGATAGGCGTTGACGTTCTGGCCCAGCAGGGTGAGCTCGCGCACGCCGCGCTCGACGAGGTCGCGGGCCTCGGTCAGCACGCGATCGGCCGGCCGAGAGACCTCGGCACCGCGGGTATAGGGCACCACGCAGAAGGCGCAGAACTTGTCGCAGCCCTCCTGCACGGTGAGAAAGGCGGTCGGGCCACGCTTGGCCTTGGGCCGGGATTTCAGCCGCTCGAACTTGTCCTCTTCCGGGAAGTCGGTGTCGAGCGCCTTCTCGCCGCCGCGCGCCTTCGCCTCGAGCTCGGGAAGGCGGTGATAGCTTTGCGGCCCCACCACGAGGTCAACCATCGGCTGGCGCCGCATGATCTCTTCGCCCTCGGCCTGCGCCACGCAACCCGCCACGCCGATCTTCAGGTCCGGACGCTCGGACTTGAGCCCCTTGTAGCGACCGAGCTCGGAATAGACCTTCTCCGCCGCCTTCTCGCGGATGTGGCAGGTGTTGAGCAGGATCATGTCGGCGTCGTCGGGGCTGTCGGTCTGGACATAGCCCTGCCCGCCCATGGCCTCGGCCATGCGCTCGCTGTCATAGACGTTCATCTGGCAGCCATAGGTCTTGATGAAGAGCTTCTTGGGCTGGGTCATGAGAGGGACTCCCGGTCGCGCGGTTCAAGGGCGGGCGGATAGCGCAAAACGGGGCGCGTGAAAAGGGTGCGCGGAGGGGCGTGGGACCCGGGGTGGCGCGTCTCTCCGGGAGGCGCACCCGCCCGCGAAGCCCGGCCGGCCTCCGGCGGGAGTATTTTTGACGAAGAGAAGCCAAGGGCGTCGGGCTGGTATGGATGCGCTGTCCGAGGTGGCGTTGGGGGTGGTATTGGGGGCGCAAGGCGCTTGGTCCGGCGTCGCGCGCCGTGGTCGACACAAAAGGCCTCCGGCGGGGACATGTCCGGCCAGAAGAAGACAAGGGGGCATAGGATGCGCGGGCCAGCAATAAAGTGAGGACGGCGGACAGAGGCGGCCTGCCCCGGTTGCTTGCAAAGCCCTGCGAATTCACCAATCCTTGAGCGCACAGCCGGCAAAGAGACAGACGATGCATCACGAGAGCCTTGCAGATTTCCTTGGCCAGGCGAAGGCCGCGCTGGGAGCCGGTCCGGTGGCGATGGTGTTTTGCGAGGACGAGGCCGAGATCGACACCACGCTGCGCCACACCCTGCAATCGGGCTTCGGCTGCGTGATCGCCTTCATGCCACCGCAATTCGACATGGCGAAGGACCTGCGCGCGCGCGTGCACCGGATCGACTACGACCTGCGCCTCAAGCGCGCCGTGCCAAGGGCCGTCGACGCGGTGATCGAGGCGGGGCCCGGGCTGTGGATGTTCTACTGCTACAACGCCGAGTACCTGTTCTACCCCTACTGCGAGACCCGCTCGGTCAGCGAGATGCTCGCCTTTCACACTGAAGAGCGGCGCGACGCGATGCTCACCTACGTGATCGACCTCTATGCCGGCGACCTGCAGCGGTCTCCCGACGCGGTGTCGCTCGACGACACCTATCTCGACCGTTCCGGGTACTACGCCCAGACGCGCAACGACGCGGCGCGGCACAATCATCCCAAGGAACGGCAGCTGGATTTCTTCGGTGGGCTGCGCTGGCGCTACGAGGAGCACGTGCCCGAGACGCGGCGCAAGATCGACCGCATCGCCCTGTTCCGGGCCAAACCGGGGCTGAAACTGCGCGACGACCACACCTTCTCGGACGAGGAATACAATACCTACGCCTGCCCGTGGCACAACAACCTCACTGCGGCGCTGGTGTCGTTCCGCATTGCCAAGGCGCTGAAGCGCAACCCCGGCAGCACCTTCGACATCCACGATTTCCGCTGGCACAACTCGACCGAGTTCGAATGGCACTCACGCCAGCTTCTCGATCTGGGGCTGATGGAGCCCGGACAATGGTTCTGAGCGTCAGGGCGCTTGGCCCGGATGACGCGACCGCCTACACCGCGCTCTGCCTCGAGGCGGTCGAGCGCTACCCGGACGCCTTCTGCAGCACGCCGGACGAGGTGCAGGCGATGAGCCCGGAGACGGTGGCGCAAACCCTGTCGGAGGGCATGACGCTGGGGCTCTTCGACGGGGCGGCGCTTTGCGGCATGGTGGGCTTGCGCCGCCTGCCCTTCGCGCGTGCCGCGCACCGGGTGGAGATCGGAGCCTTCTACATCCGTCCCGCGCTGCATGGCTCGGGCGCCGCGATGCAGCTTCTGGGTGCGATCGTCGACCATGTGCGCCCGCTCGGCGTCTGGCAACTCGAGCTCTGCGTGGCCGAGCGCAACGCGCGGGCCATCCGCTTCTACGAGCGCCACGGCTTTGTCCGTCACGGGCGGATGCCGAACACGGTGATCGGCCCCAGGGGCCCCGAGACCGATCTGTTCTACGTGCGTGACCTCAGGGCCTGAGGCTCAGTCAAACTGCTCCATGACGATGTCGCCCTCGGGCACGTCGATCGACGTGAGCGCCTCTGCGATGTCGTCGAGCATGGCGTCGGGGCCGCAGATATAGCAGATGTCCTTGCCGGGTGTGACGTGCTTGCCGAGCAGGTCGGCATCGATCTGACCGCGGTGCAGCGGGCTGTCCTCTTCCTCGGTGACGAGGAAGCAGGTCTCGAGACCGGGCATCTTCTCGAAGCTGTCGCGCAGGATGATGTCGCGCTCGGCCTTGTTGGAGAACACCAGAGTGTTGCCTTTGAGCGTGCCCTTGCGGGCGAGCTTGTCGCGCAGGATGGCGATGAACGGTGTCACCCCGGCGCCGCCGGCGATGAAGACGCCGTCGCCCTTGCCCTCGATCGCGCCCCAGATGTCCTCGAGCAGCATGGTATCGCCGGGCTGCAGCCGGGCGATGCGGGCGGTCACGCCACCATGGCCCTCGGCGTCTTCGGGGTAGGACTTGATGACGAACTCAAGCTGCTCCTCGCCCGGCAGCGAGGTCATGGTGAAGGAGCGGATCTCGTCGCGCCAGCCCTCCTGATCGAGCGCCATGTGCGCCGCCTGCCCGGGGGTGTAGTCAAGATCCGCGGGACGGTCGAAGGTGAGCCTGTAGGTGTCGTGGGTGACCGGGGCGATGCTGCGAAGGGTGAGTGTGCGGGTCATGCGATGTCTCCTTTTGGGAGATCAACGACCAGCGACGCCGCGCGGTTCCTGACCGGCGCGGCAATGACTTGGTCACTGCAGCCGGCAGTGAGGGCGTTTCGCGGGGCGGGGCGGGGACGGGCGCCGGTGAGCGGCGCGGTCAGCCGCGCTTGCGCAGGCGGATCACCACGTCGACCGAGGCGATCTCGGCACCTTCGGGGGCGTCGGGCAGACGCGCGATGACCATGTCCTCGGCGGGAGCATCGGTCAGGTGACCGTCATCTTCCCAGTAGAAATGCGGGTGCTCATGGGTGTTGGTGTCGAAATAGCTGCGGGTGCCGTCGACGGTGACTTCCTGCATCAACCCGGCATCGCAGAACGCGCGCAGCGTGTTGTAGACCGTCGCCAGCGACACGCTCTCGCCCTGCTCCTTCACCGCGGCAAAGAGGCTCTCGGCGGTGACATGGCGGTTCTTCCCGTCGCCAACCAGAAGCGCCGCCAGCGCCAAGCGCTGCCGTGTCGGGCGCAGTTCTGCCTGTGCCAACCACTGCGTGCCTCTCTGAACGGCCTCTGCTGTCATTGCCTCATCCGATACGTTCATCCGCCTGACATATATAAGGAGTGAGCAGGCCGGATTTCAAACGAAAACTCCCGATCCGCAGAGGCGGCGCCTCGGCGCGGCAGGCTTGCAAGCCGCACTTTCACGGTGATAGAGGGTGCCAAACCTGAAACCCACGACACGAAGGGTCAGTCATCGATGGCAGACTATCCCACCAGCTTCGGCAAGGAAGACCTGCTGAAATGTTCCCGCGGCGAGCTGTTCGGCGAGGGCAATGCGCAGCTTCCGGCCCCGCCCATGCTCATGATGGACCGCATCACCGATATCTCGGCAGATGGCGGCGCTCACGGCAAGGGCCACGTGCTGGCCGAGTTCGACATCACCCCCGACCTGTGGTTCTTCGACTGCCACTTCCCGGGCAACCCGATCATGCCCGGCTGCCTCGGGCTCGACGGGCTTTGGCAGCTGACCGGCTTCAACCTCGGCTGGCGCGGCTGGCAGGGGCGCGGCTACGCGCTTGGCGTGGGTGAGGTGAAGCTCACCGGCATGGTGCGCCCGGACCGCAAGATGCTGACCTACAAGATCGATTTCACCAAGGCCGTGCAGACCCGCCGCCTGACCATGGGCGTGGCCGACGGCATCGTCGAGGCCGATGGCGAAGTGATCTACCAGGTCAAGGACATGAAGGTCGCGCTCTCCGAGAGCTGATCGGTCAGGAGGGTGCGCCGCAGCGGCGCCCCTCAATGCAGGCTGAGCAGAACCGCGATGTCGCGCGGGCTCAGCCGCTCCACCAGTTTGCGATCCTCGGGATGCAGCGCCGCGCCGCTGGCGATGTGCTGCTTCAGCCGCTGGGCGATCTCGCTGGTCGACTGGTAGTAGAGATCCGGCTGCTCGCGCCCGATCTCCTGCAACAGGCGCTCGAGCAGCGTCTTGCGCTTCTCCGCGTCCAGATCCTTTCGCTTGTCCTGCAGCATGGACTGGTCCCTCGCTCGTTTGCTCCTAGCTTGCGACGTAAGCGGCGGCGCCTCTTTGTCCAGCGCGCCAGCGTGCCGCGACTGCGCAGAAACGGAGAGCCGCAATGATCGCCCGGATCGCCAAGCGCCTGCTGCGCCGCCCCCGCTACAGCGCTTTCGTACCGCTCGACGCGGACGGCCGGCAGCGTGCCGAGACGCTGCGCGAGGCGCTCGAAAGCCTTGCCAAGGACCCCTGCCTCATGCTCGCCGACCCGGCATGGCGGCTGGTCTCGGTCTTCGACGACCTGCGCTATGATCGCGCCGACATGGACATGATGACCGGCCCGATGCGCGCCTACGCCACCCGGCGCCTGGAGCCGCTCGGCTTCCGGCAGGCGACAGGCTCGATCCTCGAGAACTCGGCCCTCGACATCCGCATGCACATCCCGCGCTTTCGCGCGCTTGGCGCTTCGCCCTTCGACGCGGTGCGTGACACGCCGCGCCGGGCGCAGGATTACTACCTCCTGACCCCCACCCAGACCGCCGCGCAGCTCGTGCTGCACTACCCGGTCGAGACCGCGGTGGAGCGCATCAAGACGCTGGTCGCACGCCAGCCCGTGAACCTGCTGCGCCTGTCCGACTATCTCGAGCAGCGCCGCGATCATCAGGACGTCCTGAGCGCCATCGGGCATCTGAAATACGTGCAGCGCATGGCCGTGGAAAGCGAGCCGCTGCGCCGTCGCCGGGCCTTGCGCTGAGGGGTACGGCCCGGTTCCGCAGAGGCAATCCGCCGCTTGCGTCCCCCCTGCCCCATGCCCTACATAGCCCCCAACAAACATATGGGAGGCACCATGCGTCGCGTCGTCGTCACCGGACTGGGCATCGTATCGTCCATTGGCACAAACGCCGAAGAAGTCCTCGCCTCGCTGAAGGCAGGCCGCTCCGGCATCACTGCCAACGAACAGATGAAGGAACACGGCTTCCGCAGCCAGATCGCCGGGGCCGTCGATATCGACGTCTCCGAGCATGTCGACAAGCGCACCCTGCGCTTCATGGGCCCCGGTGCGGCCTATGCCCATATCGCCATGCAGCAGGCGATCGCCGATTCCGGGCTCGAGGAGTCCGATGTGGTCAACCCGCGCACCGGCCTGATCGCCGGCTCCGGGGGCCCCTCGACCTCGGCGCTGCTGACCGCGCACCAGACCGTGCTCAAGAGCGGCGGCACCAAGCGCGTGGGCCCCTTCGCGGTGCCCAAGGCGATGTGCTCGACGGTCAGCGCGAACCTGTCGACCGCGTTCAAGATCAAGGGCATCAACTACTCGATCACCTCGGCCTGCTCGACCTCGCTGCACTGCATCGGCAACGCCGCCGAGCAGATCATGATGGGCAAGCAGGACGTGATGTTCGCCGGCGGCGGCGAAGAGCTCGACTGGACCCTGTCGTGCCTGTTCGATGCCATGGGCGCGATGAGCTCGAAGTACAATGACAGCCCCGACAAGGCCTCGCGCGCCTTTGACGCCGGGCGCGACGGCTTCGTGATCTCCGGTGGCGGCGGCATCCTCGTGCTCGAAGAGCTCGAGCACGCCAAGGCCCGCGGCGCCAAGATCTATGCCGAAGTCACCGGCTTCGCCGCGACCTCGGACGGCCATGACATGGTTGCCCCCTCCGGCGAGGGTGGCGAGCGTGCCATGCGGCTCGCGCTGCAGACCCTGCCCGAGGACCGCAAGGTCGGCTACATCAACGCTCACGGCACCTCGACCCCGGTCGGCGATGTCGGCGAGATCGAGGCGGTGCGCCGCGTCTTCGGCGAGGGCCAGACCCCGCCGGTTTCCTCGACCAAGTCGATGACCGGCCACAGCCAGGGCGCCACCGGCGCGCAGGAAGCGGTCTACTGCCTGCTGGCACTGCAGCACGACTTCATCATCCCCTCGATCAACGTGGACGAGCTCGACCCGGCGCTGGCGCCGGCCGAAATCGCCACGGCACGCGTCGACGATGCCGGGCTCGACACGGTGATGACCAATTCCTTCGGTTTCGGCGGCACCAATGGCTCGATGCTTCTGAGCCGCTACCGTGACTGATTTTTGATACCTAACAGCGGATTACAGAACATGTCGGAGCTTCTGAAGGGCAAGCGCGGGCTGGTCATGGGGGTGGCGAATGACCGCTCCATCGCATGGGGCATCGCGCGCGCCCTGCACGAGGCCGGTGCGGAGCTTGCCTTCACCTACCAGGGCGAGGCCTTTGGCAAGCGCCTGCAGCCGCTGGCGGAGAGCGTCGGCAGCGACCTGATGGTCGATGTCGATGTCACCGATGACGCCTCACTGGATGCGGGTTTCGAGACCCTTGCGGCACGCTGGCCGACCATCGATTTCGTGGTCCACGCCATCGCCTTCTCGGACAAGTCCGAGCTCACCGGGCGCATTCTCAACACCTCGCGCAGCAACTTCCGCAACTCGCTCGACATTTCCTGCTACAGCTTCATCGAGGTGGCGCGCCGTGCTCACCCGCTGATGGTCGAGAATGGCGGCACGCTGCTGACCCTCACCTATGACGGCAGCCAGCGGGTGTTCCCGAACTACAACGTCATGGGCGTGGCCAAGGCGGCGCTGGAATCGACCACCCGTTACCTGGCCAACGATCTCGGCCCCGAGGGCATCCGGGTGAACGCGATCTCGCCCGGCCCGATGAAGACGCTGGCCGGCGCGGCCATCGGCGGCGCCCGCAAGACCTACAAGTTCACCGAGCAGAACACCCCGCTGCGCTCCAACGCCACGCTCGAGGCGGTCGGCGGCACCGCGGTCTATCTGGTCTCGGATGCCGGCGCCTGCACCACCGGCGAGATCATCCGCGTCGATGGCGGCTACCACGTGCTGGGCATGCCGCAATACGACAACCTCTGAGCCGGCCCCTGACCGGAAAGGACCGCACGAGATGCTGACGGCGATCATCGACTACGAGAGCGGCAACCTGCACTCGGCCGAGAAGGCGTTCCAGCGCATGGCGCGCGAGACCGGCGGCGGCGAGGTCGTGGTGACCACCGACCCGGAGACCGTGGCCAATGCGGACCGCATCGTGCTGCCCGGCGACGGCGCCTTCCCGGCCTGCGCCGCGGCGCTGCGCCGGTCGGGCTGCTTTCAGGCCATGGTCGAGGCGGTCGAAACCCGCGCCGTGCCGTTCCTCGGCATCTGCGTCGGCATGCAGCTGCTGGCGCGCAAGGGGCACGAATACGAGGACACCGACGGTCTCGGCTGGATCGACGGCGAAGTCGAACGCATCGCGCCGTCTGAGCCGTCGCTGAAAGTGCCGCATATGGGCTGGAACGACCTGGTGATAGACCGGCCGCACCCGGTGCTCGAGGGCGTCTCGACCGGGGACCATGCTTATTTCGTGCACTCCTTCCAGATGCGCATGACCGACGCCTCGCAACGGGTGGCGCATGTGGAATACGGCGGCGACGTCACCGCCATCGTCGCCCATGAGACGGTGATCGGGCTGCAGTTCCACCCCGAGAAAAGCGCTGCCACCGGCCTGCGGATGATCGCCAACTTTCTCGCCTGGCGCCCCTGACGCCCGGGCACGGCTACCCCGGCAGCAGAACGCTTGGCCACGCCGGACGCCTCCGGCGGGAGTATTTTTGACGAAGAGAAGCCAGGGGCGCGGCGCTCCTGGCTTCTTTGGTTCAAAAATACCTCGGGGGTGAATTGGCGCACAGCGCCAAGAGGGGGCAGCGCCCCCCTCTCTTCTTCTGAATGCGCGCCTCCGGACCGACAAGGGGCAGCGCCCCTTCTGCCCGTCTGTCGTCCCTGATCGGCCATCGCCGCAGCAATGCAACAGCAGGCCCCTTTCCTCCCACGCCGATCCGCGCCATAAGGCGGTCATGCTCAAGACCCGCATCATTCCCTGTCTCGATGTCGCCGATGGCCGTGTGGTCAAGGGCGTCAATTTCGTCGACCTGCGCGATGCCGGCGACCCGGTCGACGCCGCCCGCGCCTATGACGCCGCAGGCGCCGACGAGATCACCTTTCTCGACATCCACGCCACGCATGAGAATCGCGGCACCATGTTCGACGTGGTGACCCGCACCGCCGAGCAGTGCTTCATCCCGCTGACCGTGGGCGGCGGCGTGCGCACGGTGGCCGATGTGCGCAACCTTCTGCTCGCCGGGGCCGACAAGGTCAGCTTCAACTCGGCGGCGGTGGCCAACCCCGACGTGGTCGCCGAGGCGGCAGATCATTTCGGCTCGCAATGCATCGTGGTGGCGATCGACGCCAAGACCGTGGAACCGGGGCGGTGGGAGATCTTCACCCATGGCGGCCGCAAGCCCACCGGCATCGACGCGGTGGAGTTCGCGCGCACGGTGACCGCCAAGGGCGCCGGTGAGATCCTGCTCACCTCGATGGACCGGGACGGCACCAAGGCCGGCTTCAACCTGCCGCTGACCCGCGCCATCTCCGACGCGGTGGACATCCCCGTGATCGCCTCAGGCGGCGTCGGAACGCTCGACCATCTCGTGGAAGGCGTGACCGAAGGCCACGCCTCGGCTGTGCTCGCCGCCTCGATCTTCCACTTCGGCGAGTTCACCATCGCGGAGGCCAAGGCCCACATGGCGCAGGCCGGCATTCCGGTGAGGCTCTGATGACCCTGGAAGAACTCGAAGCCATCGTCGCCGCCCGCGCCTCCGCCTCGCCCGACGACAGCTGGACCGCCAAGCTGCTCGCCAAGGGCCCGGAGAAATGCGCCGAGAAATTTGGCGAAGAGGCCGTGGAGGCGATCATCGAAGCGGTCAAGGGCGACCGCGACAAACTCGCCTCGGAAGGCGCGGACGTGCTGTTCCATTTCCTCGTGATGCTCAAGGCGCGCGACCTGCCTCTTTCAGCAGTGATGGAAGAGCTCGCGCGGCGACAGGGTCAGTCCGGCATCGCAGAGAAGGCATCCCGCAAGGGCTGAGGCAGCGTTCGCGCGGCGGGACGGGGGCGCTGCGCCCCTGGCTTCTCTTCGTCAAAAATACTCCCGCCGGAGGCGTCCGACGGGCTGCAGGCATCCCGAGGCCGGGCAGGCGCGCCCCGCCGGTCAAAGCTTTGACGAAATCACGCCGGTGTTGAAGCCGCCCATGCGCAGCTCGCCATGCAGGCGCTGGTACTCGATCTTGGGGCAGCGGTTCATCACCACGTCGATTCCCCTGGCCTCCGCCGCCGCAGCAGCGGCCGCGTTCTCGACGCCGATCTGCATCCACACCGTCCTGAGCCCCGGCAGATGCGCCAGAGCGTCCTCGACGATTCCCGGCACCGCCTCGGAGCGACGGAAGATGTCGACCATGTCGACCTCTGCCGGAAGATCTTCGATCGCCCCGCGCACCTCCTCGCCGAACAGCATCGCGCCCGCATGGCCGGGATTGACCCCGATCACCCGGTAGCCGCGCAGGCTCAGGTAGCGCGCCACGTAGTAGCTCGGGCGCACCGGGTTCAGCGACACGCCGACCACGGCGATCACCTTGCTGCGGGCCAATACGGATTTCAGAAACGCGTCGGTATAGCTCATGGCCTCACCTTACGGGGCAAGCGCGCAAAGAAAAAGCGCCCAAGGAAGACCTTGGGCGCAAGTGCGGAACGAGGGACAGTGAAGGCGTCGCGAAGGTTCCGTCTCCGCGATCCTGTAAGGGATATGGGCACGAAAGCCACAATTGCAAACCCCCTCAAGGAAGCGTGAACAAAAACCTTGACGCCACCTTTCTGCACTTCCCCGCGCGATCACTCCGCCGCCAGCGGCGCGCCCTTCAGCAGGCTCCAGACCCGCATCGGCGTGAAAGGCATGTCGACCTGCTTCACGCCTTTCTCCCAGAGCGCGTCCTGCATGGCGTTCGACACCGCCGCCAGCGCGCCCACCGTGCCCGCCTCGCCGCAGCCTTTCATCCCCATCGGGTTGCCGGTCGAGGGTACCGGCTCGACGTCGAACTTGACCCAAGGCATGTCGTCGGCCCGCGGCATGGCGTAGTCCATGAAGCTGGCCGAGAGCAGCTGGCCGTCCTCGTCGAACACCGTGCGCTCGCACAGCGCCTGCCCAAGCCCCTGCGCGACCCCGCCATGCACCTGGCCCTCGGCCAGCATCGGATTGATGAGGTTGCCGAAATCGTCGACCACGGTGTATTTCACCACCTCGGTCACACCGGTCTCGAGATCGATCTCCACCTCGGCGAAATGCGCCCCGTTGGGATAGGAGCGGGCCTCGATCTGGTCGCGCGCGGACCAGCTCAGCAGGTCGTCGCGGCCCTTGGCGCGGGCCATCTCGGCCACCTCGAGCATGGTCGGCGTCAGGTTCGAGCCCTCGGCCCGGAAGCGCTCGTCATCGAACCGCACCTCCGCCGCCTCGACGCCCATTTCCTCGGCGAGGAAGGCCGAGAATCCCTCGACCATCTGCCGCACGCAGGACAGCGTCACGTTGGCCTGCGTGGTCACCGAGCGCGACCCGCCAGTGCCGCCGCCACGGGCGATCAGGTCACTGTCGCCCTGCACGAAGGCGATCTTGTCGAAGGGAATGCCGGAGTGGTCGCTGAGGAACTTGGCGAACACCGTCTCGTGCCCCTGCCCGTTGGACTGGGTGCCGACATAGATCACTGCGCCGCCATCCTCGGTGAACTCGACCCGCACATCCTCGGCCGGATCGCCGAGAATCGACTCGATGTAGAAGCAAAGCCCCAGCCCGCGCAGCTTGCCCTGCGCCGCGCTCTCGTCCTTGCGCGCGGCAAAGCCCGCCACGTCGGCATCAAGGATGGCGTGATCCAGCACGCGGGGAAAATCGCCCACGTCATAGGTCTCTCCGGTCACGGTCTTGTAGGGGAAGTCCTTGATGAAGTTGATCTTACGGAGCTCGATCGGGTCGAGCCCCAGCTCGCGCGCCGCACGGTCCATCACCCGCTCGATGACATAGATCGCCTCGGGCCGGCCAGCGCCGCGATAGGCGTCGACCTGAGTGGTATTGGTGAAGAACCCTTCGACCCGCATGTAGGCGGTCGGGATATCGTAGGTCCCGGTCAGCACCTTGGAGAACAGCAGCGTCTGGATCGGCTGGCCGAAGCCCGAGTTGTAGGCCCCGAGGTTGCACATCGTGTGAATGCGGTAGCCGAGGATGCGATGATCCGCATCGAAGGCCAGCTCCGCCATGGTCGTCAGGTCGCGCCCGGCATGGTCCGACAGCATCCCCTCGGTGCGTTCCGAGATCCAGCGCACCGGCTTGCCAAGCACCCGCGCCGCCTGCGCCAGCACGAAGTATTCCGGATAGGACGCCGCTTTCATACCGAAGCCGCCGCCCACGTCGGGGTTGGTGATGCGCACCGCCTCCGGGTCGAGTCCCATGGCTTCGGCCAGTTCGCCCTTGAGGCCCCAGACCCCCTGCCCGTTGAACGCCACGTGCAGCCGCGCGCCGTCCCACTCGGCATAGCAGCCGCGGCCCTCCATGGCGTTGACGATCACCCGGTTGTCGCCGACCTCGAGCCGCACCACGCGGGCCGCCTTGTCGAAGGCCTCCGCCGTCGCCGCCTCGTCGCCCATGCCCCAGTCGAAGGCGCGGTTGTCGGGCGCCTCGGGATGAATTGTCTCGCCACCGGCGCAGACCTCCACATGGGCGGGCAGATCGTCATAATCGAGCTCGATCAGCTCGGCCGCATCCCGGGCCTGCTGCAGCGTCTCGGCCACCACGAGCGCCACCGGCTCGCCGACATGGCGCAGCTTGCCGCGCGCCAGCATCGGGCGCTCGGGCTCGGCCGCCTTCGAGCCGTCGCGGTTCGTGAGCACGGTGCCGCCCATGCGAATGTCCATCCCCGCCTCGAGCAGGTCATCGACGGTGAGCACCAATGCCACGCCCTCTGCCTCGCGCGCCGCCTCGACATCCAGCGAGGTGATGGTCGCATGGGCCACCGGCGAGCGCAGCAAAAAGCCGTGCAGCGCGCCATCGGGCGCGATGTCGTCGATATAGCGTCCATGCCCGGTGAGAAAGCGCACGTCCTCGCTGCGCTTGAATGACTGGCTCTTGCCGAACTTTTCCATATCCCGTCCTCGCGCTTGGCTGGTCTTCTGCGGCGCAGAGTGGCGCTCCGCCGAGCAAGTGTCCAGCGCGACGCCCGGGAATTCTCAGCAGGCCGCGGACATCCGCACGACCCTGCGCGCTCCGTAGCCGTTGAACCCGGTGACCAGCGCCCGGGAATAGGCGCCCATGCCCTCGCAGATCACGAAGTCGCCTTCTTCGATGGCGGCGGGAAGCGCCATCGGCTCGGGCAGACGGTCGAGGCTGTCGCAGGTCGGGCCGAAGACGATGCGCGGCTGCGCGCGCCCGCCCCGCCGCCGTCCCGCCGGGTCGACCACCCACACGCGTCCCGCCATCCCCAGATCGCGCCACTCGGCCATGCCGCCATAAATGCCGTCATTGACGAAGAGCGCCTCTGCCTCCACCGCCTTGACCTTCAGCGCCAGCAGGAAGGCCTCGGCGCAGAGCCCCCGGCCCGGCTCGCAAACCAGATCCGGCGGTCTCGGGAAGGCCTCGCGCGTGGCACGCCCGATGGTGGCGAAGATGGTCTCGAGATCGGGTTCCCCCTCGCCCCTGTCGCTCGGGAAACCTCCGCCCACGTTCAGCCGGTGCAGCGTGACGCCCGCGTCTCGCGCCACCCCGGCCGCCGCGTGGATGTAGCGCGCCCAGGGCTCGGCACCGCGGCATTGCGTGCCGGGATGAAAGGTCAGCGACGGCGTGAGCCCCATCTCGGCCACCCGCCGCAGCAGCGTCACCGCGCCCGCCGGTTCGGCCCCGAACTTGGCTCCGAAATCATAGGCCGCACCGGCCACGGGCAGCTTCAGCCGCACCGCGATCTCGGTGCCCGCCGGCAGCGCGGCGAGCTTTTCAAGCTCGCTCATCCGGTCGACCGACCACGACACACAGCGATGCGCCAGACCTGCGCTGACCTCGGCCTGCGAGCGGACCGGGTTGTGGTAATGCAGGGCGGCCTCGGGGCAATGCGCCCGCACCAGCACCATCTCCGCCGGAGAGGCCACGTCGAAGACCCGCAGGCCGGCGCGCCAGAGCCCCTCGATCATCTCCGGCAACGGGTTGGCCTTGACCGCGTAGCTCACCACCCCCGGGAACCCGTCCAGAAACCGCCCGGCCACATCGCCCAGCCGCTGCGGGCAGAAGAAAAACACCGGCTCGTCGGGCCGCTCGCGCGCCAGCCACGTCTCGGGCGATGGAATCAGGGCCTGCTCGATCCCCATGAAGACACCTCCTGTTTGCACCTTTCTCGAGTATGCGCGTCAGGAGACTCGATTTCGCCCGGCAGAACTGTCATTCTGATCCCCAGATGGAACAATTCGACCACAGATCTCAACATATCGACGAAACCGACCGCGCCCTCGTGTCGCTGCTCTCCACTGACGCGCGCATGCCGGTCTCCGATCTCGCGCGGCGGCTCGGGCTCGCGCGCACCACGGTGCAGGCCCGGATCGAGCGTCTGATCCAGCGCGGCGCCATTGCCGGCTTCACCATCCGCCGCGGCCCGGCACTCAAGGAGGCGATCCGCGCCACGGTGCTGGTCTGCATCGAGCCGCGCGCCCAGGCCGACGTGCTGGCCCGGCTGCGCCAGATGCCCGAGGTGGAGACGGTGCACACCACCTCGGGCAGGGTCGACCTGATGGTGATCGTCTGCGCCAGCTCGACCGAGGCGCTCGACGCCGCCCTCGACCGCATCGCCGAGGCCCGCGGGGTGAAAAGCTCGGAAAGCCTGATCCACCTCACCACCAAGCTCGACCGCCGCGGCTGAGCCGGCCCGCCCCGCACCGGCCCCCGTCTTCTCTGGTTCAAAAATACCTCGGGGGTGAATTGGCCGCAGGCCAAGAGGGGGCAGCGCCCCCTCCTTTCTTTTGAAGGCGCTCCTCCGGTGCGACATGGGGGCAGCGCCCCTCCCGGTGCGCCCCCTCCGCTCGCACGGCGCCGGGAGCGCAGACCCTCCGGTCCCCGCATCCAGCGTATATATAAAGTGTCCCCGCGGGGACCGCCGCCTCAGACGATCCCGCCCTTGATGAACCGGTCAGCCAGCGTCGCATAGGCCTGCGCCATCACACCGTCGCCCAGCGCCACGGGCCGGCCCTCGTCGCCGCCGATGCGGGTGTCGAGGTCGATGGGCAGCTGCGCCAGCACCGGCAGGCCCAGCTTCTCGGCCTCGGCCGCGACGCCGCCCTGCCCGAAGAGATGCGCCTCACGGCCGCAATCTGGGCAGATAAACATCGACATGTTCTCGATCAGGCCCAGAACCGGCACTTTGAGCGTGTCGAACGCGTCGAGCGCCTTGCGCGCGTCGATCATCGCCACGTCCTGCGGCGTCGAGACCACGATGGCGCCGGCCAGATCGCTCTTCTGGCCGAGCGAGAGCTGCACGTCGCCGGTGCCCGGCGGCAGGTCGATGAGGAGCACGTCGAGTTCGCCCCACTCCACCTGCATCATCATCTGCTGCAGCGCACCCATCAGCATCGGCCCGCGCCAGACGACAGCCTTGTCCTCGGGCAGCATGAAGCCGATCGACATCAGCGTCACGCCATGCGCCTGAAGCGGGATGATGGTCTTGCCGTCCGGGCTGGCGGGGCGCTTCGAGATACCGAACATGCGCGGCTGCGAGGGGCCGTGGATGTCGGCATCGAGCAGGCCCACCTTCTTGCCCGCCCGCGCCAGCGCCACCGCGAGGTTCGACGACACGGTGGACTTGCCGACCCCGCCCTTGCCGGAGCCGATGGCGATCACCGCCTTCACCCCGGGCGGGTTCATCTTCCCCTCCTGCGGCTTGGCATGCCCGCCGATCTTCAGCGAGGGCGCTTTCGCCGCCGGGCCATGTGCGGTGAGCGCCGCGCTGGCGGAGGAGACGCCCTCAAGCGCCATCACGGCGCGCTCGGCAGCGGCACGCAGCGGCTCCATGTGCTTGGCCATCTCCGGCGAGGGCGCCTCGATGACGAAGCGCACGGCACCACCTTCGATGCTCAAAGCTCGAATCATGTCTCGCGAAATCAGGTTTCCGCCGTCGGGCAGATCCAGCCGCGCAAGCTCTGCCTTCACCGCCTCTTGTGTCGGGGACATGGTCTATCCTTTCCATTTCTGCAGACCGACGTAGCGTCACGTTGCTCTGGGCGCAACGCTCGTACACAGCCCGCTTAATTGTTACGCTTAACGCGTTGCTTTCGCTTAGCTCTCCCTCAGCCGGCCCATGCAGATGCTGCATAGCGGCATTGAGATATGGCAGGATTGTGCAGTCGCAGCATTTGCCACATGTTAGGGCCAACACAGCGAAACACACAGATACTCGAACACAGGCTAGCAACGAACATGGCATACGCAACCGACACCAGCACCCAAGGCTCGAACGGCTTCTTCGCCGGCATGATCGCCTCGCTGCGCGAGCGCAATGCCCGTCGCCGTCTCTACCGCGAGACGCTGCGCGAGCTTGGCCAGCTGAGCAACCGCGAGTTGAGCGATCTCGGGCTGCACCGCTCGATGATCCGCCGGATCGCCTACCAGGCCGCCTACGAGGCCTGATCACAGTTTCCTCGAGGCGCTCTCCTCCTCCTCCCTGAGCGCATCGAGCCCGGCGGCGACCTCACTCCTCCTCCCGAGGTCGCCGCCGCAAAGACAAAAGGGCCAAGTGCCCGACAGTTCGGAGCCCCTCTCCTCCTCCCTGGGGCCTTCGATGAGCGGCGGGATCTCTCCTCCTCCCTGATCCCGCCGCGTCCCAACATCCGGGCCACATGCCCGACAGTTTCGGAGCCCCTCTCCTCCTCCCTGGGGCCTTCGATACGCGACGGTGCCTCTCCTCCTCCCTGGCACCGTCGCACCCTATATCCGGGCCTCACGCCCGACAGTTTCGGAGCCCCTCTCCTCCTCCCTGGGGCCTTCGATACGCGGCGGGATCTCTCCTCCTCCCTGATCCCGCCGCACCTCCCATTCGGACCGCAATGGTCCAGCCGGTTTCCGAAGCCCTCTCCTCCTCCCTGGGCTGTCGGAATGATCAGACGGCGGTGCCCCTCCTCCTCCCGGGCACCGCCGTTTTTCGTTTTCGCCCCCTTGCCTCTGAGCCCCGCCCGCGTGGCGGGCGATTTCGGGGCTCTGCCCCGTCCGCGCGGGCGCGCGGACTCCCCGGGATATTTTCGGCCAGAAGAAACCGGGGCGCGGCGCGGGACGTGCAGCCTTTCCCTTTGCCCCGCCAGCGGGTAGACGAGGCGGGACAATGCATGCAGGCACGGGAAGACGACCCATGGCGATGGAAAAGACCTTTGACGCGGCCGCCGCCGAGGCGCGCATCTACGAAGCATGGGAGAAGGCGGGCGCCTTTGACGCCGGGGCGAATGCCTCGCGCGACGAGAGCTTCTGCATCATGATCCCGCCGCCCAACGTGACAGGCTCGCTGCACATGGGCCACGCCTTCAACAACACGCTGCAGGACATCCTCGTGCGCTGGCACCGGATGCGCGGCTTCGACACGCTGTGGCAGCCCGGGCAGGACCATGCGGGCATCGCCACGCAGATGGTGGTCGAGCGTGAGCTGGCCAAGGATGCCAGCAACGCCACCCGCCGCGAAATGGGCCGCGAGGCCTTCACCGCGAAGATCTGGGAGTGGAAGCAGCAGTCCGGCGGCACCATCATCAACCAGCTCAAGCGCCTCGGCGCGTCCTGCGACTGGTCGCGCAACGCCTTCACCATGTCCGGCGCCGAGGGCGCGCCGGCGGGTGAGGAGGGCAACTTCCACGACGCGGTGATCAAGGTCTTCGTCGACATGTACGAGAAGGGCCTGATCTACCGCGGCAAGCGGCTGGTGAACTGGGACCCGCATTTCGAGACGGCGATCTCGGATCTTGAGGTCGAGAACATCGAGGTGCCGGGTCACATGTGGCACTTCAAGTACCCGCTCGCGGGCGGCGCCACCTACACCTACGTGGAGAAGGACGAGGACGGCAATGTGCTCTTCGAGGAGGAGCGCGACTATATCTCCATCGCCACCACCCGTCCCGAGACCATGCTGGGCGACGGCGCGGTCGCCGTGCACCCGTCGGACGACCGCTACGCGCCGATCGTCGGCCAGCTCTGCGAGATCCCGGTGGGGCCGAAGGAGCATCGTCGCCTGATCCCGATCATCACCGACGAGTATCCCGATCCGACCTTCGGTTCGGGCGCGGTGAAGATCACCGGCGCGCATGATTTCAACGACTACCAGGTCGCCAAGCGCGGTGGCATCCCGATGTACCGCCTGATGGACACCCGCGGCACCATGCGCGCCGACGGCACCGCCTATGCCGAGGCCGCCGAGACCGCGCAGAAGGTCGCCCGTGGCGAGCTGACGCTCACCGAGCACGAGGCCGACGCGCTGAACCTGGTCCCCGATCACCTGCGCGGGCTCGACCGGTTCGAGGCGCGCGAGGCGGTGGTGCGCGAGATCACCGATGAAGGCCTCGCGGTGATGACCGAGGTCACCGATCCGCGGCTCGGCCAGGCGGCCGCCAAGGCCCCCGTGGCGCCCGAAGAGGGCGGCGAGGCGCGTGACGAGGCGGCCCAGTGGGTGCCGCTCGTGGAGGCCAAGCCGATCATGCAGCCCTTCGGCGACCGCTCCAAGGTCGTCATCGAGCCGATGCTCACCGACCAGTGGTTCGTCGATACCGCGCAGATCGTCGGGCCGGCGCTTGATGCCGTGCGCGAGGGCCGCGTGCGGATCATGCCCGAGAGCGGCGAGAAGACCTATTATCACTGGCTCGAGAACATCGAGCCCTGGTGCATCTCGCGCCAGCTCTGGTGGGGCCACCAGATCCCGGTCTGGCACACCCCGGGTCTCGGCGACGAGTGGCGCTCGTTCTGCGCCGCCACCGAGGAGGAGGCGCTGAAGAAGATGCACGACTTCTTCGGCGAGGATGCCGAGTTCCTGATGGTCGAGGATGCGGCAGCGGCCGAGGATCACCTTGCCGCCCTTCTCGAGCAGGGCACCGATTTCACCGGCGTCGACCAGCGCCGCCGGCCGCAGGCGATCCCGGTGTTCCGCGATCCCGACGTGCTGGACACGTGGTTCTCGTCCGGGCTCTGGCCGATCGGCACGCTGGGCTGGCCGGAAAAGACGGCGGAGCTCGAGCGCTACTTCCCCACCAGCGTCCTGGTGACCGGGCAGGACATCCTGTTCTTCTGGGTCGCGCGGATGATGATGATGCAGCTTGCCGTGGTCGACGAGATCCCGTTCCGGGATGTCTACCTGCACGGGCTGGTGCGCGACGCCAAGGGCAAGAAGATGTCCAAGTCGCTCGGCAACGTGGTCGACCCGCTCGAGATCATCGACGAGTACGGCGCCGACGCGCTGCGCTTCACCAACGCGGCCATGGCCTCGCTGGGCGGCGTGCTGAAGCTCGACATGCAGCGCATCGCCGGCTACCGCAATTTCGGCACCAAGCTGTGGAACGCCGCCCGTTTCGCCGAGATGAACGGCGCGGTGGGGCTGGGCAGTGACCGCCCGGTCCCGCAGGCCACGGTGAACAAGTGGATCCTCGGCGAGACCGCGCGGGTGCGCGAGACCGTCGATGCGGCGCTGGCCGACTACCGCTTCAACGACGCGGCGCTGTCGCTCTACGCCTTTGTCTGGGGCGTGGTCTGCGACTGGTATGTCGAGTTCTCGAAGCCCCTGTTGCAGGGCGAGGACGAGGCCGCCAAGGCCGAGACGCAGGCCACGATGTCCTGGGTCATCGACCAGTGCCTGATCCTGCTGCACCCGATCATGCCCTTCATCACCGAAGAGCTCTGGGGCACGCTGGGCGAGCGCTCGAAGATGCTCGTGCATGGCGACTGGCCGAGCTACACGACCGAGGAACTGCTCGACCCGGCGGCGGATGCCGAGATGCGCTGGGTGATCTCGCTGATCGAGGGCGTGCGCTCGGCGCGGGCGCAGATGGGCGTGCCGGTGGGGCTTTACGTGCCGGTGCTGGTGACCGAGATCGACGCCGCAGGCAAAGCGGCCTGGGCCAACAACGAGACGCTGATCAAGCGTCTGGCGCGGCTCGAGAGCCTGACAGCGGTCGACAGCTTCCCCAAGGGCTGCGTGACCGTGCCGGTGGGCGGTGCGACCTTCGGTCTGCCGCTGGCCGACATCATCGATGTCGAGGCCGAGAAGGCGCGGCTCGAGAAGAACATCGCCAAGCTCGGCAAGGAGCTGGGCGGCCTGCGCGGGCGTCTGAAGAACCCCAAGTTCGTCGAGAGCGCGCCCGAGGATGTGGTCGAGGAAACCCGCGACAACCTCGCCGCACGCGAAGAGGAAGAGGCCAAGCTCAAGGAGGCGCTGGCGCGCCTGGCCGAGATCGGCTGAGGATTTCCTCTGGAGCCGGAAACAGGACCGCCGCCCTTCGGGGCGGCGGTTTGCGTTTGGGGGGCGTCACGCCCCACTCTTATCTGATCGCTCTCAGATCGTCGTGCCGGGACCCCGCCGCGCCATCGCCGGCCCGCGGGGTGGCGATCCGGTCTTCGAGCCTCTCGATTTATCCCGGCCACGTCCGAAGGACCTCGCCAGGTGGCTCCCAGCCCGACCAAATCGCCAGCCCGTCCGGGCGGGCCATGCCGGAGGCATGCTTTCAGCATGACGATGGCGCGGCGGCCTGCGGCCTTGATTCCGCGCTTAGAAGACTGGAACGCCCCGCGCTATTTCGGCGCCAT
Source organism: Salipiger bermudensis (assembly GCF_017309175.1). Classification (NCBI taxonomy): domain Bacteria; kingdom Pseudomonadati; phylum Pseudomonadota; class Alphaproteobacteria; order Rhodobacterales; family Roseobacteraceae; genus Salipiger; species Salipiger bermudensis. The sequence goes on along the minus strand of NZ_JAEKJV010000001.1, from coordinate 283,280 downwards.
CCGCAGTGCGCCGTCGAGGCGGATCACCTCGCCGTTCAGCATCTGGTTCTCGATGATGTGCCGCGCCAGCGCCGCGTACTCCTGCGGATCGCCCAGCCGCGGCGGGAACGGCACCGACGCCCCGAGGCTGTCCTGCACCTCCTGCGGCAGGCCGGCCATCATCGGCGTGCCGAAGATCCCCGGCGCGATGGTCACCACGCGGATGCCGTGCCGCGCCAGTTCGCGCGCCGCCGGCAGCGTCAGCGAGGCCACGCCGCCCTTTGACGCCGCGTAGGCCGCCTGCCCGATCTGCCCGTCCATCGCAGCGATCGAGGCGGTGTTGATGATCACCCCGCGCTCGCCGCCCTCGCCCGGGTCCTGCTTCGAGATCGCATCCGCCGCCAGCCGCAGCATGTTGAAGGTGCCTACGAGATTGATCGTCACCGCCCGCGCGAAGCTGTCGAGCCCGTGCGGTCCCTCGCGCCCGATGATCTTTTCGCCCGGCGCGACGCCCGCGCAGCTGACCAGACCGTCGAGCCGGCCGAAACGCTCCAGCGCAGTGGCCACCGCCGCCTCGCCCTGCGCTGCGTCGGTCACGTCGGTCTTCACGAAATGCGCCGCCTCACCGAGCGCGGCGGCCTTGGCCTCGCCGGCCTCGGCATTCACGTCGAGCAGAACTGCGCGGCCACCGGCGCCCACCAGCATCTCGGCCACCGCCGCGCCGAGGCCCGAGCCGCCGCCGGTCACGAGGAACACACGATCTTCGATTTTCATCACAAACCCTCCCTTTTCCCGGCGGAGCATAGCCAAGGCATCGGCGCTGACAATGGCGGGCGCGGCGTCACGAATGTGATTCAAATCTGCGCAAATTTCCGGCGTTCTTTCGGTGTTCAGGAGCGTTTCCGCCCGGATTGCCCGGCAGCCGCGACGCACCCGGCCCGCCCGGGCCGGGTCTCGTTGACAAGCAGAGGCCCGCTGCGCGTCAATCATGCAACGATCCGGTTCGGGGCTCTGCGGAGCCGGGGCCGCCGATACGGACCGCCGATCAAGGGTACGAAGCCAGTTTCGAAATCCGGGGGCGTCATGCGCAAGACCATCGACTATTTCTTCTCACCAGCCTCCGGGTTCACCTATCTCGGCCATCAGGCGCTGATGTCGCTGGCCGCAGAGGCCGGCGCCATGGTGCGCTTTCACCCGATGGACATCCGCAAAGTCTATGCCGAAATGGGCACCACCCACCCGCTCGAACAATGCGAGGCGCGGCAGAGCTACCGCATCGAGGACCAGCGCCGCTGGGCGCGGCTGCGCGGCCTGCGCATGACCCCGAACCCGGCGCATCACCCGGTCGATGTGCGCCTGCCCTGCCGGGTGATCCTTGCCACAGGCCGGCTCGGGCTTGATCAGGACGCGGTCACGCTGGCCTGCCTGCGCGGGGTCTGGGCCGAGGGGCGCAACATCTCGGATCCGGGCGACCTTGGCGAGGCGCTGCGCCAGATAGACCTACCCGCCTACGACATCCTGCACGAGGCCGAGTCCGAGGACGTGCGCGACGAGGCCGATGCGGTCACGCAATCGGCGATCGAGGCCGAGATCTTCGGGTCGCCGACCTACGTCGTTGATGGCGAACGCTTCTGGGGACAGGACCGGATCGAGTTCATGCGCGAAAAGCTTCTCAAGGCCGCTGCCTGATCCTCTGCCGCCTGAACACGCTTTGCTCAAAACATCGCCCCGGCCTTGCGGCGAAACCCCGCCTTTCGCGTTGCAGACAGGTCTCAGCGCCTTAGGTTGACCGGAGGACAGGCGGGAGGGCCCGCCGGTTCGTCCGGGAGGGTGCGCCAGATTGCGTCCTCTTCCCGCAGATCGCCAGACATTCCGCGCCGCGCGCCCCGAGGGGCCGCGGTCGTGGCACATGAGCAACGAGACAGGACCGAGACGCCATGACAGACACGCCCGCCATCCTCGCCGACCTTTCCGCCGCCGAGGCCCGCGCCGAGTGGTGCCAGCAGGTGCTCAACACCGCCCCCGACCGATTTGCCGCCGGCAAGCAGATCGCGCGGCGACTGGGGGCTCTTGTCGATGGCGAACAGGTGGAGTTCGGCTTCTGGACCCCGGAGCTGCAGGATTGGCGCATCGCCGATGGCGACGTGTTCCTCGAGGTGCTGCGCCCGCAGGAAGAGCTCGACCTCACCGCCAGCCAGGGCGACGTGCGCTTCGACCGGGTGCTGCTGCCGGTGTCACGTTGCGAGGCCTTCACCTTTGCCGCCGCCACCGGTCTCAAGGCCGGCAGCCGCGACCAGATCGGCGATTTCTACGCGCTGGTCTACCGCGACCAGGAGGGCGCCTATCATCGCATCCTCGATCCACTCGCCGCCTCCCTGCCCTATGGCGCCTTCTCCCCGGCCGAGATCTACGATCTGCCGGCAATGCAGGCGCGGCGGCAGGACAAGGGCTATTTCGAGCAGGTCCGCAAAGCCGACGGCCCGTACAAGTTCGCACCGCCGACCTCGATCCTTCAGGTCCACGTGCCCACCGCGACGCCCGGCGGCACGCTGGCCTCGCTCACCCGCCAGTTCGAGCGCCTCGCGGTGCGCGTCGGCGCCGGCCTCGCACTCGAGCCCGACGAAGAGCTCTTCGCCGGCTACGACGCGGTGCAGCTGCTGCCGGTCGAGCCCACCACCGTCTACGAGGCGGGCCCGGATTTCTGGACCGATGTCGAAAGCGACGAGGAGACGGTGACCGCTCACCTGATGCGGCCCGACACCACCAACTGGGGCTATGACATCGTGATCTCGGGCATGGCCACGGTGAACCCGGTGCTGCTCGAGACGGCGCGGCCCGACGAGCTGGTCGACCTTGCGGCGGTGCTGCACAACTTCCCGCGCTGGCCCAAGATGCTGGTGCTCGACGTGGTGTTCGGACACTCCGACAACCAGGGGCTCAACGCGCTCAACAGCCATTTCTTCGCCGGGCCGAACATGTACGGCCAGAACCTCGACTACAACAACCCGTTCGTGCGGGCGATCCTGCTCGAGCTGCAGCGCCGCAAGGTGGATTTCGGCGCCGACGGCGTGCGCGTGGACGGGGCGCAGGACTTCAAGTGGTGGGATGCCTCGACGCAGGAGATGCGCCACGACGACGACTACCTGCAGGAAATGTCGGACGTGGTGCAGAACGTGGCCGGCGTCGATTACCGGCCGTGGTTCGTCTTCGAGGACGGCCGCCCGTGGCCGCAGGAAGACTGGGAGCTGAGCTCGGACTACCGCGCGGTGATCGAGAACCAGAAGGACACCGACCCGGACGTGTTCCAGTGGGGACCGCTGACCTTCGCCCACAACACGCCGTTCATCTACACCTTCTGGCTGTCGAAATACTGGCGCCTGTGGGAGATCCTCACACGCGGCTCGAACTGGATCTCGGGCACCGCCAACCACGATACGCTGCGCCGGGGCACGCAGGTGAATCCCAAGCTCAACATCAACACCCGTCTGGGCGACACCAAGATGGAGATCCTCGACAAGGCCTACGACAACCCGGCGGTGTCGATCCTGACCTATGCCGCCCTGCCCGGGGTGCCGATGGATTTCCTCAACGCCACCGCGCGCGCCAGCTGGGGCTTCATCCGGAATCAGGATGACAAGTACGGCGTCAAGGTCGTGGCCGAAGAGGCGATCTCACTCAAGTGGCAGGTGGACGAGTACAGCTACTCGGTCCCTGGCGCCTTCCGCTGGCTCAAGGAGCTGGGTTTCGAGACCCGCGAAGACCTCGCCCGGTTCCTCGAGTTCCTGCCAGCGCTGGTCGAGGTGACCGATTACGACCTCAACACCATCGCCACGCTTCTGAACGCGGTGGAGCCGCCGCTGGCCGGGCCGCGCCCGATCACCGTGGGCGGGCTGAAGCAGATCGCGCGGGCCTGGATGGACGACATGCACGAGTACTGCAACGTCTCGCACTCGACCTCGAAGCTTGACCCGGTGCAAACCAACGCCATGCGCCGCCTGCGCATGTTCCGGCTCAACAACCCGTGGCTGCGCAAGAACTTCCGTGACGACGACCATTTCCGGTATCTCGAGCCGATCGACGGCCGCACGGTCTTTGTCTCGCTGCGCAACGCGCCGCAGGGCGGCGAGGTGTTCACCGTCTGTCACATGGAAGGCGGCGCGACCGACGAGATCGATCCGCTCGACCTGCTCCCCGACAGCGTCAGCCGCAACGACTGGCACCTGACGATCCGGGGCCCCGGCATCGGGCCGGACTATATCGGCGGTCCGCTCGTGCTGAGGGATTCGATGGGGCTGGTCTATACCCGCGGCCTCGACATCACCCACCTCGCCGGCGAGCCGCACTGAGCCGTTGCGCTGGCGCGCCGGCTCAGGCGCGCCAGAACCGCAGCGTGAAGAGGGTGAAGACCGCCATCACCTCGAGCCGTCCTGTGAGCATGGCGAAGGCCAGCATCCACTTGGCGGTGTCGTTGATGTCGGCGAAATTGCCCGCCGGGCCGATCTGATCTCCGAGGCCCGGGCCGACATTGGCCAGCGCCGTCGCCGCGCCCGAAAGCGAGGTGATGAAGTCGAGCCCGGTCATCCCGAGCCCCACCGACAGCACCCCCAGCGAGACCACGAAGAAGGCGAAGAAGCTGAGCACCGAGGACAGCGTGTCGTCATCGACGGGGCGCCCCTGGAAGCGCGGGGTGAACACGCCGTGCGGGGCGCGGATGCGGCGCAGCTGCACCCGGATCGAGGCGAACAGGATCTGGTAGCGGAAGATCTTCACCGAACAGGCGGTGGAGCCGGCGCAGCCGCCGATCAGCCCGATGAAGAAGAACATCGTGATGATGAACGAGCCCCACTGCATGTAGTCCACCGAGGCATAGCCGGTGCCCGATATGATCGAGGTGATATTGAACAGCGCCTCGCGCACCGCCTGCTCGGGGTGGTGCGGAAAGATCGAAACCAGCGTCACCACCATCATCAGCACCAGCACCGCGATGACGCCGAAGAAGGCCAGCACCTGGGTGTCGCGCCAGAGCGCGGTGTAATGGCCGTTCATCATCTGCACATAGCGCACGAAGGGCAGCGCGGCGGCGATCATGAAGACCGAGGCCACGTATTCCGCCGGGCCTGAAAAGGTGCCGAAGCTGGCGTCGTAATTGGCGAAGCCGCCGGTCGAGATTGTGGTGAGCGCGTGCACCATCGCGTCGAAGGCATTCATGCCGCACAGCAGGTAGGCGACGGCGCAGGCCAGCGTCATGCCGACATAGATCGTCGAGATCGACGACGCGATCTCGGTGGCGCGTGGCAGGATCTTTCCCATCGTCTCGAAAGCCTCCGAGCGGAACACCTGCATCCCTCCCACCCGCAGCTCGGGCAGGAACACCATGGCCACCACGATGATGCCGATGCCGCCCAGCCATTGCAGGATGCCGCGCCACAGTAGCAGCCCCTTGGGCAGGGTATCGAGCCCGCTGAACACGGTCGAGCCGGTGGTGGTCAGGCCCGACATGGCCTCGAAATAGGCGTCGGTAAAGCTCGCCTCGGTGGCGCCGAAAATGAAAGGCAGACCGCCGAACAGCGGCAGCGCGGCCCAGACCCCCACGGTGAGCAGGAAGGTCTGCTGCAGCGTCAGCCCCTCCTTCACGCCATTGGCACAGGCCAGCGCGATGAGCCCGCCGGTCAACATGCTGACGAGGCCGGTCTCGAGGAACACGTGCCACTCTCCCCGCCCCTCGGCGATGTCGACGAGCATGGGCAGGAACATGGTCGCCCCCAACGTGGCGACGAGAAGACCGATGACATAGGCGACGGGACGGAGGTCGAACATGGCGCAGCGTTGTCCTGCCCCGCGAAATTAGTCAAGCAGCCCGGCGGGCAAATTCCCCGAGAGCGCCTGCGCCGCTCAGGCGGTCAGCAGGTCGCGGAACACGTGCGGCAGGATCTCGTCGCGGCTGAGCCCCATGCGGGCGAGCTGGTCGTCGCTCTTCATCTCGAGGTGAATGATCTCGCGCATCCGGGCCTTGCGCAGACCGTAGGGGTTCAGCCCCAGCCCGAGATTTGCGAAATACAGGTCTATCTTCTGCTTCAGCGAGCCGCGGCCCATGGCGATCTGAACGGTATCGGCGTGCATCCGGAAACCTCCTTCTGTTGGTTTCCTCCCAGCCCCATACTTAGGCCAAACCCTTGCGCATTCCCGAACCCGCCGATCACGAATTGCTGCAATGCAGCAAGCTGCATAAGAAATGCGCCACCCCTCGGGGCGGCGCATCCTAATCCATCGCAGGGTGGGCCTCAGTGGCTGTGGATCAGCGTCGGGAACAGCTTCGGGCCAAGGCTATCATGGGCAAATGTGGTGCCTTCGGTCAGCACCGACACCGCATCATGCGAGTGCAGGCTTTCCTGATGGCTGGCCAGCACGCGGTAGTCGCCAATGCGCGGATCCGCCTGGAGCTGCGCGGCGAAGAGCCGCGCGGCATCCTCGACGAAGATCGGGTTGGCGGCGTTGAGCTCGGCGAAGGCCTGCTCGTCCTCGCGCTTGACCATGACCTGAGTCTCGGTCGGCACGGCGGCGCGGCAGAGGTCGATCAGATCCTCGAACCACAGGCACTCGCCCTCCTTGAGCTCCACCGAGACCCGCGCCACGGAGCGCTGCGAATGCGGCGTCGCGAGCTGGTTGCGCTCGCGCCGGGCGTGCTCGGACAGCTCGAGCGAGCACGGGCAGGTCGAGCTGTAGACATAGTCGAGATGCACGATCTTGCGGCGCACGCCCGCGGTTTCCACCAGCTCGAGCGCAATGTCGTAATACTGAAAGCCCCACAGGCCCGAGCGCAGCGATTCCACCTTCACGGGGAAGGAAAAAGCCAACTCAATGCGGGCGTCAAAGCTCTCGAGATCGCTCTTGTAGTCGTCCAGCGCGGCCTCGATCACCTCGAAGGAGAAGGTCTTGTCGGCGTGGACATAGAAGCTGCGCATGATGCGCGACATGTTGATGCCCTTCTTGTCGGCATCGAGACTCACCGTGCCGGTGACCGAGGTCTCCAGCGTCAGATCGCCATTGTCGCGAGTGTGGAACTTAATCGGCAGCCGGAAGTTGGAAATCCCGACATGCTGGATTGCGCGGTTCGCTCCCCGGATCAACGACGCCGGGCCATTCTGCAGGTCCGGAAGCGTTTCGCGGTAGGCGGCATCTGCCTCGAAGTCTTGCGGAAAGATACGCGACAGGTCCGGGTAACCGGACCCGTCCCGAAGCAGGGCAAGCGCCGGATCGACCGCGTCGATCTCGGTATCTTGTGCCTTGTCGGCAAAACGGCGCAGCAGGTCGAGCGCGGCGCGCACCTGCTCTTCGCTGGGCTTGCTGTCGATTTCCGGCGTGTGGACGTTCATTCTGGTATTCCTCGGGCGTCTCTCCTACCGCCCCAGAGATAGGTCGCGCATGAAACGTTTTCCAACTTTTTCCTGCTTCCGGGCGAGTAACGCCCGGAAATCACACGTATGTGATGCTATCCAGCATCAAGCGCCTGCAGCACGTCGGCGACCAGATCATCGGTATCCTCGATGCCGACCGACAGGCGGATAAGCCCGTCCGAAATGCCCAGATCCGCGCGCTGCTCGGGCGACAGGCGCTGGTGCGTGGTGGTCGCCGGATGCGTCGCGATGGACTTGGCATCGCCAAGGTTGTTCGAAATCAGGATGATCTGAAGCGCGTTGCAGAAGCGGAACGCCGCCTCCTTCCCGCCGTCGATCTCGAAGGCCACCATCGTGCCGCCCGCGCCGAGTTGACGCTGCGCCAGCGCGTGCTGCGTGTGGCTCTCGAGTCCCGGATAGCTGACCTTGGTGATCCTGGCATGTTTGCTCACCGCCTCGGCGATCGCCTTGGCCGACGCGGTCTGCGCCCGCACCCGCAGGTCGATGGTCTCAAGGCCCTTGAGCATGATCCACGCGGTGAACGGGCTCATCGAGCCGCCGGTGTGCTTCATGTAGGGCTCGACCGTGCCGCGAATGAACTCGCGGCTGCCGAGGACAACGCCGCCGAGCGCGCGGCCCTGGCCGTCGATGTGCTTCGTCGCGGAATAGACGACCACATCAGCACCTTGCGCGATGGCGTTGGAGTAGACCGGCGTGGAGAAGACATTGTCGACGATGACGATCGCGCCGGCCTCGTGGGCCAGCTTGGCCACGCCCTCGATGTCGACGATCTCGAGCGTCGGGTTCGACATGCTCTCGAAGAACACCGCCGTGGCGCCGGGCTTCAGCGCCTCTTCCCAGGCCGCAAGGTCCGCCCCGTCGACGAACTCCACCTCGACGCCGTAGCGCGGCAGGATGCTCTCGAGGATGTAGAGGCAGGAGCCGAACAACGCCTTCGCGGCCACCACACGGTCGCCGGCCTTGAGGCAGGACGTCAGCGCGCCGTTGACGGCGGCCATGCCGGAGGCGGTGGCAAAGGCATCCTCGGCGCCCTCGAGAAGCGCGATGCGCTCCTCGAACATGGCCACGGTCGGGTTGCCGTAGCGGGCATAGATGAACTCGTCCGGGCCGGACTTCAGAAAGCGCGCCTCGGCCTGCTCGGCACTGTCATAGGCGAAGCCCTGGGTGAGAAAAATCGCTTCGCTGAGCTCGCCCCACTGGCTGCGCTTGGTGCCGCCGTGAACCGCGTTCGTGCGAGATCCCTTGCTGGTCATGTCGTATCCTTTCGCGGCACCCCTCGCCGCAATTGAAAAAAGCCCCGTCGCGGTCAAGCGAAAGGGGCTTTCGTCTGACCTCTTTAGCGGCATGTTTAACGTGGCCCGCAATCCGGTAACAAAGCGCCACGGGCCGCGCATTACGCCTCTCGCGCCGTTGCGTCAAGCTTTCCGGTTGTGACAGGCTGGGCCCGCCCGCCGGTCTTTACATCGAATGCGCTCGATTTGTGCGGCGATCCGCGCAGGCTGGCGCCGAGGGCGGTTGTCATTTCCGCCTGCCCTGCCCCATCATGTCGTGGGCAGAGGCAGCGGGACGACTATGGACGGATTTCTCTTTCAGGCTTCGATCTACCTTTTGGCGGCGGTGATCGCGGTGCCGATCGCGGCGCGGCTGGGGCTCGGCTCGGTGCTGGGATACCTCCTGGCCGGCATCGTCATCGGGCCGGTGCTGGACCTCGTCGCCGCCACCGAGGATCTGCGCCATTTCGCAGAGTTCGGCGTGGTGATGATGCTCTTCATCATCGGGCTCGAGCTGGAACCGCGCGCGCTCTGGGACATGCGCCACCGGCTGGTGGGGCTGGGAGGCTCGCAGATCGCCATCACCATGCTGGCTGTGATGGGCTGCGCCATGGCGCTCGGGGTGAGCTGGGCGCCGGCTCTGGCCTGCGGCATGGTTTTCGCCCTCTCCTCAACCGCCATCGTGCTGCAGACGCTGAACGAGAAGGGGCTGATGCAGTCGACCGGCGGGCGCTCGGCCTTCTCGGTGCTGCTGACGCAGGACATCGCGGTGATTCCGATGCTGGTGATGCTGCCGCTGCTGGCGCTGCCGGGCGTGGCGCATCTCTCTCCCGATGGGTCCATCGACCTCGGGCATGGCAGCGAGGACGGGCACCACGGGTTGTCTCTGGTCGAGGGCCTGCCAGGCTGGGGCGTGGCGCTGGTGACGCTGGCCGCCATCGCGCTGATCATCGTGGCCGGCATCTACGGCGCGCGCCCGCTGTTCCGGCATATCCATTCCTCGCGCCTGCCCGAAATGTTCACCGCCGTGGCGCTGCTGATCGTGGTCGGCATCGCCTTCCTGATGGAGCTCGTGGGCCTGTCGCCGGCGCTCGGCACCTTCCTCGCCGGGGTGGTGCTGGCGAACTCTGAATTCCGCCACCAGCTCGAGTCGGATATCGAGCCCTTCAAGGGGCTGCTGCTGGGGCTGTTCTTCATCACCGTGGGCGCGGGCATCGACATCCTCGCCTTCCTGCGCGAGCCCTTCGTGATCCTGGGTCTGGCGCTCGGACTGATGCTGCTGAAGGGCGCGATCCTGATGCTGCTGGCACGGGTCTTCAAGCTTCACACACGGGCGCGCTGGCTCTTCACCCTGTCGCTGGCGCAGGCCGGGGAGTTCGGTTTCGTCCTGATCTCCTTCGCACTGCAGCTCAACATCTTCGACACCGGACTGGGGCAGCGGCTGCTGCTGGTGGTGGCGTTGTCGATGCTTATCACCCCCCTGCTCTTCATCCTCTACGACTGGCTCTCGACCCGGCTCGAGGAGGCCCGCGAGGCGCAGCAGGAGGACAGCATCGAGGCGGATGGGCCGATCATCATCGCCGGCATCGGGCGCTTCGGCCAGATCGTGAACCGGCTGGTGGGCAGCTCGGGCTACCGCACGGTGGTGATCGATCACGACATGAAGACCATCGAGCTGATGCGCCGTTTCGGCCATCGCGGCTTCTTCGGCGACCCGACCCGGCCAGAGCTGCTGCATGCCGCGGGCATCAAGGACGCCAAGGTGCTTGTGGCCGGGCTCGACGATCCCAAGGCCACCACCAAGCTGGTGCGCTTCGCCCGCCGCATCCGAGAGGATGTCTTCATCATCGCCCGCGCCCATGACCGGACGCATGTCTACGAGCTCTACCAGGCCGGCGCCGACAAGATCGTGCGCGAGATGTTCGACAGCTCGCTGCGGGCCGGGCGCTACGTGCTCGAGGAGATCGGCATGAGCGAGTACGAAGCGGCGATCGCGCAGGAGACCTTCTATCACCACGACCGGCAAACGGTGCAGGAGTTGGCCCAGCTCTGGGATCCCGACGTGCCCTCGGCCGAGAACGAGGCTTATATCAAGCGCGCCCGCGAGCTCGAGAAGGAGCTCGAGACGGCGCTTTACACGGCATTGATGGAAGGGCGCGAGGACGCGGCGTGAGGGATCGGGCGTGTCGCAACCTCAGTCCCTCCTGTGCGTTTCGAGTGGACGCCGCCGCTCCATTGCCGGCCCGCGGGATGGCGCGGCGGCCTGCGGCGCTGTTCCGCGTGGCAAGAGGTGCGCGCCATCCCCAGACAACGAAAAAAGCGGACCCGAAGGCCCGCTTTTCCCGAATGTTCGTGTCAGATGAGGATCAGGCGGCGCGCAGCCCAAGGACCTCGTCGACCTGGCGCGCGGCGGCGACCTCGTCCCCACCGGAGACGGCAGCCACTTCGCGGGTCAGACGCTCGAGCGCGGCCTCGTACAGCTGACGCTCGGAGTAGCTCTGCTCGCGCTGGTCGTCGGCGCGGTGCAGGTCGCGCACCACTTCCGCGATGGCGATCAGGTCGCCCGAGTTGATCTTCTGCTCATATTCCTGAGCGCGGCGCGACCACATCGCGCGCTTGACCTTGGCCTTGCCCTTCAGCGTCTTCATCGCCTGGCTCACCACGTCGGGCGAGGAGAGCGAGCGCATGCCGATCTCGGTTGCCTTGTGGGTCGGCACCCGAAGGGTCATCTTGTCCTTTTCGAAAGAAATCACAAACAGTTCCAGCGTCATGCCGGCGACTTCCTGCTCCTCGATCGACATGATCTGACCCACGCCATGGGCGGGATAGACCACGTAATCGTTCGGCCGGAATTCGTTCTTCTTGCTCTTGGTCATACAACAGGGTCCTTAGCAGCCAAGCCACGGCTCATCACGACAAGAATGACGCGGCGACAAAAAGGCGGACGGATATGCAAAGCATCCCGTTCGCCTGAAAACGTCACGTCTTCGATTATTCCCCCGGCCGGTTCCCGACCTGATCATGTCTGCGTGGCTTCGTCATGTGTGCCACCTAGAATAGCACAAAAGCCCGCTCTTTCCCAGATTCTTGGCGGAAACAGAGATTTCACGCGAAATCAGGGATTTGCGCGGATTCAGTTACGCGTTTGCAACCGCTTTGGCTGCACAACGGCGAATCGCCGCTCAGCCGCCCTCGCCCGGCGCCTCGGAGAAGTACTTCTCCATCTTGCCCGGCTCGCCATCGCGCTCCTCGGCCTCGGGCATCGGATCCTTCTTGGAAATGATGACCGGCCACATCTCGGAGTACTTGCGGTTGAACTCGACCCACTTCTCCATGTCCGGCTCGGTGTCGGGCCGGATGGCGTCGGCGGGGCATTCCGGTTCGCAAACGCCGCAATCGATGCATTCATCGGGATGAATCACCAGCGTGTTCTCGCCCTCGTAGAAGCAATCCACCGGACAGACTTCGACGCAGTCGGTGTATTTGCAGGCGATGCAGTTTTCAGTGACCACGTAAGTCATGGCAAAATCATCCGTCAGAGTGTCACGATTTTCGTCTAGCTAGACCACGATGCGGGATCATTCAAGCATATCCCGATGCCGGTCGAGCTGGCGGCGATCCCGTTTGGTGGGACGCCCCCCGCCCTCGAAGCGCGGGGTCTGTGGCGCCGGCGCGCGCGGCGCCGGCGGATCCAGGTCTTCGTAAAGCGCCTGAGCCTCCGGTGCCGGTCCGCGCCGCGTGCCGAGGGCGACCACCTTGATCACCCGCACGTCGCGGCCCTGCGAGAAGGTCAGAACGTCGCCAAGCCCCACCGAGAAGGCAGGCTTGGCGATGGGCTGTCCGTTGACGCGCAGCCCGCCCGACACGACCTTCGCGGCAAGGCTCCGCGTCTTGAAGAAGCGGGCCTGCCACAGCCACTTGTCGATGCGCAGCTTGGTCGCCGGCTCAGACACTTACGACTTGCCCTTGAACCCCATGAGCGCCGCGGCGAAGGGGTTGTCGGGGTCGATCTTCTGCTCCTTGCGGGGGCGCGACTCGTAGGTCTTGGCGCCCTTGTCGCCCTGTGGCTTGCCGCCCTTGCCCTTCTTGCCGCCGGGGCCGCCCTTGCCACGCGGCGCACCGCCCTTGCCGCGGGCGCCCTTCTGGCCGTCGCGGCCGCCGCCGTCACGCTCGCGGTTGCCACCGCCCTCGCGGCGCGGGCCGCGATTGTTGCGATTGCCGGCCCAGGTGAAGGTGTAGAAGACCTCGGTCTCGGGGCCTGCCAGCGCCTCGTCGGGCGCGGTGCCGGGGAGGATCTCTTCCTCGGGGGTCTCGGCGATGTGATCGTCGACTTCGACCGGCGCGGGATCTTCGTTGACCGGCGCGAAGCCCTCGTCATCGATGGCCTCGGAGCCCGTCACCACGTCGGCAGCCGGCGGGGTCGCCGCGGGATCGGCCATCGCCGCGGGTGTCGCCTCTTCCTCGCGGGCCGCGTCGAAGACCGGCTCGTTCTCGCCGGGCTCGCCCGACGGCTCGGAGGTCTCGGCGACCACCTCGTCGGCGCGGCGCACCTTGTTGCGCTCACCCTTCTCGCCGCGATAGCCGAGGCCCTGCATCAGGTCGGCGAACTGCTCCAGCGTCATGCCGGTGATCGACAGCATGTCCGCGTTGGCCTCGAAACCGCCGCGGCTGTCCTGCGCGCGCAGCAGGTCGGCGAGGCGCTCGAGCATGTCGATGCGGATCGCGCGCTCGCCGGCCGGGCGGTAGCCTGCCAGCGAGTAGTGCTGCATCGGCACGTCGCGGATATTGGGCACGGTCACCAGACCCGGGGGCGGTGCCTCGGGGAAGGTGTCGAGATCGTTGAAGAGCGACCACAGCACCAGCCGCAGGCGCGTCGGCGCGGGCTTGAGCAGCAGCGGCATGAAGATGGTGTATTGGCCGAAGCGCATGCCGTGCTTGCGCAGGGCGCCACGGGCGTCCTGGTCAAGCTGCTTGACCTCGTCGGCCACCAGCTGGCGCGGCAGGATGCCCATCGCCTCGACCATGCGGAAGGCGAAGCCACGGGCGAGGCCCGTGAGGGTCTCGTCACGCTGCATGTTGAGCAGCGGCTCGAACAACGCCGCGATCTTGCGGTCGATGAAGTGCTGCAGACGGCGCTCGACCTTCTGGACCACGTCCGGTCCGGCGGTGTCGTCGACGAAGGCCACCACGCGCGGCTTGAGCGGGTCGTCGCCCTTGGCGAGCTTGCCCACCGCCTGGTCGCCCCACATGAGGCCGCCCTGCTCAGTGAAATCGATCTCGGTATCCGGCGCATTGTAGAACCGATCCGCCCGAAGGTGGAAATGCGGCGCGAGCGCCTGAAGCGACGCCTGCTTCAGCGTCTTGGCCTCCTGGCCCGTCGCCCCCTGGTCCTGACGGAACCGGAACCCTTCAAGACGACCGACGAATTCTCCTTCGACGGTCACCTCACCCTTGTCATTCACCTCGGCCAAAAGGGCCTCCTTCTGCTTCAACCGGCGAAGCAATACGCTTGTCCGCCGGTCAACAAATCTCTGAGTCAGACGCTCGTGCAGGGCGTCGGACAGTGCGTCTTCTACAGCGCGGGTCGCCTCGCGCCAATGGCTTTCGTCATCGACCCAGCCGCGGCGCTGCGCCACGTAGGTCCATGTGCGGATAAACGCCAATCGCTTCGACAATGTGTCGATATCGCCATCGGTGCGGTCGATCCGCTTGATCTGACGCGCGAGGAAGTCTCTCGGGATCTCGCCGCGCTCGTGCAGATGCTGGAAGATAACCTGCAACAGGCCAGCATGTTCCGCATGACTGATTCCCCGGAAATCCGGAATCCGGCAGACATCCCACAAAAGCTGCACCGAGCGCGGGTTCGTCGCGCGCGCCTGCACCTCGGCCTCCTGCCCCAGCGTCTTGAGCGCCATCAGGTCGTCGGCCTCGCGCGCCTTGGCGAGCCACTCGTCGTTGGGGCTGAGCTCGAGCGAATGCACCAGCCCCTGGATCGAGCCGAAATTGAGCTTCGGGTTGCGCCAGTTGAGCTTGCGCAGCGGGGTGAAGCTGTGGCTGGTGATCGCCTCGACCCAGTCGTCGGGGATCTGGCCGGCGTCCCCGGTGGTGCCGAATGTGCCGGGCTTCATGCCGCGCCCGGCCCGGCCGGCGATCTGCGCCAGCTCGTTGGGCTGCAGCGGCCGCATCCGGCGGCCGTCGAACTTGGTCAGGCTCGAGAAGGCGACGTGGTCGATATCGAGGTTGAGGCCCATGCCGATGGCATCGGTGGCGACGAGGTAGTCGACCTCGCCATTCTGGTAGAGATCGACCTGCGCGTTGCGGGTGCGCGGGCTCAGCGCCCCCATGACCACCGCGGCACCGCCCTTGGTGCGGCGGATCAGCTCGGCGATGGCATAGACATTATCGACCGAAAACCCGACGATCGCCGAGCGCGCCGGCATCCGGCTTATCTTTTTCGAACCAAGGTAGCCCAATTGGCTCATCCGCTCGCGGCGGATGAACTCGCAGCCCTTCACCAGCGCGTTGATCGGCCCGCGCATGGTGTCGGAGCCGAGAAACAGCGTCTCGTGCAGGCCCCGCATGCGCAGCAGCCGATCGGTGAAGACATGGCCGCGCTCGGGATCGGCGCAGAGCTGGATCTCGTCGATCGCGACGAAGTCGCAGCCCATGCCTTCGGGCATCGCCTCGACGGTGCAGATCCAGTACTGTGCCCGCGGCGGCACGATGCGCTCCTCGCCGGTGACCAGCGCCACCGTGCCCGGGCCGCGCGCCGCCACGACCTTGTCGTAGACCTCGCGGGCCAGAAGCCGCAGTGGCAGGCCGATCATCCCGGTGCGGTGACCGAGCATGCGTTCGATTGCGTAATGGGTTTTGCCAGTGTTGGTCGGGCCGAGAACGGCCGCGATCCGTGCGCGCTGGGGCATGGTGACGCCCTGTTCCTTCCCTCAGAGGTTCAGATCTCGATGCCCTGGACCTGGCCCGCAAGCCGCTCCAGCGCGTCGGTGACCTCGTCGTCAAACGGTCTGAGTTCCAGTACCCGCGTGTAGGCGTCATATGCAAGCGACTCGTTTCCAAGCTGCTCGTGGATCGCGGCAACGCCGCGCAAAGCACCGAAATGCTGAGGGTTTTCCGCAAGCACATGCTCGAGCGCATCCATCGCAGGGCCGAACATCTCGGCCTGGTAGTAGGCCAGCGCAAGCGCGTGCCAGCCTTCGGCGAATTGCGGGGCATGATCGGTGAGCGCGGTCAGGTGCTCGATGGCGGATGCGGTCTCGTTGACCTCGAGCGCGTCGCGCCCGCGCTTCAGGAGCAGGTCCATCGCCGCCGAGCCGGATTTCGACCACTCGAGATAGATCGCCTTCTCGATGCGGTCGGCCTCGGCGGCGTTTTCCGCCGCGCCAAGCTCTTCCAGCAGATCTCCCGATGCCGCCTGCGCGAGTGCCGCGACGGGTAGGGAAAACATGACTGTGACGGAAAGTGCCGCCACGATACGTTTGCTCTTGCGTAGGCCCATGCTCATAGATTCCGAGTGTAACCCGAAGATGCTGGATTGCCAGCACAGGTTTTCGTGAAGGAAGGGATCAGAATGAGCGAAGTCATCACCGCAGCGGTCGACGCGCTGAACAAGAAGCTGGACGGCGAGGGATTCGACGGCACCGCCAAGTTCGTCATCGAGGACGAAGGCAGCATCATCATCGACGAGGCCGGGGCCCGGGCCGGTGACGACGACGCCGATGTGACGCTCTCCGCCGATACCGAGACCTTCCAGCAAATTCTCGAGGGCGACCTCAACCCGACCACGGCCTTCATGTCGGGCAAGCTCGCAATCGACGGGGACATGGGCGCTGCGATGCGCCTCGGAGGAGTTCTGTCCTGACATGATGCTCGACGCGCCCTTTCATGCCGAACTGGCCGAGGGTCCCGCAGGGGCCCGCGCCTATTGGCAGAAGACCGAAGACGACCTGCGCATCCGGCTGGCCCATTACCCGGGCCCCGAGTCGGCGCGGGGCACCGTGCTGCTGTTCCCCGGCCGCACGGAATATGTCGAGAAATACGGGCGCGTCGCCAGCGAGTTCGCCGATCTGGGCTACCACACGCTGACCATCGACTGGCGCGGACAGGGGCTTGCCGACCGCATGCACCGCGACCCCCGCGCCGGTCACGTCAACCTGTTCCAGGATTACCAGTTCGACGTCACCGCCATGCTCGAGGCCGCAGAAGAGCTGGGCCTGCCCCGGCCCTTCTACCTCCTGGGGCATTCCATGGGCGGCTGCATCGGCCTGCGCGCCCTGATCGAGGGGCTGCCGGTCACCGCCGCCGCCTTCACCGGGCCGATGTGGGGCATCCGCATGGCGGCCGCCCTGCGCCCCGCCGCCTGGGCGCTGGGATGGGGCAGCAGCCAGATGGGTATCGGCCATGTCTATGCGCCCTCCACCGGGCCCGAGAGCTACGTCGCCACGGTGGCGTTCGAGAACAACCTGCTGACACGCGACCGCGACGGCTGGGATTACATGCAGCGCCAGGTGCACGACATGCCCGAACTGCAGCTCGGCGGTCCGTCGCTGCGCTGGCTGCACCAGGCGCTCAACGAATGCCTGACCCTGGCCCGCCTGCCCGCGCCGAAGATGCCCGCCATCGCCTTTGTCGGCAGCGACGAGCGCATCGTCGATGTGCCGCGCATCGCCGCGCGCATGGCGGCATGGCCCGGCGGCCAGCTCGAGACCATCGCCGGCGGCCGCCACGAGGTGCTGATGGAAGACCCCGTCACCCGCGGCCGGATCCTCACCCGCATGGTCGATGTCTTCGCCAGCGCGGGCGAGCACGGCAGTTCGGCCAGCCGCTCGGCCTGATCTGGCCCGCGGCCTGCGCCGCGCTACCCTCTGGCGCATGACAGAGCCGGTCCTCACCTTCACCGAACGGGGCATCTACTGCCCGGCGGGCGATTTCCACATCGACCCGTGGCGCCCAGTGGCGCGCGCCTTGATCACGCATGGTCATTCCGATCACGCCCGCCCCGGTCACGGCGCCTACCTCTCGACCGAGGCCGCCGCGCCGGTGATCCGGCATCGGCTGGGCGAGATCACCCTCGACACCATCCGATTCGGCGAGCGCCGCCAGATCGGCCGCGCCACGGTCAGCTTTCACCCGGCGGGCCACATCCCCGGCTCGGCGCAGATCCGCGTCGAGGTGGGGGGCGAGGTCTGGGTGGTGTCGGGCGACTACAAGCTCGCCGCGGACGGGCTCTGCGAGAGGTTCGAGCCGGTGCGCTGCCACGCCTTCATCACCGAATGCACCTTCGGCCTGCCGGTCTTCACCTGGCGCCCGCAGCACGAGATTGCCGCCGAGATCAACGACTGGTGGGCCCGGACCGCCGCCGAGGGCCGGCACTGCCTGCTCGGCGCCTACTCGCTCGGCAAGGCGCAGCGCCTGCTGGCGCTGCTCGACCCCGAGATCGGCCCGATCCTCACCCATGGCGCGGTGGAAAACACCAACGCGGTGCTGCGCGCGCAGGGCTATGCGCTGCCCGACACCCACCACGTGACGCCCGATCTGGACGTGAAGGCGCATCCCGGGGCGCTGGTCATCGCACCGCCCTCGGCGCTCGGCAGCACATGGGCGCGGCGCTTCGGGCGCGCCTCGACGGGCATGGCCTCTGGCTGGATGCGGATGCGCGGGGTGCGGCGGCGGCGCGGCGCCGACCGGGGCTTCGTGCTCTCCGATCATGCCGACTGGCCCGAGCTGCACGAGGCCATCCGGCAGACCGGCGCCGAGCGCATCTTCGCCACCCATGGTTACACCGAGATCTTTGCTCGCTGGCTCAACACCCAGGGCTATCAGGCCGAGGTGGTGCCGACCGAGTTCGGCGGCGAGGACGACGCGGCCGAGGGCACGGAGGATGCCGCATGAAGGCCTTTGCCGCGCTGTTCACCGCCGTCGACCAGAGCACCAAGACCACGGTCAAGACCGCCGCGCTGGCGGAGTATTTCCGCACCGCGCCCGACGAGGACCGGCTCTGGACCATCGCGCTGTTCTCGGGCCGCCGCCCGAAGCGCGCTGTCACCACCACGCAGCTGCGCGAATGGGCCGCCGAGCGCGCCGGCCTGCCGCTCTGGCTGCTGGAAGAAAGCTATCCCATCGTCGGCGACCTCGCCGAAACCATCGCCCTGCTTTTGCCGCCCGCCACGCGGGAGGCGGATCACAGCCTGGCAAGCTGGCTCGAGGCGCTGGCGGACATGCCCAAGCGCGACCTCGAGGCGCGCAAGGCCTTCATCCTCGACGCTTGGGACCAGCTCGACGAGACTGGGCGCTTCCTGTTCAACAAGCTGATCACCGGCGGCTTCCGCATCGGGGTGAGCCGCAAGCTGATGACCCGCGCGCTGGCCCAGGCCACCGGGCAGGACGAGGCGGCGCTGGCGCTGCGGCTGATGGGCGACTGGACGCCGCAGAGCACCAGCTGGCACGCGCTCGTCGAATCCCCCGACCCGGAGGAAAACGAGAGCCGCCCATATCCGTTCTACCTCGCCTACCAGCTCGACGATGGGCCAGAGGGCCTCGGGCCGCCGGAGGACTGGCTGGCGGAATGGAAATGGGACGGCATCCGCGGGCAGCTCATCCTGCGCGGCGGATCGCACCACGTCTGGTCGCGCGGCGAGGAGCTGATGACCGACCGCTTCCCCGAGCTTGCCCGGGCGGCGGATTTCATCGCGCCGGGCCACGTGTTCGACGGCGAGATCGTGGCGTGGGACGGCACCCAGCCCCTGCCCTTCAACACGTTGCAACAGCGCATCGGGCGCAAGACGGTGCCAAAGAAGCTGCTCAAGGAGGCCCCGGTCATCCTGCTGGCCTACGACCTGCTCGAAGCGGACGGGCAGGATCTGCGTGACACGCCCCTGGCCCAGCGCCGCGCCACGCTCGACGCGCTGCTCTCGGACCTGCCGCCAGATGCGCCGATCCGCCCCTCGCCGCGCCTTGGCTTCGACACATGGGAAGGGCTGGCCAAGACCCGCGCCACCGCCCGCGAGCGCCGCGCCGAGGGGCTGATGCTGAAGCGGCTCGGCGCCCCATACCTTGCGGGGCGCAAAAAGGGCGACTGGTGGAAATGGAAGCTCGACCCGCTCAGCGTCGACGCGGTGATGATCTATGCCCAGCAGGGCCACGGGCGGCGCGCCAACCTGTTCACCGATTTCACCTTCGCGGCATGGAACGGCAACGATCTGGTGCCCTTCACCAAGGCCTATTCCGGCCTGACGGATGCGGAGTTCAACAAGATCACGGCCTGGGTGCGCCGCAACACGCTGCAGCGCTTTGGCCCGGTGCGGCAGGTCAAGCCCGAGCTGGTCTTCGAGATCGCCTTCGAGGGCATCCAGCCGAGCCCGCGCCACAAGTCGGGCCTGGCCCTGCGGTTTCCACGCATGGCGCGCTGGCGCCACGACAAGCCGGTGCAGGAGGCGAACACGCTGGCCGACCTGCAGGCGCTTCTGGCGGCCTACGGGTAAGCCGAGCCAGAACCGCCCCAGACCGTGCGGAATGGCCGCGAACCTCCCACGGCCATCCCCCGTTGCACCGGTTTGAGGGCCTGCGCCCTCAGCCGCAGGAGGCCTCCAGCCCGACCATGCCGTTGCCGACGCCGGTCACGGTGACCGTGCAGGCGCCTTCGCCGGTCTCGACCTCGACGCTCTCTCCTGCGTTGACCAATTGGGTCTGCACACCGTTGACCGCGATGCGCGCTGCCGAGCCGTCATCCGCGAGGCCTGAGACGAAGACCCGCAGCTTACCGTCGGCAAGCGACGCCACCTCGCCGGCGCGATGGCCATCCTCGGGGGCCGCCGGTGCAGCCGCGGCCTCGCTTTCACCGCCCTCTTCAGAGCCGCCCGATGCCGCCGCGCCGCAGTCCGAGCCCAGCGTCGCCTTGCCGTCGTCCAGCCCCATCACCGCCACGGTGCAGGAACTGTCGCCCAGAGCGACCCGCGTGGTCCCGCCGGAGCCCAGCGCCGTCGCCTCGCCATTGACCATCAGCCGCACCGAGCCGCCCGCCGGGTCCACCCGCGAAACGAAGGCCCGCACCTGTCCGTCGGCGAACTGTGCCGTCTCGCCCACACCGAGAGGATCGGTCACGGTCATGCCCTCGGCGCTGGCACCCTCACCGCCTCCGGCAGCCCGTGCGGCGACCGCCGCCGCCGCCATCTGCGCCGCCTCCTGCATGCCGCCCGACAGCTCCGAGAGCGCGCCCTGCACTGCCTCGGCCTGAGTTCTTGTGCGCGCCGACAGGTCCTCGAGCCGGGTCTGCATCTCGGATTTCATCGCATCGAGCCGCTCACCCAGCGCTGCGGTGATATCCTCGCCGCCATCGTCCTCGGACATCGCCGCCTCGAGCGCGGCGATGCGCTCGGACAACCCGTCGAGGGCTGCCTGCTGGCTCGAGGCGGCCTGGCTCGCGGCCTCCTGTGCCGGCCCCATGGCACGGCCCACAGCATCGGTGATCTTGCTGCCGTTGATGGCGCTGCCGGCGGCGACGCCGCCGAGAAAGCCGAGCACGATCCCCACCGCGCCGTAAATGATTGGTTTCTGTGACATACGTAAATTCCCTCCCATGCTCTGAAATGCAGGTTCGCCCCCTCCAAGGTGCACCCGTCTTCGACCTTAGACCAATACAGGCCGCAATCTACGGATTTCCGACCGCCGGTGGCGATACATAAGTCGCAA
Source organism: Salipiger bermudensis (assembly GCF_017309175.1). Lineage (NCBI taxonomy): Bacteria > Pseudomonadati > Pseudomonadota > Alphaproteobacteria > Rhodobacterales > Roseobacteraceae > Salipiger > Salipiger bermudensis. The sequence continues at coordinate 261,913 of NZ_JAEKJV010000001.1, read as the reverse complement.
TGTCTTCAAGAATTGCGAACGGCGGGCCTCGAACCGTCTGCTGTGCCGCCCGAGGCGAGACACCCAGCCAGGCAGCACGCTACGCCAGGGTCCGCTGCGCCGATCCCGCCTCCGACCTCAGCCGCTTCAGAATGTCCGCAGGGGCACCGTCCACGCCGGAGGCACCTCGGATCACCGGCAGCCTCGTTGGCGGCGTGACCGACGGGCTCGCACTCCACTCCGGTCTCCGCAGCCGGATCTGCCCCCCCCGGCACGCTTTCCCGCCGGCGACCATTGCCATCGCCCCACCCGCGCCCCTATGTCAGAGGGAAACTTCTGATGAGGACTCCATGACGAACGCCATTTCCCATCCCCGCCCCGTCTTCGACGCCAACGCTTCCGGGGGCCGCGACCTCGGCAAGCTGCCGGAATGGGACCTGAGCGATCTCTACGAAGGGCAGGACGCGCCCGAGCTGAAGCGCGATCTCGACTGGCTGGAAGATGCCTGCGCCCGCTTCGCGCAGGATTTCGAAGGCAAGATCGCCGGGCTCGATGCCGCGGGTTTCCTCGAGATGGTCCAGCGCCACGAGAAGATCGAGGCCGTCGGCGGCCGGCTGATGTCCTTCGCCGGGCTGCGCTACTACCAGAACACCATGGACAGCGAGCGCGCCAAGTTCCTCTCCGACCTGCAGGAGAAGGTGACGATCTACACCACGCCGCTGGTGTTCTTCTCGCTCGAGCTCAACACCGTCGAGGATGACGCCTATACCGCGCTCTTCGAGGCCAATGACGAGCTTGCGCGCTACAAACCCGCCTTCGACCGCATCCGCGCCATGAAGCCCTACCAGCTCTCCGACGAGCTCGAGCGCTTCCTGCACGACATGGGCGTGGTGGGCGACGCGTGGATGAAGCTCTTCGACGAGACCATCGCCGGGCTGACCTTCACCATCGACGGCGAAGATATGTCGATCGAGGCGGCGCTCAACTTCCTCACTGAGCAGGACCGCTCCAAGCGCGAGGCCGCCGCCCGCGAGCTGGCCCGCGTCTTCGGCGAGAACATCCGCACCTTCGCCCGCGTGCACAATACGCAGGCCAAGGAGAAGGAGGTCATGGACCGCTGGCGCGGCATGCCTTCGGCGCAGATGGGCCGCCACCTGAGCAACGATGTCGAGCCCGAGGTGGTCGAGGCGCTGCGTGACGCGGTGGTCGCCGCCTATCCGCGCCTGTCGCACCGCTACTACGAGCTCAAGCGCAAGTGGCTGGGTCTCGAGACCATGCAGGTCTGGGACCGCAACGCGCCGCTGCCGATGGAGAGCACCCGCATCGTCGGCTGGGACGAAGCGCGCGACACCGTCATGCAGGCCTATGCCGGGTTCGACCCGCGCATGGCCGAGATCGCCGCGCCGTTCTTCGACAAGGGTTGGATCGATGCCGGCGTGAAGCCCGGCAAGGCGCCGGGCGCCTTCGCCCACCCCACGGTGACGGATGTGCACCCCTACGTGATGCTGAATTACCTCGGCAAACCGCGCGACGTGATGACCCTGGCGCACGAGCTCGGCCACGGCGTGCACCAGGTGCTGGCCGCGGGCCAGGGCGAGATGCTGGCCTCGACGCCGCTCACGCTGGCCGAGACCGCCTCGGTCTTCGGCGAGATGCTGACCTTCCGCGCCATGCTCGACAAGGCCACCGACCCGAAAGAGCGCAAGGTGCTGCTTGCCGGCAAGGTCGAGGACATGATCAACACCGTGGTGCGGCAGATCGCGTTTTACGATTTCGAGTGCAAGCTGCACGAAGCACGCCGCGGCGGCGAGCTGACACCGGACGACATCAACGCGCTGTGGATGTCGGTGCAGGCCGAGAGCCTCGGGCCGTGCTTCGAGTTCATGGAAGGCTACGAGAGCTTCTGGGCCTATATCCCCCACTTCGTGCATTCGCCCTTCTACGTCTACGCCTATGCCTTCGGCGACGGGCTGGTGAACGCGCTCTACGCAGTCTACCAGGAGGATCCCGCGGGCTTCGAAGACAAGTATTTCGACATGCTCAAGGCGGGCGGCTCGAAGCACCACAAGGCGCTGCTGGCGCCCTTCGGCCTCGACGCGTCCGATCCCAGGTTCTGGGACAAGGGCCTGTCGATGATCGAGGGGTTCATCGACGAGCTGGAGGCGATGGAGGGCTGAACGCCCGCACGGCCGCCGATGCAAACACCGCAGCCCCGACGCCAGAGACGCTCGCTCAAGGGCCGGACACGCCGCTTCCAGGTGCATGTCCGGCGCCGCGTGCCACCCGGACTACGGCTGGTGTTGGGGCTGCTGCTGATCATCGGCGGCATCCTCGGCTTCCTGCCGATCCTGGGCTTCTGGATGATCCCGCTGGGCTTCGCGGTGGCGATGCTCGACCTGGTTCCGCTCTACCGCGCCGGTCTGCGCCGCGCCGGGCTGGACACGCCCACCGACACCGATCAACGTCAGCCAACGGATACAGATCCGCCGCCCCAAACCGACTCCGATCATGACCCCCGGTGAGTCTCCGGCGGGTCAAGGATGGCCGCAGGCCACCGCGCCTGCGCGGCGCCGTAGGCGTCCTTGAGGCGACGGCGACTCGCCTCATGGTTGCGATGGCGCTCTGAGGGCAGACCTGCCCCTCAGACGCCTCTCGGCAGACAACCGGGCAGCCCCATGCGCGCCACACCGACATGGTCACCAAAACACAGCCACCCGTGCCAATCCGAGCCCGCGGCCCACAGGGCCGGGGGCGAGACGACCTGCGCGGGCGCCCAGCGCCCGCTCCTTCAGGTTACGCCCACCGCGAGATCACTTGAGCTGGGAATCCTTCGAGCCGCGCCGGTTGATGCCGCCGCGCGCCCGCTGAGCGCCGTCGCGCTCCTGCTGGCAATCGATGCAAAGCTTCACCCCCGGCAGCGCCAGCCGGCGCTTCTCGGGAATCTCCTCGCCGCACTCGGCACATTCGCTCAGGCTCTCGCCCACCGGCGCGCGCCGCGCCCGCATGCGCTCCAGCTCTTCCGAGATCGACGCCTCGATCTGTTCGCTCACCGCCCCGTCGCGGCTCCAGCCTCCGGCCATGGCACTCTCCTCTTTCGACAAAAAAGATAGGCCCGTCCGGGGCCTCTGACCAGACCCGTTGACTTTGTCGGCACCGCTCTATCTTCCCTGCTCAAAGGAGTGCCCGCATGTTCCGCGTTCTCGCCACCCTCACCGCCCTCATCCTCGCCCTGCCCGCGCTGGCCGCGCAGGCCTTCAGCTTTGGCAGCATAGATGGCGGCGATCTCAACCTCGAGAGCTATCGCGGACAGCCGGTGCTGGTGGTCAACACCGCATCGCGCTGCGGCTTCACCCCGCAATACGATGGCCTGCAAGAGCTCTACGACACCTACCGCGACCGCGGTCTGGTCGTGCTCGCGGTGCCGTCGAACGACTTTCGGCAGGAACTCGGCAGCGAGGCCGAGGTCAAGGATTTCTGCGAGCTGAATTTCGACCTCGACCTGCCGATGACCACCATCACTCACGTGACAGGCTCGCAGGCGCATCCGTTCTACCGCTGGTTGGCGGATCAGGGGTTTTCACCGTCCTGGAATTTCAACAAGGCGCTGATTGCCCCCGACGGCAGTTTCGTCGAGGGCTGGGGCGCGACCACGCGCCCCATGTCGGCGGCGATCACCTCGCAGGTGGAAACGCTGCTCGAGTGACCGCTCAGGCGGTCTCTCGGGTCAGCAGCGCATAGAGCTCATCCTTGAGTAGCGCGCGCTGCTTGCGCAGGTCGTTCTCTGCCAGGGTGTCCATCGGCTGCAGAGAGGTCTCGACCCGGTGCACCTCGCGATTGATGTCGTGGTAGCGCTCCGCCAGATGCGCAAAGCGCTTGTCGGAGGCTTTCAGCTCCGAGATCCGCTCGGCATAGTCGGGAAAGTCGCGGGCGAGGTCGTGCGGGACGTGGGACATGCTCTGTCTCCTCCTTCTTCGGGTCGTCGGCCCGCCCGGGACCGTGGTGGGACCGGCGCGGGAGGACAGGCTGACATGGCGGCGGACGCACCGGCCTTGACCCGGATCAAACCGCCCGGATTTTCCCGCGTCCGTCGCCCTAGCGCTTGGCGCGGCGCCAGCCGGCGGCGCGGGCCTCGGCCTCGGAGCAGAACCAGCGCTCGCCCTTGCCGGTGCTGATCCGCGTGGCGCCATAATGCTCCTGTCCCGGCACGTGGTAGATCCGTTCGCCCTTGCGCGAGATGTTGCCCTTGATCGCGCAGCCCTGCGGCGCGCCGGCGCTGTTGGCCACCTCTCGGCCCTTGCGGGCATCGGCCCGGAACGCCGCCGGCGCCTGCACGCCGGTGCTGTGCAGCCCCATCTCGCGCACGGCAGCACGCTTCTCGTCGAGATCGTAGGCCATCGAATAGCGGCGGTAGGCGAAGGCCAGCCCGTCACGCACCATCTCGCGCCCGATGTCGCGACCGCCGATCTCGCAGCGCGCCACCGCACGGCCGTAGCGGTCGGTGTCGAGGGTCTCGCAGCGGGCCTGCCGGCCCTCGTAGCGCGTCCTCACCTCCTGCGACACCCAGGCCCCGCAGGACCACATCGGCGCGCCCTCACCGCCACACATCTGCTTGACCTCGGGCGCGTCGATGCCGTGCAGCCGCACCCGCGTGCCGCCCACGTCGAGCGTATCGCCGTCGACCACATGCACCCGGCCCGAAGGTTCGGCCATCGCCGAAGCCCCGGCCAGAACTATGATAAAGCTGAAAAATATCTGTCTCATCGCGCCGACCTAGCGGGCGATTCAGGCGAAACTCGGGCAACGACCTCACACTCCCGAGAGACCGCGGCGGCACAGGCCGAGCACCGCTGCAAGCGCCCCCGGCATCCCGGCTTGCACCCCCCTGCCCCGGCACGATAAAGCAGGCGACACTGCAATCCGCTTCGGAGCCCGCGTGACCCGCTACCTCGCCCCCCTGCTCTTCGGCCTGATCGGTGCCGGCATTCTTGTCGGTCTCGGCCTGTGGCAGTTGCAGCGGCTGGACTGGAAACTGGGTGTTCTGGCCGATATCGAGGCTCGCATCGCCGCCGATCCCGAGCCGCTGCCGGTGATGGTCTCGCCCACCGAGCAGCGCTACCAGCCGGTGTCGCTGAGCGGCGAGATCCTGCCGGGAGAGGCCCGCGTGCTGGTCAGCCGCAAGATGATCGGCGCCGGCTATCGCATCGTCTCGCCCTACCGCACCGACGAAGGCCGGCTGATCCTGCTCGACCGCGGCTTCACCACCGACGACAACAAGGATGCCACGCGCACCACGGGCCCGGCCGAGGTGCGGGGCAACCTGCACTGGCCCGACGACCGCAATTCCTCGACCCCCGAGAACGATGTCGCCGGCAATATCTGGTTCGCCCGCGACATCGGTCAGATGGCCGAAGCGTTGCAGACCGAGCCGCTTCTCGTCATCGCCCGGGAGATTTCGCCCGGCGACCCGCAAATCGAGCCGCTGCCGGTGGACACCAGCGGCATTCCCAACGATCACCTGCAATATGCCCTGACATGGTTCTCGCTCGCCGTGGTGTGGCTGTTCATGACCGCCTATTACATCGTGCGGCTGAGAAAGACCGGAGAGACCTGATGCGCTACATCTCGACCCGCGGACAGGCGCCCGCCCTGAGTTTCGAAGAAGCCATGCTGTCGGGCCTCGCCCGCGATGGCGGGCTCTACGTGCCCGAGACCATCCCGACCATGTCTCCGGATGACATCCGCGCGTTGCATGGTCTGAGCTACGAGGAGACCGCCTTCCGCGTCATGCGGCCCTTCGTCGGCGACGGCTTCACCGACGAGACCTTCGGCGACCTGATCTCCAAGGCCTACGCGGGCTTCGGCCACAACGCCCGTGCGCCGATGGTGCAGTTGGCGCCGGGGCATTTCCTGCTCGAGCTGTTCCACGGGCCGACGCTGGCCTTCAAGGACTTCGCGATGCAGCTCATCGGGCAGCTCTTCGAGGAGGCGCTGACCCGCCGCGGCGAGCGCGTCACCATCGTGGGCGCCACCTCGGGCGACACCGGTTCGGCCGCCATCGAGGCCTTCAAGGGGCTCGACGCGGTCGACGTGTTCATCCTGTTCCCGCATGGCCGCGTCTCCGAGGTCCAGCGCCGCCAGATGACCACGCCGACCGAGGCCAATGTGCACGCCCTTGCGCTCGACGGGCACTTCGACGACTGCCAGGCCAAGCTCAAGGACATGTTCAACGATTTCGCCTTCCGCGACGAGGTGCGGCTGGCGGGCGTGAACTCGATCAACTGGGCACGGGTGCTGGCGCAGGTGGTCTACTACTTCTCCGCCGCCGTCTCGCTCGGCGCGCCCGACCGCAAGGTGAGCTTCACCGTCCCCACCGGCAATTTCGGCGACATTTTCGCCGGCTACATCGCCAAGCGCATGGGCCTGCCGATCGACCGGCTGGTGGTCGCGACCAACCAGAACGACATCCTGCACCGCTGCCTGTCCTCGGGCGACTACAAGACCTCCGAAGTCTTCCCGTCGATCTCGCCCTCGATGGACATCCAGGTCAGCTCGAACTTCGAGCGCGCGCTGTTCGATGCCTATGGCCGCGATGGCAGCGCCGTGGCGCAGCTGATGGACGAGCTGAAATCCGGCGGCGGCTTCCATGTCAGCCAGGGCGCGCTGCAGGGCCTGCGCGAGCATTTCGAAAGCGGCCGCGCCTCCGAGGACGAGACGCTGGCGACGATCCGGAAGGCGCATGACAGCATGGGCGAGCTGCTCTGCCCGCACTCCGCCATCGGCGTGAAGGTGGCCGACGAGCACCGCGACCCGGCGACGCCGATGGTCACGCTGGCCACCGCCCACCCGGCGAAATTCCCCGACGCCGTCGAGCAGGCCAGCGGCCTTCGTCCGCCCCTGCCCGAGCGGATGGCCGATCTCTTCGACCGGCCCGAGCGCGTCACCCGCGTGGAAAACGATCTTTCCGCCCTCGAAACCCTGATCCGGGAGCGTATCAACAAGTGACTGTCGAACTGACCACCCTGAAGAACGGCCTGCGCATCGTCAGCGAACGCATGGACGGGCTGCAATCCGCCTCGATCGGCGTCTGGGTCACCGCCGGTGGCCGCAACGAGCGCATCGAGCAGAACGGCGTGGCGCATTTCCTCGAGCACATGGCCTTCAAGGGCACCAAGACCCGCTCGGCGCTGCAGATCGCCGAGGCGATCGAGGATGTGGGCGGCTATATCAACGCCTACACCTCGCGCGAGGTCACGGCCTACTATGCCCGCGTGCTCGAGAACGACACCAAGCTGGCGCTCGACGTGATCGCCGACATCCTGCGCAACCCGGTCTTCGACGAGCGCGAGATCGAGACCGAGCGCCATGTCATCCTGCAGGAGATCGGCCAGGCGCTCGACACGCCCGACGACGTGATCTTCGACTGGCTGCAGGAGCGCGCCTACCAGAAGCAGCCGCTGGGCCGCACCATCCTCGGCGAGGAGGCCAACGTGCGCGGCTTCGGCAAGGGCGATCTCGAGACCTTCGTCGACGAGCATTACGGTCCCGAGCAGCTGATCATCTCGGCCGCGGGTTCGGTCGATCACGAGGCGCTGGTCAGCCAGGCCGAGGCGCTGTTCGGCGACATGGGCTCGCGCAAGGCCGCAGGCCCCGAGACCGCGCGCTTCACCGGTGGCGAGATCCGCCGCGAGAAGCAGCTCGAGCAGGCGCATTTCGCGCTCGCCTTCGAGGGTCCCGGCTATCGTGATCCCGGTTTCTACACCTCGCAGATCTATTCCATCGCGCTTGGCGGCGGCATGTCCTCGCGGCTGTTCCAGGAGATCCGCGAGAAGCGTGGCCTGTGCTACACGATCTTTGCCCAGAGCGGCGCCTACGAGGATACCGGGCTGATGACGGTCTACGCCGGCACCAGCGGCGACGAGCTTCCCGATCTCGCCCATCTCACCATCGACGAGATGAAGCGCGCCGCCGAGGACATGTCCCCGGAAGAGATCGCCCGCGCCCGCGCCCAGATGAAGGCCGGGCTTCTCATGGGGCTGGAAAGCTCGTCGTCGCGGGCCGAGCGCATGGCGCGCATGGTGCAGATCTGGGGCAAGGTGCCGCCGATCGAGGACACGGTCGCCAAGATCGACAACGTCACCACGGGCGACGTGCGGCTCTTCGCCGAGCAGATGGCAGCCTCTGCGCCGGCGGCGCTGGCGCTCTACGGCCCGGTCGGCAAGGCGCCCGACCTTGCCGCGCTGCAGGCACGTCGAGCCGCCTGATGCTCGGGCGGCGGCGCAGGTTCCGGCTCGACACCGAGCGTCTGGTGCTGCGACCGCCGCAGCACGGCGACTTCAACGCCTGGGTCTCGCTGCGCGTCGAGAGCCAGGCCTATCTGACGCCCTGGGAGCCGTCCTGGGCGCAGGATCACCTCACGCGGCGCGCCTTCACCAACCGGGTCTACTGGGCCAACCGCTCGATCGCCGCCGGCACCGCGGTGCCATTGTTCCTGTTTCGCCGCGAGGACGAGCAGCTGCTGGGCGCCATCACCCTCGACAACATCCGCCGCGGGCCGGCGCAATCGGGGGTGTTGGGCTACTGGACCGGTCAGCCCTTCGCCCGCCATGGCTACATGCGCGAGACCATCGCGGCGCTGGTGCACCACGCGTTCGAGCGGCTCGACCTGAGCCGCATCGAGGCGGCCTGCCTGCCCGAGAACGTCGCCTCGCGCGGGCTTCTGGAGCGCTCGGGCTTCAAGTACGAGGGCGTGGCGCAGAGTTACCTTCAGATCAACGGGCGCTGGCGCACCCACGTGCTCTACGCCGCGCTGCGCGGCGACCGGCGCGGCAAGACGCAGGTGGGCTGACCGCGCCCGTCCTGCCCGCGCTTTGGGCGGTCCTGCGTCAGACTGCGGGTGCAGGCTGACCCAACGGAAATGTCAGATGGCAGGGCGGCGTTCCCTGCTAGGCTGGTCTCACGCATCAAGGAGACCCGCCCATGCTGCGCCATGCGCTCGCCCTCGGACTTGCCCTTTTCGCCACCGCCCCGGCCCTGCAGGCCCAGCAGGCCCGCCAGCCCTCGCATTGCATCGCCATTGCCGACGCCGCGCCGGGGCTGCAATACCTTCACAAGGCGGCCTGGACCGACCCTGTACCGGAATACTCGGTGCGCATCCGCTACTTGTCACATGCCAGCTTCCTGATCCAGACCCGCGGCGGGCTCGAGGCGGTCACCGATTACACCGGCTTCATCGGCAACACCGATCTGGTGCCCGACATCGTCACGATGAACCACGCGCATTCCTCGCACTGGACGTCGACCCCCGACCCCGCGATCCCGCATGTGCTGCCCGGCTGGGGCCCGTTCGGCGAGGGCATCGAGCATCACCTCGACCTTGGCGAGATGCTGGTGCGCAACGTCTCGACCGACATCCGCTCAGCCATGGGCGGCACCGAGGAGCGCGGCAACTCGATCTTCGTCTTCGAGGTCGAGGGTCTCTGCATCGGTCATCTCGGCCACCTGCATCACGAGCCCAACGATGCGCAATATGCGGCCCTCGGGCGGCTCGACGTGCTGATGGTGCCGGTGGATGGCGGCTACACCATGGCGCTCGACACGATGATCGACGTGGTCGACCGGGTAAAGAGCTCGATCATCATCCCGATGCACTGGTTCTCGGGCTATTCGCTCAATGCCTTCATCGAGGGGGTCTCGGACCGCTTCCTGATCGACCGCCGCGCGGGCCCGGAGATGGTCGTGAGCCTGCGCGACCTGCCCTCACGCCCGACCGTCGTCGTGCTGCAACCGATGCCTTTGCGGGAGTAGCGGCGCGCCCCTGACCATGGGCCCAAATCTTTCTGCGAAAGATTTGCCCGGCGCCCGACCGGTCCGCCCCTTGGCTTCGCGCGGAAAATCGGCACAGTCGGCGCCGAAAGGACCTTCCATGCCGCTCATGCCCGCCGACGATACCTTCGCCGAGACCCTCGCAGCCCGCCTGCCCGAAAACACCCTGCGCCGCGCCGAGCCGCGCTATCTCGAGGAGCCGCGCGGCCGCTGGCAAGGCAGCTCGCAATGGGTGGCCCTGCCCCGAAGCGCCGAGGAGGCGGCCACCATCGTGCGCGCCTGCAACGAGGCGCGCGTGGGCGTGGTGCCCTATGGCGGCGGCACCGGGCTGGTGGGTGGCCAGGTGGCGCAGGACGGTCCCGCGCCGCTGCTCGTCTCGATGGAGCGCATGGCTGCCGTGCGGGCGCTTTACCCTCGGGAGAACGTGCTGATCGCCGAGGCCGGCGCGGTGCTGGCCGACGTTCAGGCGGCGGCGCTGGCGGAGAACCGGCTTTTCGCCCTGTCGCTGGCCTCGGAGGGCACCGCGCGCATCGGGGGCCTGCTCTCGACCAACGCCGGCGGGGTGAACGTGCTGCGCTACGGCAATGCCCGCGAGCAGGTGCTGGGGCTCGAGGCAGTGCTGCCCGACGGCACGATCTGGCACGGGCTCAAGCGGCTGCGCAAGGACAACACCGGCTACGACCTGCGTCACCTGCTGATGGGCGCCGAGGGCACCTTGGGGCTGATCACCGCTGCTGCCCTCAAGCTCTCGCCGGTGCCCGCCGCCACCGGCACCGCGCTCTTCACCGTCGAGAGCCCCGCCGCGGCGCTCGACCTGCTGGCCATCGCCCGCGACCAGCTTGGCGAGGGCATCAGCGCCTTCGAACTGATCTCGCGGCAGGGGCTGGACTTCCTGACCGAGAAACTGCCCGACGTGCGCCAGCCCTGGCCCCAGCCGCCGGACTGGTGCGTGCTGGTGGAGCTTGGCCTGTCGCGCGGGCTCGACCCCGAGGCCGCGCTCGAGACGCTCTTCGGCACCGCGCTGGAGGCCGGGCTGGTCAGCGACGGGCTGGTGGCCCAGTCCGAGCAGCAGCGCGCCGAGTTCTGGGCCATCCGGGAGCGCATCCCCGAGGGCAACAAGGCGATCGGCGCGATCTCGTCGCATGACATCTCGCTGCCATTGGGGCTGGTGCCGGAGTTCATCGAGCGCGGCGCGCCGCGGCTGGCCGAGGTGGGCGCCTTCCGGATCAACTGCTTCGGACATCTCGGCGACGGCAACCTGCATTACAACGTCTTCCCCCTGCCCGGGCGCAGCAAGGAACAGCACGTCCATCAGCGCGAGGAGATCAAGCGGACGGTGCATGATCTGGTGCATAAGATGGGCGGCTCGGTCAGCGCCGAGCACGGCATCGGGCGGCTCAAGGTCGACGATCTGGAGCGCTACGGCGATCCCGCGAAACTCGCCGCGATGCGGGCGATCAAGGCGGCGCTCGACCCCAACGGCATCATGAACCCCGGCGCCGTGCTGCGGGGCTGAAGACCGCTTTGGAAAGCTGGGGGCCGCCAAAGATTTTTCGTACGAAAAATCTTGTGCCGCGTCAGTTGGCAGAGACCCGGAAGACGCAGCCATCCGAGAGCAGTTCGGGGGGCGTCAGGCACAGACCGCGCGCCACGCTGAACGCTGCCAGCACCTTGGGCACGTAGTCACGGGTCTCGGCATAGGGAGGCACCCCCTCGTGCCTCGGGATCGAGTTCTCGCCGGCATTGTAGCCCGCCAGCACCATGATCGGGTCGCCGTCGAAGGTCTCCATCAGGAAATCGAGGAAGGCCACGCCGCCCTGTATGTTCTGCGCCGGGTTGAGGGAATCCGCGACCCCGAAGCGCGCTGCGGTCGCCGGCATGAGCTGCATCAGCCCCTGCGCGCCGGCCCCGCTCACCGCATCCGCCCGACCGGAGGATTCGACCGCCATCACCGCCAGCGCCAGTGCCGGCGACACACGGGTGCCCACGGTCGCCTTGAGAAGCTCGACACCCCAGGACGACGCCATGCTCTGCAGATCCTGAAGGCGCGGCGCGGCCACGCCGTATCCCTGCGGCGGGGTCGACAGCTTGACCAGCGTGGGTTCGAGCCGCCCCGGGCCACTATCGGCCAGTGCCGGCGAGACCGCATCCCAGAACCAGCCATAGGAGCCCGACCCGCCGGCGCGCCCCGACGGCGCCGCCACGGCCGCCTCCGGGGCCGGCAGCGGCTTGGGCTTCATCGGGGCGGGCGCGATTTGAACGGTGATGCGGCGCTTGGCGCCGGCCTTCGGCGGCGTGACCCGCTTGGCGGAGAATTCCGGAAACGGCGCCGGCTGCTCTGCCGGAACCGCACCTGCGCTCATCAGGGCCACGAGAACGGTGGCTGTCATCATGCGAAACATTGTCGGACCTGCCTCTGGTCTCTGCTCTTTTGTGGCAGTGTCTCATGCCGCGGCCCACCGACCAAGACGGGCGCCGGGATTCGGCGCCGGGCCGTGCCTTTTTCGCCGGCCTGCCCCGCGGCTCCCGCAAAACGGGAAATCGCCGACCACGTATTTCCTTTTGATTTCATTAAGATGAACTTGCCAGATTGTTTCCATCTCCCTCCTGAAAACAAACCAATTGCGCCAAATTCGTGCCCGATTCCGGGGGCTATATACCCTCATACCGCAACGGACGGGGCCGTGAGAGAAACCCCGAGGCACCGGCGCGGTGAGTAAGTAACCTGAGACCAGTACATTATACTTTGGAGAGAGACATGCTGAACTTCATCAAAAACTTCCGCGCAGACGAAGACGGTGCCGTGACGGTTGACTGGGTCGTTCTGACCGCGGCCGTGGTTGCAATGGCGATCGGCGCCTACACCACCATCAAGGACAACTCCGACAACATGATCAGCGCCGCGGGCAACGCGATCGCGTCCGAGCAGGGCAACCTGTTCTAATCACGTCGGAAGATCCGGATTTCTCGCCCACCGGTCGGTCTGACGGCCGGTGGGCGGATCCACCCCAAATTCCTGCTTTGACGAGTTTTTCCCTGCGGAGGGGTCCAGATGATCCAACAGCTCAAGGGTTTTCTGAGCGACGAAACCGGCGCAATCACCGTCGACTGGGTCGTGATCACCGCGTCCGTCGTGGCGATGGCGGCGATCTCGTTCTACCAGATCCGCGACAACAGCGCGAACCTCGAAGCCGCGGCGGGCAATGCCGTCGCCCAGGAACAGACGCGGCTCTTTCCGGACTGATCCCGCGCGGACAGCCCCAGCATCCCAGCCGCTTCGCCCCGAAGCGGCTTTCGTCTTTTTTGCGCCCTTCCTTGACCACCTCCCCGTCAACGCCCGCAAAGCGCTGCGAGGACGGCAAGAATTGGCCACATTCCCCCGGTATCGGTCGGGAGCAGGATCAGAGATCGCCCCGGTCCACAAGCGGACCGAGCACAGGCGACAACCCGAGAGGTAACACGTATGCGACTGGTATTCGGACTTGTACTGCTGGCAGGCCTTGCCCTTGCAGGCTTTGCCGTGCACCTCGCCCAGAAGCAGTTCGGCGCGTATCAGAACGCGCTTCAGGAAGAGCGCCAGAAGGCTGTCGAAGCGGTTCCGACCGGACGCATCTATGTCATGACCCGGCCCATCGCCCGCGGCGAGATCCTGACCCCCGACGCGGTCAAGCTGGCCCCCTGGCCGATGGAGATCATGCCCGAGGGCATCTTCACCGAGAAGCGGCCGCTCTTCGTGGAGGGCGACGCCCCGCGCGTCGTGGTCAACGCGATGGACAAGTTCGACGCCGTCCTCGACGGGCGCGTCAGCGAACCGGGCGGCGATGCCGGCCTGACCTCGCGGCTTGAGCGCGGCGAGCGCGCCTTTGCCATCAAGGTCGACGTGGCGACCGGCGTCTCCGGCTTCCTGCGCCCGGGCGACCGGGTCGACGTCTACTGGACCGGCCGCGTGCCGGGCAACGACCCCAACCTGCCGCAGGGCGATGTGACCAAGCTGATCGAGACCGGGATCCGTCTGATCGCCGTCGACCAGACCGCGGAATCGGAAACCGCGAACCCGACGACCATCGCACGCACCGTCACCGTCGCCATCACGCCGCAACAGGTTGCCGGCCTTGCACAGGCGCAAAGCACCGGTCGGCTGTCGCTGTCGCTGATGGCCGCGAACGACGAGACCGTCGCCGACGCGATCGAGGTCGACCAGCGCGCCCTTCTCGGGCTTACCAAGCGCGAGCAGCAGGTCGAGAAGAAATCCATTAAGGTCTGCACCACCCGGGTGCGCCGCGGATCGGAAGTTGTCGAGATCCCGATCCCCTGCACGAACTGAGCCTTTTCAAACGCTTGAACCGGGGGCGCCAGAGGGCGCCCCCGCTTGCGTTCCACGCCCAAAGACAAGGCGCTGTTGCCCGCACCCCACATCAGCGACGCGCCTGAAACCATTGATTCTTGCAAAGAAACCCAAACTGTCGCACAGTCGCCTGCAAAGTGGGCAGAAAAGACCCGCAACCGAGGCGTGATCGAAAGGCAGGTCACATGACATTCGAGAAGACCCTCAAGGCGGCCCTGCTCGGGCTGACCCTGGCCGCGAGTCCGGTCGCCCACTCAAGCTGGGCCGACAGTCTGCGCGTTGTGCGGACCGGCACCGAAAGCGTGCTCAGCGTTCCGATGAATCGCGCCGTGGTGGTCGAAAGCGACCGGCCCTTCGCCGAACTCTCCATCGCGAACCCCGCCATCGCCGACATTTCCTCGCTGTCCGACCGCACGATCTATGTGCTAGGCAAGACCCCCGGCACCACCACGCTGACCATTCTCGACGCCAACGGCCGGCTGATCACCAATGTCGACGTGCGCGTCGCCGCGGACGTCACCGAGTTCAAAGAACGCCTGCGCCAGATCCTTCCCAACGAGCCCATCGAGGTGCGCACCGCCAATGACGGCATCGTGCTATCGGGTACGATCTCGAGCGCCCAGAAGCTGCAGCGCGCGCTCGATCTTGCCGAGCGCTATGCCCCCGAGCGGGTCTCGAACCTGATGACCGTGGGCGGCGTGCAGCAGGTGATGCTGAAGGTGCGCTTCGCCGAGATGCAGCGCTCGGTCGCCAAGAACCTGCGCTCGTCGCTGTCGGTGACCGGCACCTTGTTCGGCAACGATGAAACCACGCTCGCGAGCGAGACCGGCACCCTGCTCGGCCAGTCGGACAACACCAGCATCAACGTAAGCGACGACACCGAAGGGGCCTTTCTCCTGGGCTTCAACAGTGGCGCGCTCCAGGTGGGCATCCTTCTGGAGGCGCTTGAATCGAAGGGCATCTCGCGCACCCTCGCCGAGCCGAACCTGACCGCCCTGTCGGGACAGGAAGCACGCTTCCTCGCCGGCGGCGAATATCCGGTTCCGGTGTCGCAGGACGATGGCACCACGATCGTCAGCTACAAGCCCTTCGGCGTCGAGCTGAACTTCGTGCCGCGCGTCGTCGATGGCGACCTGATCAACCTCGAGCTCGAGGCGGCGGTCTCGTCCATCGACTCGTCGAACGGCATCACCACCGGCGAGATCACCATCGATGCCTTTCGGCGCCGCGAGACCTCGACCACGGTCGAGATGCGCGACGGCGAAAGCTTTGCCATCGCCGGCCTGCTGCAGGACGATTTCCGGGACCTCAACGGCCAGGTGCCGTGGCTCGGCGACATTCCGGTTCTCGGGGCCCTGTTCCGTAGCGCCGAATACGAGCGCGAGCAGTCCGAGCTGGTGATCATCGTCACCCCGCATCTCGTCACCCCGACCCGGGGCGAGGTGCTGGCCCTGCCGACCGACCGTGTGCGCCCCCCCACCGAGAAGGACCTGTTCCTCTACGGCCGGACCGCCTCCGACACCCGGCGGCCGCAATCCGGCGGCGCGGCAGAAGTCGCGAAGCAGGATTTCACCGGCTCCTACGGCTATGTGATGGACTGAGATGAGGACTGGTGAGATGACCGGGCGCAGCAAGATGATCAGGATCGGCCTCGCGGGCCTCGGACTCTCCCTCCTCGCCGCCTGCGGCGCCTCGAGCCAGTGGGGCCAGGAAGCCGGCCGCGTGGTCGACAATGGCAGCTTCGGCAACGCCACGATGAACAACACCCAGATCCAGAACGGCGATCGCCGCTACGTGATCGACCTTGGCGAGCGCTTCGCAGAGGAGGTGCCGACCATGGTCACCTTCGCCTTCAACAGCGCCCAGCTCGACAATGGCGCCCGCGCCACCCTGCGCGAGCAGGCCAACTGGATCCGCCAGTTCCCCGAAGTGCGCTTCCGCGTCTACGGCCATACCGATCTCGTCGGCTCGCCCGCCTACAACAAGCGCCTCGGCATGGCCCGCGCACAGGCGGTGGTCTCCTACCTTGCCGCGCAGGGCATCTCTCGCGAGCGTCTCGAGGCGGTGGTCTCCTACGGCGAGACCCAGCCTCTGATCGTCACCAGCGAACGCGAGCGCCGCAACCGGCGCACGGTGACCGAGGTTTCGGGCTTCGTCGGCTCGCATCCGACGGTGCTCGACGGCAAGTATGCCGAGGTGATCTACCGCGAGTACATCCGCAGTGCCGAGCCGGCCAGCGGCCTGACCGGCATCACCGGCGCCGAGCTCTCGACCGACAGCTAATCGTCCCGAACGACGACTGATCGTCCAGCATTACCGTACAATTTCGGTTTTTCGGCCCAAATGTCGCCCACATTCTGAGTGAATTTACCGTCAACGGGACAGCTGCGCCGACCGAGTCGGAGCCGCATCCCGGCGACGGGAACAGGTGTGTGCGCTGTCTTCCCTGCCTCGCCGGGTGTCTCCAAGAAGGCAAAGGATGACAGGCAAATGACGAGTATGACCGCTGTACAAAGTGACCCGAGCCCGATCGTCGCCTGCACGATCAGCCGGAACGTGCAAAATTTCGATCTGCTCATCGAGGATATGGAAGCGCTGCTCGGCGAAGGCTGGGGCGATCTCGGCTTCGGCGAGGCGCTGGCCTTTCTCGGACAGCCGGACTCGCAGGATCTCGAATTCGTCGCCATGGCGATCGACGAGGAGGACGAGGAGGATCTCGGCCTGATCTCGGAGGTCATCGGCGCCGCGAAGGCGCGTGACATCAAGGTGGTTCTGATCGCCGAAGACGTCACCCCGGCGGCGCTGCACCAGCTGCTGCGCCGGGGCGCGGACGAGTTCGTCCCCTACCCGCTGCCTGAGGGCGAGCTGGCCGCCGCGGTCGACCGGATGCGCCGCGCCTCGGTGGTGGCCGACGCCGCCGAACCGGCGGTCAAGCTGTCGGGCGATGGCGACGGGGTACTGATTGCCGTGCAAGGCATGTGCGGCGGCTGCGGTACCACCAATTTCGCGGTCAATCTCGCCTGGGAGCTTGCCAATATCAGCAAGGGGCGCGCCCCACGCGTCTGCCTGCTCGATTTCAGCCTGCAGTTCGGCTCGGTCGCCACCTATCTCGACCTGCCCCGCCGCGAGGCGGTGCTCGAGATGCTGGGCGACGTGGAATCGATGGATGGCGAGAGCTTCGCTCAGGCGCTGGTGAGCTTCGAGGACAAGCTCCAGGTCCTGACCTCGCCCGCCGACCTCGTCCCGCTCGACCTGATCGGCCCCGAAGATGTGAAGCAGGTTCTCGACGTGGCGCGCGAGCATTTCGATTACGTCGTGGTCGACATGCCGACCACGCTGGTGCAGTGGACCGACACCGTGCTGACCGAGGCGCAGGTCTATTTCGCCCTGCTCGAGCTCGACATGCGTTCGGCCCAGAACACGCTGCGCCTGAAGCGCGCCATGCAGGCCGAGGAGCTGCCCTTCGACAAGCTGCGCTTCACGCTCAACCGGGCGCCGAAATTCACCGACCTGCAGGGCAAGAGCCGGGTGCGGCGCATGGCCGAGAGCCTCGGCATCCGCATCGACGTGCAGCTTTCCGATGGCGGCCGCCTTGTCGGCCAGGCCAACGATCACGGGCTGCCGCTGGCGCAGCACGCCCAGAAGAACCCGTTGCGCAAGGAAATCGCGAAGCTGGCGGTCGAGCTGCACAGCATCGGTCAATCCGACGCCGAAGCAGCCTGAGAAGGGGTCTGAAGGATGTTCTCACGCTACAAGAAACCGTCGGCCAAAAGCGCGGCGCCCGCCGTCGCCGTGGCCGAGGCGCCCGCCGCCGCAGCCAAGGCCCCTGCCCCGCAGCAACCCCGGGCCAAGGCGCCTGCGCCCCCTGCCGCGCCGCCACGCAAGCCGCGCGCCAAGCCCGCCGAGGTCACTCCGCAGGACCGCGAGAAGAAGCGCAAGGAACGCATGGGCGACATCAAGCTCGAGATGCACCGGGTGCTGCTCGACAATTTGAACCTCGCGGCCATCGACCAGGCCAGCGAAAAGGAGCTTCGCGAGGAAATCAGCGCCATCGTCGCCGAGACCCTGCAGGACAAGGGCATCGTGCTCAACCGCGAGGACCGGCAGACCCTCAACCAGGAGCTCTACGACGAGGTCAAGGGCCTCGGCCCGCTCGAGTCGCTGCTGCAGGACGAGACCGTTTCGGACATCCTCGTGAACGGCCCGCACCAGATCTTCGTCGAGCGCAACGGCAAGCTGCAGGTGTCGGACGTCGTCTTCAAGGACGAACGTCACCTGATGCGGATCATCGACAAGATCGTCTCGGCGGTCGGTCGCCGGGTCGACGAGTCGAACCCCTATGTCGACGCCCGCCTTGCCGACGGCTCGCGTTTCAACGCCATGGTGCCGCCGATCGCGGTGGATGGCTCGCTGGTCTCGATCCGGAAGTTCAAGAAGGACAAGCTGTCGATCGACGACCTGATCCAGTTCGGCGCCTTCACCGAGGAGATGGCGGTCTACCTGCAGGCCGCCGTCGCCACCCGCCTCAACGTCATCGTCTCGGGCGGAACCGGCTCGGGCAAGACCACCACGCTTAACGCGTTGTCCTCCTTCATCGACGACAGCGAGCGCATTCTGACCATCGAGGACACCGCGGAGCTCCAGCTTCAGCAGAGCCACGTGGGCCGCATGGAAAGCCGCCCGCCCAACGTCGAGGGCAAGGGCGCGGTGACCCCGCGCGACTGTCTCAAGAACGCGCTGCGGATGCGCCCCGACCGCATCATCGTCGGCGAGACCCGCGGCGAGGAAGTCATCGACATGCTGCAGGCCATGAACACCGGCCATGACGGCTCGATGACCACGATCCACGCCAACAACCCGCGCGACGGCATCTCGCGGATGGAGAACATGATCGCGATGTCCGGTGTGGAGATGCCGCTCAAGGCGATGCGCAGCCAGATCTCCTCGGCGGTGAACCTCATCGTGCAGGCCTCGCGCCTGCAGGACGGCTCGCGCCGGATGACCTCGATCACCGAGATCACCGGCATGGAGGGCGACGTGATCTCGATGCAGGAGATCTTCCGCTACCAGCGCGTGGGCCTGACCCCCGACAACAAGATCATCGGCCACTTTACCGCGACCGGCGTGCGCAGCCACTTCTCGGAGCGCTTCAAGATGTGGGGCTACGATGTCCCGCCGTCGATCTACGAACCTTTCCGTCCGGAGTAACCAGTCATGTTTTCGGCAGAACTGATCATCTATGGCCTGATCTTCGTCGGCGTACTCGTGCTGGTCGAAGGCGTCTACCTCGTGGCCTTCGGCAAGTCGATCAGCCTCAACAGCAAGGTCAACCGCCGGCTCGAGATGCTCGACAAGCACAGCAACCGCGAGGAGGTGCTCGCCAAGCTCCGCAAGGAGATGGACCAGCACATGAAGAGCCGCGGCCTGCCGCTCTATTCGCTGCTTGCGGATCGCGCCCAGAAGGCCGCGCTGGCCTTCACTCCGAACCAGCTCATCCTGATGATGGCTGGCGTCAGCGCATTTGCCTTCTTCGGTCTGACCGCCGGCACCGAGGCCGGGCTTGGTGTGCGGGTGATGATCGCCATCGGCATGGGCGTGGGCGGCGTGTTCATGTGGGTCAACGGCAAGGCCAAGAAACGCCTCGCGCTGATCGAGGAGCAGCTTCCCGACGCGGTGGAGCTGATGGTGCGCTCGCTGCGCGTCGGCCACCCGTTCAGCTCGGCCATCGCGGTGGTCTCGAAGGAGATCAAGGACCCGCTCGCCACCGAGTTCGGCGTGATCGCCGATGAGAGCACCTATGGCCGCGACATCGGCGAGAGCCTCAAGCACATGGCCGAGCGCCTCGACATGCAGGATCTGCGCTTCCTCGCCGTGGCGGTGTCGATCCAGCAGCAATCGGGCGGCAACCTCGCCGAGATCCTAGAGGGCCTCGCCAAGGTCATCCGCGCCCGCTTCCGGCTGTTCCGCCGGGTCAAGGCGATCACCGCCGAGGCGCAATGGTCGGGCAAGTTCCTGTCGGGCTTCCCGGTGGGCGTGCTGCTGGTGATCCAGCTTACCGATCCGCATTACTACGACGAGGTTCTCGACCACCCGTGGTTCGTCCCGGCCTGCTTCATCGTCGCGGTGTTCCTGGCGCTGAACCTGATGGTCATGCGCATGCTCGTGAACATCAAGGTCTGAGAGGGCTGTCAAAATGATCGAAACGCTCAACACCATGATCACCGACATGCTTGGTCCGGCGGGCCCGCTTATGGTGGTCGCCGGCCTCGCCTTCCTGCTGATCGTCGCGGCCATCCCGCTGATGCTGGCCGGCAAGCCCGACCCGATGGACAAGCTCGCCAAGTCCGGTCGCGACCGGGTCGATGCCGAGACCAAGGCGATCCTGCGCGACAAGCGCAAGAACGCCAAGCTGAACAAATACGCCCAGTATCTCGAGCCCAAGAGCGCCGAGGAGCTTGGCGAGGTGCGCATGAAGCTGCTGCAGGCGGGCTACCGCACCCGCGACGCGGTGCGGCTCTACTACCTTGCGCAGATGGTGCTGGGGCTCGGCCTGCTGGTGGCGGGCCTGACCTATTACCTGATGTTCATCGACGGCCCCGAAAGCACGATGCAGCAGAAGCTGATGTACATCATCCTGCCCGGCGCGCTCGGCTATCTCGCCCCGAAATACTGGATCACCAAGCGTGTCGAGGAGCGCAAGAAGCAGATCGAGGAGGGCTTCCCCGATGCGCTCGACATGATGCTGGTCTGCGTCGAGGCCGGCCAGTCGCTTGACCAGTCGATCGTGCGTGTCTCCAAGGAGATCCGGGCCTCCTACGCGGCGCTGGCCGACGAGTTCGAGATCATCAGCCACGAGATGAAGGCCGGCAAGGACAAGGCCTCGGTGCTCAACGACATGGGCGAGCGCTGCGGCGTGGCCGATGTGTCGTCGTTCGTCACCGTGCTGAACCAGGCTTCGACCTTCGGCACCTCGATCGCCGACGCGCTGCGCATCTACGCCAGCGAGATGCGTGACAAAAGAGTCATGCGTGCCGAGGAAAAGGCGAACAAGCTGCCGACAAAGATGACGCTGACGACTATGATGCTCACCGTGCCGCCGCTTCTGATCATTCTGGTCGGGCCGTCGGTCGTGAACATCACCAAGCTCGGGAGCCTCGGCTTCTAAGACCGCGCAACGGGGTCGCCATGCGCCAAGGCCTGATCGCCTGCCTGACATTTCTGATGCTGGCCGCCTGTTCTTCGGGCGGCCGTGTCATTCCCGAGGACCAGATCTACGCCCCCGCCCTCGATCCGGGGGGCGAGGCGGTGGATGGGCTGATCGTCGGTCACCGGCTGATGGAGGCGGGGCAGTACGAGCTCGCGCTCGAGGCCTTCACCCGCGCCGCCGCCACCCATGGCCTGACCGGAGAGGTGCTGACCTCGCTCGGCACCGCCAATCTCGGACTCGGCCGCCTCAACCAGTCGGAAACCCTGCTGCGGCAGGCCGTCGAGGAGGAGCCGGACTGGGCCGAGGCCTGGAACAACCTTGGCGTCGTGTTGATGGAGCGCGGAGAGACCGCCGAGGCTTCCGAGGTGTTCCGCCGGGCCTACGCGCTCGACAATGGCGAAAGTGACGCAATCCGCGACAATCTGCGCTTGGCGCTCGCAAAAATGGAAACTGCGAGCTATGGTGAGCCCAGGCAAGAAGACTACAAGTTGGTCCGCCGGGGCAGCGGCAGCTACCTCATCCGGTCGATCGACTGACGAGGCAAGAGCAGCAAAAAGGACGCAACAATGCGCCACCCCATCCTTGCGACCCTCTGCGCGGCAGGGGTGTTCGGACTCTCCGCATGTGACAAGACCATCGACAAGGACGCCGTCGACCGCGAGTTCACCGGTGTGAACGCCATCGACGGGACCGGCCTCAACGATGTCATGCTCAAGGCCGCGGACCCGTCCGAGGCGGTGACCTATTTCCAGCGCGCCGACGGCATCGACCCGGGCCGCATCGACCTGATGCGCGGTCTCGCCGCCTCGCTGGTCCGCGCCAAGCGCAACCAGGAGGCCAGCATCGCCTGGGCCAAGGTCGTCGACCATGCCGACAGCAACAACGATGACCGCGTGGCGCTGGCCGACGCGCTGATCCGCAACAACGACTGGGAGCGCGCCGAGCAGACGCTGAACTCGATCCCGCCGACCCACGAGAGCTACAAGCGCTACCGGCTCGAGGCGATGATCGCCGACGCCAACCAGAACTGGGACAAGGCCGACAGCTTCTACGAGACCGCGGTGGGCCTGACCACCAAGCCGGCCTCTGTGCTGAACAACTGGGGCTATTCCAAGCTGTCGCGCGGCGACTATTCCGGCGCCGAAAAGCTGTTCTACGAGACTCTGCGCCACGATCCGGCGATGTTCACCGCCAAGAACAACCTCGTGCTCGCCCGCGGCGCGCAGGGCAACTACACCCTGCCAGTCCTGCAGATGACCCAGGTCGAGCGCGCCGAGCTGCTGCACACCATGGGGCTCTCGGCGGTCAAGCGCGGCGACGTGCGCATCGGCAAGGGCCTTCTCGAAGACGCGATCGAGACCCACCCACAGCATTTCGACGCCGCCGCCACAGCGCTCGCGGCGCTCGAACCGACGGTCACGAACTGAGCCGATGCTGTCGATTTCCGCCGCCGCCGCGACCTGGTTCGCGCCGTTCGTGCTGCCCATCTGTCTCTATGTCTGCTTCACCGACATGCGTGAGATGCGGATCACCAACCAGGCCAACCTGGCGCTGCTACTGGTCTATGCGGTGGTGGGGGTCTTCGTGCTGCCGCTCGACGCCTATCTCTGGCGCTACGCGCATTTCGGCGTGGCGCTGGTTGCGGGCATCGCGCTCAACGCCGGCGGCGTCATGGGTGCCGGTGACGCCAAGTTCATCGCCGCAGCGGCCCCCTTCACCCACGTCGGCGACCTGCGCTTCCTGATGGCTCTGGGGGCCGCGGTGACGCTGGCCGCCTTCCTCGCCCACCGCATCGCCAAGATGACCCCGCTGCGCCGCCTCGCCCCCGACTGGAAGAGCTGGTCGAGCGGCAAGCGCTTCCCGATGGGCGTTGCGCTTGGCGGAACTCTGGCGATCTACCTCGTGCTCGGCATACTCTACGGCAAGTAACGGGCGCCGGGTCGGCCGGCGCTCCCAGCGAGATCCGACGCCATGCGCCTGCGCCTCCTCTGCCTCATCAGCCTTGCCTTCCTGGCCGCCTGCGGCGAGCGCGTCTCGCCCGACAGCGACGCCCGCATCCTGATGATGGGCGACTCGATGCTCGCCACCCATCGCGGCACCGGCCAGTCGGTGGGCGACGGGCTCGAGGACCTTCTCGGCGAGGAGGTCATCGACCGCTCGGTGCCCGGCGCGCGGATGATCTATGTCTTTCCCCTCAGCGGCAGCGCAGGGATGCGCATCGCAGCGCAGTACCGCGCCCACCCGTGGGACTGGGTGGTGCTGAACGGAGGCGGCAACGACCTGCTCTTCGGGTGTGCCTGCGCGCTCTGCGAGACCCGCCTCGAGCGGATGATCTCGGAGGATGGCCGCACCGGCGTGATTCCCGAGCTGGTGGCCGCGCTGAGGGCCGGCGGCGCCGGCGTCGTCTATCCCGGCTACCTGCGCAGCCCCGGCCGCTGGTCATTGATCGACGGCTGCCGCGACATCGGCGACCGCTTCGAGCGCCGCCTCGCCCGGCTCGCCGATCACGACCCCGGCGTGACCCATGTCTCGCTTTCCGACCTCGTGCCGGAGGGCGATCGCTCGTACCACGGCCCAGACCTCATTCACCCCTCCCCCAAGGGCAGTCACGCCATCGCCGAACGGATCGCTTCGGTGATCGGCGCCGAGACCGTGGCCGTACCGCGCCCCTGAGCCTGCAGCGCGCCAGTCGCGCGCCCTTTCACGACGCGCCGCTGCATTTCCCAAGCCCGGCCAAGCTGTTGCCACAAAGCTACCGTTTCCTCCTCGGCAACACTTCCTACGGGGCACCCGCAAATGAACATGGAATCGAGCGCCGTTCTGGCACCGCCCGCGCCCAAACGGCTGGACGAGATGAGCCTTTCTCAGATCTTCATGCGCGACATCGCGCTGAAGACCCTGTTCCGCAAGAACACCAACACCGTCTCCGCCCTTGCCAAGGCGCTGTGCCTGCCAATTGGCATCACGCAGGAGCTGATCGACCTCGGCCGCTCTCAGAGCCTGATCGAGGCCATGGGCACCCTGAGCGCCAGCACCACCGGCAACGAGATGGGCTACCAGCTGACCGATTCCGGCAAGGCACGCGCGCTCGATGCGCTGTCGCAGTCGGAATATTTCGGCGCCATGCCGGTGCCGCTCGAGATCTACCGCGAGCAGGTCAAGCGCCAGTCGATCCGCAACGTCCAGATCACCCGCGACCAGCTGTTGGGTGCCATGGGCCACCTCGTGCTTCCCGAGCAGCTGATCTCGCATCTCGGACCGGCGGTCAGCTCGGGCCGTTCGATCCTGATGTACGGCCCGCCGGGCAACGGCAAATCGTCGATCTCGAACGGCATCCGCGACGCCATGGGCGACAAGATCTACGTGCCCCGCGCCATCGAGTATTCCGGGCAGGTCATCTCGGTCTATGACCCGATCGTGCACAGCGCTGCCGAGACGGCCGAGGACGCCCCCACCCAGCTACGCCGCACCAACCGCTTCGACAGCCGCTACGTGCTCTGCGAGCGCCCCACGGTGATCACCGGCGGCGAGCTGTCGCTGAACATGCTCGACCTCGTCTACAACCCCACCGCCCGCACCTACCAGGCGCCGCTGCAGCTCAAGTCCACTGGCGGCATCTTCATCGTCGACGACCTCGGACGTCAGGCCGAGCCGCCGCAGGCGCTGGTCAACCGCTGGATCGTGCCGCTCGAGGAATCCAAGGACATCCTCGCGCTGCAATCGGGTGAGAAGTTCGAGGTCCCCTTCGACACGCTGGTGATCTTCTCGACCAATTTTCATCCCAACGAGATCTTCGACCAGGCGGCACTGCGCCGGATCTTCTTCAAGATCAAGATCGACGGCCCGAACCAGCAGGACTTCCTGAAGATCTTTGCGCTGGTGGCCCGCAAGAAGAAGCTCGAGCTCGATGAGGCCGCGCTGGTTTACCTTCTGAAGACCAAGTATCCGACGATCGACAACGTCTATGCCAACTACCAGCCGGTGTTTCTGATCGACCAGATGCTCGCGGTCTGCGACTTCGAAGGCTGGCCCTATCGCATGACCAAGGAACTGGTAGACCGCGCCTGGTCCAACATGTTCGTCCGGGACGAGACCATCGTGAAGTGAACGCGGCCCCGACTGTCCGCAGCAGCTCCAGCCGTGATCAGCGCCGCCCTTGGGGCGGCGTTTTTCATCTGGCACCGCCCTTCGAGGGAGCCGCCGCCGCGCCGCGGCAAACATTTTCCGAAACGGTGAAAAAACCTGTCTTTTCCGCTTGACGAGTCAGCCCCCCTGTCATACCCACCGCTCCACGGTTTGGCGGAGTAGCTCAGTTGGTTAGAGCAGCGGAATCATAATCCGCGTGTCGGGGGTTCAAGTCCCTCCTCCGCTACCAAACTTTCCAATGACTTCGGTGACGTGACGGCTGGAAGAGAGACTATTAGTCTCGCTTTAGTCTCTGGCATTGAGCCTTGATTCTATCGACTTCAGCATGTTGACCGGCCCAGGCGGAAGCACCGGACGGCGTGTTACCCCACTGCCTTCATACGCTTTCGGGCCAATCTCCGCGTGAAGGCGGTAGCAGGTCTCGTGAAGCACGTCGAAGGGGAGCCGACTGTGAACGCCGAGCTTGATGTACCGCGACGTCATTATGTTGTCGCTCTCTGATAGGTGAAGAACAACGTGCCTGTCTGTGTCAGCTAGGGTGAGCCCGTGACCCTCCGCTTCGTTCGCAAGGCAGCAAATGTTGTGACCGTACTTCCGCTTCCGGAGCTGACCTTCTGTGAAGCCGAACGCCATCAGATATGACTTCAGGTAAAGCTCGATGGCATGGAAATATAGAAAGTACACTGGACCGTCAGGATGCGTAGCATCGACATCGGCACCACGGAGTGCCCTCGCTGAACTGGCGTATGAATGAGCGTAATTGAAAAATGAGATTGATGTCTTGTGCTGCTCGTTCACGATTTGCTCCGATGGTGTGCTTTGTGCAGGAGGCAAGGATTTGCCGAGAGGCTTTCATATCGCTTCAGCCACAGTGGAATTGCGCCACCTGTTGATACTCGTATAGTCACCTTGCATGTTCCTCAGGTTACGGGCTCACCTTTCCTGGCCCCGGGAGAACTTAGGTGAGCCAATAGCGTCTACCTATTCCGCCACTCCTGCACAAAGAACACCACCTCTGATGTACTTGAGAGGACGGCTCTACCGACTAAGCTACGCGGTTTCCCACGACCTCGCCCCCTCAAATTCACCAACTACCAGCATATTAATGCGCGATAGAACATTTGCCGAACATGGGCTGTGATTTAGCCTCTTTTCTAGTCTCAGAACGTCACTCGTTGGAGAGACTGAAATTTTTCTATGAACAGCCAGACACATTCCGTCAACGACACGGGGACGACTACACCCCCGTGTCGTTTAAACTATTGAAATATATAAAGGAACTTAACATCATAATCCGCGTGTCGGGGGTTCAAGTCCCTCCTCCGCTACCAAATCCCAATCATTTTCGTGCATCCAGCTCCAAGAGCAGAGTTGAGCTGTTAGGCGTTGAGTTGGGAAAGTTCAGCCTCCCTTCGTGCAGTCCAAGCGTTCGGTTGGCAGGCTGACCTGCTCTAGCCAGACCCTGATGTCCCACGGGTGTTTGGGCTTGAACGCTCGTTTCTGGCCTGTGATCCGACCTTTGCTCCAAGCCGTGCGAAGCGCGTGAATGGCGGGTCGTCTTGGTGTTGCAGGACTGATCGAAGGATCGGGCATGCTATGTGTGACATGGGTTCCCTCAACCGTTCAACGCAACGCTCGGGCTCGTGCTGCCACGCCCGGACCACTGGACTGCAAAAGGGTGCGGCCCGGCAGGCCGCACCCTGTCATGCGTCACCGCCCTTTCAGGCGAGGTTCTGGCTGAAGAACGCCTCGAGCTTGTCGAAGGGGATGATATCGACCTGATCATACAGATCGACGTGATCGGCCCCGTCGATGATCATCAGCTCTTTCGGCTCGGCGGCGTTGGCCACTGCATCCTCGCTGAAGTAGCGCGAATGCGCCTCGGACCCTGCGATCACCAGCATCGGGCGCGGTGAGATCTCGTCGATATAGGTCAGGAGCGGCATGTTCATGAAAGACAACGGGGTCGTCACCGTCCAGCCGTCATTCGAATTCACCGACCGGGGGTGATAGCCGCGCTCGGGGTCCTTGTAATAGGCGAAATACATCTGGATCACCGGGTCGTCGATCCCGTCAAGGCTGTCCGGCAGGCCGCCCGCAAGCGCGGGGCTGTCCGAGGCGGCGTCTTCCCAGCGTTGACGGCTCATCGCGGCGAGGTTCTCGGCGCGCTGTTCGTCGGTCAGGCTGTCGTAATAGCCCTTCGCCATCACGCGGGACATGTCATACATCGAAGTCGTCGCGACGGCCTTCACCCGCTTGTCGGCGGCCACCGCATTCAGGGCCATGCCGCCAAAACCGCAGATGCCAATGATGCCGATCCGCTCGCGGTCGACCGCGTCATGCAGGCCGAGGAAGTCGATGGCGGCCATGAAGTCCTCGGTGTTGATGTCCGGCGAGGCGACCGAGCGCGGCTGGCCGCCGCTTTCACCCACGTAGGACGGATCGAAGGCCAGCGTGACGAAGCCGCGCTCGGCCATCTCCTGCGCGTAGAGCCCGGCGGCCTGTTCCTTGACGGCGCCGAAGGGGCCGGCCACGGCAAGCGCGGGCATCGGGCCGTCGGCGCGCTCGACGGGCATGTAAAGATCGCCGACCAGCGTGATGCCGTAGCGGTTGGTGAACTCGACCTTGGCATGCTCGACCGCGTCGCTTTGCGGGAAGGTCTTGTCCCAGTCGCTGGTCTGGGCGCGCAGTGGGCTGCCAAAGGAGGCAGCGGCGATGGTGGCGGCGCTCACGCCGGCCATCTTCAGCAGGTTGCGGCGGCCCTCATTGGTAACATCGGTTTCGGCGGGGGTTTGCGGTGTCTCGGTCATCAGTGATCCCTGTGGTTGCCTTGTCTGCACTCAAGATGGGACGGCAGGAACGTGCGATTAAGGCCATAAATCCGCATGTCGTGATGAGAGACCTTCATGAATGGAGACCGCGCCGGAACCACGCTTTGACCCGTCTCGCACATCACTGCATGCGAAAATCGCGCATAAACGCCCGCTTGCCGAACGGATAGAACGGGCCGGAGACAGACGGACGGAGCAGAGCGTGACCGATACCCCCTTCGAAAAGACCAAAATTGCAGAAGGCGGCGCCTGGGGCGCGGTGTGGTCCATGTCGCTTTGCGTGGCGATGCTGATCGCGTCCGAGTTCATGCCGGTCAGCCTGCTGACGCCCATGGCCGAGGGGCTTGGCGCGACGACCGGGCAGACCGGTCAGGCGATCTCGATCAGCGGGCTTTTCGCGGTGGCCACCAGCCTTGCGATCACCACCATCGCGGGGCGGATCAACCGCAAGACCGTGCTGGTGGTGCTGACCGCGCTGATGCTGATCTCGCTCGTGGTGGTGGCGCTGGCGCCGTCCTTCGCCGTGCTGATGGCGGGGCGGGCGCTGCTGGGTGTCTGCGTCGGCGGGTTCTGGTCGCTGGCGACCTCGATCCTCATGCGGCTGGTGCCGGAGCGGGACGTGCCGCGCGCGCTTGGCCTGATGTATGGCGGGCAGGCGATCGCGGCGGCCTTTGCCGCGCCGCTTGGCAGCTACCTTGGCGACATCGTCGGCTGGCGCGGCGTGTTCTGGGCGCTGACCCCTGTGGTGGCGCTGAACCTCGTCTGGCACCTCGTGGCGCTGCCCTCGCTGCCGGTGACGACGCGAGCCAGCTTTGCCACCTTCGGCACGCTCTTGCGGCGGCGCCATTTCCGGCGGGGGCTGATCGCGATCACCTTCACCTGGGGCTCGGCCTTTACCATGTTCACCTACCTGCGGCCGTTCCTGGAGCAGGTGACAGGCGTGGGCGTCGATCTGCTGTCGGTGCTGCTGCTGGTGCTGGGCGGGGCCGGGTTCATCGGCTCGTCGCTCTCGGGCCGCATGGTCGGCGGACGGGTCGAGCGGATGCTCTGCCTGCCGGCGCTGGTGATGGGCGGCTGCACGGCGGCGCTGCTGATCGCCGGGGGGTCGGTGATCGCGGCGGGCCTTCTGCTGGCGATCTGGGGCGCGATGAACACCGCCATGTCGGTGATCTGGATGAGCTGGATGTCGCGCAACGTCGATGACCTGCCCGAAGCGGCGGGCGGGTTGATGGTGGCCGTGATCCAGGCGTCGATCCTGCTGGGCGGCGTGATCGGGGGTTTCCTGCTGGACCTGTGGTCGGTCACAGCCACCTTTGCCGGGAGTGTCCTTTTGGCCCTCGTCGCGCTTGCGATCACCGGCACGGGCCGTAACCTGTTGAAACCGAAGACGGAGAGCTGAACCATGACGACCCACCCCAACCGCCGCGCCGTTCTGGCGGGCGCAGCGGCAACGCTGATGATCCCAGCCGTCGCCCGCGCACAGCCGATGCGCATGAGGTTCAGCTTCGACGACCAGCAGGTGACCTACCAGCTGTTCGATAATCCGACCACGCGCGACCTGGTCTCGATGCTGCCCGCCGAACTGGAGATCGAGGATTTCTCCAACAACGAGAAGATCGTGCACCTGCCCCGCCGTCTCGACGAGGGCGGGTTCGAGGCGTTCAGCGACGAGACGCCGGGGGATCTGTGCTACTTCCTTGGCTGGGGCAACCTCGCGCTGTTCCACGGCGACTACACCTTCCGCGACGACCTGATCCGGCTGGGCCATCTAGAGGGTGCCGTGGCCCCCCTGCTGCACAAGGGCACCTATCCCGTCCGGATCGAGATGATCTGAACAGGGCCCATCTGTTCAGGGCCCAGGCACGGCCACCATCTGCGCGAAGCGGTCCAGCACCGCGTCCTGAAACGCATGGTCCGAGACCTTGGGGTCGGGGCGCTGACGGTGAGGGCGGCAGCCATTGTCGGTGGAACTTGCCGAGCCACATCTGAAGACCGACGACGGGTGCATGACGAAGCTGTTGACTCCGCAGGGCGTCCGCGCACCTTGGAGCGACACCGCCGAGGAGCGCCCATGACCGACCTTCATCTCTACGGACATCCCGACAGCGGCCACGCCTGCAAGGTCGCTCTGGCGCTCTCGCTGGCCGGCCTCGCGCATCGCACGACGCGGATCGATATCTGGGCCGCGCCCGAGACCCGCCCGGCGAACTTCCTTGCCGTCAGCCGCCTCGCGGAGGTGCCGGTTCTGGTGATCGACGGCACGCCGGTTTTCCAGTCCGGGGCGATCCTCATGGAACTGGCACAGCGCTTCGCGGTGCTCGGCGGTGACACGCCCGAAGGGCTGCGCCGCGGCCGCGAGATCCTGATGTGGGAGGGCAACCGCATCGGCCTGTGCCTGCCGCAGCTCAAGGAGGCACGGCGCATCGGCAGCGGCGGCCTTCCGCCCGATGTGATCGCCTGGCTCACCGCACGCTTCGAGGTCGACCGGAACAATTTCGACCGGCTTCTGGGCGCGGCCGAATTCCTGCACGGCGCGGCTCCGGGCATCGGCGATTGCGCCGTCTGGGGCTATGTGCAGTGGCTCGAGGAGGCCGGCGTCACGCCCTCCGACAAGATGCGGCGCTGGCGCGAGGCGATGCGCGCGCTGCCGGGCATGAAGGCGCCAGAGGCCTTCTTTCCGTCCTGAGGTTCCGGACGCCCCTGCCCAGCCGTCCGGCCCTTTGTGCGCCTAGTCTCGGCGCGGCAACCGAAACCGGCCGGCCAACGCAAAACCGCCCGGCGGGTCCGGGGACCGGCCGGGCGGATCTTCCGTGTCAGAGAGACGGCCTCAGAGCCCCGGCAGCCAGAGCGCCAGCCCGGGGAAAGCCACGAGGATCAGCACCAGAAGCAGTGAGCAGCCGATGAAGGGCAGCGCCGACATGTAGATCTGGTGCATCGTGGTGCCCGGAGGCGCCACGCCCTTCATCACGAAGAGCAGCAGGCCGAAGGGCGGCGTGGTAAAGCTGATCTCGAGCCCGAGTAGCATGATCAGGCCGAACCAGATCGGATCGAAGCCCATCTGCGCCGCCAGCGGGAAGAAGATCGGCACGGTGAGCAGCATCATCGAGATCTGCTCCATGAACATCCCGAGGATCAGCAGCACGCCGAACATCACCGCCAGCATCGCCAGCGGCGCCAGCTCGAAGCCGGTGGCCCAGTTGATCAGCCCGCGCGAGCCGCCCGAGAACGCCAGAAGCTGGCTGAACGTGGCCGAGCCGAAGACGATGAGATAGGCCATCAGCGTCACGCGCAGCGCGCCCTTCACCGACTTGACCATCGCGTCGAAGCTCAGGCAGCGGAAGATCACCGCGAGGATCAGCACGCCCAGCGCACCGAAGGCGGCGGCCTCGGACGGGGTGAAGACCCCGGCCACCATGCCCCAGACGGTGAACACCATCACCGACATCATCGGCAGGATGTCCTTGGCGATCAGCTTGAGCTTCTCGCGACCGGCGAGCGGCGCGACGTCGTAGGCCGGCGCGGCGTCAGGGTCGATCCTGGTCTGCGCCCAGATCAGCACGATGTAGAGCCCCGCCAGCAGCACGCCCGGGATCACGCCGGCGAGCAGCAGCTGGCCCACGTCGATCTGCGCCAGCGTCGCCAGCAGCACCGCCAGCGCCGAGGGCGGGATGATGATCGCCAGACCGCCAGTACCGAGGATCGGCCCGATGGACATGTGCTTCTTGTAGCCGCGCTTGCTCATCTCGGGCACCATCAGGCTGCCCAGCAGCGCGGTCGAGCCCATCGACGAGCCCGACAGCGTCGAGAAGCCGGTCCCGCCGATCACGGTGACGTAAGACAGGCGGCCCGGCACCCGGCCGAGCAATCGATCGATGGCGTTGAACATGCGCTCGCCAAGCCCGGTGTAAAAGAAGATCTCGCCCATCAGCAGGAACAGCGGGATCGGCACCAGCGAGAACCGCGTCAGCGCGCCGAAGCCGTTGTCGAGCAGCTGGCTGATGCCGTTCATGCCGCCCATGAACACGTAGGCCCCGGCGATGTTGGAGGCGAGGAACGCCAGCGCCACCGGCATGCCAAGGGCCATGAGGCCCATGATCGTGCCCAGCAGAAGGGCCATGGCCCAGTACCATTCCATCATTCGTGGATCCCCGCCTGACCCGAGAGCAGCATCCGCGGCCCAAAGGCGAACCGGGCGAATTCGATCGCCATGAATCCGAAGCTGATCGGGAAGGCCAGCGTCAGCATCCATTTCGGCGTGTAATAGGCGCGCACGTCGTAATCGTTGCGCGAGAGGTTCTTGGCCACGAGCTCGGCGCCCTTCCATGCCAGCACCACGCAGACCAGCACGCAGAGCACCGCGACCAGCCGGCTCACGAAGCGCTGACCCGCGGGCGAGAGCGCCGCGGTGAAGAGCTCGATATGCACATGGCCCTTCTCGCGCACCAGCCACGGCGCGCCGAGCATGGTCATGTAGAGCAGACCGTATTCCAGCGAGGTGAACAGCCACGCGAAGGGCTGCAGGCCGAGGTTGCGCATGGTCACCGAGACGATGATCGAGACCATCATCCACAGCAGCAGCAGACCGGAGAGGATCGCCATGCCGGTCAGCATGTTGTCATAGGCCCGTGTCAGGGACTGCATGGGTCTTGCCTTTCAGGGAAGAAGGCGGCGCGGCCCGCAGCGGGACCGCGCCGGGGAACATTACTCGCTGTCGTCGTAGAACAGGTCGACCAGCGTGTCGTAATTGCCGGCGCCCGAGGGATGCGCGCTCATCAGCTCCTGCATGCGCTCGAGCGTCTCGCCGCGCGCCGCGGCAAGGTAGTTCTCGGCCGCCTCGCCCTTGAGGGTGACGACCTGCATGCCCTGCTCTTCCAGCGCGGCGAAATCCTCGTCGCGCTTCTCCCCGAGGGCTTCGGCGGACTCGGCCTCGTGGGCGATGGCAACCTCGGTAAGGATCTGGCGCGACTCGTCCGAGAGGCTCTCCCACTTGTCGAGGTTCACGATCACGCCCAGGTCGGTCGAGAAGAAGCACGGCTCGATGCGGTAGTTGAGGAACTCGTTCCACTTCAGGTCGATGAGACCGATCTGGGTCCAGCCGGTGGCATCCACCACCCCGCGTTCGAGGCCCGAGTAGACATCGGTGGTCGGCAGGTCGATCACCTGCGCGCCGAGATAATCGCTGAAGAAGGCGTTGTAGACCGCGTTGCCACGCAGCTTCAGGCCCGAGACATCGAGATTGCCGTCGGCGTCGAGGCTCGGCTCGTTGCGGGTCCAGAGGTTGTAGCACACGCCGCTGTCGAACCAGCCGAGGTACTTCACGCCCATCTTTTCCTGATGGATCTCGTCGATCAGATCGATGCCGCCATTCTCGCGCGCCACCGGCGCGGCGATGTTGGCGGTCACCAGCGCGTCTTTCTCGGGCACGGTGCCGGCATAGAACGAGCCGGGGGTGTAGACCATGTCGACCACGCCGTTGCGCACCGCGTCGGGCTGCTGGAACATGCCGATGGCCTCGGGGCCGCCGCGCACGTCGATCTGGATGACGCCCTCGCCGGCCTCGTTGACCTTGTCGACGAAGCTCAGGAAGCTCTGGGTGTAGATCAGCGTTTCGGGGAAGGCATGCACGGCCGAAAGCCGGTCTTCCGCCAGCGCGGTGGTGGCCAGCAGCATCGCGGCTGCACTGGCGAAGAAGGTGGTCTTCATGAGAATCTCTCCCTGTAAGGTGCCGGTCCCCCGGCGATTGAAAGCGGACCCGGGCTTAGGCTGACGGCCAGGCCCAGGCGTGATCGGCCTTCCGTCTGTCGCGGAAGTTCCGGATATCCCCCGCATGGGCGCGGGTGAGGTCGATGTCGTCCCATCCGTTCATCAGCTTGGCCTGCGCCGTCTCGGACAGCGCAAAGTTCAGCTCCTGCCCCGCCACGCTCAGGCGGCGGCTGACAAGATCGACGCGGGCGGGTGCTGCGCCCTGCCCGATGGCCGCGCGCAGCGCCGCCGCCTCGGGCGTGGCGACCGGCAGCAGCCCGTTGTTCACCGCGTTGCCGGCGAAGATGTCGGCAAAGCTCTCGGCCACGACGACCCGGATGCCGGCATCGACCAGCGCGTAGACCGCCGCCTCGCGCGAGGAGCCGCAGCCGAAGTTCGGCCCAGCGATCAGCACGCTGGCCCCGGGATGGCGGTCGAGCGGGAAGTCCGCGTCGTCTTCGCGCAGATCATGCAGCAGGAAGCGGCCATAGCCCTCGGCCCGGCTGGCGGACATGAACCGCGCCGGGATCAGCTGATCGGTGTCGACGTCGCGGCGGTCGAGCACCACCGCCTCGCCCTCATGTGTGGTCCAGCCCGCCATCAGCCTCGTCCCTCCAGCAATGGCCGCACATCGGTGAGCGTACCGGTGACGGCGGCGGCCGCGACCATTGCCGGACTCATCAGGTGCGTGCGCGCGCCCTTGCCCTGCCGGCCGCGGAAATTGCGGTTGGTCGAGGAGGCGCAGCGCTTGCCGGGTCCGACGAGATCGCCGTTCATACCGACGCACATCGAGCAGCCGGAGCCGGTCCATTCCAGCCCCGCCTCGATGAAGACCTTATCGAGCCCCTCCTGCTCGGCCTGCTGCTTGACCAGCATCGAGCCCGGCGAGACCAGCCCGGGGACCTTGGCCTTGCGCCCCTTGAGCACGGCTGCGGCGGCGCGCAGGTCGTCGATGCGGCCATTGGTGCAGGAGCCGAGGAAGACCTGATCCACCGGCGTGCCCTCGAGCGGGCGGCCCGGCGTCAGCCCCATGTACGCCATCGCATCCCGCGCGGCCTCGGCCTGCGTGGGGTCAAGGCGTGCCGGATCGGGCAGGCTGGCGCCGATGGGCAGCGCCTGATCCGGCGTCGTGCCCCACGTGACCGTGGGGGCGACCTCGGCCATGTCGAAGCTCACATCGCGGTCGAAGCTGGCGTCGGTATCGCTGCGCAACGTCTGCCAATAGGCCTCGGCCGCGTCCCAGTCGGTGCCCGAGGGCGCCATCGGGCGGCCCTTCACATAGGCCAGCGTCACCGCGTCGGGCGCCACCATGCCGAAGCGCGCGCCGCCCTCGATCGACAGGTTGCACAGCGTCATGCGGCCTTCCATCGACAGTGCCCGTACCGCCGATCCGGCATATTCCACAGCGTGTCCCGTGGCGCCGCCGGTACCGAGCTGCGAGATCCAGTGCAGCGCCATGTCCTTGGCGGTCACGGCAACACCCGGCTCGCCCTCGAAGCGGATGCGCATGGCGCGCGGCTTGGCCTGCCAGACGGTCTGGGTGGCCAGCACATGGGCCACCTGCGTCGCGCCGATGCCGAAGCCCAGCGCGCCAAAGGCACCATGGGTCGAGGTGTGGCTGTCGCCGCAATTGATCAGAAGCCCCGGAAGGGTCAGCCCCTGCTCCGGCCCGATGACATGCACGATGCCCTGCCGCGGATCGCGCAGCCCGAAGAGTCGAATGCCGTGGCGGGTACAATTGGCCTCGAGCCGCTCGAGCATCACCGCCACCTGCGGGTTGTCGATACGGTCGCGGTTGCGCGTCGGCGCGTAGTGATCGGCCACGCCGAAGGTCAGCTCCGGCTCGGCCATCTCCAGCGCGCGCTCGGCGAGCTTGGCGAAGGCATGGTGCGAGCCCTCGTGCACCAGATGCCGGTCGACCCAGAGCAGCGACTGGCCGTGCTCGGCCTTGATCTCGTGCGCGGCCCAGAGCTTGTCGAGAAGCGTTGCCATCAGCCCTGTCCCTCCGTTTCGCCCTGCCGCTGGTCGACCACCGGCTCCCAGTGGCGCATGGCGCTT
Organism: Salipiger bermudensis; assembly: GCF_017309175.1. Taxonomy (NCBI): domain Bacteria; kingdom Pseudomonadati; phylum Pseudomonadota; class Alphaproteobacteria; order Rhodobacterales; family Roseobacteraceae; genus Salipiger; species Salipiger bermudensis. The sequence goes on along the minus strand of NZ_JAEKJV010000001.1, from coordinate 225,783 downwards.
TCACCGACCCGCGAGAGCGACATTTCCAGTTCGAAGAGGTCGGGCCGGTAGAGCGCTGCGAGGTATTCCACCGCACGCCCGTCGCCATCCCGCACCACCCGGCGCAGCGACAGCAGCGCCGCGCCCACCGACACGCCCAGCGCGTCGGCCACGTCCGGCCCGGCCAACGTCGCCCCGACCCGCTGCGAGGCGGATGACACCCGCACGCCCGAGCGCTCGAGCAGCTGGTAGAGCGGCACGTTGGCGAGATCGGCCTCAGAGTAGTTCGCCGCGATGTCCTCGGGCACGAAGGTGGTGAGGTGCGAGAACGGCGCCTCGCCCGCCAGACGCACGCGCACGGCGCGCTGCACCCGGTGGCCATCGCCAAGCCCCATCGCCTCGGCCACGTAATCGGGCGCGGCGCCGTAGGAGAATGACAGCAGCCGGGCGCTGTGCTGGCCCATCTTGACGATCTGCGGAATCAGCGTCGCCATGTCGGCGGACATGGTCTCGGGCTGCACCGCTTCGCGGACCCGCGTGCCGCTGCCGGCGCGGCGTTCGATCAGCCCGTCGTCGTCGAGCGCGTCGAGCGCACGGCGAACCGTCACCCGGCTGACCCCGTGCATCTCGGCGAGCTTCTGCTCCCCCGCGAGGGCCGAGCCCGCGCCGTACACGCCCGAAAGGATATCGTCGCGCAGCAGGAGATAGACCCTGCGGGCCTTGCCACCTTCCGGCAATGTCTGGCGATGCTGATCGGTCATTTTCCACTCCTTGAGACCCGACCCTACGCAATGATTTTACAAAATCAATAAATTTGTCTTTTCTGATCCTCAAAATCTGTATTAGAAAAAATACAAGTCAAACAGGAGGCACCTCTCATGCCGATCGTGCAGATGCACCTCATCGAAGGCTATGACGGCGACACCAAGCGCCGTCTCGGCGAAGCCGTCACCGACGCGATCGGCACGGTGATCGCCGCCCCGGCCGACGCGGTCACGGTGATGATCTCGGAGCATACGGGCGAGGATTACATGCGTGGCCGGATGCGCCGCAGCCCGGCGCCCGCCCTGCCCGATCCCTGCGCCATCGTGCGCGGCTACCTTGTCGAGATGGAGGCCCGCGCGCTCGACGCCGCGCGCGCCCGGCTCGGCGAGGGCTTCACCATGCGTTTCCCCGGCGCCGCGCCGATGACCACGCTGGACGAGCTGATCGAATGGTCGCGCCCGCGCTACCGCTTCGTCAAGAAAGTCATCGAGAGCGTCGACCTCGCCGCCGCTCCCGGCCCCTCGATCGTCTACGTCACCGGCACGCTCTACGGCGAATGGCCCGACGGCACGCCTTTCGAGGGCATCCGATTCATCGACCGCTTCGAGCTGACGGACGGTCTCATCACAAGACAGGACGTCTGGAACGACATCGCAGAGGAGCGCCCCTGATGCCCAGCCCCGAAATCGACCCGATCACGCTGGCGGTTCTCTCCGGCCGCATGGAGCAGATCGCCGACGAGATGGACGCGACGCTGTTCCGCTCGGCCTTCAACCCGATCATCGCCGAGGCGCATGACGCCAGCCACGGCATCTACCACGCCACCACCGGCGACACGCTGGTGCAGGGCAAGTCGGGCCTGCCGATCTTTGTCGGCGTGATGTCCTTTGCGGTGAAGGCAGTGATCGACAAGTTCGGCGACAGCGCCGAGGACGGCGACATCTTCATCTTCAACGACGCCCATCTCGGCGGCACCCATCTCAACGACATGCGGGTGATCCGCCCCTATTACCACGAGGGCAAGCTGTTCTGCTGGCTGGCCTCGGTCGGGCACTGGCACGACCTCGGCGGCGGCGCGCCGGGCAACTACAACCCAGCCGCCAAGGACGCCTTTCAGGAGGCCTTCGTCCTGCCGCCCGTGCGGCTGGCAAGCAAGGGCGAGATCAATCAGGACGTCATCGACATCCTGATGCGCAACACCCGGCTGCCGCAATCCGCCGAGGGCGATCTCAACGGCCAGCTCGGCGCGCTTGATCTTGGCGTCAAGCGCATGGGCGAGCTGCTGGGCGAATATGGCGGCGGCACCGTCGCGGCGGCGCTCTCGGCGCTGTCGGACCGGGCCGAGACGCTGATGCGGGCCGAGCTCGCCACCCTGCCCGACGGGCGCTGGGAGGCCGAGGATTTCCTCGACAATGACGGCATCACCGACGAGGCGCTGCCGATCAAGGTGGCGCTGGAGATCAAGGGCGAGCGGATGGTGCTTGATTTCGCCGGCACCGCACCGCGCTGTCAGGGCCCGGTGAACATCGCCCTGCCCACCGCCGTGGCGACCGCCTACGTGGCGATCAAGCACATCTTCCCCGACGTGCCAGCCAACGCCGGCGTGATGCGCCCGATCGACGTGCGCATCCCCGAGGGCTCGCTGCTGGCAGCCGAGTTCCCCGCCCCGGTCGGCGGCTACACCGAGACCATCATGCGGATGATCGACGTGATCTTCTCTGCCGCCGCGCAGGCCGCACCCGAGCGGGTGGTCGCCAATGCCTATGGCACGATCAACGCGCTCGCCATCGCCGGACGGCGCTCGAACGGCAGCCCGTGGGTGATGTTCTCGTTCTACGGCGGCGGCCATGGCGGCTCGCCCGAGTCGGACGGGCTGAACCACGGCAACGCGCCGATCTCGACCGCGACGATCCCGCCGATGGAGATCCTCGAGGCCGCCTACCCGGTGATGTTCAGGCAATGGGCCCTGCGCCCGGACAGCGCAGGCCCCGGCCAGCATCGCGGCGGGCTCGGCGCGGTCTACGAGATCGAGGTGCTCGAAGAGAACGGCGCCGAGGTCTTCCTCTTCGGCGAGCGCGGGCGCTTCGCGCCCAAGGGCGTCGCGGGCGGCGGCGAGGCGGCGCTGAACCATTTCGAGTTCCAGACCGACGAGGGCTGGGACAGCCCGCCGCTGGCGTCGAAGATGCGCGGCATCCAGCTGACGCAGGGGCAGTCAGTGCGGCTCGAGACCCCGGGCGGCGGCGGCTACGGCGCCCCCGAAGACCGCGCCCCCGAGAAGGTGGCGGGCGACGTCGCCAAGGGCTTCCTCAGCGAGGCCGAGGCGGACAGGATTTACGGAACTAAGTGGAAGGAGGTGCGGGCATGACGGACCGGTCTCAGGTCATCGGCGTCGACGTGGGCGGCACCTTCACGGATGTCTTCGTGGTCGACGAGGCGGCGGGCACCGCCCGCGTCGCCAAGGTGCCGACCACGCGGCCCGACCAGTCGGGCGGCTTTCTCGACGGCATCGGGCGGCAGGTCGAGGATCTCTCGACCGTGCAGGCTGTGATCCACGGCACAACCGCCGGCACCAACGCCCTGCTCGAGCGCAAGGGCGCGCGCATCGGCGTGATCACCACCGAGGGCCTGCGCGACGTGCTCGAGATGCGTCGCCGGGATCGGCCCCGCACCTGGGGCCTGCGCGGCGAGTTCGAGCCCGTGGTGCCGCGCGAACTGCGCCTCGAAGTGCCCGAGCGCACGCTGGCCGACGGCACCATCCGCACCGAGGTCGATCTCGACGTGGTGCGCACGGCGGGCCGGCAGCTCATCGAGGCCGGCGCGCAGGCGGTGGCGGTGCTCTTTGCCAACAGCTACGCCAACCCCGAGAACGAGGCCAAGGCGGTCGCCGCGTTGCGCGAGATCTGGCCCAACGCGCATGTCTCGGCCTCGTCCGAGATCCTGCCCGAGATCCGCGAATACGAGCGCTTCTCGACCACCGCGCTCAACGCCTACCTTCAGCCCGAGGTGTCGGGCTATCTCGACCGGCTCGACAGCGCCCTGCGCGACGGCGGCTTCGGCTCCGAGTTCCTCATCGTGCAGTCGAACGGCGGCGTAATGGATGTCGACACCGCCTGCCGTTTGCCGGTGCGCACCGCGCTTTCCGGCCCTGCGGCGGGGGTGATCGCGGCGGCGCATATCGCCACCGAGGCGGGCTTTCCCGACATCATCACCGGCGACATGGGCGGCACCTCCTTCGACGTGTCGCTGATCGCCGGAGGGCAGTCGATGCTGGCCCCAGAGACCTCGGTCGATTTCGGCATGACGGTGCGCGCGCCGATGATCGAGATCACCACCATCGGTGCCGGCGGCGGCTCGATCGCCTGGGTCGACAAGGGCGGTCTGCTCAACATCGGACCGGAAAGCGCGGGCTCCACCCCCGGGCCGGTGGCCTACGGGCAGGGCAACACCCGCCCCACGGTGACCGACGCAAACGTTGTGCTGGGCCGCATCGACCCCGAGAACCCGATCGGCGGAAAGCTCGAGCGGCTCGATGTCGAGGCCGCCTCCCGCGCCATCGACGAACACGTGGGCACACCGCTCGGCCTGTCGACCACCGAGGCCGCCGAGGCGATCCTGACGGTCGCCAACTCGCGCATGGCTGGAGCGATCCGCCTCGTCTCCATCGAGCGCGGCTTCGACCCCAAGCGCTTTGCCTTCATGCCCTTCGGCGGCGGCGGCGCGCTGCACACTGGCGCGATGCTCGCCGATGTGGGGCTCGGCAGTGCCATCGTGCCGCGCTATCCCGGCGTGACCTCGGCCATGGGCTGCGTCATCGCCGACATGCGCCACGATTTCGTGCAGACCATCAACGCCACGGTCTCGAGCCTCGACCGTGAGGCGCTCGGGCGCTTCATGCAGGACCACGCCGACAAGGGCAGCGCCATGCTCGACGCCGCCGCCACCCGCTTCGAGGCCCGCGAGCTGCGCTTCGAACTCGACATGGCCTATCTCGGCCAGACCCACACGGTGCCGGTGGCGCTCGAGGTGAGCGTCGAGGGCGGCACCGTCATCCCGCCCACCGCCGAGCAGATCGCCGAGGCCTTCGAGGCGGCCTATCGCTCTGCCTATGGCCGCACGCTCCCCTGTGGCGTGCAGCGGGTTATGAACCTGCGCAGCGCGGTGATCGGCAAGCGGCCTAAATTCGACCTCGCCACGCTGGCGCCGCAGGGCGGCAGCGTCGAGGCGGCGCGCAAGGGCACGCGGCAGGTGCATTTCGGCACCGCCTGGCACGAGACCACGATCTATGACCGTCTCGCGCTGCCGGTCGGCGCCGAGGTTGAGGGCCCGGCGATCCTCGAGCAGGCCGACACCACCGTGCTGCTCGATCCGGGCCTGAAGGGCCGGGTCGACGCCTATGGCAACACCATCATCACGAGGACCTGACCCATGGCTCACGGACCGATCGACCCGACACGCACCGCTCTGCTGACCATCGACCTGCAGAACGACTTTCTCCACCCCGAGGGCGCCTATGGCCGCGCCGGCCAGTCCGCCGAGCCCATCGCCGCCCTGCCCGAGCGCATCGCACCGCTGCGCGACGCGCTGCGCGCCAAGGGCGGCACCTATATCAGCGCCCAGTTCACGCTGGTGCCCGGACCCAAGGACGAGCCGCTCATCGCGCCGCATCTCAAGGAACTGCGCCCGTTCCTCGGCAAGGGCGATTTCGCTCCCGGCAAGTTCGGCCACCAGCTGGTCGAGACGCTGGCCCCGGCCGATTACACCGTAGAGAAGGTGGCCTATTCCGCCTTCTACCAAAGCCGGCTGGAATACATCCTGCGGGCACTGGGGATCGACACGCTGATCATCGGCGGCATCGTCACCAATGGCGGCGTCGCCTCGACGCTGCGCGACGCGCATCTGCGCAATGTCGACACCGTCCTGCTGACCGACGGCTGCGCCGCCTTCCGCCCCGAGGTCCATGACGCCACGCTGGTCTCGCTGGGCTCGCTCGGCTCGCAGAAGACCTGTGCCGAGGTCAACGCCGAACTGGAGGCGTTGTCATGAGCCTGCGCACACGTCTCAACGCCCCCGAGATCCTCGTCGCCCCCGGCGTCTATGACGGGCTGACCGCCGCGATGGCGCAGCAGGCCGGGTTCGAGGCGGTCTACCTCTCCGGCGCCGCGGTCGCCTATACCCGGCTCGGCCGGCCCGATATCGGGCTGACCACCGCCAGCGAGATGGCCGACACAATGGCGCTGATCGCCGACCGCATCGACGTGCCGGTGATCATCGACGCCGATACCGGCTTCGGCAATGCGCTCAACGCCCAGCGCACCATGCGGGTCTACGAGCGCGCCGGCGCAGCGGCGCTTCAGGTCGAGGACCAGACTTATCCCAAGCGCTGCGGCCACCTGAAGGACAAGTCGCTGATCCCCTCGGCCGAGATGGCCGGCAAGATCGCCGCCATGGCCGATGCCCGTGCCAGCGATGAGACGCTGATCATCGCCCGCACCGACGCCATCGCGGTCGAAGGAATCGACGCCGCCATGGCCCGGGCCGAGGCCTATATCGAGGCTGGCGCCGACGCGCTCTTCATCGAGGCGCCGCGCTCCGGCGACGAGCTGCGGCTGGTGGGCGAAACCTTCGGCAAGCGCATCCCGCTGCTCGCCAACATGGTCGAGGGCGGCTTCACGCCGATTTCGAACGCCAGCGATCTCGAGGCGATGGGCTTTTCCATCGTGATTTTCCCCGGCGGCATCGTGCGGGCCCTCGCGCGCACCGCGCAGGACTACTACGCCAGCCTGCACGCCAACGGCTCGAACCGGCCCTTCGCCGAGCGGATGTTCGATTTCGACGGGCTCAACGAGGTCATCGGCACGCCCGAATTGCTGGCCTCGGGTCAGAAATGGGAGCCCCGTGATGGCTGAGATCGCTCCCACCCCCGATGCCTTCGACATCGAGGTCGGGACGCTGATCGTCGGCGCCGGGGCCTGCGGCCTGATCGCCGCTCTGGCCGCCCACGAGGCCGGGCAGGAGGTGCTTGTGATCGAGGCCGACCCGGTGCCGCAAGGCTCGACGGCGCTCTCGGCAGGGCTGATCCCCGCTGCCGGCACCGCGTTGCAGGCCGAGGCGGGCATCGCAGACGATGCCGCACGCTTCGCCGACGACATCCAGGCCAAGGCCAAGGGCGAGAACGATCCGGCGCTGGTCGCGGCGCTGGCGGAGGGCTCGGCGGGGGTGATCGATTGGCTCAGCACGCGCTACGGCCTGCCCTTCTCGGTGGTGAGCGATTTCGACTATCCCGGCCATTCACGGCGGCGGATGCATGGGCTGCCAAGCCGATCCGGCGCCGAGCTGATCGACCGGCTGCGCGCCACCGTCGAGGCGCAGGGCATCGACCTGCTCTGCGGACGCCGGGCAGAGATCCTCTACCATGAGGGCCGCACCGTCACCGGTGCCGGGCTGCGCGCGTCCGACGGCACGCTCGAGACCGTGGGCTGCGCCAAGCTGGTGCTGGCCTGCAACGGGTTCGGCGGCAGCCGCGACAAGGTCGCCGCGCACATGCCCGCGATCTCGGACGCGCTGTGGTTCGGCCACGAGGGCAACCGCGGCGAGGCCCTGGACTGGGGTGCGGCGCTTGAGGCCGGCACCCGACATCTCGGTGCTTACCAAGGCCACGGCAACGTGGCGCATCCGCACGGTATCCTGATCACCTGGGCCACGATCACCGAGGGCGGCATCCAGGTGAACCGCGAGGGAAAGCGGTTCTGGAACGAGGCGCAGGGCTACTCCGAGGCGGCACGCGTGGTTCTGGCCCAGCCCGGCGGCGAGGCGGTGACGATCTTCGACGCCCGCATCGCCGGCATCGCGCGCCAGTTCGAGGATTTCCGCAATGCAGAGGCGCAGGGCGCGGTGCGCAGCGCCGATACGCTCGAGGAGCTCGCAGCACAGCTCGATCTGCCCGCCGACGCCCTGCACGCAGAAATGAGCGCGATCACCCCCGGTGAGACCGACCGCTTCGGCCGGCTCTGGGGCGAAACCCGGCTGGCGCCGCCCTATTGCGCGGTGCGTGTCACCGGCGCGCTGTTCCACACGCAGGGTGGGCTCGTAACCGATGGCTCCGGGCGGGTGATGGCGACAGATGGCACGCCCTTCCCCAACCTCTTCGCCGCCGGCGGTGCCGCCTGCGGCGTCTCGGGCGCGAGCGACAGCGGTTACCTCTCCGGCAACGGACTTCTGGCAGCAGCGGTGCTGGGCCGCGCGGCGGGGGCGGCGGCGCTCTGAGCCCCACCCGCACCAGCGTACATTGAGACCGGCACACACGCCGCGCTTTCGGCTTGCCCCGCCCCGGCGTCCGGGAAAGACTCGCCGCCATGAGATACACGCTGCGCCAGATCGAGTACTTTGTCGCCACCGCCGAAGCCGGCTCGATCACGCTGGCGGCAGAGCGCATCCATGTCTCGCCGCCCTCGATCTCGGCGGCGATCTCGCAGCTCGAGGCCGAGCTTGGCGCGCAGCTCTTCCTGCGCAGGCACGCGCAGGGGCTGTCGCTGACCCGCGTCGGGCGCGAGCTTCTGGTCGAGGCCAAGCAGCTGCTCGATCAGGCGCAGAAGCTCTACCAGACGGCCTCCGAGGCTTCGGACACGGTCGCGGGGACGCTGTCGCTTGGTTGCCTGCTGACCTTCGCGCCCATGGTCCTGCCGGCCATCGCCCACAGCTTCACCAGCGCCTTTCCCGGCGCGCAGGTGCTGCCCGATGTGGCCGATCACGAACGCCTGCTGCACCGGCTGGAGCGCGCCGAACTCGACATCGCACTCAGCTACGACCTGCACCTGCCTGACGGCTTCAGCTTCACGCCGCTGGCTGGGCTCGCGCCGTTCGCGATGCTTGCCGAGACCGATCCGTTGGCCAAGCTGCCCGAGGTGACGCTCGAAGAGCTGGCCGCACGCGACCTGATCCTGCTCGACCTGCCGCTCTCGCGGGATTATTTCCTCTCGCTCTTCGCGCGAGCGGGCCTGAGCCCGCGCGTCTCGGCGCGGCTGCAGCAGATGGATGTGATCCGCACCATGGTGGCGAACGGCTTCGGCTACACCATCGCGAACATCCGACCGAAGTCCCGCCACGCACTGGACGGGCGGGCGGTCGTGCGGGTGCCCATCGCTGGTGATCAGCAGCCGCTGCGGCTGGGCCTTGTGCGCGTCGCGCGGCAGGAGCCGACGCGGCTTCTGCGCAGCTTCATGGAGCATTGCACCCGCGAGATCTCGGACAGCCACATCCCCGGCATGGACGCGCCGCCCGCAGCCGTGCGCCCCGCCTGAAGCGCGTCAGCCCGCCTGTGCGACCGCCGGCGCCCGGCGCCGGGCGGCGTCGTCATAGGCGGCATAGCTTGCCTGGATCGCGATCTGGTCGGCGACATGGCGGGCGTCATGCCAGACGCCCCAGATGAAGCTCGACCCACGCCGCGACTGCCAGGGCAACCCGAGGAAGTAGATGCCCGGCTCTTCCGAGACCCCGCGCTGATGGCGGGGCACGCCCTTTTCGTCGAACGTGTCGACCTCGAGCCAGCCGTAATCGACCGCGTAGCCTGTGGCCCAGATCACCGAGGCAATGCCCTCCTCGTCCAGATCCAGCGCGGTGACCGGGTTGGTCAGGCAGTCGGGCTCGGGTCCAAAGACCCGCGCCTCCGGCTCCTCCGGCAGGTCGAGCCCGTTGCGCGCGACATAGGCATCGGCCTCGTCGAGCAGGGCAAGGTAATTTTCATCGCCGCGCCGCACCTGCAGCGCCACATCATCGGCAAAGCGCAGCGTGCCGCCCGCCTCCGAGAGTGTCCGCCCGAGCAGCGTGATGCCTTGCGCCGCAAGCCTTCGGAAATCCACCGTCTCGCCGCCGCGCGCGCCGCTCACCGCGATGGTGACATGCTCGCGGCCGGGCTCCTGTGCTGCGAGGTCCCATTTGCCGAGCACGCCCAGCCACCAGACGAAGTCGCGCCCGCGGTAGCGGCGCGGCGGTCGGTCATGCGGCCCGACCGAGAGGTAGACCTTGCGCCCCGCACGCGACAGCTCGTCTGCGATCTGCACGCCGGACGAGCCCGCGCCCACCACCAGCACCGCCCCCTCGGGCAACTGGCCGGGATTGCGATAAGCGTTGGAATGGATCTGATGCAGGCTGTCGCGCGCGGCGATCACGTCCGGCATCACCGGGCGCTGAAACGGCCCGGTCGCGGCGACCACGTTGCGGGCCTCGATCGGCCCGTCCGAGGTCTCGACCCGGAAGCCCCGCCTGCCCTCGAGCCGACGCACCGAGGTGACTTCGACGCCACAGCGCAGCGGCGCGCCGATCTGCTCGGCATATTGCACGAAGTAGTCGGCCACCTTCTCTTTCGGGATAAAGGCCTCGCCATCACCACCGGGGAAATCGAGGCCGGGAAATCGGTCATGCCAGGCCGGTCCGTTGGCGACCAGGCTGTCCCAGCGCTCCGAGCGCCAGCGCTCGGCGATGCGGGCGCGCTCGAGCACCAGATGCGGGATGCCGGCGCGGCCCAGATGCTCGCTCATGGCGATCCCAGCCTGCCCGCCGCCGACCACCAAGGTGTCGATTGTCTCGAGTGTCATCCGCGCGTCCTCTCCTGTGCCGTGGCGCTGCTGCGCCCGAATATCTCGGCCCCCGTGATACGGAGAGGAATGGCTTCGGAAAATGACAATCTCCCGCAGCGTTGCTTCGGAAAATCCTATCCAGAGACCGCCAGACCCGGCAAGGGCGGCAGGTCAGCGCCGAAGAAGGCCCCGCAGTTCGGTCTTCTTTTGCGAGTCGCTATAGTCGCCGTGGATGATGGCGCGCACGCGGCCCCATTTCTCCGGCGGGATGCTGGCGGGGTCGGTGCCCGGAAGCAGGAAGACCACCTGCTGTTGCTCGCCGGTCGTGAGCTCGTTGGGCCGTCCCATGCTCATCGCGAGTCGGTCCCCCGCCTTGATGGTCGTGCGGTCGCCCGCCGCGGGCTCGTCGATGCGGCCATGATTGCGCGCGGCCTGCGCAACACCGGCCACCGTCACCGCGGCGGCGAGGAGAATGATGAAGAGTTTCATGGGCAGGCTGCCTTTCCGTCGTTTGTCCCGAGGATAGCCCAACGGGCGTGACGAGCAAGCCGAGCCGCGCGCGGCATCGGAGCATTCCCGCCGCAGCCGACACGTGAAAAGGGCCACGCGCGGTGTCGCGCATGGCCCCGGTTCCTCTGGCGGAAAGCTGGCTCAGTGGCCGGCGATCAGGCCCATGCTCTCGAGCTTCAGGATCACCTGATGCGCGCAGTTGTCAACATCGGTGCCCTCGGTCTCGACCCGCAGCTCCGGGTTGGCCGGAACGTCGTAGGGATCGGAGATGCCGGTGAACTCCTTGATCTTGCCTTCGCGGGCCAGCTTATAGAGGCCCTTGCGGTCACGACGCTCGCACTCTTCGATCGTGGTCGCCACGTGCACCTCGATGAAGGCACCGAACTGCTCGATGTCCTCGCGCACCGCGCGGCGGGTGGCCGCGTAAGGAGCGATGGGCGCGCAGATCGCGATGCCGCCGTTCTTGGTGATCTCGGACGCCACATAGCCGATGCGACGGATGTTGAGGTCACGGTGCTCTTTCGAGAAGCCCAGCTCGGAGCTGAGGTTCTTGCGGACGATGTCGCCGTCGAGCAGCGTCACCGGACGGCCACCCATCTCCATCAGCTTGGTCATCAGAGCGTTGGCGATGGTCGACTTGCCCGAGCCCGAGAAGCCGGTGAAGAACACGGTGAAGCCCTGCTTCGAACGCGGCGGCTTGGTGCGGCGCAGCTCGGCCACAACCTCGGGGAACGAGAACCACTCGGGGATCTCGAGGCCTTCCTGAAGACGACGGCGCAGCTCGGTGCCCGAGATGTTCAGGATGTTGACGCTGTCCTTGTCGGCGATCTCGTCGGCGGGCTCGTACTGGGCACGCTCTTCGACGTAGACCATGTGTTTGAACGGCACCATCTCGATGCCCATCTCTTCCTCATGCGCCTTGAACAGCTCCTGCGCGTCGTAGGGACCGTAGAAGTCCTCGCCGGCGGAGTTCTTGCCCGGGCCCGCGTGGTCGCGGCCGACGATGAAGTGGGTCACGCCGAAGTTCTTGCGGATCAGGCCGTGCCAGACCGCCTCGCGCGGGCCGGCCATGCGCATGGCGAGCGGCAGCAGCGACATCGAGGTGGTCGAGGCCGGGTACTTGTCGAGCACCGCCTCGTAGCAGCGCACGCGGGTGAAGTGATCGACATCGCCCGGCTTGGTCATGCCGACGACCGGGTGGATCAGCAGGTTGGCCTGCGATTCACGGGCGGCGCGGAAGGTCAGCTCCTGGTGGGCGCGGTGCAGCGGGTTGCGGGTCTGGAACGCCACCACCTTGCGCCAGCCGAGCTTGCGGAAATAGGCGCGCAGCTCGTTGGGCGTGTCGCGGCGGGCGCGGAAATCGTAGTGCACCGGCTGCTGGATGCCGGTGACCGGGCCGCCGAGATAGATCTTGCCGGCGTGGTTGTGCAGGTAGTTGACCGCCGGGTGCGCGTCGTCATCGGCGCCGAAGACCTTCTCGGCTTCCTTGGACTTGTTCGGCGCCCACTTGTCGGTCACGGTCATGGTGGCGAGGATCACGCCTTCCTGATCGCGCAGGGCGATGTCCTGACCGATCTCGATCTTGTCGGCGAAGTCTTCCTTGACGTCGAGAGTGATCGGCATCGGCCAGAGCGTGCCGTCGGCCATGCGCATGTTGTCGACCACGCTGTCGTAGTCCTCTTCACCGAGGAAGCCCTTCAGCGGGTAGAAACCGCCATTCATCAGCAGCTCGAGGTCGCAGATCTGGCGCGGGGTCAGATCGTGCGAGGTCAGCTCGCCGGCTTCGACCTTGAGCTTCTGGGCGCTGTCGTACGAGACGAACAGCTCGGGAATGGGAGCGAGATTGTTCTGCATGAATCTGGTCCTGTTAGTGGAGGGAACGTAGCCGCTGGCGGTCCCGGTCAGTTCGGCGTGAAGCGCCTGGTACTCGAGGAACTTCCGCGCCAGAAAGCGGTCCGTGAGCCGGGCCTTTTCAGCCGCACCGCGCGAAGTCAGGGAATAGGCGAAGCGCTGGCGCCGGTCCGGCCCAGAGCGTTCGCTGATGGTGATGAACCCGGCTTCGGCTGCGGCCCGAAGCTGCGCATTGAGACGCCCCAGAGACACGCCGATAGCCGAGGAGATCTCTCGCTGCGATGCGTGCGGCGCCACGTCAACGTGACGCAGCAGCCGGAACAGCGGGCCTTCCTCATCGGTAATCGGTTTTGCACCAGGGGTGGACATAAATAGACGACTCAAAGTGTGTTCACGAATGAACGCATTGCACAGACCGCGACCTCAGGAAAGGAAAAATTGCTGCAGGCGCATAATTCCGCCGCCTGCGGCGCTCAAAGTTGCGGATATGCGCCAGACCCGACCTTCAACCAAAGATTGTCGCCCGCGCGTCAACGGCCGGAACAGGGCTGAAACGAAGAAGGGGCGCGCCAGCGGCACGCCCCTTGCAGAGTTCGCAGTCCTTGCGGCTCAGCCGGCGACCGGGTTTTCGGCGCCGTAGCCCAGCGGCTCGGAGACATCCTTGCCCTCATCGACGCCCTGCTCCGCCAGCCAGCGCTCGGCCTCCAGCGCCGCCATGCAGCCCATGCCGGCGCTGGTCACCGCCTGGCGGTACTTGTGGTCGGTCAGGTCGCCGGCCGCGAAAACGCCGGGGATCGAGGTCGCGGTGCTGTCGGGCTGGGTCTTCACGTAACCGCCCATATGAGTCTCGAGCACGTCCTTGACCAGTTCGTTGGCCGGCGCGTGGCCGATGGCGACGAAGACGCCCTTGCAGGGAATTTCGGTGATCTCGCCGGTCTGCACGTTCTTGGCGCGCACCGCGGTGACGCCCTTGGGGCTGTCCTCGCCCACCACTTCCTCGAGCGCGTGGTGCCAGAGCGGCACGATCTTCTCGTGCTTGAGCAGGCGGTCCTGCAGGATCTTCTCGGCGCGCAGCTCATCGCGACGGTGGATCAGCGTCACCTTGCTGGCGAAGTTGGTCAGGAACAGTGCCTCTTCTACGGCGGTGTTGCCGCCGCCGACCACCACGATTTCCTGGCCGCGGTAGAAGAAACCGTCGCAGGTGGCGCAGGCCGAGACGCCGAAGCCCTTGTAGGCCTCCTCGGACTCGAGACCCAGCCACTTGGCGCGCGCGCCGGTGGCAAGGATCACCGCGTCGGCGGTGTAGGTGGTGCCGCTGTCGCCATGTGCCACGAAGGGACGCACGTCGAGGTCGAGCTTGGTTATGATGTCACCGATGATCTCGGTGCCCATGGCGCGGGCATGCGCCTCCATGTTGACCATCAACTCGGGGCCCTGCACCTCGGTGTGGCCCGGCCAGTTCTCGACCTCGGTGGTGGTGGTCAGCTGACCGCCCGGCTCGAGCCCCTGCACGAGGATCGGCTCGAGCATGGCGCGCGAGGCGTAGACACCGGCGGTGTAGCCGGCCGGGCCGGAGCCGATGATCAGGACCTTGGTGTGGCGGGTATCGGACATGGGACAATCCTCGGACAAAGCGTTTCGCGCTCATATAGTCGGCTTGCCCCGGCAGCGAAAGCCCCGCCTCGAAGCGCTTGCCGTTTCCGCGGCAGCGCGGCATAAGGCGGCGGAACCACCCCGCCGCTCGCAGCCGAACAGATGTTCGCGCCAACGGTCGCCAGGGCGGCCACCTCAACCTGACAGTGTCATGATGGAATAATCAGCGCCTCTGCGCATGAGCGCTTAATATTCTTTCGCTAGAGTGAAACTTTATTGCGCCACGCCGCCGGGGTGGTATAACAATCGCGAAATCAAAAGAGGTATGACGATGCCCGGGAACCGGCTCGATCCGATCGATCGCAAGATTCTGGCGGAGCTGCAGGCCGATGGCCGCATGACCAATGTCGAGCTCGCCAAACGTGTCGGGATCTCCGCCCCGCCCTGCCTGCGCCGGGTGCGCACGCTCGAGGAACAGGGCTTCATCCGCGGCTACCACGCCGATGTCGATCCGCGCGAACTGGGCTTCGAGGTTCAGGTCTTCGCTTCGGTCGGCCTGCAGAGCCAGGCCGAGGTCGATCTGCGCGCCTTCGAAGAGCGCTGCCGCAACTGGCCGCTCGTACGCGAGTGCCACATGCTCAACGGCGAGGTTGATTTCATCCTGAAATGCGTGGCTCCCGACCTCTCGACCTTTCAGAGCTTCCTGACCGGAGATCTGCTCACCGCCGAGAATGTCGGCAGCGTGAAGACCTCGCTGGTGATCCGTGGCGCCAAGGACGAGCCGGGCGTGCCGTTCGACGTGCTGGAGGAGCGGCTGAGCCGCTCCGCCTGAGGCCGCCGCTTCGGATCAGAGAGAGGTCAAGCTGTCGATCACCTCGCGCGTGGTGCGGGTGAGGCTGAGCTCGCCGAAATCCTCGGCCTGTCCGATATTCGGGAACAGCGACAGGAACAGCGCTGCGGTGCTCTCGCCCATCGAACGAACGAGCGACTTGCCAGGGTGATAGCTCTCCATCTCGATACCGCCGATCCGCATGGTGGCGTGGCGGCCAAGCATCAGGTGGTAGAGCTGCACCGAGCCCACCGGCGTCACTTCGACGATGCGGTCGCCGTCGGCGAAATCCGCCACCGGCACCAGAACGGTCTCGCGACCGATCAGCGATTTCAACCGGTCGCGGCGCATCACCATGTGCGCCGCCGGTCCGACAAGCACGTCGACCATCGGGCGGCCGGGGCCGAAACTGTCGGCGGTGATGCGCGACAGCGAGGCCAGCGTCGTGGCATCGTCCGGAATGCCAGGCACATAGGTGGTCGACCCGATCCAGGTGACCGGCTGCGCGCCGGCGCTGCTCTCGACGTAATCGCCGGGCAGCAGATCCTCGATGGCGACCGGGCCGCGCACAGTGGGAATCAGCGTGCCACGCGCGAAGGCGGTGCAGGCCTCTTCGAAGAGCGGCTGGGCCGGGGCGATCTGGCTTTTGAATGAAATCGAGAGATCGGGCATCAGCGCCGAGGTCTCGTACTTGCGCATCAGCGCAGAGCTGCGGCGCGGGCGCGGTTCGGCGCGGTGCGACACGGGTTTGCGGGGAATCTGAAGAGAAACCGACCGGGTTGCGGATTCGAAGGACTGGTTAAGACTAGACACGTGAACACCCCTTAAAGGACTGGTCACAACCGTGTTGGCCCCCACCAACAACAACAGAAGGACTGTTGTAAAACGAATGATGACAGATAGGACCCAATGCCCCGGGTATGTCAAAATTTAACCGGATTTGACCGAATTATCGCGATCAATCCGGTCAAACACTGATGATTGTCCCCTTGGCAGGGGTCAATTCGCCGAAACTGGCCAAAACCGAGGCGAATCGGGATCGGGATTCAGGCCCGCCTCAGAACCGGGGCCTGACCTTTGCGGCGCGCGATGGCCGCGTCCCGGCGCGCGCCGCGCGCCCAGGGAAGCTCCATCTCCACCGACTTTGCGGTTGCGACGGCGGACTTGATGAAACGGCTCGGCTTTTTCATGACACTGCTCCTGCTCGGTCTTTTTCTCGCCTGTACTGCAGCGTCCAAGCTGCGGGCTTGTTCAGACCATGACGGGAGATTGGGGCGCCTTTTTGACAAAGCGCGGACAATTTCAGGGGCCTGGCGCGTTTGTTTCCGAAACGAAGATCAGAGCCGGATCGCCGAGATCAGCCGACCGTAATCCGCCTCGCGCTCGTGCACCGAGCGGCGGAAGGAATAGAAGCGCTGCGGGTCGGAATAGGTGCAGTGACGGGTCCATTCCGCCTCGACCCCGGCCTCGCGCAGCTTGTGCAGGCCAAAGCCCGGCAGATCGAAATGCATCCGGTCGCCCTCGCCCCCTGCGAAGAAACGGCCGTTCACCGGATCCACGCTCATGAAGGTCTCGAAGAACTCCGGCCCGACCTCGTAGGCGCGCTGGCTGATGCTCGGGCCGATCACCGCGCGGATACGCTCACGCGTTGCGCCGAGCCCGACCATGGCGGCCACGGTCTCTTCCAGCACGCCGTCGATGGCCCCGCGCCAGCCCGCATGGGCTGCCCCGACCACGCCGGCCTCGGCATCGGCCAACAACACCGGCTGACAGTCGGCGGTGAGCACCGCGATCGCCAGCCCCGGCGTGGCCGTGACCATGGCGTCGGCCTCGGGCGCCGGCCCGTCATGCGGCCCCTCGACCACAACCACCTTCGAGGAATGGGTCTGATGGACATTGACCAGCTGCCCGACCGGCACCTCCATCGCATCGGCGGCGCGGGCGCGGTTGATCGCCACGATCTCGGACTGGTCCGACGAGCCGTTGCCGCAGTTCAGACCCGCGAACACCCCTGACGAGGCCCCGCCCTTGCGGGTGAAGAAACCATGCCTCAGGGGAACGAGGCTTTGCGAAGTGATGATCTCAAGCGTCATGTGTCCAGTAGTCCGGGCGGTGGGGCTGCGCCTTCCGGGAAGGCCCCGAGTGTCTTGAACAGCGAACCCATTTCCTCGGGGTGCGTCAACCGGCGATGTGCGGCGACGTGGCTGTCAAGCTGCGCTCCGCTGAGCCGTGCCGCAAGCGCGCGCGCGCGGTCGGTGATGCCCAGCCGCTCCAGGAAGACGCCCTGCGGCGTAAGCGTGGTGGTGGCGCAGGGCATGGCGGTGGCAAGCGCGCCGAAGTCCACATGCGCGGTGAGGTCGGCCGTGCCCGGGGCGTCGAGCGGAGACACCTTGTCGTGCCGGCGCACCGCCTGGAAGGTGTCGCCGAGGCTGCGCGCGCTGCCGTAGTCGACGATCAGCGCCGCGCCACCCTGCGACGCGATGCGACGGCCGATGTCTTCGGCGATGCCGGTGGCCGGGGCGCAGGTCTCGACAAGGTCGCCCTCGCGCGTGTCGGCAAGCCGGTGTTCAAGCTCGCCGTGCGGCGCGGGCTCGGTGAGGCCGAAGGCGAGCCGCCCTTCCGCGAGGCCGACCACGCGCTCGCACCAGCCCTCGCCAGAGCGCAGGAACTGGCGGATCGGCAGCGCGTCGAAGAACTCGTTGGCAAGCAGGTAGAGCGGCGCCTCGGGCAGGTTCGCCACGCTGTCGTGCCAGACCGGCATCAGCGGTGCGAGCCTGCGGTGCTGCTCGTCGCGCAGGCGTGGCGAGGTTTCGACCAGGTGCAGACGCGCCGCCTCGAGCATGCCCGGCACGCCGCGCATGGCGCGGGTGGCGTCGGCCATCAGCGTGCCCCGCCCCGGCCCCAGCTCGGCCAGCACGAAGGACGATGGCCGCCCCTGCTCCAGCCAGCACTGCGCAAGGCATAGCCCCAGAAGCTCGCCGAACATCTGGCTGATCTCGGGCGCGGTGGTGAAATCCCCCGCCGCGCCCAGCGGGTCACGCGTCGGGTAATAGCCGTACCGCGGATGGCCGAGGCAGGTGGCCATGTATTCGGCGATGGTCATCGGCCCCTCGGCGGCGAGGCGCCGGTGCAAGATCTCCTCGAGCGGGCTCATGCCCGCCGCCTCGCCGCGACCAGCAGCGCCACGCCGATGAGAATCATCGGCAGCGACAGGATCTGCCCCATGGTGAGACCGAAGCCGCCCACCTGAAAGGCCAGCCCCAGCGGGTTGCCCGGCGAGACGAACTGCGCATCGGGCTGGCGGGCGAACTCGACGATGAAGCGCGCGAGGCCATAGCCCGCGAAGAAGGTCCCCACCACGATGCCGGGCCGCTTGAGCGCGCCGCGCGCGAAGGCCAGCCAGATCAGCACGGCGCCGAGGATCAGCCCCTCGAGCCCGGCCTCGTAGAGCTGCGAGGGATGACGGGCGCAAAGCTCCCCCGCGGTCTGGCCGCAGGCCTGCGCCGCCTGACCGGGGAAGATCACGCCCCAGGGCAGATCAGTGGGCCGGCCCCAGAGCTCGGCATTGACGAAGTTGGCGATCCGCCCGAGCAGCAACCCCGGCGGCACGGCAAGCGCCATCAGGTCGGCGGTGGGCATCAGGCGGATGCCATGCTTCAGGCAGAAGCCGAGCGCCGCCACGATCACCCCCAGCAGCCCGCCATGGAACGACATGCCGCCGTGCCAGATCATCAGGATCTCGCCGGGATTGGAGAGGTAATAGGCCGGCTGGTAGAACAGCACGAAGCCCAGCCGTCCGCCGAGGATGATGCCGAGGATCACCCAGGTCAGCAGCTGCTCGAGCTGCTCCGTGCTCATCGGCGGACTCTCGTCGCGCCAGAGCCGGACGCGGCGCAGCGCCGCCGCGGCGAGCTGCCAGCCGAGCAGAATGCCGGCGATATAGGCCAGCGCGTACCAGCGCAGGGCGAACTCGAAACTGCCGATCGAGATCGAGAACAGTTCGGGCGAGAGCGAGGGGAATTGCAGGGCGGCTTTCATGGCCGCATGAGTGCCGTCGCTTTGGCGGCGAAGTCAACCTTGAGGCCGGCGGCTGCAGGGCCCATATTGATGACAACATCGTATCAGGAGCACCCATGCAGACCCGCAACAAGGTATTCGACGACATCTCGCAGCTGATGACCAACGCCATGGGCGTGGCACAGGGCGCCAGGGACGAGGCCGAGACGGCGATGAAGTCGATGATCGACCGCTGGCTGGCCGATCGCGATTTCGTCACCCGCGAAGAGTTCGACGCGGTCCGCGCCATGGCGCAGAAGGCCCGCGAAGAGAACGAGGCGCTGAAGGCCCGGCTCGACGCTCTGGAAAAGGGCGCGGACTGACCGCCCGCCCTGGTCCGTGACAAGGCGGGGGCGCTGCCCCCTCTTGGCGCTGCGCGCCAATTCACCCCCGAGGTATTTTGAAACCAGAGAAGCCAGGAGCGCCGCGCCCCTGGCTTCTCTTCGTCAAAAATACTCCCGCCGGAGGCAGGCCGGCGGAAGACGCCGCGGTGCCTTCGGGCATGGGCGCCGCTGGCACCTCAAGGGCGCGCCGGCGCCCTTGCTTTGTACCGGCCTCTGGGGTACAGGCCCTCGGTGGCCTTGCGCCACTGATTCAGAAAACCAATAAACGCCGTGGTTGGCCCGTTCGCTTCGGGGTCACATCCGGCAATGGAGAAGCGACATGAAACTGAATGAACTTCGCGACAATCCTGGCGCCGTCCAGTCCAAAAAGCGCATCGGCCGCGGCCCGGGTTCGGGCAAAGGCAAGATGGGTGGCCGTGGTATCAAGGGTCAGAAATCGCGTTCGGGTGTGGCCATCAACGGCTACGAAGGCGGCCAGATGCCGCTCTACCAGCGTCTGCCCAAGCGCGGCTTCAACAAGCCGAACCGCAAGAGCTACGCTGTCGTCAACCTCGGCCTGATCCAGAAGTTCGTCGACGCAGGCAAGCTCGACGCGGCATCGATCACCGAGGACAGCCTCGTGGCATCGGGCCTCGTGCGCCGCAAGCTCGACGGCATCCGCGTGCTCGCCAAGGGTGACGTCACCACCGCCCTGACCATCGAGACCACCGGCGCGTCGAAATCCGCCGTCGAGGCAGTCGAGAAAGCCGGCGGCGCTCTCAAGGTCACGACCGCGGCGGCCGCAGAATAAGCGGGTTGTGAGCGGTGAGACTGCCGCTTACATAGGACCCCACGTTTTCCACGAACGCCGCCGGAGCCGGAAAGCGCTTCCGGCGGCGTTCTGCCTTCGAGAGGACCCGCATGGCATCCGCTGTGGAACAAATGGCCGCCAACACCAGTTGGGCGGCGCTTGGGAAGGCCACTGACCTTCGCAACCGCATCCTATTCACCCTCGGCCTTCTGATCGTCTACCGGCTGGGCACCTTCATCCCCGTCCCCGGAATCGACGGCGGCGCGCTCCGCGACTTCATGGAGCAGGCCGGCCAGGGCATCGGCGGCATGGTTTCCATGTTCACCGGCGGCGCGCTGGGACGCATGGGCATCTTCGCCCTCGGCATCATGCCCTACATCTCGGCCTCGATCATCGTGCAGCTCCTCGCGGCCATGGTGCCGGCGCTCGAGCAGCTCAAGAAAGAGGGTGAGCAGGGCCGCAAGAAGATCAACCAGTACACCCGCTACGGCACGGTGCTTCTGGCGCTGTTTCAGGCCTACGGCCTTGCGGTGTCGCTCGAGGCCGGCGACCTGGCCCACGAGGCGGGCTGGTATTTCCGCGCCGCCGTGGTGATCACGCTGGTCGGCGGCACCATGTTCCTGATGTGGCTGGGCGAGCAGATCACCGCCCGCGGCGTCGGCAACGGCATCTCGCTGATCATCTTCGTCGGCATCGTGGCCGAGATCCCCGCCGCACTGGCACAGTTCTTCGCCTCCGGCCGCTCCGGCGCCATGAGCCCGGCGATCATCGTGGGGGTCATCGTCATGGTCATCGCGGTGATCATGTTCGTGGTGTTCATGGAACGCGCGCTGCGCAAGATCACCATTCAGTACCCGCGCCGCCAGGTCGGCATGAAGATGACCGAGGCGCAGCAGTCGCACCTGCCCGTCAAGGTCAACCCGGCGGGCGTGATCCCGGCGATCTTCGCCTCCTCGCTGCTGCTGCTGCCGACCACCATCGCGACCTTCAGCCAGGCTGGCTCGAGCGGTCCGGTGATGTCGACGATCCTTGCCTATTTCGGCCCCGGACAGCCGCTTTACCTGCTGTTCTTCGCCGCGATGATCGTCTTCTTCGCCTACTTCTACACCTTCAACGTGTCGTTCAAACCCGATGACGTGGCCGACAACCTGAAGAACCAGAACGGCTTCATCCCGGGCATCCGCCCCGGCAAGCGCACCGCCGATCACCTCGAATACGTGGTCAACCGGATCCTGGTCGTCGGCTCGGCCTATCTCGCCGCGGTCTGCCTCCTGCCCGAGATCCTGCGCTCGCAGTACGCGATCCCGTTCTATTTCGGCGGGACATCGGTTCTCATCGTGGTATCGGTGACCATGGACACCATTCAGCAGATCCAGAGCCATCTGCTGGCACATCAATACGAAGGTCTTATTCAGAAGTCGCAGCTCCGCGGTAAGAGTAAGACCCGCAAGCGGAGGGGACCTGCACGCCGATGAACATCATTCTTCTTGGACCGCCGGGCGCCGGCAAAGGCACACAGGCCGGATTTCTCGTCGAGGAGCGTGGCATGGTCCAGCTCTCCACCGGGGACATGCTGCGCGAGGCGAAGGCCTCGGGCAGCGAGATGGGCAAGCGTGTCGCCGCGATCATGGATGCGGGCGAGCTGGTCACCGACGAGATCGTCATCGGCCTGATCCGCGAGAAGCTGCAGACCACCAAGGCATCGGGCTTCATTTTCGACGGCTTCCCCCGCACGCTGAAGCAGGCGGACGCGCTGGGTGAACTTCTGACCGAGATGGGCCAGAGCCTCGACAAGGTGATCGAGCTGCGCGTCAACGACGAGGCGCTGGTGGACCGCATCGTGGGGCGCGCCGAGGCTGCCATCGCCGCAGGTGAAAAGCCGCGCGCCGACGACAATGCCGAGAGCCTCAAGAAGCGCCTGATGGAGTATTACAAGCAGACCTCGCCGCTGATTGGGTACTACTATGCCAAGGGCATGTATTCACGCATCGACGGCATGGCCTCGATGGACGAGGTCAAGGCGGCACTGGGAGCGAAGCTCGACAGTTGATCGCTGCTGACCAATACAAGACAAAGGCGGGCCCCAGGGTCCGCCTTTTTCGTTTTGACGACGGCCGCGCCCTCTCCCGAACTCATGCCAGCGACACTCTCTCAGACCCGGCGCTTGCGGGTTTGCGGTGACGCCCCCTGCACGCGGTCAGCCCGAGACACCAGCAATCCGACCGACCTTGCCGAATGCGAGCAGGACGGCCTTGGGTGGCCCGGCGAAGCTGCGTTCCAGCACCGCGCTGTCCTCCGCCGACAGGCTGCCGTAGCCCATCGACCAGCCAAGGAAGCTGCGCTCCCGGACCTCACGCTGCATCCGCAGCACGATCTGGTAATGCCGCGGATCGAAATGAATGCGGTTGTAGAGGCTTTCAAGCACGCGCTGCGGCCCTTCCAGCACTTGGCAGAAGCGGTCCGTGTCGCGCAGGAGATAGCCCGTCACACCGCCGGAGCGATTGTTTCGCATCGCCTCCTGGAGAATGTCGTAATCGGACGAATGGCCTCGCGGATGTCGCGACATACTTGTATAGAGCATCTGGGTGATCATATCGGGATCAGACCCCGTGCTCGGGCGGGAGATGTGGTTCTCTGTCGTCATATCCGGACAAACGCGCCGGTGCGGCGCGAGGTTCCGACATTGGGGTTGACCCTTGCTCCGAATCCTCATACCCACCCGCATCTCTATCAGAGAATCAATGTTTGCGGGGTGGGTCGCTCCCCTACCGCAGATCACCTCATCAGCGGACAGCCCGACGGCGATCTCGCCTCGGGCTCATGTTGTGAAAAAAGGTTCTGGCACTACGGAACCGCAACGAAAAGGAACAGAGATTTGGCACGTATCGCCGGCGTCAACATCCCGACCAACAAACGGGTGCCGATCGCCCTCACCTACATCACCGGTATCGGACACACCTCGGCTCAGCAGATCTGCGAGGCCGTGAACATCGATGCGACCCGTCGCGTCAACGAGCTGTCCGACACCGAAGTCCTCGCCATCCGTGAGCACATCGACGCCAACTTCACCGTCGAAGGTGACCTGCGCCGCGAAGTTCAGATGAACGTCAAGCGCCTGATGGACCTCGGCTGCTACCGTGGCCTGCGTCACCGCCGCAACCTCCCCGTCCGCGGTCAGCGGACCCACACCAACGCGCGTACCCGCAAGGGCCCCGCGAAGCCGATCGCCGGCAAGAAGAAGTAAGGGAGGCTACTCGATATGGCACGTGATACCCGTCGCGGAGGCAAGAAGAAGGTCTCCAAGAACATCGCCGCAGGTGTGGCGCATGTGAACTCTTCGTTCAACAACACCAAGATCCTGATCTCGGACGTGCAAGGCAATGCGATCTCCTGGTCGTCCGCCGGCACCATGGGCTTCAAAGGCTCGCGGAAATCGACCCCCTACGCCGCTCAGCTGGCCGCAGAAGATGCCGGCAAGAAAGCGCAGGAACACGGCGTGAAGACGCTGGAAGTCGAAGTCCAGGGCCCCGGCTCGGGCCGTGAATCGGCCCTGCGCGCGCTGGCCGCCGCAGGCTTCAACATCACGTCGATCCGCGACGTGTCGCCGATCGCGCACAACGGCTGCCGCCCGCCGAAGCGCCGCCGCGTCTGATCTATCGTTACAACAAGGTGGGGCCCTGCCGTCGTGCGGGGCCCCGCCTTACGTCATTTCAACCTCGGGCGTCTGAGCCTTTGGACATGGGGCACGGACAGGAATGGAGGGACGCATGATCCACAAGAACTGGGCTGAACTGATCAAGCCGACCCAGCTGGAGGTTCGCCCCGGCGCCGACCCGAGCCGCGTGGCCACCGTCGTCGCCGAGCCGCTCGAGCGCGGCTTCGGTCTGACCTTGGGCAACGCGCTGCGCCGGGTGCTGCTGTCGAGCCTTCAGGGTGCGGCCATCACCAGCGTGCAGATCGACAACGTGCTGCACGAATTCTCCTCCGTCGCGGGCGTCCGCGAAGATGTCACCGACATCGTCCTGAACCTCAAGGGCGTCTCGCTGCGCATGGAAGTCGAAGGCCCCAAGCGCCTGTCGATCAACGCCACCGGCCCGGGCGCCGTCACCGCAGGTGACATCGCCGAGACCGCCGGCATCGAGGTGCTGAACAAGGATCATGTGATCTGCCACCTCGACGATGGTGCGGATCTCTATGTCGAGCTCACGGTGAACACCGGCAAGGGCTACGTCTCTGCCGACAAGAACAAGCCGGAAGACGCGCCCATCGGCCTGATCCCGATCGACGCGATCTACTCGCCGGTCAAGCGCGTCGCCTACGAGGTGCAGCCGACCCGTGAGGGCCAGGTTCTCGACTACGACAAGCTGACCATGAAGGTGGAAACCGACGGTTCGGTCACGCCCGAGGACGCGATCGCCTTTGCCGCCCGCATCCTGCAGGATCAGCTGTCGATCTTCGTCAACTTCGACGAGCCCGAAGCGGCTGGCCGTCAGGACGAGGACGATGGCCTCGAGTTCAACCCGCTCCTTCTCAAGAAGGTGGACGAGCTCGAGCTGTCGGTGCGCTCCGCGAACTGCCTGAAGAACGACAACATCGTCTATATCGGCGACCTGATCCAGAAGACCGAAGCCGAGATGCTCCGCACCCCGAACTTCGGCCGCAAGTCGCTGAACGAGATCAAGGAAGTGCTGTCCTCCATGGGTCTGCACCTCGGCATGGATGTCGAGGACTGGCCGCCGGACAACATCGAAGATCTCGCCAAGAAGCTCGAAGACCAGTTCTAAGAGCCTCTCAGAGACAAGGAACGGGGCGCGGTGAGAGGGCGCCCCGTTCCTTCCCCGCAAGGGGATCCGGGCATCTGCCCCAAGGTGAGCGGTCCGCAACGCATGGGCCGCCTGACAAAGCAAAACCGCCCGTAGAGGGCAAATCGGAGTAAAGAGACATGCGTCACGCAAAAGGCTACCGCCGCCTCAACCGCACCCACGAGCACCGCAAGGCACTGTGGGCAAACATGGCCGGCTCGCTGATCGAGCACGAGCAGATCAAGACCACCCTGCCCAAGGCCAAGGAACTCAAGCGCGTCATCGACAAGCTGATCACCCTCGGCAAGCGCGGCGACGTGCACGCCCGCCGTCAGGCTGCCGCCCAGCTGAAGCAGGACAAGGACGTCGCGAAGCTGTTCGAAGTGCTTGGCCCGCGCTACGCCGAGCGTTCGGGCGGCTACTGCCGCGTGCTGAAAGCCGGCTTCCGTTACGGTGACATGGCGCCGATGGCGATCATCGAGCTGGTCGACCGCGATGTCGACGCCAAGGGCGCAGCCGACAAGGCCCGCCTCGCAGAGCTCGAGGCCGCAGAGGAGTAATCCTCGCGACCCACGACCAAAAGAAAGGCGCCGCAGAGATCTGCGGCGCCTTTTTTGTTGCCCGGTATCAGCCGCTCAGGCGGCGTCGAGCTCTTTCTTGACCAGCGACTCGATCTTGTCGACCGGATGATTGGTCAGGGTCTTGGGCACCTCGGCCACCACCTTGGCAGCGACCTCCTTGTGCATCTCGCGGCGCAGATCGCCCAGAACCTGCGGCGAGGCCACCAGCACCAGCTCGTCGAATGCGCCCTTGTGCGCCTCCTCGTAGAGATGCTCGGCCAGATCCGCGGCAAAGCGCTCCTTCTGCAGTTCGTGCCAGTCGGTGTCGTCCATCGACGAACGGTGCCCCATCCCGGTGTCGTGCATCCGGCCCGGCTTGTTGGCGCCTTGCTCACGGTCAGAGGGGTTTTCCTGCTCCTCTTCGTCGAACACGTCGAGGTTGGGGTCATCGTGATCGGTGAGATTGCGCAGGAACAACGCCTTCTCGCTGTCGGTCACGACCACCCAGGTGCCCTTTTTCAGTTCGGTCATCGTCCTCTCCTCAGTCGCTCTGTTTCTCTTCCGACTTGCGCACCCGCGTGACGCCCGGCCGGTCCTGCTCGGCCCGCTTGAGCAGGTCGCGCGTGCCCACTTGCCGCTCGGTCGCGCCGCCGGCGCGGCCCTGCTGGTCGGGGGTCTCGGTGCTGTCGATATACTCTTCGGTCTCGCGGCGACCGTCCTCGGATCTGTAGCGCTCGGCCATGGGATCCTCCTTTCCTCGGTTGTGCCCAGACAACGCAGACAGCGCTTTTCGCGTTCCGTCTCATAGTCTTGAAACCGTCGGCGCGCGCGGGCATATCCGGTCAGCACAGGAGGATCATACCATGCTTCGCACCGTCGTCGCAGCGCTCGCCGCCCTCACCCTATGCCTCGCCCCCAGCGCCTCCCCTGCCGAGACAAGGGTGCCCGAGAGCCAGGCCGAGATCTCGCTCAGCTTCGTGCCGCTGGTGAAGCAGGCGACGCCGGCAGTGGTGAACATCTACGCCCGCCGCACCGTAGAGACCCGCAGTCCCTTCGCGGGCGATCCGCTCTTCGGCAACCTGTTCCGCGAGTTCGGCGGCCGGCCGCGGGTGCAGAACTCGCTGGGCTCGGGCGTGATCCTCTCGGACGACGGCATCGTGGTGTCGAACTACCACGTGGTGGGGCAGGCCACCGACATCCGCGTGGTGCTCAACACCGGCGAGGAATACGCCGCAACCGTGCTGCTCGGCGACGAGGAGTCCGATCTCGCCATCCTCAAGCTCGAGGGCGCCGGCGACATGCCGTATCTGGCGCTGCGCGACAGCGACACGGTCGAGGTGGGCGAGCTGGTGCTGGCGATCGGCAACCCCTTCGGCGTGGGCCAGACGGTGACCTCGGGCATCGTCTCGGGGCTGGCCCGCTCCGGCACCGCCACCGGCAACGCGCGTGGCTACTTCATCCAGACCGATGCGCCGATCAACCCGGGCAATTCCGGCGGCGCGCTGATCGACGTGAACGGCGACCTCATCGGGGTCAACACGTCCATCCTGACCCGCTCGGGCGGCTCCAACGGCATCGGCTTCGCCATTCCCTCGGCGCTGGTGGCCCAGTTCGTCGAGCAGGCCCGCGCCGGCAATGACGGCTTCGCCCGGCCCTGGGCCGGGATGACCGGCCAGCCGGTGGACGCGGACCTGTCGGAGAGCCTCGGGCTCGGCCTGCCCGGCGGCGTGCTGATCGCCGCCATCCACGCCGAGAGCCCGTTCGCCAAGGCGGGGCTCGGGGTCGGCGACGTGGTGCTGGCGGTGGACGGCCAGCCGGTCAACACGCCGCCCGAGATGATCTACCGCATGTCAGTGGCCGGGCTCGGCCACGTGGCCCACATCCGTTATCTGCATGACGGCGAACGGCGCGAGGCCGAGGTCGAGATGATCGCCGCCCCCGAAACGCCGCCGCGCGATGCGGTGACGCTGGACGACCGCGCCGTGCTGCCGGGCCTGTCGCTGGCGCGGATGAACCCGGCGGTGGCCACGGAGCTTGATCTGCCGATGGCTGCCGAAGGCGTCGTGGTCACCGATCCTGGCCCCTATGCTGGCCGGATCGGCCTGCGCCGCGGTGATATCCTGCTGACGATCGACGGCCGCGCCGTCACCGATCCGGACAGGGTCGACCGGCTTCTCCGCCGCGCCGCGCCGCGCGTGGAAATTGAGGCGCTGCGTGGCAACCGCCGCGCCATCCTGCGCTTTCGCACCTGACCCCGGCGCGCCGCCCTACTCAAGCAGCAGCACCTGCGTCACCGGCAGATGCCTCCGGCGGGAGTATTTTTGACGAAGAGAAGACAGGAGCGCCGCGCTCCTGCCCTTCTCTGGTTGTCAAATACCTCGGGGGAGTCGCGGCTTGCCGCGGCGGGGGCAGCGCCCCCATGCCACCGCGGGGCCAGCGCTCAGCCGAGGATCCGCTTCACCGCTGACAGGAAGGCCGCGACCTCGGCCTCGGTGTTGTAATGCGCCAGCGACACGCGCACGCAGTCGGACTGGCCGAGCGGCGTGAGAATGTTGCCCGAGTAGTGATCCGCCTTGCGGGTGTGGGTACGGATGCCGTGCTCCGACAGCGCCGAAACTAGCTCCGGCGACGCACGCCCTGCGGCGTAGAAGCTCACCAGCCCCTCGCGGGCGGGGTTGTCGGTGCCGCCGACGATGCTGACGCCCTCCATCTCTGCGAGCCCCGGCAGGTTGCCGGTTCCGTGCAGCATGGCGTTGGTGAGCGCCGCCTCGTGGCCATGGATCGCACGGCCCGCCGCCTCGATCCGCGCCCGCGGGTCGGTGGCGTCGGACACCCGGCTGCCGAGCCATTCGAAATACTCGACCACGTCCGAGAAGGTCGCATAGGCGCCGGTGTCGCGGGTGCCAAGCTCCCAGTTGCCCTGAGGGCCGCCCACCAGCGCGTCATGTTGCAGCGCGCTGAGCCGGTCGGAGGCCCAAGCCACGCCGTAGCCGTGGCGCGAGAATACCTTGTAGGGCGAGACCACATAGCCGTCGATGTCGTAGGAGGCGATGTCGATGCCACCGTGACAGGCGTGCTGGATGCCGTCGACGATGATCAGCGCCTCGGGCGCCTTGGCACGGATCGCCTTCGCGATGCCCGCCACGTCCATGCCCATGCCGGTGACCGGCGAGGTGTGCAGGATGGTTGCCACGCGGGTGTCCTCGGTGACGGCCTCCGCATAGGCCTCGGGCGTCACGACGCCGGTGGCGTCGTCATGGGCGACCAGCACATGAGGCTTGCCCGCCACCTCGGCCCAGCGGGCACAGGCGCTGCGCGAGGCCGGGTGTTCGACCGTGGAGCCCAGCACGATGCCCTCGGGCGTGCCGAGGCAGGCATCGGCGATGAGCCGGAACAGCAGCTCGGTGCCGCTCTCACCCACGAAGACCTTGCCGCCGGGCGCGTTGAAGAAGGTCGCCGCGTCCTCGCGCGCCTTGGCGATGATCTCGCCGAGCGCGGCGGAGGCGGGGTTGTCGCGGCCCTGGTTGTCGGGGATCGCCGCAAAGCGGGCCGAGGTCTCGACCACGGAATTCAGCGTCAGCGCGCCGCCGGCATTCTCGAAGAACACCCGCGGCCCGGTGAAGGGGCAGGCCTCCACATGGGCGAATTTCGACCGGATCTCGGTGAGCAGCTCGGGGGTGATGGGGGTCAATGCTTGGTTTCCTCTTGCCGGGCCTTCTCGGCGGCCTCGATGGCCTCCTCGATATCCTCGGGATCGGTGGACGGGATGGCGTAGCTGCCCGAGACCCATTTCGCGAGGTCGATATCGGCGCAGCGCCCGGAACAGAACGGACGGTATTTCGCCTCGGTCGGCTTGCCGCAGATCGGACAGCTCATGACAGAACCTCGCGCAGCGGCATGCGCTCGCGCTTGCGCTGCAGCTCCATCAAACCAAGCTGGGTCCAGCCGGCAAGGATGGTCTCGGTGGCATCCTGCTTGAGCGCGGCGCGCAGCACCTGCTCCATCTGGCGACGGTCCTTCTTGGGCGCCGGGGCCGGATCGACGAGGATCTGACCGCCAAGCCCGCGCAGGCGCAGCTGGCGCGGCAGTTCGCGCAGCGCCGCCATGTTGGCCTTGAGACCGGCGGCGGGCGAGGTGTCGTTGCCGGTGTTGATGTCGATGGCGACCAGCGCGCGGGTGGGCTCGATGCACATCGAACCGCCCCCCGGGAGCGCGACCATCGGCGAGCGCAGATCCTCGAGCGCGTCGAGCACGTTGTGGCGCTCGAAGCTGCCGGGCTTGCCGTCGACATCGTCGCTGTCCCACTCGCGCCACGCCAGCGCATGCGGGCCGTCGCCCTCGACCAGCGTCTCGGGCTCGCCGCTTGCGTCGGCCATCACCTGCGCCGCGAGTTGCACCATGGCGGCGATATCCTCGGCGATGTCGTCGGGATCGCCGGTGGCGCAGGAGGAGCGCAGGATCAGCCCGTGATCGCCCTCCATCACCTCGTGCGCGACGCCCAGCAGCGTGTCGCGCAGATCGTCATCCTTGATCTGGCGTGAGACGTTGAGGCCCGGCGCGCCCGGGGTGACGATGGCATAGCGCGACTTGAACAGCAGCCGCGTGGTGACCGGGATGGCCTTGCCGGGCTCGGCAAATCCGGTGACCTGCACCAGCAGAGCGTCGCCGGGGGCAAGCCCCTTGACCTGCCGCAGGAAGGCGTTGCCGTCCGGGGTGCGCAGGAACATGCCGCCCTGCCCCTTCACCGGGCGCAGGGCCACGGCGCGATAGATCGTGCCCGGACGCGGATGGTCGCTGTCGATGAGCAGATCATGGAGCTGGCCGTCGACGATCAGCGCTGCCGCTTCCGTCCCGTCGAGCTCGTCCAATGCTATGGTTCGTCCCTTCATGGGGCCGACTTGTAGAGCGGGAACCCGGCCGCTTGAAGCAGATTCGCGGTCTCGGCGAGCGGCAGACCCACCACGGCGGTGAAGCTGCCCCCGATCCACGGGATGAAGGCACCGGCCATCCCCTGGATGCCGTAGCCCCCGGCCTTGCCGTGCCAGTCGCCGCTTTGCAGATAGGCGTTGAGCTCCTCGTTGGAGAGGCTCTTCATCTTCACCTGCGTGACCACGTCGCGCTCCCAGACCTTGGCGCCCCGGCGCACCGCGACGGCGGTGATCACCCGGTGACGGCGCCCGGACAGCGCGGTGAGGAACTCGGCCGCCTGCTTCTCGTCCTCGGGCTTGCCTAGGATTCGCCGGCCCAGCGCCACGGTTGTGTCGGCAGAGAGCACGACCTCGTCCGCGGCGGCAGGGATGGCCTCCGCCTTCTCGCGGGCGAGACGCACGCAATAGGGCCGCGGCAGCTCGCCGCGACGGGGGTCCTCATCGATATCGGGGGGGCGGATATCGGCAGGCACCACGCCCAGATGCGCGAGCAACTCACGCCGGCGCGGGCTGCCGGAACCGAGAACGAGCTTCATGCGAGGGCCCGAGCGGGCGCCGCCCGCTTTACGGGTTTCGCCATCAACGTCAGGCCCATGCGAGGCTTACTTGAAGCGATAGTTGATCCGACCCTTGGTCAGATCGTAGGGGGTCATTTCCACCTGGACGCGGTCGCCTGCCAGAACCCGGATGCGGTTCTTTCGCATCTTGCCTGCCGTGTGCGCGATGATCTCATGGCCGTTCTCGAGCTCGACCCGGAATGTCGCGTTGGGCAGGAGTTCCTTCACGACGCCGGGGAATTCGAGAATGTCTTCCTTGGCCATGGTCACTCCTGTGATTGCATTTCCGCCAAACTCTGCGGAACGCATCACGATATGCGCTCAATTCGCGCATAATTCAAGGGCGCATTGCAGCAGGGATCAGGAAAGGCTCCGCAAGATGGCGGGGCTGTCACGCCCGGCCTGCTCTGCCCAGTGGGCGCGGTTGAGCACGACACCATCCTTGCGGACCCGGCTGACGGCGTCAAGATCGAGCGTGGCATAGGTCCAGCCCGGCTGATCCATCTGGCCCTGCGCCAGCACGCCATCGGCGGGAAAGCCGGTGTCGGGCGGGCCGAAGACGCCCCCCATGCCGCAATTGGTGTCCACCGCCTCGGACCAGTCGCAATCGCCAACGGTCGAGGCCATCACCGTCACGCATTGCTGCTCGAGCGCGCGCGCCATCGCTCCGATGCGCACGCGGTTGTAGCCATGCGCCGCCTCGGTGCAGGAGGGGACGAGAATCAGGTCGGCCTCCATCATGGCGCGGGCGAGGAGCGGGTATTCGCTGTCGTAGCAGATCAGGATGCCGATCTTGCCGAGCGCGGTGTCGAAGAGATGCAGCGGCCCGCCGCCCACCACGCCCCAATCCTCGCGCTCGAAGCGGGTCATGATCTGCTTGTCCTGGTGGCCCATGGCGCCGGAGGGCCCGAAGAAACGGGCGCGGTTGACCGGGCGAGGGCCGATCTCGGGATCGAAGACCGGAGCCGAGGCGGCGAGGATGTGCACCCCGTGGATTTTTGCCAGTTCGGCATGCAACGCATCGACCTGCGGGATCCGCTCGGAGACCGCGTGCAGCGAGGCCTCGAGATCGCCGGCGGCCTCGGGACCCGCCAAGGTCGCCAGCTCCATGGCGCCGTATTCGGGGAACACCAACAGGTCGGCGCCCTGCCCGGCTGCATCCTCGACCCACGCGGTGAGCTTGGCGGCATAGGCCTCCCAGCTGTCGAGGACATCCATCTTGTAGGCGGCGGCGGCGAGTTTCATGGCGGCGATCCTTTTGGAGGGGGCGGACCGGGGCGCTGCCCCGGACCCCGGGATATTTTTGGCCAGAAGAAGCCTGGGGGGCTGGTCTGTTGGCGGCTCAGCTCAGGGATTTGATCCAGAACTGCAAGACATGGTCGGATTCGATGGGCTGATCAGCGTCTTTCCATCGGAAATGTGCTAGGGCGCCCTCGAGCCTCTCGTAGCCGCGCTTGCGCCAGAACGGGTCGAGCGGGGCGTAATCGGCCGGGCGGAGCGGGTGATCAGCGGGGCGCTGGACCGCGCAGAAGGCAGAGCGGGTGCGGCCCATTGCGCGGGCATGGGCCTCGCGCAGGTCGAAGAAGCGG
This sequence comes from Salipiger bermudensis, assembly GCF_017309175.1. NCBI lineage: Bacteria > Pseudomonadati > Pseudomonadota > Alphaproteobacteria > Rhodobacterales > Roseobacteraceae > Salipiger > Salipiger bermudensis. The sequence continues at coordinate 193,058 of NZ_JAEKJV010000001.1, read as the reverse complement.
TGACCGACGCCGCGGCCACGATAGTCGGGCAGCAGCACGGATTCGGCGCAGTAGAAGATCGTGGCGAGTTCGTAGCCGCTGCCGGCGAAGGCTGCGGCGAAGTCGTCTGCGTGATCCTCCATCGGGGTGCCGGTGGCGGCGCCGACGAGCCGGTCGCCGTCGAAGGCGCCGACCAGCACCGCGCCGGGGCTGTCTCGATAGGTCTGCAGGTAGGCGCGCTCGTAGTCGAGATCGCCGTCATAGAGATAAGGCCAGTCGCGGAACACCGCGATGCGCAGCCGCGCCACATCGTCGAGCGCGGCGTCGAGCGCCGCGCCGGTCAGCACCTCGACCCGCATCAGCCGACCTGCCGGATCCAGTCCGCGAGGTTGTAATAGGTGACCACGCGGGTGATCTTGTCGTCCTTCAGCGTGAAAAACGAGCCCGCCGGCAGGCGGTAGGTCTGACCGTTGGCCTCGGGCAGTCCGTCATCGCTGGCGAGGTAGGTGCCGTTGACGGTGTACTCGGCGGCGGCGCGGGTGCCGCCCTCGGCCTCGAACACCACCATGTCGGTGAGATTTTCGTCGTAGCAGTGGGACATGTGGGCGCAGAACTCGGCGAACTTGGTCTTGCCGGTGCGCACCTGGCCCTCGTTGACGTGATGCGCCACCTCGGCATCGAGGCAGGCCAGCATGGCCTCCGTGTCCTTGGCGTTGAAGGCGTCGAAATACCGCCGGATGGTGTCGGTTGCGCTCATGTGGCTCCCCATCTGCTCTTCAGCTTGTCTGTGATCTGGTCGCGGGTCTGGCGATAGGCGTTGAGTTTCATCTCGCGGCTCTCGCCAAGGCCGGTCGGGTCCATGACGGGCCAGTATTCGACCGTCAGGTGGTAATAGCGTGTGAGGTCGAGCGCTGCGCGCTGCGAGGCCGGCGACATGGCGACGATCAGATCGAAGCCCGACAGCGCCTCGCCCATCTCCTCGAGCTCTTCGAAGCTGCGCGAGCGGTGCTTGTCGAGCTCGACGCCGATCTCGCGGCAGACCGCGATGGCGAAGCCGTCGATGTCGAGATCGTTCACCACCCCAACCGACTGCACGTAGGTGTCGAAGCCGTAGAGCTTCTTCATGATCCCTTCGGCCATGGGCGAGCGCACTGCGTTGTGATCGCAGCAGAACAGTACCGATTGCGGCAGTCCGGCCAAGCCTCAGCCTCCGAAATGCAGCACGCAGATGAGGGTGAAGAGCCGGCGCGCGGTGTCGTCATCGACCTCGGCCTTGCCCTCGAGCCGCTCCTGCAGGATGCGCGCGCCCTCGTTGTGGATGCCGCGGCGGGCCATGTCGATGGTCTCGATCTGGCTCGGCGCCGCGGTCTTCACCGCGTCGAAATAGCTTTTGCAGATCTGGAAATAGTCCTTCACCACCTGGCGGAACGGCGACAGCGAGAGATGGAACTCCGCCGCCTTCTCATCGGCCTCGGTGGCGATGTCGAAGACCAGCCGCTTCTCGCGAATGGCGAGGCCCAGCTTGTAGGGGCCGGCCGGCACCTCGCGGCCGTCGCGCGCGGGCAGCGTGAAGGAGTTCTCCTCCATGAGGTCGAACATGGCGACGCGGCGCTCCTGCTCGATCTCGGGCGTGGGCGGCGGCAGGTTGCCGTCGTCAAGATCGATTTGCGAGATGTGGCTCATGAGCACTGTCCTTCACCGGGCCCGAAAGGCTTAGCGCGCCCGCGATCTCACTGCAATGCGACGGAGCCCTGCGACGTCGCGTTTCCCGCATGACGGGAAACGTGGTACGATTTCGCATTCTTTGACTGCATTGATCCCGGAGACCGCCCATGCCGCGCCGCGCCATCGTCCTTGTCCCCGGCTTCGGCCGCAACGAGCGCAACCTGTTGCGCGACCGCCTTGTACGCGCCCTGCGTCACTACACCGATGGCTGGCGGATCGAGCAGCTCGAGGATGGCGACGGCGCCCGCGCAGGCGCCGCCCGCCTGCGGGCCACCGCCCGCTGTGGTGGCGAGAGCCGCGAGATTGATGTCTACGAGGCCTACTGGGCCGATCTCGTGCCGGACTGGAGCCGCGAGTCGCCATGGGCGCGGTTCAAACGCGGCGGGTTGCTGCTGCGCTACTGGCTGTTCGGCGGCGCGCGGGCGTGGCGAGATCGCGGCGAGGCCCCGCCCCGGGCGGCCACGGCGATGCGGCTGGCGGCGCTGGCGCTGATCCTGTGGTGGCTGGTGGTGGCGCTGCTGCTCTTGCAGACTTTCGGGGCGATCTCGATCCCGGAGGCCTTCGCCGCGATCCCGGGCTTCGAGAAGCTCTGGGCGCAGATCAGCGTGGGCGCTGCCGCGGTGACCGGTTCGGTGCTGGCAGGGCTGCTGCTCTGGGTCTGGAGCCTCGGCTATCTCGAGCAATTCGCCAATATCTCGGCCTATGCCAAGGCCTACCTGCGCGACGAGCCCTGCGGCGATGACGACATCGGTCTGCGCGCCAAGACCAAGGCGCGGGCGCTGCAACTGCTCGACCAGGTCGGCGACGTGAGCGGCGACCGGGCCTATGACGAAATCTACGTGGTCGGGCACTCGCTGGGAGGCGCCATCGCGGTGGATGCGCTGGCCGATTACGGCGACCGGCTCGATCACGTGGTGCTGTTCACCTGGGGCTCGGCGCTGGGGCTGCTGTCGCAGCAGGAGCCGCTGGTGGAATGCGAGATCGGCAAGTTCTACGAGGCCAGGCCACGCATCCGCGGCTGGATCGACGTGGTGTTCCCGCAGGATTACATGGGATCGCAGGTTCCGGTGCCGCGCCGCATCGATGCCGCCGGCAAGCCCGGCGCGTTCTATGATCCGCTGTTTCCCAAGGCGGTAACGCCGCACGTGCCGCGCGGCATGCACCTGTTCGAACTCGCCGACATTCACGAGGCCTACTACCGCTGCGAAAAGGCGCTGCTGATGCTGGTGCAGCCGGGCAGCGCTCTGCCCGTGGCGGAACAGGCGCCGCCCGGGCCGGCCGCGAAAACGGTCACCAAGCTGCGGGTGACCTGAGCCGTCAGTCGTTCATCTTGCGCAGGCGCGCCGTCACGCTGAGCCCGTGCGCCTGAAGGCTCTCCGAGGTGGCGAGGACCTCGGCGGCGGGGCCGATGGCGCGCAGCGCCTGCGGCGACATCTGCGCCAGCGTGGTGCGCTTGAGGAAATCCAGCGCCGAAAGCCCGGAGGAGAAGCGCGCCGAGCGCGCGGTGGGGAGCACGTGGTTGGGGCCGCCGACATAGTCGCCGATTGCTTCTGGCGTCCACTGGCCAAGGAAGATCGCGCCGGCGTGGCGGATCTTTTCCGACAGCACCAGCGGGTCGGCGACGCAGAGCTCGAGGTGCTCGGGCGCCACCCGGTCCGACAGCGCCGCCGCCTCGTCGAGATCGCGCGCCACGATGATGGCGCCGAAATCGCGCCAGCTGGCACCGGCGATGGCGCCCCGCTCGAGCACCTCGATCTGGCGCTCGACCTCGGCGGCGACCGCCTGCCCGAAGGCCGCATCCGTGGTGACCAGGATCGACTGGGCGCTCTCGTCATGCTCGGCCTGGCTCATCAGGTCGAGCGCGATGAACTCGGGATCGTTCTCGGCATCGGCGATGACGAGGATTTCGGAGGGGCCGGCGATCATGTCGATGCCGACCTTGCCGAAGACCCGGCGTTTGGCGGCAGCGACGAAGGCGTTGCCCGGGCCGGTGATCTTGTCGACAGGCGCCACGGTCTCGGTGCCATAGGCCAGCGCTGCGATGGCCTGCGCGCCGCCCAGACGGTAGATCTCGTCGACGCCTGCGATGCGCGCGGCCAGCAGGACCAGCGGGTTTACCACGCCATCAGGTGTGGGAACGGTGATGCAGAGCCGCTCGACGCCGGCCACCTTGGCGGGAATGGCGTTCATCAGCACCGAGGACGGATAGCTTGCCAGCCCGCCCGGCACGTAGAGCCCGGCAGCCGCCACCGGGGTCCAGCGCCAGCCGAGGGTGGCACCATCGGGATCGGTCCAGAGCGCATCCTCGGGCATCTGGCGCACATGATATGCGCGGATCCGTTCGGCGGCCTTCTCCAGCGCGGCGCGCTCGTCGTCGGGGACGCGGGCGCATTCCGCCTCGATCTCCTCGGGCGTAAAGGCCAGACGCTCGGGCGTCAGCTCGAGCCGGTCGAACCTGGCGGTGTAGTCGACCAGCGCCGCGTCGCCGCGTGCCCGCACGTCGGCGATGATCGCCGCGACCGTGTCGTCGACATCGGGGCTGTCCTCGCGCTTGGCCGTCAGCAGGCGGGAGAACGCGATCTCGAAATCGGGATCGGTGGTGTCGAGGAAGACGGGCATGGCGCGGTCCTTTTCGCTGTCCTGCGCCTCTTACCCCCTGCCCGCCCGCGCCTCAAGCGCCTGGCGCCTTGATCCCGGTCAAGGCCCTGCCGGAGCGGGCGCGCTAACATTCGAAAGACGGGGAGTGTGTCACTTTGGGGAGGAGGAAACCCATGAAGACCCTTGCAACAATCGCCGGCGTGCTGGCGCTTGCACTGCCGTTCGCGGCGCCTGCGGACGAGGCCGGCAAGATCGAATACATGAACCACTGCGCCGCCTGCCACGGCGAGAGCGCCGTGGGCGACGGCCCGCTCGCCGAGCTCATGACCGTGCCGGTGCCCGACCTGACGCAGGTCTCGGCGCAGAATGACGGCGTGTTCCCGATGCTCGAGATGATCCAGGTGGTCGACGGGCGCACTGGCATCCGTGGCCACGGCTACCCGATGCCGGTCTGGGGCGCGCGCTTCAAGAGCGAGGTCGAGGGCGACATCGGCGCCTATGCCAGCGAGATCGTGGTGCGTGGGCGCATCCTGTCGCTGGCTTATTACCTCGAGTCGATCCAGGCCGAGTGACCGGCCCGGAGTTGTCCTAGAGCTCGTGATCCGGTGTCTTGCCGGACACGGCCTGATAGGGCCGCGTGACGTCGCGCAGGCGAAGCTCAAGCGCTTCGACCTGCGCGCGCAGCGCACCGTCACCGGCTAGGGTGAAGACCACGTTGCCCGCGCCCTCCTCGGTCGGCTCAAAGCTCACCGCGAGGATCGACAGCACCAGTTCCGGATCGTCGCGCGACACGCCCTGGCTCGACACGCCGATGACGTTCTCGACCGCGAGCAGCGCCCGTACCCGCTCGGGCGGCGAGACATGCACGCCATCCTCGCGACGCAGGCGGTTGACCAGAAGGGTCAGCCGCTGGTGGCGTTTCTGCCAGGCCACATCGGCCACGGTCAGCACCGCGTCCTGCAGCAGTGCCGAGAGCACCTGCAGGTCGTCCGGGTCCATGGCGCCAAGGTTCAGCGGCGCGCCGGCGGCGTCTTCAAAGCGTGCGTCGGTCACTCGTTCTTCACCCGTTCGATCTTGGCGCCCACGCCCGAAAGCTTGCGCACCACGTGTTCATAGCCGCGGTCGAGATGGTACACCCGGTTGACCACGGTTTCGCCCTCGGCCGCAAGGCCTGCGAGGATCAGCGAGACGCTGGCGCGCAGATCGGTGGCCATCACCGGCGCGCCCTTGAGCTTGTCGACCCCGGTCACGGTGGCGGTGCCGCCATGCACGTCGATGCGCGCGCCCATGCGCATCAGCTCGGGCGCATGCATGAAGCGATTCTCGAAGATCTTCTCCTCGAGCACCGAGGTGCCCTCGGCGGTGCAGAGCAGCGCCATCATCTGCGCCTGAAGGTCGGTCGGGAAGCCGGGGAACGGTTCGGTGGTCACGTCGACCGCGCGCACCCGGCCGTTCTTGCGGCTGACCTTGAGGCCGGTCTCGGTCTCCTCGACGGAAATCCCGGCGGCATCGAGCGTCTCGCAGAAGCTTTTCACCAGTTCGATGGTGCCGCCGAGGCACTCGACCTCGCCGCCGGCGATGGCCGGGGCCAGCATGTAGGTGCCAAGCTCGATGCGGTCGGTGACCACGCGGTGGGTCGCGCCGCCGAGGCTGTCGACGCCCTGCACCTCGATCGTGTCGGTGCCCTCGCCCGAGATCTGCGCCCCCATCTTCTGCAGGCAGCGCGCCAGATCGACGATTTCCGGCTCGCGCGCGGCGTTCTTGATCAGCGTGGTGCCCTTGGCCAGCGTCGCCGCCATCAGCGCGTTCTCTGTCGCGCCCACCGAGACCAGCGGGAAGTCGACGACACCGCCCCTGAGGCCGCCCGCCGGCGCCTTGGCGTGCACGTAGCCCTCGCGCAGGTCGAGCTCGGCGCCCAGTGCCTCGAGCGCGCGCAGGTGCAGGTCGACCGGGCGGGCGCCGATGGCGCAGCCGCCGGGCAGCGACACCTCGGCATGACCGTGCTTGGCCAGCAGCGGCCCGAGCACGAGAATCGAGGCGCGCATCTTGCGCACGATGTCATACTCGGCGCGGGTCGAGGTCAGCGCGTGGCTCGACAGCGCCAGCACCTGCCCCTCGTTGAGCGCCTGGACCTCGGCCCCCAGCGACTGCAACAGCGTCGTCATGGTGCGGATGTCCGACAGGCGCGGCGCGTTGGTCAGCGTCAGCGGCTCGTCCGAGAGCAGCGTCGCCGGCATCAGGGTGAGACAGGCATTCTTCGCGCCCGCGATGGGGATCTGGCCGGACAGCGGCCCGTTCCCTGTGACGATGATCGAATCCATGTCCTAATTGTCCTCTTCACTGCTCTGATCGCGCGCGGTGCTGTCCGCGCTGCGGGCCTTGGCCTGCTGTTTTCTACGGGCAAGATTCGCCTTCAACGCCGCTTTCAGCCGCGCATCACGCTCTTCTGCCTTGGTTTTAGTGCTGCCTGTCTTGCGCTCCATGACACTTCTTTAAAGCAGGGGCAAAAAAGCGTCCAGATTGCGCTTGCGCCCGTCTGAAATTGCCTTTAGAGACGCCGCCACGCCACCAAGGCGCACCGGCGCTGCTGTAGCTCAGAGGTAGAGCACTCCCTTGGTAAGGGAGAGGTCGAGAGTTCAATTCTCTCCAGCAGCACCACTTCTTTCCAAACTAAATCAATATCTTGGAAGACAGCGCCGCTGCGCCCGGCCGGCAGCGTGCACCTTAACCATCCGTTAACAAAGCCCCGTCATCCTCTTGCTTTGGGGGAGTACTGGCGCGAGTGGGTGCGATGCTTTTCTATGCTCTTCTGGACCGGGCTTTTCCGAACAGCTTTCCGATCAAGGTGTTCGCCGTGGCCTTCGTCGGCACGCATGTGCCGCTGATCGCCGTGGTGATCTATGCCCTGATCCAAACCGGCGGCATCGCGGCGCATCTCGACGTGCTGGCCCTGCTGCTTGCCGCAACGCTGACGGGCTGTGGCGGCACGCTGGCCGGGCTCTGGGCGCTGCTTGCGCCGGTGCGCCGGATGAACGGTGCCATTGAGTCGCTCGAACGCGGCGATTCGATCCCCGCCCTGCCCGACCGTCATCGCGACGAGATCGGCGCGCTGATGCGGCTCACCAACCTGATGGCCGACAGCATGCTGCGACGGCAGCAACAGGCGCAGACCGCGGCCCAGACCGATCCGCTGACCGGACTGCCCAACCGGCGCGGCTTTGACGCCCGCGTGCCGCAGCAGGCTCCCGGTGCCATCCTCTTTCTGGACCTCGATCGTTTCAAAAGAGTGAACGACACCTATGGTCACGCCATCGGCGACGATGTGCTGCGCCAAGCGGCGACGGTGATCTCTGCCGCGTTGCGGCGCGAAGACGTGGTGGCACGATTCGGCGGCGAGGAGTTCGTGATCTGGCTGCCCGGCGCCACGCGGGATACCGCCTGGACCACAGGCGAGCGCCTGCGCCTCGCGATCGCCAGCAGCGTCCGCGTCGCGGAGCAGCCGGTGACCGCCTCGATCGGCCTCGCGCTCTGCGCTGCCGAGGACCGCCGCGAGACGGTGATCGCGCGCGCCGACGCCGCCCTTTACGCCGCCAAGCATCGCGGCCGGAACCGAGTCGTCGAACGCTGCGAGGAGGCTGGCGGCGAGACCTTCGCCTTTGCTCCCGGACGAGGCTTGCGGGCGGTCTGACCGCCCTGCCCCGGCTCAGATGGTGCGCAGCAGGCGCAGCGCATCCCAGATCGCCGCGTATCTGTAGCGGGCCGAGACCGCATCGCCTCCGAGATAACTGGTCGCCTCCCTGCGGGTCGCGGCGAACCTTCTGCGGGCGCAGCGCGATCAGCGCCTCGTCATCCACCCAGTCAAGCGTCACCGAGCCCGGTCCAGGCCAGCCAGCGTCGAGCGCGACCGCCCCCGCAGCGGGTGCACAACCTTCCGAGACGCCACACCTAGGCTTGATCCGCGCCGACATTCGAGCGATGCCCGGCGCGGCCTCAGGGCGAAGCCGTCTCGCCATTGTCGTGCCGGAGGATGCCTCTGGCACGGCTGCCTCTCAGCTGCCGCTGCGGATCTGGCTCAGCGTGCGATAGGGCGTCAGCGCCTCCTTGTCGACGATCAGCTCCAGCAGCGCGCCGGTGGGCGAGGCCAGCGCCCGCTCGAACGCCGCGTCGAACCCGGCGGTCTCCGAGACCAGCTCACCGTGCAACCCGCAGGATTGCGCCAGCGCGGCGAAGTCCGGGTTGACCAGCTCGGTGCCCGACACCCGGGTCGGGAACTCACGCTCCTGATGTGCGCGGATGGTGCCGTAGGTGCCATTGTTCACCACGATCACGATCACCGCCGCGCCGGCCTGACGGGCGGTCGCAAGCTCCTGCATGGTCATCTGGATGTCGCCATCGCCGGCAAAGCAGATCACCGTCGCATCGGGGCGCTCGATCTTCGCCGCCACCGCTGCCGGCAGGCCGTAGCCCATCGCCCCCGATTGCGGCCCGAGCAGCCGCATCCCCGGGCGGAAGCGGAAGAAGCGCGTCGGCCAGACGGTGAAGTTGCCCGCCCCGTTGGTCAGCACCAGATCCTGGCCCTCGAGCCGCTCGCGCAGATGCGTGCAGACCGCCACCATGTCGACCGGGCCGGGCTGCGCCGGCGCGTTGTCGATAAACCCGAGATAGGCCTCGCGCGCCTTGCGGCGCCAATCGGCCCAGTCGCCCTGCACCGTTTCACCCAGCGCCAGTGCGAACCGTTGCGGGCAGGCATGGATGCCCAGCGCCGGGCGGTAGACCTTGCCGATCTCGCGGTCCGAGGCCATCACGTGCACGATCTTCTGAACCGGGTCCGGCACCTGCAGAAGCGTGTAACCGTCGGTCATGTTCTCGCCGAAGCGGGTGCCCAGCGCGAGGATCACGTCCGCCTGCCCGAGCAGCGCCTTGGTCGCGGCGCTCATGCCCACGCCCGCATCGCCGCAGAAGCAGTCGGAGCCGTTGTCGAACTGGTCCTGATAGCGGAACGAGCTGATCACCGGGATGTCCGAGGCTTCGGCGAAGTGCTTCAGCGCATCCTGCGCATCGCGATCCCATGGCGCGCCGCCGATCACGATCAGCGGTCGCTCGGCACGCACCAGCAGCCCCATCGCCTCGGCCACCGCCGCCGGTGCCGGCTCGGGCGGGAAGACCGGCACCGGGCCGTCAACGGGGGCAGCCTCGGTCTCGGCCATCAGCATGTCCTCGGGCAGCGCGATGACCACCGGGCCGGGACGGCCGGTGGTCGCCGTCGTCCAGGCTCGCGACAGGATCTCGGGGACGCGCGAGACATCGTCGATCTCGGTCACCCACTTGGCCATGGTGCCGAAGACGGCGCGGTAATTGACCTCCTGGAAGGCCTCGCGCTCGCGCATCTCGGTGCCGATCTGGCCCACGAGGAGGATCATCGGCACGCTGTCCTGCATCGCGGTGTGCACCCCGATCGAGGCATTGGTCGCGCCGGGGCCGCGGGTCACCATGCAGATGCCGGGTTCACCGGTCAGCTTGCCATGCGCCGCCGCCATGAAGGCCGCCCCGCCCTCCTGCCGGCAATTGACGAAATCGAGCTTGCCGCCGGTGTCGTGCATCGCGTCGAGCACCGCGAGATAGCTCTCGCCCGGCACGCCAAAGGCCCTGCGGGCCCCCAGGGCCACGAGGCAGTCCACCACAAGCTGTCCACCATTGCGCGCCATCGACATTCTCCCTTTGCTCTGTCGCCTCACTTGTAGGCCATGCCGGGGCGGCTGCAAGCGGCCTGCGAAAACCGGCGCGCCAGAACGCTTTGTTAAGACACCGACCGTATGTCTCTTGCCTGACCCCGGGCGGCACCGCCGCGGCGCGGGTCATCCGACCCCGAGGCTGGCAGAGGCTCCAAGCAGACGATGTCCGATCCGCATTTCCACGTTCTCGAACCCGCGCGAAACCGCAATGGGGAAGACGCGCTGGTTCCGTTCCTTCTGGGCGCGCGCCATGCCCCGGTGACGATCTCGGCCAGCGATGTCGCGCGGGTCGATGCCCACCGGCTTCAGATCCTGCTCGTGGCGCAGAAGCAGTGGGCTCGCGAAAAGCTCCCGTTCCGCCTGACCGAGGCAAATGACAGTTTCCGCGCCGGCCTCGAACGGCTCGGCCTCGCCCCCGATCATTTCGACAAGGACCAGACCTCATGACCACCAAAGTCCTCGCGATCGACGATTCCCGCACCATCCGAAACCTGCTGCGCGTTTCGCTCGAAGGCGCGGGGTTCGAATACCACTCGGCCTGCGACGGGGTCGAAGGGGTGGAGCAATTCTCCGAAGTCGAACCCGACGTGGTGATCACCGACATCAACATGCCCAACATGGACGGGTTCGGTGTGATCGATAACCTGCGCAGCGGCCCCAACCGCACGACCGTGCCGATCATCGTGCTGACCACCGAAAGCGGCCCGGATCTCAAGGCCCGGGCGCGCGAGGCCGGGGCGACGGGCTGGATCGTGAAACCGTTCGACGATGCCTCGCTGGTGTCGGTTCTGCGCCGGCTCACCGGGCACGTGGTGTAAGCCATGTCCAACAGCTCGATCCGCGATACGTTTTTCGAAGAATGCGAAGAGCTTCTCGAGGCGCTCGTCGAAGGGCTCGCCGCGATGGAGGAGAACGCCTCCGACATGGAGGTGGTCAACGCGGTGTTCCGGGCCGTGCATTCGATCAAGGGCGGCGCCGGGGCCTTCGCGCTCGACCGGCTGGTGAACTTCGCCCACACTTTCGAGACGGTGATGGACAAGGTCCGGTCGAAACAGCTTGCGGTGAACGAAGAGCTGATGCTGCTTTTCCACCGCTCGGGCGACCAGCTGGCGGATCTGGTGGAGGCGGCACGCGACGGGCGCGACCCCAACGCCGAATCCGAGGCTGCGATCCTCAAGGAGTTGAGCGCCTATCTCGGCGACGTCGAGAGCGAAGAAGAGATCGCCTTCGATGCTGCACCGCTCGCCTTCGATGCGGCGCCTCTGGCGCTCGACCTTGCCGAGCCTGAACCGCCCAGCGAGGCCGAACTGCGCCGCTTCGATATCCGGTTCTGCCCGACGCCGGCACTCTACGCCAACGGGCATGAGCCGTTGCTGCTGTTCGACGCTCTTGCCGAGCTCGGAACGCTGTCGGTGACCGCCGACCTCTCCCGCCTGCCCGAGTTCGATGCCTTCGATCCCGAGGATGCGGTCATCGACTGGCGCCTCACGCTGCTGACATCAGAAGACGAGACCGTGCTCCACGAGGTGTTCGAGTTCGTGGATGCGCTGTGCGAGCTCGAAATCGCGGTGTCCGACGATCCGGTGGCGGCCTTCGATGAGGAGCTGACCGACGACCTGACCTCTCCGGACCTCGCGGATCCGACCGGCGTCGCCGCTCTGGCCGATCTGAAAGCGCCGGAGGAAGCGGCACCCCCTCCGCCTGCCATTGGCAAGAGCACCACAGCCAACGCCCCGCGCGACGAGCCACGTGGCCCGCGCCCGACCCTGCGCGTGGACCTCGACCGGGTGGATCGGCTGATCAACACGGTGGGCGAGCTGATCATCAATCAGGCCATGATCTCGCAACGGATCGAGGAACTCGAGCTGCCGGCCGTGGCCCATCTCACCAACGAACTCGAAGCCTACAAGCTGCTCGCGCGCGACATCCAGGAAGGGGTGATGGCCATCCGTGCGCAGCCGGTGAAGCCCCTGTTCCAGCGCATGTCCCGGATCGTGCGCGAGGCCGCCGAAGCCACCGGCAAGAAGGTCAAACTGGTGACCGTGGGCGACTCGACGGAAGTTGACAAGACGGTGATCGAACGGCTGGCCGACCCGCTCACCCACATGGTGCGCAACGCCGTCGACCACGGGCTTGAACGTCCGGACAAGCGAGGCGAGCTCGGCAAGGATCCGACAGGCGCCATCCGTCTGTCGGCCTCTCACCGCTCCGGCAGCGTCTTCATCGAGATCGCCGATGACGGCGCCGGGCTGAACCGGTCCCGGATCCTCGAGAAAGCGATCGAGAAGGGCCTCGTCTCGCCAGAGGCAGAGCTCTCGGAGCAGGAGGTCGACAACCTCCTGTTCCTGCCCGGCTTTTCCACCGCTGCGGAGGTGTCGAACCTCTCTGGCCGCGGGGTCGGCATGGATGTGGTCAAGAATGCCGTCGCCGCGCTCGGCGGCCGCGTCTCCATCGCCTCGACCCCGGGCGCGGGCACCACCTTCACCATCGTCCTGCCACTGACGCTCGCCGTGATGGACGGCTTCGTGATCTCGATCGCCGATCAGACCATGGTGATCCCGATCGCCTCGATCATCGAAACCATCCGCCCCAACCCGCGCGATCTGCACTGTATCGGGACCGACGGCGAGGTGATCTCGGTGCGTGGCGCCTATGTCCCTATCGTTGATGTGGCACGCAATCTCGGCCTTTCGGGTGAGCGCGCAGACAGCAGCGGCGTCCTGCTTCTGGTGAGCACCGAGGGACAGGGCCTCACCGCACTCCGCGTCGGCGCCATTCACGACCAGCGCCAGGTGGTGATCAAGAGCCTCGAAAGCAATTACGGGGCCATCGCCGGCGTCTCCGCAGCAACCATCCTTGGTGACGGGAAGATCGCCCTGATCCTCGACCCCGACGAACTTGTCAAACTTACCCCGGCGGCGATCTTCCTGCCGCCCGCCTCATCCCCCAGACCGGAGCTGCGCCATGCTTGACGTTACCGAGGCCCCCACCGAGGCCCAGTTCGAATTCATCACTTTCTCCGCCGGGGACCAGAGCTTCTGCCTCGAGATCACCCAGATCCGCGAGATTCGACGCTGGACCCCGGTCACCAAGCTGCCGCACACGCCCGACGACGTGCTCGGCGTGATGAACCTTCGCGGCGCGGTGATCCCGATTTTCGATCTCTCCGCCCGGTTCGGCCTGGGCGAGACCATCGACAATGAACGCAACGTGGTCATCGTCGCCGCTGCCGGCGGAACGACCATCGGCCTTCTTGTCGAGTCGGTTTCAGAGATCCTTTCGGTGGCGAAATCCGCCATTCAGGAAACCCCGGACATAAAATCGGAAGCCGCCCGTCAGGCGATCCTTGGCGTGATTTCGGTCGGGGAAAACATGGTCCGAGTGGTCAATCTCGACGCCGTGCTCGACACCGAAGGGGGCGCCGTATGATCACCACCGCCCCGGCAAGTGGATCTGGCGAGTTCCGCTTTTCCGACGATGACTTCCGGTCTTTGGCGCAGCTCGCTCACGCCGAATTCGGCCTCGCACTTGCCGAGAGCAAGAAGCCGCTGGTGTACTCGCGCATCGCGCGTCGCCTGCGGGCCCGAAACATCACCGACTTCACGAGCTACATGGCCCTCCTCAAGAGTCCGAGAGAAGCGGAGGAGCGTCTTGAGCTGATCTCTGCGCTGACAACCAACGTCACCAGCTTCTTCCGCGAGAAGCACCATTTCGACACCTTGAGAAAGGAGTTGGTTCCGCAATTCGAAAAACAGCCGCGGGTCAGGATCTGGTCGGCCGGATGTTCCTCGGGCCAAGAAGCCTTTTCAATCGCAATGACCCTGACCGACACGCTGTCGGAGACCAGCCTGCGAAATGCCCGCATCCTCGCGACCGACATCGACCCCGCGATGATCCGCAAGGCGTCGGCGGCGCGCTATGCGCGCGAGGATCTCACGACGATCCCCGCAGATATGCAAAAGAACGGCACCCGGTCCTGCGCCGAGGATCCAGCCAGCTTCGAGATCGCCACACCGGTGCAGCGCATGGTGACCTTCGGTGAACTCAATCTGATCGAAGCCTGGCCCTTCAAGGGCCCCTTTGACGCAATTTTCTGCCGGAATGTCGCGATCTATTTCGACCATCAGACCCAGCACCGCCTGTGGTCCCGGTTCACCGGGTTGCTGCGCCAGGGCGGGCTCCTGTTCATCGGGCATTCCGAACGCGTTGCGGGCCCCGCGCTGGAGAGCCTGCAGTCCGCCGGTGTCACCACCTACCGCAAAACCGTCGCGCCCCGTCCCGACCCCGCCCGATAGGAGACAAGAATGAGCCTGAAGGACTCCCTGCGCATCATGGTGGTCGACGACATGGCGACAAGTCGTGGCCTCATCACGCAAGCGCTCGATGAAATTGGTATCAAGAACTACCTGACCGAAAATGATGGCCAACAGGCGCTTGCACGTATCTCGGCCAATCCCGTGCACCTCGTGCTATCGGATTTCAACATGCCCAACATGGACGGGCTCGGCCTGTTGCAGGCGGTGCGGCAAAACAAGGCCACCCAGCGGATGGGCTTTATCCTAGTCACTGGCAAACCAACGCCGGACATGGTCGCGACGGCCAAGAAGTGGGGGCTCAACAACATGATCAAGAAGCCGTTCACCTCACTGGCAATGAAACAATGCATCGAAAGTGTCGTGGGAAAGCTCTGATATGACCAAGGGTGAAATCCGGCTCTCCCCGAGCGAGGCGATGCGTATGCTGTCGGACGAGATCCGCCACCTCCACCACCGTCTCGAACGGCTGGAGCACGGAATCGAGCATGTCTATGCGTCGGGCGGCGAGCGGCTCGGCTCCGTCGCCGTGACAGCATTGCAAGAGCTCGACATGCTCGCGCAGTCCACGGATGCCCTCGCCGCCTATTCCGAAAAGCTCTCCCAGCGGCTCGAAGACAGCGCCGAACTCGACCTGACCCGCGAACTCTCCGCGATACCGCTTCGCGCTCTCGGTCGTCGTTTGAGCGGGATCAGCCACGACGATCTGGCGGCCAACGCCCCCGAGCTTTTCTGACGACGTGAGGGCAACGACGCACGGGCAGAGGTGCGCCTTCGGCGGACCTTCGCGCATCTTCGGCAGGCTCCTCAGGGACCTTGTCTTCGGCATTCCGGGGCCGGCGGCGGCACCGGCACCATCTATCGAAAGGGGCTCCGATGGATCCGATTTCGCTGATCATCGCCATACCGGATCGCTCCCGCCGCCGGCGGGTCGTGCAGAATATCGGATCGTCACCGCACATCCGGATCATGGCTGAAACGCCTGATCTGATGACCACCTTCGCCGAGGTGGAAGAGCGCCAGCCCTTGGCCGTGCTCATCGATGGAAGCCTCGCCCGAGCGCCTGAATTCGAAGTAATGCGCGCACTCTTCGCAGCGTTGGATGTCCGCTGGATCGTCATATCCGATGCCCCCGATACCGGCAGCCGCATCGCCGCATCACCATGGGGCCGAACCTCCGATCTATTCGCGGTGGCCGCCGATATTGCCGCGGAGCCACTGATCGATCACTTGCGCAGCGTGACCCGCACAGCCCGGCGGAACGGACGCGCCGAACCTCCGAAGGCACCCGCGATTCCGAGGTCGGATGAGGCCCATGACCGTCGACGCAGCAAGCGCTTTGTCCTCATCGGCGCCTCCACCGGCGGGGTCGATGCGCTGCTCACCGTACTGTCCACCTTCCCGGCCGATTGCCCGCCCACCTTCATCGTGCAGCACACCGGCGGCGGCTTCGGAGAGAGCCTGACGCGCCTGCTCGACCGGCAATGCCAGGCACGCGTGCGTCCCGCCCGGCATGGCGACCATGTTACCCATGGCGAGGTCGTGGTGGCAGCCGGCAGCCGGGCTCACATGCGGCTCGCCGGGGGCAAACCGATGCGCATAACCCTCGAGCCTGGCACACCGATCTCAGGTCACATGCCGTCGGTCGATGCGATGTTCGACTCCGCGATACCGGGCGCCAATCGTGTGGTTGCGGCATTGCTCACCGGCATGGGCCGCGACGGCGCCGCAGGCCTTCTCGCCCTGCGCGACGCTGGTGCCACCACCATCGCTCAGGATGAGGCCACGAGCACGGTATACGGCATGCCGCGCGCTGCGGTCGAGCTCGGGGCGGCCATGCACTCTTTGCCCTTGCCAAGGATCGGTCCCGAGATCCTCAGGACCTGCCGCGAAGCACCCTCAGAAACAAACCGGAGGCTCGCCACC
Organism: Salipiger bermudensis; assembly: GCF_017309175.1. Classification (NCBI taxonomy): domain Bacteria; kingdom Pseudomonadati; phylum Pseudomonadota; class Alphaproteobacteria; order Rhodobacterales; family Roseobacteraceae; genus Salipiger; species Salipiger bermudensis. The sequence goes on along the minus strand of NZ_JAEKJV010000001.1, from coordinate 176,785 downwards.
CGATGAGCACGAGCGAAAAAATGGTGAACGTCGTTCAGGGCGAATACCATATCTCCGCTGACCCCGATTGCGTCATGTCGACCGTCCTCGGCAGCTGCGCCGCGGTCTGTCTCACAGATCCGTCGCAGAAGATCGGCGGAATGAACCATTTTCTGCTGCCGCACCGCGCCGGGCGCGCCGGCGAAGACGTGCGATACGGCGCCTATTCGATGGAACTCTTGATCAACGGCTTGCTGAAACATGGCGCGCGCAAGAACCGCATGGTCGCGAAACTGTTCGGCGGCGCCAAGATGCTGACCCAGCTGCGTGACATCGGCGATTCCAATGTCGCTTTCGCCCGCGAGTTTCTGCAAAACGAGGGCATTCCGATCGCCTCGGAAAGCACCGGCGGCAACTCGGCCCGCCGGATCCGGTTCTGGCCTTCAGACGGGCGGGTGAAGCAGTTCATCGTGCCGGGCGCGGTGGACCGGGTGGCGCCCCCTGCCCCTCCGCCCGCCGCCGCGGTCGGCGAAATCGTCCTATTCTGAAATGCGGCCCCCGAGCCCCATACCCGCGCACGGCGCCGCCGCCCCAGGCGCTCGGAGTGACAAAGAAAGACATCTTCGTCCGGCCCGCGCCGGGCTCGGTCACCTGAAGGCCCGTGTCCGCCACGGCACTGCCCGTCCGGCACCATGGCGTCCGAACACACCTGAGGGGTGGCCGCGAGGGACGCCAAGCCAGGAGACATGCGTGCCAAGCGCCAAGCGCGCAACACTGTCCGCTTCGTCAGATCGGGTCGATTTCCTGGAACGCGTTGCGAAGCGCCTCGGACCATGCCGCGCTCATCCGGGCAAAGCCCTCGTCATCGGCCTCGATCCGGCGGGTGCGACCGATCTGGAAGGCGTCGGCCTCGATCACCGCGAAATCAAGCGGCATGCCGACGCTAAGGTTGGATCGCAGGGTCGAATCCATCGACAGCAGCACCGCCTTTTCGGCATCGCCCAGCGACGTGCCCGGCTCGATCACCCGGTCGAGAATCGGCTTGCCGTACTTGTGCTCGCCGATCTGCAGGAACGGCGTGTCGGCGGTGGCCTCGATGAAATTGCCCTCGGGGTAGATCAGGAACATGCGCATCGGGCCGCCCTTGCGCTGCCCGGCCACAATCATCGAGGCGGTGGCGTTCTGGCTCATCCGTTCCATCTTGGACTTCACGTCCGAGGTCACGTCCGACAAAGTGGCACCGACAAGTTCGGCCACCTGGAGCATGGTCGGCGCGCGCAGAATCGAGCGGTCGTTGTCCGGCTCTTCGTTGGCATCGGCGAGCCGCGCCATCACGGTCTGGGTGATCGACAGCGACCCGGCGGTCATGATGCCGATGGCGCGATCGCCCGGCTGCTCGAACAGGAACATCTTGCGATAGGTCGCAATGTTGTCGAGACCGGCATTGGTCCGCGTGTCCGACAGCAGGACAACGCCCGCGTCGAGCAGCAATCCAACGCAATAGGTCATGACCGAATCCTCTGGGGGCACCATGCCCCGCATGGCGTCATACTGCCGATGCGGGGTCCGGGCAATGGCATCGCGCGGGCGTGGTTACTGCTGCTGTTGCTGCCCGTTGGCCACGACCACCTCGACCTCGAGGTGCTCTTCCGGCGTGCTGCCCTGCACCACGCCGCGGATCGGCGCCGCGTCTTGCGCGTCGTATCCCGAGCCAAGGCGGATATAGCGCTCGTCCGGGCAGCACCGATTGGCAGCGTCGAACCCGACCCAGCCAAGCTCGGGCACGAAGAGCTCGGCCCAGGCATGGCTGGCCTCGTGCTGCTGCCCGTCCTCGTCCGCTTGCAGATAGCCTGTGACATAGCGCGCGGGAATGCCCGCGGCGTGGGCCACGGCAATCAGCGCGTGGGCATGATCCTGACACACCCCCTTCCCGCCCGAGAGGGCCTCGGCGGCTGTGGTGTGAGCCCTGGTCTCGCCGGGCGCGTACTCGATCGCGTCGGTCACCGCCTTGGCGAGCGCGTGCGCTCGGTCAAGGTCGCTGGCCCCCGTCATCCCCTCGAGCGCCGAGGCAGAGAGGTCCTTGAGATCCTGATCGGGCCGCACCTGCCGGGTGGAGCGCAGGTAGAGCGAGGCCGGCCCCTTCTCGCGGTGGTCGCGCAGCACGCCGAAAAGATCGACGGTCTCGATCTCGCCGATCACCTCGACGGTCAGCGTCTCGAGCGGGCCGCGCCAGCTGGCCAGCGCAGTGCGGTCGCCCGCCCCGTCGGTGAACTCGGCGCCGCGCGTGGCACCTTCGGTCCTCACCTCCCAGGACAACACCTTCTGCGAGGCGCAATCCGCCGGCCAGAGCCGCAGCGACTGCACGACGCCGCGCACCGGGTGATCGAACCTGTAGCGGGTGGTATGTCTGACACTCAGTTTCATGCCGGGATCCCGTGAAGATAGACGTCCTGAACCGTGTTCGCGAGCCCGGCATTGCGCGCCATGAAGCGCCCGAGGAATTCGTGCAGCCCCTCGTCGAAGATGTCGTCGACGGTGACATTGAGCAGGTCGTCGAGCAGCTGGTGGGCCGCCTCCTGCGCACGCGAGCCGGTCTGGTAGTTCTCGGCGATGTTGTCGAGATGGTCGCAGGTCCACTGCACGCAGGAACGCAGCGACCGCGGGAACTTGCGGTTGAGGATCAGCAGGTGAGCGATCTTCTGCGCGGTGATCTCGCCGGTATAGGTCCAGTTGAACGCGCGCTGCGCGGTCATCGACTGCAGCAGCAGCGCCCACTGGCTCTGGTCGAGCCCGGAGCCGACATACGAGAGCGACGGCAGCAGCACGTAGTATTTCACGTCGATCAGCCGGGCGGTGTTGTCGGCGCGCTCGATCGCGGTGCCGATGCCCATGAAATCGTAGCCGTCATTGCGCAGCTGCGTGGCCTGCACGCAGCCCTTCACGAGGAAGCAGTTGCGCATGGTCCAGTCGGTCAGCTCGCTGGTCATCAGCTTGCTGCGCTCGACGCGTTGCAGCTGCTTGAGCTCCTGGTAGGCCCCGTTGAGCGCATCCCAGACCGGCGAGGTCAGCGCGGTGCGCACCACCCGGCCGTTCTCGCGCGCGGCGTTGATGCAGGACAGCACCGAGGACGGGTTGTCGGAATCGAAGAACAGGTAGGTCTCGATGTTGCGCTGGTTGGGCTCGCCATATTTCTCGAGGAACGGCTCGAGCGCGCCCTTGGCCTGAAGCACGGCTTCCCAGTCGTTGCGATAGCCGCCCGACGGGTCGGGCAGCAGCGCGTTGCGGGCCCCCACCTCGAGCAGGCGGCCAGTGGTTTCGGCGCGCTCGAGATAGCGGGCCATCCAGTAAAGGTGATCTGCGGTACGGCTCAGCATGGTCTTCTTACTCCGCCAGGACCCAGGTGTCTTTCACCCCGCCGCCCTGCGACGAGTTCACCACCAGCGACCCTTCGGTCAGCGCCACGCGGGTCAGCCCCCCGGGCACCAGTTCGATCTTTTCCCCCACGAGGCAGTAGGGCCTCAGGTCCACGTGGCGCGGCGCGATCCCCTCCTCCACGAAGGTCGGACAGGCCGAGAGCGACAGCGTCGGCTGCGCGATGTAGTTCTCGGGCTTGGCGCGGATCTTGGCCTCGAAGGCCTCGATGGTGGACTTGTCCGCCTTCGGCCCGACCAGCATACCGTATCCGCCCGACCCGTGCACCTCCTTCACCACCAGCTCTGGCAGGTGTTCGAGCACGTATTTGCAATCGTCCTTCTTGGCGCATTGCCAGGTCGGCACGTTCTCGAGCACCGGCTCCTCGCCGAGGTAGAAGCGGATCATCTCGGGCACGTAGGTGTAGATCGCCTTGTCATCGGCCACGCCGGCACCCGGCGCCGAGCAGATCGTCACGCCGCCGGAGCGGTAGACGTTCATCAGCCCCGGCACACCCAGCATCGAGTCGGGGCGGAAGCACAGCGGGTCGAGGAAGCTGTCGTCGATCCGGCGATAGATCACGTCGACCTTCTTGGGGCCCTCGGTGGTCTTCATCCAGACGAAATCGCCCTCGACAAAGAGATCCTGCCCTTCGACCAGCTCGACCCCCATGAGATCGGCGAGGAAGGAGTGCTCGTAATAGGCCGAGTTGAATTGGCCGGGCGTCAGGATGACGATGTTGGGCTCGTTCTGGCACTTCTTCGGCGCCACCGAGCCCAGCGTCTTCTTCAGCAGCCCGGCGTAGCCGTCCACCGGCGCGATGCGGTTCTCCATGAAGAGCTGCGGGAACATGCGCATCATGATCTCACGGTTTTGCAGCATGTAGCTGACGCCCGAGGGCGTGCGGCAATTGTCCTCGAGCACGTAGAACTGATCGGGCCCGGTGCGCACGAGGTCGACGCCAACAATATGGCTGAACACCCCGCCCGGCGGCATGAATCCGATCGCCGCCTTCTCGTAGGCCTCGTTGTTGGTCACGAGGTGCTCGGGGATGCGGCCGGCGCGGATGATCTCGCGGCGTCCGTAGACATCGCAGAGAAACGCGTTGAGCGCAGCGGCGCGCTGGCGGATGCCGCGGTCGAGCTTGCGCCACTCCGACGCGGTCAGCACGCGCGGGAACATGTCGAACGGGATCAGACGTTCCGGGTCGCCGCCCTCGCCGTAGACGGCGAAAGTGATGCCGACGCGACGGAACAGATCCTCGGCTTCGGATTGTTTGAGGCTGCGAAGCTCGGCGGGCATCGACCGATACCACTGCTCGAGGTTCTGGTAGGCGGCACGGACATCCGCGCCGTTCATCATCTCATTGAAGATCGGGGCTTGCTTGGCGCTCATTGTCTTCCCTTCGCTCTGCGCCTCAACGTCCAACTAATCTGCATCAAGTGAAAGGCCTCGGGTAAAAAATTTTGCCCAATTCGCCAATTCCCGCCCAATTCTTGAGCGAAACCGGATTCGGCGTTTTGAATAAGATAACCACCAAAATGCATGGCTGGCGGCGGATTTTTGAAATTTTCCGCACAATAAACACGCAAACGCAAGAAATTTCGCCCACAAATTAACCCCTCACGTCCGGTCCGGAGACACTTGGGCAAATTGACGTGGCGACCGGACACCCCCCGGCTAATCAGTTAGCGCGCTTCGATCGGAGCGTGAACAACGGGGATGTCACGGCGGCAAGAGGCCCAAGCCCGGAGCCCGCCCTGACTTACAATAACGAAGCGGCGAGCAGTCAATTTCTGCTCCGCCCGGCAATGCGTCGGGCGGGTACGGGAGGATCGCGCCGCGTACAAGGGAAGTGACCTTATGATCAAGACATTGAAACTCTCGGGTGTGGCCGCCGCGGCCCTGATCGCCGCCGGCGCAGCCAACGCCCAGGACGTGGAATGCCCCATCAAGGTGGGCGTGCTGCACTCCCTGTCCGGCACCATGGCGATCTCGGAGACCACTCTGAAGGACACCATGCTGATGCTCATCGAAAAGCAGAACGCCGATGGCGGCCTGCTGGGCTGCGAGCTCGAGGCGGTGGTCAAGGATCCGGCCTCCGACTGGCCTCTCTTTGCCGAAAAGGCGCGCGAGCTGATCTCGAATGACGAGGTCGACGTGACCTTCGGCTCCTGGACCTCGGCCAGCCGCAAGGCCGTACTGCCGGTTCTCGAAGAGCTGAACCACCTCTACTTCTACCCGGTGCAGTACGAGGGCGAGGAATCGTCCAAGAACGTGTTCTACACCGGCGCCGCCCCGAACCAGCAGGCGATCCCGGCCACCGACTATTTCCTCGACGAGCTTGGCGTCGAGAAGTTCGCCCTGCTCGGCACCGACTACGTCTACCCACGCACCACGAACAACATCCTCGAGTCCTACCTCAAGTCGAAGGGCATCGCCGAGGAAGACATCTTCGTCAACTACACCCCCTTCGGTCACTCCGACTGGTCGACCATCGTCTCCGACGTCGTGGCGCTGGGTGAGGACGGCAAGCAGGTCGGCGTGATCTCGACGATCAACGGCGACGCCAATATCGGCTTCTACAAGGAACTCGCAGCCGCCGGCATCTCGGCCGACGACATCCCCGTCGTGGCCTTCTCGGTGGGTGAAGAAGAGCTGTCCGGCCTCGACACCTCCAACCTCGAAGGCCACCTCGCCGCGTGGAACTACTTCATGACCGCCGAATCCGAGGCCAATGAAGAGTTCATCGCCTCTTGGCACGAATTCATCGGCGACGAGTCGCGCGTGACCAACGACCCGATGGAAGCTCACTATATCGGCTTCAACATGTGGGTGAACGCGGTCGAAGAGGCCGGCACCACCGAGGTCGACGCCGTGCGCGAAGCCATGTGGGGCCAGGAGTTCCCGAACCTGACCGGCGGCACTGCCGTGATGGGCGTAAACCACCACCTCTCCAAGCCGGTGCTGATCGGCGAGATCCGCGCCGACGGCATGTTCGACATCATCTCGGAAACCGATCCGGTTCCGGGCGACGCATGGACCGACTACCTGCCGGAATCCGCGCCGCTCAAGTCCGACTGGGCCGAGCTCGAGTGCGGCATGTACAACACCGAGACCGAGACCTGCGTGCAGATCGAGTCGAACTACTGATCTGACGTGATCCTTGGCGGGCGCCTCGCTCAGGGGCGCCCGCCGCTTGTCCGAAAGACCCCTTCTCCAATATCCGGGACCGCTGCCGATGCCGCGCATGCTCGCTCTCGCCCTGTCGCTGGCACTCTGTTGTCTTTCCCTGCCCCCCTCGCGGGCGGCGGCGCAGGACACGGGGCCGCTCCAGACGCTTCTGCAGACCCAGGCGGACGAGGTCGCCAGCCCCGGCCGACAGTCCGTCGGATCGGTGATCGAGGCGCTGGTCGCCTCCGGCCTGCCGCAGGTGCCCGAGTTCCTCAACCGCTGGTCCGAGCGCGAGGTCGTGCAGGACGAGACCACCGGCCTGTTCTACTACGACGGCGAGCCGCCGCTCGACATCGACACCGGCGAGCCCGTGACTCTCGCCCCCGAGGCCGAGCTCGACGATGTGCGCCCCAATGGCGGCGTGCGCCGGGTGATCGCCACCGCGCTTGTGCAGTTCCAGCTCTCGGATCCCGACATCGCCCGCCGCATCGACGCGCTCGACAGCATCTCGCGCAATCCCGAGCCCGACCAGCTCGAGCCGCTGCGCGCCTCGATCGAGACCGAGACCGACCCCGCGCTGAAGGCCCGCAAGGAGCGCCTCGCCGGGATGCTCGCGGCGCGCTACGGCGCCACGCCCGAGATCCGCATCGACGCCATCGACGCGCTCTCCGATGCGCTGGCGGTGGACGTGCGCGCGGTGCTCAACCAGATCCTCACCATCCGCAGCGGCGTGGCCGAAAGCCTGCCCGAAGGCACCAACATCGCCCGCACGCTGACCCCGGGTGACGACCTGAGCGAGGCCGAGGCCTATGCAAGACTGGTCGAGGCCGATCTCGCCCCGGCGCAGCAGTCGCCCGCCCAGATCAAGGCGGCGCTGACCGACAATATCGACGGCGGCAGCGTCGGCGGCGTGCCGATCGGCCAGCTCGCCTCCGAGGATGGCCGCGCCCGCGCCTATGCGGCGCTGGCCGAGGCCGGCACCGTGCCGCCGCTGGTCACCGAGGACGACATCGCGGCCTCCCTCGCCTCTCATGTGTTCTACGAGGAATATACCGAGGACGATCCCGCGATCACCGATGCCGCCCGCGCCGCGCTCGACGAGGTCGAGACCCGGGTGGCGATGAACCAGGCGCTGGACCTCGGGCTCGACGCGCTGTCGCTGGCCTCGATCTATTTCCTCGCCGCCATCGGCCTGGCCATCACCTTCGGGGTGATGGGGGTGATCAACATGGCGCATGGCGAGTTCATCATGATGGGCGCCTATACCGGCTACGTGGTGCAGCAGATCATCCCGGATTACACCGTGAGCCTGATCGTGGCGCTGCCGCTGGCCTTCGCGGTGACCTTCGCCGCCGGCGTGGCGATGGAGCGGCTGGTGATCCGCTGGCTCTATCACCGCCCGCTCGAAACCCTGCTGGCCACTTTCGGCATCTCCATCGCGCTGCAGCAGCTCGCCAAGAACATCTTCGGCACCCAGGCACGGCCGCTGACCTCGCCGTCCTGGCTTGACGGGGCATGGGTGCTCAACGACGTGGTGGGCATCGCCAATATCCGCATCGCCATCTTCATCCTCGCGCTGATCTTTCTCGGGCTGATCCTGCTGGTGCTCAACAAGACCAGGCTCGGGCTCGAGGTGCGCGCGGTGACCCAGAACCCCGGCATGGCGGCCTCGATGGGCATCAACCCCGACAAGATCAACATGCTGACCTTCGGCCTCGGCTCCGGCATCGCCGGCATCGCCGGCATCGCCATCGGGCTCTATGCCCAGGTTACCTCCGAAATGGGCGCCAACTACATCGTCCAGAGCTTCATGACCGTGGTCGTGGGCGGGGTCGGCAATGTCTGGGGCACGCTCGCGGGCGCCACGCTGATCGGCGGGCTGCAGAAGGGCATCGAGTTCTTCAACCCGTCCAATACGCTGGCGGCGCAGACCTACATGATCCTGTTCATCATCCTTTTCATCCAGTTCCGCCCCAAGGGCATCGTCGCCCTCAAGGGCCGTGCGGCGGGAGACTGAGCATGACCGCACCCATCCCGAACACCGCCCCCGGCCGCGATCTCCGGCCTGCCTCCGGCGGGGATACTTGCAGCCAGAAGAAGCTGCAGGCCGTGCTCCCGTCTTCTTCTGGCCGGAAATATCCCGGGGGTGAGCGCGCCCCGGCGCGCGAAGGGGGCAGCGCCCCCTGCCTGACCAGCGAAAGGGCCCTCGCATGACCCGTACCTTTCTGACACAGAACCGCTCGGTGTTCTGGTTCCTGCTGGCGCTGGGGATCTTCGCACTGATCGTCACGGTGCTCTCGGAGGCTGCCGGCAACGGCATGATCTCCACCAGCTTCGTCAAGACGCTGGGCAAGACGCTCTGCCTGATGCTGGTCGCCGTGGCGATGGACGTGGTCTGGGGCTACACCGGCATCCTAAGCCTCGGCCACATGGCGTTTTTCGGGCTTGGCGGCTACATGATCGGCATGTGGCTGATGTATGCCCGCACCGAGATCATCGTGACCGAGAGCCTGCTCGCCGCCGCCATCCCGCCGACCCCGCAGGAGATCCACGACTCCATCGGCACCCAGATCTTTGGCGTGGTGGGCAGCTCCGAGTTTCCCGCCATCTGGATCTTTGCCCACAGCTTCTGGCTGCAGATCGCCATGGTCGTGCTGGTGCCGGGGCTTCTGGCGCTGGTCTTCGGATGGCTCGCCTTCCGCAGCCGGGTCACCGGCGTCTACCTGTCGATCCTGACCCAGGCGATGACGCTGGCGCTGTCGCTCTACCTCTTCCAGAATGAGAGCGGGCTGCGCGGCAACAACGGCCTGTCGGGGCTGCAGAACCTGCCCGGTCTCGACGATGTGCCGCAGTCCACGCTGTCGATCGCCTTCTTCTGGGCCTCGGCGGCGGCGCTGGGTCTGGGCTACGTGCTCTTTGCCTGGGTCACCTCGGGCAAGTTCGGCTCGGTGATCCGCGGCATCCGCGACAACGAGAGCCGGGTGCGCTTCCTCGGCTACCATGTCGAGGGCTACAAGCTCTTCGTCTTCACCCTGACCGGCATCGTCGCGGGCATCGCCGGCGCGCTCTACTACCCCCAGGCCGGCATCATCAACCCCAACGAGATCGCCCCCATCGCCTCGATCTACCTCGCGGTCTGGGTCGCCATCGGCGGGCGCGGCAGGCTTTACGGCGCCGCGCTTGGCGCAGCCCTCGTGTCGCTGCTGTCGAGCTGGTTCACCTCCGGCGCGGTGCCGTCGGTGCCGCTCGGGTTCTACACCATCCAGTGGACCGACTGGTGGCTGGTGCTGCTCGGCGTGAGCTTCGTCGCGGTCACGCTGCTGGCCCCCAAGGGCATCGGCGGGCTCTTCGATCTGATCTCCACGCGCCACACCATCCCTGAGCGGGTGGGCGACTTCGGACCCGACAAGGGCGCGCGCCGCACTGTCGAGGGGGAGGAAGAGAAATGAAGACGCTTCTCGAAATGTCCGGCGTGTCGGTAAGCTTTGACGGCTTCAAGGCGATCAACAACCTCAGCTTCCGCATCGGGGAGCCCGAGTTGCGCGCCATCATCGGCCCCAACGGCGCCGGCAAGACCACCTTCATGGACATCATCACCGGCAAGACCCGGCCCGACGAGGGCACGGTAATCTATGGCGAGAAGTCGATCTCGCTGCTGAAGATGTCAGAAAGCCAGATCGCCATGGCCGGCGTCGGGCGCAAGTTCCAGAAGCCCACCGTGTTCGAGGCGCAGAGCGTGCGCGAGAACCTCGCCATGGCGCTGAAGAACAAGCGCGGGCCGTTCGACGTCCTGCTCTATCGCAAGACGAAGCGCGGCGCCGAGCGCATCGAGGAACTGGCCGAGATCATCGGCCTGACCGACAGCCTGCCCCGCATCGCGGGCGAGCTGAGCCACGGCCAGAAGCAATGGCTCGAGATCGGCATGCTGCTGGCGCAGGACCCGCGCCTGCTGCTGGTGGACGAGCCCGCCGCCGGCATGACCCCGGCCGAGCGCGAGCACACCACCGACCTGCTCAAGCGCGCCGCCGAGAAGCACGCCGTCGTCGTGGTCGAGCACGACATGGAGTTCATCCGCCGGCTCGACTGTCGGGTGACGGTGCTGTGCGAGGGCTCGGTGCTGGCCGAGGGCTCGCTCGATCACGTGACCTCGAACCCCGAGGTCATCGAAGTCTATCTCGGTCGCTGAGAGGAGAACGCCATGCTGAGCGTCGAGAACCTGACCCTGAAATACGGTCAAAGCCAGATCCTGCACGGGATCTCCCTCACCGCCGCGCCGGGCGAGGTCACCGCCGTGACCGGGACCAACGGCGTGGGCAAGACCTCGCTGCTGAAGGCCATCGCCGGACGGCACCCCTATTCGGGCGGCACCATCACGCTCGACGGCACGCCGCTGGAGCACCTCAACGCCTATCAGGCAGCGCGCGCGGGCATCGCCTACGTCCCGCAGGGACGCGAGGTCTTCCCGCTCATGACCGTGCAGGAGAACCTCGAGACCGGCTTCGCCTGCCTGCCGAAATCGGACCATGGCGTGCCTGCACATATCTTCGAGCTGTTCCCGATCCTGAAGGACTTCTTGCACCGCCGCGGCGGCGACCTTTCGGGCGGGCAGCAGCAGCAGCTTGCCATCGCGCGGGCGCTGATCTCGCGGCCGCGCGTGCTATTGCTGGACGAGCCGACCGAGGGCATCCAGCCCAACATCATCCAGCAGATCGGCCGGGTGATCGCGCAGCTGCGCGACCAAGGCGACATGGCGATCATCCTCGTGGAACAATACTTCGACTTCATGTGGGGGCTGGCCGACAGTTTCGTCGCGGTGACCCGCGGAGAAGTGGCACTCTCCGGTAGAGCGGGCGAGATCGACCGCGAGGCGCTGCTGGCCAAGGTCTCGATCTGACGGTTTATCGCTAACTTGCTGCGACGCGGCGGATTTTTCCCTTGCCCAAATCGCTTTGAAGGACAACTCTCCTGCACGGGAGAGTTGTTTGCATGCGGTTATCGGCAAACAGGAACAGAGGCGGCCTGACGCCCGCGCGTGACGGCGTGGCGCGATTCCGCACCCCCACCCGGATCTCGAACATCCGCTGCTGCCCGCCGGGCAGCGCGCCCGTCGATTTGACGACTTACGTGACGATTTACAGGAGGACCCCATGACATCCATGCGCAAACCGCTGCTCGGCAGCGTCGCGATGGCCCTGGCGCTGAGCGCCGGCGCCGCCGGGGCGGAGACCATCCGCTTCTGGACCACCGAGGAGCAGCCCGAGCGGCTCGCGCGGCAGGAAAGCATGGCGCAGGAATTCGGCGAGGCCTCGGGCCACACCGTCGAGGTGATCCCGGTCACCGAGAGCGAGCTTGGCACCCGCGCCACCGCGGCCTATGCCGCGGGCGACCTGCCAGACGTGATCTACCACCCGCTGGCACTGGCCCTGCCCTGGGCCGAGGCAGGCATCCTCGATCCCGACGCCGCGACCGACGTGATCGACGCGCTCGGCCCCGACACCTTCGCCTCGGGCGCGCTCGAGATGGCGCGATTCGACGAGGGCAGCTGGGCCTCGGTGCCCGCAGACGGCTGGACCCAGATGATCGTCTACCGCGCCGACCTGTTCGAGGAGGCCGGGCTCGAGCCGCCGACCTCCTACGCCGCGGTCGAGACCGCGCTGGAGGCGCTGCACAATCCGCCCGAGATGTACGGCTTCGTCGCCGCCACCAAGGTGGACGAAGCCTTCATGAGCCAGGTGCTCGAGCATGTCTTCCTCGCCAACGGTGTCTCGCCGGTTGGGCCGGACGGCTTCACCCCGCTCGACGAGGCCGCGACCACCGAGGTTCTGGAATTCTACAAGGCCATCGCCGAGGCCTCGCCTCCGGGTGATCTCTACTGGGACCAGTCGCGAACGCTCTACTTCTCGGGCAACGCGGCGATGATCATCTGGTCGCCCTTCATCCTCGACGAGCTGGCCGGCCTGCGCGACAGCGCGCCGCCGACCATCACCGACGATCCGACCTCGTCCGAGCTCGCCTCGAAGACCGGCATCGTGACCAACTTCGCCGGCCCGTCGAACCCCGATGGCGCGGCGTGGGCGTCGATCAACATGTTCGGCATCACCGGCGACGCGCAGACCGACGCCGCCATCGAGTTCGTGACCTACTCGATGGGCGAAGGCTATGTCGACACGCTCTCGATCGCGCCCGAGGGCAAGTTCCCGATCCGTCGCGGCGACGGTGATGACGCCGAGGCCTTCGTCAACGCCTGGTCCGAGCTGCCGGTGGGCGTCGACCGCAAGGCGCCGCTGAGCGATCTCTACCCGCAGGAGATGATCGACGAGATCGTCGCCGGTCTCGACGTGGCCCAGCGCTGGGGCGCCGATGACGGACAGCTGGCGCTGGCCTCGAAGATGATCAGCAGCCAGGCGCTGAACCGCGTGGTGCGCGAGTATATCGACGGCGAGATCGACGCGAGCGCGGCGGTCGAACAACTCAACAGCGAGCTTGGTGCGATCCAGTAACCCAGGCCCCTGCCCGTCCCGGCGTCGCGTCGGGACGGGCTTCGTATCCGCAAGACGAGGGCGAAGATGACCGACGCCACCCCTCCCACCGGCACCGGCCCGCTGGCGAAGCGCGAGGCGCGGCTGGCCTGGGGCCTGCTGTTCCCGACGCTGGCGGCGGTGTCGCTGGTGGTGATCCTGCCGCTGCTGGCAGTATTCTGGATCAGCTTCAAACCGGTGACGCTGGCCGACCTACGCCCGCCGACGCCCATCGTGCGCGAAGACATCCGCGGCGATCTAGAGGCACCGGGCGACGCGGCCACGCTGCGCTATCGGCTGCGCAACTCCTCGCAGGATCAGCCGATCCGCGGCGTCACGCTGAGCGATGCCTGGCCCGATGGGCTGGAGCCGGGCGAGCTCGATCCCGCCTGCGCCATCGCCGACGGACGGCTGGGCTGCGATTTCGGCGACTGGGAAGGCGGCCAGCGGGTGACGCTGCAGATCCCCGTTACCGCCACCGAGACCTATCTCGCGGGCCCGCCGGCCACCGACAGCCCGCCTGCGATGACCGGCAGCGCCACCAACGTGCTGACCAGCTTCGACTTTACCGCCGAGAACTTCGTCCGCGTCTTCGACGGCGACGAGTTCTGGTCCGTGCTGGGGGTGACCCTGTTCTACACCATCTTCGGCACGCTGGGCGCGCTGATCATGGGGCTCTTCGCCGCCATGCTGCTCAACAAGTCCTTCAAGGGACAGGGCATCCTGCGCGGGCTTTACCTGTTTCCCTATGTCGCCCCGGTGATCGCGGTGGCGTTCGCCTGGATCCTGCTCTTCGACCCGTTCTCGGGCTCGGCCAATGCGCTGCTGTTGCAGATGGGCGTGACCTCTCAGGCGATCAACTTCTTCGGCGAGCGCCCTCTGGCGCTGATCATGGTGACCCTGTTCGAGATCTGGCGCTATTTCCCGCTCAGTTTCCTGTTCATTCTCGCCAGGATGCAGTCGATCGACCACGACATGTACGAGGCCGCCGACATGGACGGCGCCTCGCCGTTCCAGAAGTTCTGGTACCTGTCGCTGCCGCAGCTTCTGGGCATCCTGTCGGTGCTGTTCCTGCTGCGCTTCATCTGGACCTTCAACAAGTTCGACGACATCTTCCTGCTCACCGGCGGCAACGCCGGCACGCGGGTGCTGACGGTGAACGTCTACGAGCAGGCCTTCGCGCTGTCGAATATCGGCGCCGGTGCGGCGGTGGCGGTGGTGATCTTCTGCTGCCTGCTGCTGTTCTCGGTGTTCTTCTTCCGGGTGATGAGCCGGGAGGAAGGGTTGTGAGCGTGGCGCGTGTGGCAGGGGTGTGGAGGGGCGCCGCCCCTCTGCCGCCCGGGGGGCGGCATTCACCCCGAGGTATTTTTGAACCAGAGAAGATCGGGGGTGCGGCATGAGACTGCTGCGGCATGGGCTCCTGACCGGGCCGATCCTTGGGGCGCTGTGGTCGCTCGTGGTGGCGACGACGGTGGCGGTGGCCATGAGCCTGTTCACCGGCGACGCCTTCCGCCCGACGCTCTGGGGCGGGCTGCTGGCCGGCGTGGCGCTTGGGCTGGGCTGCCTGCGGTTCGGCGGGCGGCAGCGGCTGCTGGTGCCGCTAGCGGTGGCGCTGGGTCTGCTCGCGCTGAGCGTTGTGGCGGGGATCGGTGCGCTTGAGATCGGCGATGGCAGTGCGCCGCTGGCGGCCTGGACCGGGCGGGTGGCGACGCTGGGCTTCACCGGGCTGGGGCTGTGGCTGATCCTCGAGGAACTGCGCCCCGGCACCATCACCCGGCACGAGTTCGAGGAGGCGGTGATCCGCTTCCTGACCGGCTTTGGCTACATCTTCTTCACCGCGATCGTGCTGATCCCGTTCTACGTCATGGTGATGACCAGCCTGAAGAACCAGTCCGAGCTGATGGCCAACCCGCTCGACTTCACCATCGACCTAAGCCAGGGGGCCGAACTCTTCCGCAGCTATTCCGAGCTGATGACCGAGTACAGCTTCGGCCGCTACCTGTGGACCAGCTTCTACGTCTCGGTGCTCACCGTGCTGATCACCCTGGCCTTTGCCATCCCCGGCGCCTACGCGGTGGCGCGGCTGCGCTTCAGGGGACAGGCGCTGTTCTCGCGCTCGATCCTGCTCATCTACATGGTGCCGATGATCGTGCTCGCGCTGCCGATCTACATCGCGTTTTCCATGACCGGGCTGCGCAACACCATCTTCGGCATCGTGCTGATCTACCCGGTGACCACCATCCCCGTGGCGCTCTACATGCTGCAGGGCTATTTCCGCGGGCTGCCTGCCGAGATCGAGGAGGCCGGGCTGATGGACGGGCTGAGCCGGCTCAAGGTGATCTGGCAGATCACCCTGCCGCTGTCGCTGCCGGCACTGGCGAGCGTGTCGCTCTACGTTTTCATGATCGCGTGGAACGAGTTCCTGCTCGCCTTCATGCTGCTCGACGATCCCTCGAAATACACCCTGACCCGCGGCATTGCCTCGCTGAACTCCTCCGAGGTGCCGCGCCAGCACCTGATGGCGGGCTCGGTGATCGCCACGGTGCCGATCATGGTGCTGTTCCTCGGGCTCGAGCGCTTCATGACCAAGGGGCTCACCGCCGGGTCGGTGAAAGGATGACGATGCGTGACAATCAGGCCCGCGCCATCCTGCGCGGCAACGACCGGGGCGGCTATACCGTGCCCACCGACATGCTCTACCCGTTCCAGTGGAACTGGGACAGCGCCTTCGCGGCGTGGGGCTTCTCCACCTTCGACAGCGACCGCGCTTGGCGCGAGTTCGAGACGCTTTTCGCCGCGCAATGGGCGGACGGCATGGTGCCGCACATGGTGTTCCACGACGAGGCACCGGGCTATTTCCCCGGCCCCGATGTCTGGGGCGCGGGCGGCGACGTGCCGACCTCGGGCATCAGCCAGCCCCCCGTCGCGGCCACGCTGATGCGCATGGTCTGGGAGGCCGATCCGGAGGCGGGCACCGCGCGGCTGCGCGCACTCTATCCGAGGCTTTTGGCGTGGCACCGCTGGTGGATGCAGACCCGTTGCGACAGCGGCGCGGTGGCGGTCTGCCACCCGTGGGAGTCGGGGCGCGACAACTGCCCCGACTGGGACGTCGGCCTCGCCAATGTCGACGGCTCCGGCGCCGGCGATTACGCCCGCCGCGACGCGGCAGAGGTCGACGGGGAACAGCGCCCGACCAAGCTCGAATACGACCGCTACCTCGCGCTTGTGCGCTTCGGCAAGGACTGCGGCTGGGACCAGCAGACCATCGTCGAGCGCTGCCCCTTCCTGATGGCCGACCCCGGCATCACCTTCCTCCTGATCCGCGCCCATGACGACCTCGCAGCCCTCGGCCGGGCGCTCGGAGAGGATGTCTCCGAGATCGAGGGCTGGGCGGCAGAGCTGCGCGCGAGCGTGGAGACGCTGTGGAACCCGGAGCTTCAGAGCTACGACGCGAAGGACCTGCGCAGCGGCGCATGGGCCGGGGTGATCGGCTCGGGCGCGCTGCTGTGCTGGCTGGCGCGCTGCGAGAGGCCCGAGATGGAGGCGCATCTCGCCCGCATGTGGGACGCGGTGACCTACGGCCTGCCCTCGTCGGACCCGGAGGCGCCAAGCTTCGAGCGCAAGCGCTACTGGCGCGGGCC
Organism: Salipiger bermudensis; assembly: GCF_017309175.1. NCBI lineage: Bacteria > Pseudomonadati > Pseudomonadota > Alphaproteobacteria > Rhodobacterales > Roseobacteraceae > Salipiger > Salipiger bermudensis. Next base: position 160,062 of record NZ_JAEKJV010000001.1, on the reverse strand, counting down.
GGTCTGGCCGCAGATGAACGCGCTGATCGGGCTCGGTCTGCTCGGCGCCGGGCGCGACTGGGACGAAGCGCGGCTGCGCGAGGAAACCGCCGCGCTGATCGAGAGCGCGGGCTTCCGCGAGTATTTCGACCCGCTGGATGCCGCCCCGTGCGGCGGCGACAACTTCACCTGGACCGCCGCGGTGTGGCTGGCCTGGGCCGGACGGTAAGGACGACAGACATGGCAAGCATCGAGCTCAAGAGCGTCGAGAAATGGTACGGCGAGGCGCAGGTCATCAAGGGCGTGGACCTCGCCATCGAGGAAGGCGAGTTCGTCATCTTCGTCGGCCCCTCGGGCTGCGGCAAGTCCACGTTGCTTCGGATGATCGCCGGGCTGGAAGAGACCTCGCGCGGGCAGATCCTGATCGGCGGGCGCGACGCCACCGCCGAGCCCCCTGCCCGGCGCGGGCTCGCGATGGTGTTCCAGAGCTACGCGCTCTATCCGCACATGTCGGTGCGCGAGAACATGGGCTTCTCTCTCAAGGCCGCGGGCGTCGCGAAATCCGAGATGGACGCCAAGGTCGACGAGGCGGCGCGCGTGCTGAAGCTTGAGCCATTGCTCGACCGCCGGCCCAAGGACCTGTCGGGCGGCCAGCGCCAGCGGGTGGCGATCGGCCGCTCGATCGTGCGCGATCCCACCGCCTTCCTGTTCGATGAGCCGCTCTCGAACCTCGACGCCGCGCTGCGCGTCGAGATGCGCTACGAGATCGCCAAGCTGCACCAGACGCTGGACGCCACGATGATCTACGTCACCCATGACCAGGTCGAGGCGATGACCCTTGCCGACCGCATCGTGGTGCTGGAAGCCGGCCGCGTCAGCCAGGTCGGCACCCCGCGCGAGCTCTATGAGAAGCCCGGCAACCTCTTCGTGGCGCAGTTCATCGGCTCGCCCAAGATGAACGTCTTCCCCGCCGCCACGCCCGGGCTGACGCTCGAGGCTCCGCTGCCCGCGCAGGCCGAACATTTCGGCATCCGCCCCGAGCACATCACGCTCGCCGAGCCGGGCAGCGGCCAGATCGACGGCACCGTCGACGTGATGGAATATCTCGGCGCCGACACCTACGTGATCGTCGATTGCGGCCCGGCCGGCAAGCTGACCGTCCGCAGCCACGGCGACACCGGGCTCAAACCCGGCCAGCCCTGCGGCCTGATCTTCGAGCCCGGTCAGACCCATCTCTTCGACGCTCAGGGTCTGGCGCTGCGCTGACGCAAGCGCCCCGCCCTTCTCTGGTTACCAAATACCTCGGGGGAGACCGCGCGCTCCGCGCGGGCGGGGGCAGCGCCCTCAACCGGCCCGACCTTGACAAGCGGGCCGCCGCAGGACACATCGCGCCCATGTTCTACACGCTTATACAGGTCGCCGCGGGCGGCGCACTGGGTGCCAGCGGGCGCTATCTCACCGGCGTCGGCATGACCGCGCTGATGGGGCGCAGCTACCCGTGGGGCACGCTGACGGTGAACGTCGTCGGCTCCTTCCTGATGGGCGTGCTGGTGGTCACACTGGCCAACCTCTCGGCCACCCGCTTCGCTCCCTTCCTCGCCATCGGGGTGCTGGGCGGCTTTACCACCTTTTCGAGCTTCTCGCTCGATGCCGTCACCTTGTATGAACGCGGTGAGGTGGCGCTGGCCGCCGGCTATGTCGCCGCCTCGCTGATCCTGTCCATCGCCGCGCTTTTCGCCGGCCTGTTCCTCACCCGGAGTGTCTTCGCATGAGCCGTGTCCAGACCATCACCGTGGGCCCCGGCGACGGCGACCAGCGCCTCGACCGCTGGCTTAAGCGCCAATTCCCGCATCTCCAGCAGGGCCGCATCGAGAAGATGTGCCGCAAGGGCGAGCTGCGGGTCGACGGTGGCCGCTGCAAGGCCGCGACCCGGCTCGAGGTCGGCCAGCAGGTGCGCGTCCCGCCCCTGCCCGAGCCCGGCGAGACCCCGGCACCGGCGGCCAAGCCCAAGGCCACGGTCAGCGATGCCGACGCCAAGATGATCCGCGACGCGGTGATCTACCGCGACGACCACATCATCGCGCTCAACAAGCCCCCGGGCCTGCCGGTGCAGGGCGGCAGCAAGCAGGAGCGCCATGTCGACGGCCTCGCCGAGGCGCTGCGCTTCGACTACGACGAGAAGCCCCGGCTGGTGCATCGGCTCGACAAGGACACCTCAGGCGTGCTGCTGCTGGCCCGCACCCGCGAGATCGCGCAGGCGCTCACCGGTGCGATCCGGCACAAGCAGACCCGCAAGATCTACTGGGCCGTGGTCGCCGGCGTGCCGACGCCCTATCTCGGTGAGATCCGCTTCGGCCTCGTGAAGGCACCGGGCCACGGCAAGTCCGGCGAGGGCGAGAAGATGATCTGCGTGCACCCGCGCGAGATGGACCGCACCCCCGGCGCGAAGCGTGCCCACACGCTCTATGCCACGCTCTACCGCGTGGCAGGCCGCGCCTCGTGGGTGGCCCTCGAGCCGATCACCGGCCGCACCCACCAGCTGCGCGCCCACATGGCCGAGATCGGCCACCCGATCATCGGCGACGGCAAGTATGGAGGCTCCGGGCAGGAGAACCTCGGCGATGGCTGGGGCGCTCAGCTTGGCGGGGTGATCTCGAAGAAGCTGCACCTGCACGCACGCTCGATGACCTTCCTGCACCCGGTGACCAAGAAGCCGGTCACCGTGACCGCCTCGCTGCCCGCGCATATGGCCAACACATGGGAGACGCTCGGCTGGGCCGAGGACATCGCCGCCGACGACCCCTTCGCGGAGCTGCACTGAGCATGTCGCTGCGCCTCGTGATCTTCGATGTCGACGGCACGCTGGTCGACAGCCAGGCCGACATCCTCGCCTCGATGCAGGCCGCCTTCAGCGCCACCGGCCTCACCGTTCCGGCGCGCGAGGAGATTCTCTCCATCGTCGGCCTCTCGCTGCCGCAGGCGATGGCCAGGCTCGCCCCCAAGGCGGACAAGACCGCCCGCGCGGAAATGGTCGAGGCCTACAAGGCCGCCTATCTCGCCCTGCGCGCCGAGAAGGGCACGCCCGACAGCTCGCCGCTCTACCCGCATGTGCGCAAGGTGCTCGACCAGCTTCACGCCGAGCCCGACACGTTGCTTGGGATCGCCACCGGCAAGTCCCGTCGCGGGCTCGACAAGCTGGTCGACGGACACGATATGCGCCCGCTCTTCGTCACCCAGCAATGCGCCGACGACCACCCGTCCAAGCCGCACCCCTCGATGATCGAGGCGGCGCTCTCTGAGACCGGGGTCGAGCCGCATCGCGCCGTGATGATCGGCGACACGAGCTACGACATGGACATGGCCCGTTCCGCCGGCATCCTCGCGATCGGCGTGACCTGGGGCTACCACGACGCCGAGCGGCTGCGCGACGCGCATCTCGTCATCGACGACATCCGCCTGCTGCCCGGCCTTCTGACACAGATCTGGGAGCAGACCGCATGAGCGAATGGGCACCCCGCCGGTTCTATGAGACCGCAACCGCCACGCAAGTCGAGGGTGGCCACGGCATCGCGCTGGACGGCCGCCGGGTGATGACGCCGGGCAAGTCGCCTCTGGTGGTGCCGACCCGCGGGCTGGCCGAGGCCATCGCCGAGGAATGGCAGGCGCAGGGCGAGAAGATCGACCCCAACACCATGCCCTTCACACGCACCGCGAACAGCGCCATCGAGAAGGTTACGCCGCAGCGAGCAGCGGTGGCCGATATGCTGGCCGATTACGGCGACAGCGATCTGCTGTGCTACCGCGCCGACCAGCCCGACGAGCTGGTGCAGCGCCAGTCCGAACGCTGGGACCCGCTGCTCAACTGGGCTGCCGCACGCTTCGGCGCCCGGCTCGAGCCCCGCGCCGGGGTAATCCACGCGCCGCAGGACCCGGGCGCCCTGGCAGCGCTGGCCCGCGAGGCGCATGCGCTCGATGCCTTCGAGCTGGCAGCGTTCCACGACCTCGTGTCACTCACCGGCTCGCTGGTGCTGGGCCTTGCGGCCACCGATCCGGACCACGATCCCGAGGCGCTCTGGGCGCTGTCGCGGCTCGACGAGAGCTGGCAGGAAGAGCTCTGGGGCGTTGACGAAGAGGCAAGCGACGTTGCGGAACGAAAGCGCGCCGCCTTTCTGCACGCGCATAGGTTTTATCGCCTCTGCAACGCTGATTAATCCCGCCGCGCCATCGGATTGACTGCTCAATTAGGCGGCACGTAATGGTGATTTGTCAGGCGGAACGGCTTGACCTCTCAGAAGGAATCCTCCCAAACTCGCGAGCACCAATGGGGGGGAGCACCCATCCTAGGTTATCACGGCCCACGAAGGGCCAATGAACCGGCCCGACAGGGGCTGGAAAACAGGAAGAGGTTAACATGAAGAACACCGTAATCCTTGGCGCGCTGACCGTTGCCGGTCTCGCCGCAGGCGCCGCAAGCGCCGCGACGCTCGACGACGTCAAGGCACGTGGCAATCTGAACTGCGGCGTGTCCACCGGCCTGACCGGCTTCTCGGCCCCCGACGCCAACGGCGTCTGGCAGGGCTTCGACGTCGCCGTCTGCCGTGCCGTTGCAGCCGCCGTCCTCGGCGATCCGATGGCTGTCGAGTTCGTCTCCACCACCGGTCAGACCCGCTTCACCGCGCTGGCCTCGGGCGAGATCGACATGCTGGCCCGCAACACCACCTGGACCTTCTCGCGGGACAACGACCTGAAGTTCGAATTCGTCGGCGTGAACTACTACGACGGCCAGGGCTTCATGATCCCGAAGGAGCTGGGCGTGTCCTCGGCCAAGGAGCTTGATGGCGCCACCGTCTGCATCCAGACCGGCACCACCACCGAGCTCAACCTCGCGGACTTCTTCCGCGTCAACAACATCAACTACGAGCCGGTGCCGATCGAGACCAACGCCGAGGCGCAGCAGCAGTACCTTGCCGGTGCCTGCGACGTCTACACCACCGACGCCTCCGGCCTCGCGGCGACCCGTGCCTCCTTCGAGACCCCCGGCGATCACGTGATCCTGCCTGAAATCATCTCGAAAGAGCCGCTCGGCCCGCTGGTCCGCCACGGCGACAACGAGTGGGGCGACATCGCCCGCTGGACCCTCAACGCGCTGATCGCCGCCGAAGAATACGGCGTCACCTCGGCGAACATCGAGGAACTGTCCTCGGCCCCGACCGACAACCCGGAAATCAACCGACTGCTCGGCACCGAAGGTGAGCTTGGCGCGATGATCGGCCTCGAAGCCGACTGGGCCAAGAAGGCCATCATGGCCAACGGCAACTACGGCGAGATCTTCGAGAAGACCATCGGCGAGAACACCCCGATCGGCCTGTCGCGCGGCCTGAACGCGCAGTGGACCGAAGGCGGCCTGATGTACAGCCCGCCGTTCCGCTGATCGGACGGAAAACACTGGGGCGCGGGGAGACATTCCCGCGCCCTTCCTAACTGACGACAAACAAATCAGACTATCGGTCGAAACGACCAAACTGAGTTCCCGGAGAGGGGCCGGATGCCGGACAAACCGGCGCGACGCCTTGGAAAGAACGGGAACCACCGGGGAGACGACATGACGACGATGACAGACCCGCCGGGGCAGGGCTTCCGGCTGTCGCAGCTTATTTACGACACACGCTACCGCTCGCTCACGATCCAGGTCGTGGCGATGATCGTGCTGATGCTCCTGTTCTCTTGGCTGGTGTCGAACACCATCCACAACCTGCAGACGCTCGGCAAGGATTTCGACTTCGGCTTCCTGACCCAGCCCTCGGGCTACGACATCAACCAGCGCCTGATCGAGTATGACAGCCAGTCCACGCATGGACGGGCGGCCATCGTCGGCATCCTCAACACGTTGCTCGTCGCCGTTCTGGGCTGCGCGCTGGCCACCGTGCTGGGCGTCATCGCCGGCGTGCTGCGCCTGTCCAACAACTGGCTCGTCTCGCGCCTGATGGCGGTCTATGTCGAGGGCTTCCGCAACGTGCCGCTGCTGCTCTGGATCGTGCTGATCTTCGCGCTGATGACCGAAAGCACCCCGGCCCCGCGCGCCTTCCGCGGCGACACGCCAGACGCCTCGATGCTGTTCGACGCCGTGGCGATCACCAACCGCGGCGTCTATGTCCCCGCGATCCATTTCGCCTCGCCCTTCTTCACCAACGGCGCCCTCAACTGGCTTGTCGTTCTGGTGGTGCTTGGCGCCTCGATCTTCGCCATCCAGCGACTGCGCCACTGGGCCACCGAGAAGCAGGAAGCCACCGGCGACCGGCCGACGACCTGGTATCTCATCCTCGGCATCCTGATCCTGCCCACCGGCCTGCTGATGCTGCTGATGGGCGCCTTCCTCGACATGCCCTCGCTGCAGGGCTTCAACTTCGGCGGCGGCATCCACCTGCGCAACTCGCTGATCGCGCTGTGGCTGGCGCTCTCGCTCTATACCGGTGCCTTCATCGCCGAGATCGTCCGCGGCGGCATCCTCGCGGTCAACAAGGGCCAGACCGAGGCCGCCTATGCGCTCGGCATTCGCCCCAGCACCACGATGAATCTCGTGATCCTGCCGCAGGCGTTGCGCGTCATCATCCCGCCGCTGATCTCGCAGTTCCTCAACCTCACCAAGAACAGCTCCCTGGCCATCGCCGTGGGCTACATGGACGTCCGCTCCACCCTCGGCGGCATCACCATCAACCAGACCGGACGTGAGCTCGAGGGCATGCTGCTGCTCGGGTTGTTCTACCTCGTGCTCAGCCTGCTGATCTCGGGCGTGATGAACGTCTACAACGCCTCCGTGAAGCTGAAGGAGCGCTGAGATGAGCGATACACACGCACAGACCGTCGCCTTTGTCCGCGACACCATGGTCGAGGAGCAGGAGCCGCCGCTGTCGCAGTCCGGCGCCTACAAGTGGATCCACGAGAACATGTTCTCGACCCCGCTCAACGTCATCCTGACGGTGGTGTCGCTGTTCGTGATCTGGACCGTGCTGAGCCACCTCCTGCCTTGGGCGGTGATGGGCATCTGGGATGCCGACAGCCTCGCCCAGTGCCGCGAGATCCGAGACGAGATCTACGGCGCCGATGCCTCCGTCGCCTGCTGGGCGGTGATCTCGGAGCGCTGGAACCAGCTGCTCTTCGGATTCTACCCGCCCGAACTCTACTGGCGCCCGGTTCTGGCCTTCGTGCTGTTCCTTGCCGCCATCGCACCGGTGCTCTTCGCCTCGGTGCCGCGCAAGGCACTGTGGTTCTCGGCCGCCGCCCCCTTCGTGCTCTACTGGCTCCTCTGGGGCGGCTCGCTCTGGGGCCCCATCGCCGTGGCAGCGGGCTTTGCCCTCGGTGCCGTGGTCATGCGCTTTGCGGCCCCTGCCCTCGGCGCGCTCGCGGCCGTCCTGCTGGCGATCTTCGTCCCCCTGCTCTACTGGTTCACCCTCAGCGGCCCGCTCGCGGGCGCGCTCAACGCGGTGATCCCGCTCGAGCTCGTCAACGTGCGCTCCAACGACATGGGCGGCTTCATGCTGGCGATGATCATCGGCGTCTCGGGCATCGCCCTGTCGCTGCCCCTGGGCATCGTGCTGGCGCTGGGACGGCAATCGGACCTGTTCATCATCAACAAGTGCTCGGTGATCTTCATCGAGGTGATCCGTGGCGTGCCGCTGATCGTGTGGTTGTTCACCGCTTCGCTGCTGCTGAACTACTTCCTGCCGCCGGGCACCAATTTCGACCTGATGCTGCGGGTCATCATCATGGTGACGCTGTTCTCCTCGGCCTATATCGCCGAGGTGGTCCGCGGCGGTCTGGCGGCGCTTCCCAAGGGCCAGTACGAGGCGGCGGATGCGCTTGGCCTAGACTACTGGAAGTCGATGCGGCTGATCATCCTGCCGCAGGCGCTGAAGATCTCGATCCCCGGGATCGTGAACACCTTCATCGGCCTGTTCAAGGACACCACGCTGGTGGTCTTCATCGGCCTGCTGGACCCGATCGGCCTGTCGAACGCGATCCGCGCCAGCACCGACTGGAACGGCATCTACTGGGAACTCTTCGTCTTCATCGGGCTGTGCTTCTTCATCTTCTGCTTCAGCATGGGCCGCTATTCCCTCTTCCTCGAGAAAAAGCTCCGTCGTGAGCACCGCTAAGGAGACCTGATCATGCAACAACAGGCGACCGAGACCGTCGACCGCAGCCAGATGACCGTCTCCGACGAGGTGGCGATCCAGATCACCAAGATGAACAAGTGGTACGGCAACTTCCACGTACTGCGCGACATCGACCTCACGGTGCATCGCGGCGAGCGCATCGTCATCGCCGGGCCCTCGGGCTCGGGCAAGTCGACGATGATCCGCTGCATCAACCGACTGGAAGAGCATCAGGCGGGCAAGATCGTGGTCGACGGCACCGAGCTCGGCTCGGATCTGAAGAACATCGACAAGATCCGCTCGGAAGTGGGCATGGTGTTCCAGCACTTTAACCTTTTCCCGCACCTGACCATCCTCGAGAACTGCACCCTCGCTCCGATCTGGGTCCGCAAGGTCCCGAAGAAGGAGGCCGAGGCCACGGCGATGCACTTCCTCGAGAAGGTCAAGATCCCCGAGCAGGCGCACAAGTATCCCGGCCAGCTCTCGGGCGGTCAGCAGCAGCGCGTGGCGATCGCCCGCTCGCTGTGCATGAAGCCGCGGATCATGCTCTTCGATGAGCCGACCTCGGCCCTCGACCCGGAGATGATCAAGGAGGTGCTCGACACCATGGTGAGCCTCGCCGAAGAGGGCATGACCATGCTCTGCGTGACCCATGAGATGGGTTTCGCGCAGGCGGTGGCGAACCGGGTGATCTTCATGGATGCGGGCCAGATCGTCGAGCAGAACGAGCCCAAGGCGTTCTTCAACAACCCGCAGCACGAGCGCACCAAGCTGTTCCTCAGCCAGATCCTCGGCCACTGACCCCCCTGCCCCACGGGCACAGACCTCAAAGAAAAAGCCCGTTCCTTCGGACGGGCTTTTTTTCATCCCCGGCGGGGGCCACGGGCCCAAGAATTTTAGCTAAAATTCTTGGGCTGCGCCGGAAGCTCTGCCTCTCAAAGGAAACACGCCCCGGAGAGGGATCTCCGGGGCGTGTCTCAATACTGTCGAAGCGGGGTGCTTCAGCCGCGCTCTTCGACGACCTCGACGAGATGCGGGATCTTGGCGATCATGCCGCGCACCGAGGGGGTGTCCTCGAGTTCGCGGGTCTTGTGCATCTTGTTCAGGCCGAGACCGATGAGGGTCTTGCGCTGGACTTCCGGGCGGCGGATCGGCGAGCCGATCTGCTTCACGACGATGGTTTTAGCCATGGATCTCAGGCCTCCTCAGCGACTTGGCTCGACTCGGCCGGCGCTTCGTCGCGCTTGGGCAGGATGTCGGCCACTTTCTTGCCGCGACGCTGGGCAACGTTGCGCGGCGACTGCTCGCGCTCGAGGCCGGCCAGCGTGGCGCGGATCATGTTGTAGGGGTTTTGCGACCCGATCGACTTGGCGACCACGTCGTGCACGCCCAGCATCTCGAACACAGCACGCATCGGACCACCGGCGATGATACCGGTACCTTGCGGTGCAGTGCGCATCACAACACGGCCAGCGCCGTGACGGCCCTCGACGTCGTGGTGCAGGGTGCGGCCTTCGCGCAGCGGCACGCGGATCATCTTGCGCTTGGCTTGCTCGGTGGCCTTGCGGATGGCCTCGGGGACCTCCTTGGCCTTGCCCTTGCCGAAGCCGACGCGGCCCTTCTGGTCGCCGACGACGACGAGCGCGGCGAAGCCGAAGCGCTTACCGCCCTTCACGGTCTTGGACACACGGTTGATCGCGACCAGGCGATCTGCGAATTCCGGCGTTTCGTCGCGGTCGCGACGGTTGTTCCGGCGATTGTCACGTTCTGCCATCAGGCATTCCTCTGTTCAGGGTCGGCGCGCTGCGGTCCTCGCGGACCGGAGCCACCGGGTTGGTGCAATCCAGGTGAGGCGCAGAAGGCGTCTCCCGGATCATCGAGGCGTTTCCGCCTACAAGAACGGGGCAACCGAAGCTGCCCCGAGAGAGATCGTCGGGCGGGGCCGAACCCCGCCGCGACAGATCAGAGCTTGAGGCCACCCTCGCGGGCCGCGTCGGCCAGAGCCTTGACGCGACCGTGATAGAGGAAGCCGCCACGATCGAAATAGGCTTCTTCCACACCGGCGGCCTTGGCACGCTCGGCGATCAGGGCGCCCACTTTCTGGGCCGCTTCGACGTTGCCCTTGCCGACCACACCGAGATCTTTCTCCATGGTCGAGGCCGAAGCCAAGGTCACGCCACGAACGTCGTCGATCAGCTGGACGCTGATGTTCTTGTTCGAACGGTGCACCGAAAGGCGCACGCGGCCGGCGTTGACCTTGCGAAGCTTGTTCCGGACGCGCAGGCGGCGCTTCTGGAACAGTTGCAGTTTGCTGTTTGCCATTGTCCGCGTCCTTACTTCTTCTTGCCTTCCTTGGCGAAGATGTACTCACCTTTGTAGCGAATACCCTTGCCTTTGTACGGCTCCGGACGGCGCCAGTCGCGGATGTTTGCCGCAACCTGACCGACCTCTTGGGCGTTGTGGCCCTCGACGATGATTTCCGTCGGCTTCGGCGTGGTGACCGTGATGCCCTGCGGAATGTCGAAGTTCACGTCGTGGCTGTAGCCCAGGTTCAGCTTCAGGGTCGAACCCTGGACCTGAGCGCGGTAACCCACGCCCTGGATCTCGAGCTCTTTCTTGAAGGTGTTCTGGACGCCGTGGACCATGTTGGCGACCACGGTGCGGGACATCCCCCACTGCTGACGGGCGCGCTTGGAGTTGCCGCGCGGCGTCACGCTGATGGTGTTGTCCTCGACCGCGATGGTCACATCGTCGGTGGCGGTGAAGGTCTGGGCGCCTTTCGGGCCCTTCACTTCAACGGTCTGGCCGCTGACGGATGCGGAAACACCCGAGGGCAGCTCGACCGGCTTTTTCCCAATACGAGACATGCGTCCCTCCTTAGAATACCGTGCAGAGCACCTCGCCGCCGACATTGGCAGCGCGGGCGTTTGCGTCCGACATCACGCCCTTCGGCGTGCTGACAATCGACACACCCAGGCCCTGACGGACCGAGGGGATGTCCTTCACACCCATGTACACGCGACGGCCGGGCTTGGAGACCCGCTGCAGTTCGCGGATGACCGGGGTGCCATCGAAGTACTTGAGGCTGATCTCGAGGGTCGGGTGGCCGTTCTTGTCGGTCCCGGACTCGTAGCCGCGGATGTAGCCTTCGTCCGCAAGGACGTCGAGCACCCAGGCGCGCAGCTTCGACGCGGGGGTCGACACGACCGACTTGCCGCGAAGCTGCGAGTTGCGGATACGGGTGAGCATATCGCCGATAGGATCGTTCATCTCATACCCTCCTTACCAGCTCGATTTCACGACACCGGGAGCCAGGCCATTGGAACCGAGATCGCGAAGAGCGATACGGCTGACCTTGAGCTTGCGGTAGTATGCGTGGGGACGGCCCGTGAGCTGGCAGCGGTTGTGCAGACGGGTCGGCGAGGAATTGCGCGGCAGCTTCGCCAGCTTCAGGCGGGCCTTGAAGCGCTCTTCCATCGGTTTGCTTTCGTCGGTCGCGATCTCTTTGAGCTCAGCGCGCTTGGCGGCATACTTCTCCACCAGCGCCTGGCGCTTCTTTTCGCGTTCGATCATGGATTTCTTGGCCATGTGTTCGCTCCTCAGGCGTTGAAGGGCATGTTGAAATGCTTCAACAGCGCCTTGGCTTCCGCGTCGGTTGCCGCGGTGGTGGTGATGATGACATCGATGCCCCAGACCTCGTCGACCTTGTCGAACTCGATCTCGGGGAACACGATGTGCTCCTTGATGCCCATGGCAAAGTTGCCACGGCCGTCGAACGACGGCTTCACGCCACGGAAGTCGCGGATGCGGGGCATCGCGATGTTCACCAGGCGGTCAAGGAAATCGTACATCCGGTCACCACGCAGGGTCACCTTGGCACCAAGCGGCATGTCTTCACGAACCCGGAAGCCGGCGATCGACTTCTTGGCTTTCGTGGTGACGGCCAGCTGGCCGGCGATCTTGGTCAGGTCTTCCTGAGCCGATTTCGCCTTCTTGGAGTCGCGCACGGCCTCGGCACCGCAGCCGATGTTCAGGACGATCTTGTCCAGACGCGGGATCTGCATGTCGTTGGTGTAGCCGAACTCTTCTTTCAGAGCGGCCTTGATCGTGTCGCGGAACTGCGTCTTGAGACGCGGGGTATAGGTCGCGGTATCAAGCATCGATCACGTCCCCCGTGGTCTTGGCGAAACGGACCTTCTTGTCGCCTTCCATGCGGAAGCCAACGCGGGTCGGTTTGCCGTTGGCATCGACGATGGCGAGGTTCGACAGGTCGAGGGGCTTCGCCTGCGGCAGACGGCCGCCCTGCGAGTCCTGCGACTGACGGGTGTGACGGATCGCCATGTTCACGCCGCCGACGACGGCCTTGCCGGCCTTCGGATCGACGGATTCGATGGTTCCGGTCTTGCCCTTGTCCTTACCGGCAAGAACGACGACCTTGTCACCTTTTTTCAGCTTGGCAGCCATCAGAGCACCTCCGGAGCGAGCGAGATGATCTTCATGAAGTTCTTCGCACGCAGCTCGCGAACGACCGGCCCGAAGATACGGGTGCCGACCGGCTCGCCCGAGTTGTTCAGGATGACGGCCGCGTTGCGGTCGAAGCGGATGGACGTGCCGTCTTCACGGCGGACTTCCTTGGCGGTGCGCACGACGACGGCCTTGCGGACGTCACCCTTCTTCACGCGGCCGCGCGGAATGGCCTCTTTCACCGAGACGACGATGATGTCGCCGACCGATGCGTAGCGGCGATGCGAGCCGCCGAGGACCTTGATGCACTGAACTTTCCGGGCACCGGAGTTGTCAGCGACATCCAGATTGGTCTGCATCTGGATCATGTGGTTTCTCCCGACCTTTGGGGGTTGTTCTAGGTCTACCCCCCAGGGTTTCGATCAAACTGGGATGTGGGCGGATTACTCCGCGATCACTTCCCAGCGCTTCGTCTTCGACTTAGGCGCGCATTCGATGATGCGGACGCTGTCGCCGACTGCGAACTTGCCCGCCTCGTCGTGAGCGCGGTACTTCTTCGACTTCTTGATGGTCTTCTGCAGCACGGGGTGCTTGAAGCGGCGGACCACCTGGACCGTGACGGTCTGTGCGTTGGCGGTGGAGGTCACGGTGCCTTGCAGGATACGCTTGGGCATGGGGTTAACTCCTTATTCCGCCGAAGCCGCGGACGCGGCTTTCTGGTTCAGCACGGTCTTCACACGCGCCACGTCACGACGGACCTGGCGGATGCGTGCGGTGTTTTCGATGGCTCCGGTGGCCTTCTGGAAGCGGAGGTTGAAGGCCTCCTTCTTCAGGGCCACGAGCTCGTCCCGGAGCTGGTCCGGGGTCTTCGAGCTAAGCTCTTTGGCGTCCATATCGGTCGCTCCTTTGTTGCAACATCACCGGAGAGCCCCGTCGTTACGCGGGTCACCCTGATTCCCGGTGGAGGTGGATGAGCGCGCTCTATAGGCCGGGATCGCGCATAAGGCAAGGGAGAAAGGGCTGCGCGGGCTGGGCGTGGGCAAATCTGCCCCCTGCCCTGCGTCGGCAATCGTCCGCTTCGGGTCGAACCGCTCGGCTCCGCCCGTTCGCACCTCAAACGCTCCCCCGGAGCGTTTGCCGGCTACGCCGAACCGGTGCTCACTCCCACTTGTAGTTGAAGCTCACCGAGATGCGCTCGTCCTCCGCCGTGTTGGGCGGCACCTCGTGGCGCAGCCACGACTCCCAGAGCAGCACGTCGCCCACCGCCGGGGCCTCGTAGACGAAGGTCTTCAGCTCCTCGCGGCAACCCTTGCGGCGGGCGGGCGCAGCCATCATGAAACCCAGCCGCGGATCCTCGAGCTTCAGCGCCGAGGTGCCGTCGGGCATCGACACATAGGTGGTGCCGGAGATTACCGAATGCGGGTGGATGTGCGAGGAATGCGTGCCCCCCTCGGGCAGGATGTTGATCCAGATGTCCTCGACCACCAGCTTCTTGTCGCCGAGATCGAACTCGAGATCCTCGGCAAAGGCCGCCACATGCTTGTCGAGCGCCTCGACCAGAGCGGCAAAGATCGGGAAGCGCCACGGCAGGTCGGTCAGCGAGGCATAGGAGGTGTAGCCCGGGTAGTTGTTCTCGTCGCACCATTCCTGCCCCGCCTCGTCATCCTCGGCGATGGACCAGCACGAGGCCTCGAGCTCGTCGAAATCGATGGCAGGCGCCTGCTCGGAGAGCGGGGCGCGGTAGAGGCGGGTCGCGAAGAGAGAACGGATCTGGGTCATGCCCCGCTCATAGCGCGAGTCGCGGAAACTGGCGAGAGGCAAGCTTTTGTTAAGAGCTCGCTGCCATGCTGACGGACAGGTCACAGATGCCACTCACGGCCTTGCCTCCTTCAGGCGCTCTCTCTGTGGCCGGGCCGTCAGACCGGCCTGGCCACCGCTCACGAACGACTGCGCCATCACTGCGCGCGGTCACACACTGCCATCCCGTTCTGCCACCAGCTTGGCAGTCGAATATGGACGAGGTCAGAATGACCCTCCTGCGCACGCTTCTGGCGCTGTCGATGCTGCTCGCCCCGCTGCCGGGCTCAGCTGCGGCGTTCCTGCCACTTCAAGATGGCGGGCAACCGCTCCTGCAACAGGGTCGGCCCCTATTCGCCCCTCCGGCGACCGATACCGGGCGGCATATCTCCGCGGGCGTGCCCCCACCGGTCGCGCCGCGCCCTCCTCCTGGCGGCGTCCCCCTTGCCAACCTCGGGACGGCGAGCCTGTTTGCAGGTCGCCGCGAAGGGGGGCTCTTCGCCCCCGTCGCCCCTCGCGCCGCCCCCCGGCTTCTTGGCCCCGTCACCGGCATCGCGGCGCATCTGCGCAATGTCATCGCCCTGGCCGAGGCCGGTGCCGCGGGCTATGACGCCGTGCAGCACGGGGCCCGCATCCGCCCGCCCAGGGCGCCGACGCGCATGACGCTGGCTGACATCTTCCAGTGGATCGCGGACACCCCCGGGCAGCCCCATGCAATCGGGCGCTACCAATTCATCCCCGATACGCTGCGCATGCTCGTTGGGCGCGCAAATCTTCCGCGCAGCACCCGGTTCTCGCCGCAGGTCCAGGACCGCCTCGCCGACCTGCTGCTGCTCGATGCGGGGCTGGGTGAGCTACAGGCGGGCACGATCAGCCGCACGCGCTTCATGAACAACCTCGCGCAGATCTGGGCCGGGCTGCCGACTTCCAGCGGCCGATCGCATTACCATGGCTATGCCGGCAACAAGGCAACCATGAGCTGGGCGCGCTTTGATCGGGAAGTATCGCGCGTGCTCCCGGATTAGCCCCCTGCCCCGCCGAGAGCACCCCAAACGAAAAGACCCCCGCCGATCGCTCGGCGGGGGTCTCGATCTTTTCTCAAGCGCGGAAGCGCCCGATCTTACCAGTCTTCGCGAACGACGACGCGGGTCTTGATCGGCAGCTTCATCGCGGCAAGGCGCAGAGCTTCGCGTGCGACATCTTCGGCAACGCCGTCGATCTCGAACATCACGCGGCCCGGCTTGACCTTGCAGGCCCAGTAATCGACCGAGCCCTTACCCTTACCCATCCGGACTTCGGTGGGCTTCGAGGTCACCGGGGTATCCGGGAAGATCCGGATCCAGACACGGCCCTGACGCTTCATGTGACGCGTCATGGCACGACGGGCTGCCTCGATCTGGCGCGCGGTGACGCGCTCGGGCTGAAGAGCCTTGAGACCGTAATGACCAAAGTTCAGATCAGAGCCGCCCTTGGCTTCACCCTTGATCCGGCCTTTGAACATCTTGCGGAATTTTGTGCGTTTCGGTTGCAGCATCAGTCAAACTCCCTCAGCGACGGCCGCCCATGGCGCCGCGCGGAGCCGGACCGTCCTGGATTTCCTGCGACTTGCGATCGCGGGCAGCCGGGTCGTGCTCCATGATTTCGCCTTTGAAGATCCAGACCTTGATCCCGATGATACCATAGGGGGTCGTGGCTTCGACGTTGGCGTAATCGATATCGGCGCGCAGGGTGTGCAGGGGCACACGGCCTTCGCGATACCACTCGGTACGGGCGATCTCGGCACCGCCGAGACGACCAGCGACGTTCACACGGATGCCGAGGGCACCCATGCGCATGGCGTTCTGCACCGCGCGCTTCATGGCACGACGGAACGACACACGACGCTCGAGCTGCTGCGCGATGCTCTCACCCACGAGGCGGGCGTCAAGCTCGGGCTTGCGCACCTCGACGATGTTGAGGTGCAGCTCGCTGTCGGTCATGCTCGCCAGCTTCTTGCGCAGGACTTCGATGTCCGCGCCTTTCTTGCCGATGATCACGCCCGGACGTGCGGTGTGAACGGTCACGCGGCACTTCTTGTGCGGACGCTCGATGATCACACGTGCGACGCCGGCCTGCTTGCACTCTTCGTGGATGAACTCGCGGATCGCGATGTCTTCCAGAAGCAGGTCGCCGTAATCCTTGGTGTCAGCGTACCAACGGCTGTCCCAGGTGCGGTTGACCTGAAGACGCATGCCGATCGGATTGGTCTTGTTACCCATTAGGCTTGCTCCTCGATCTGACGCACCTTGATGGTGAGTTCCGAGAACGGCTTGTTGATGCGGCCAAAGCGGCCACGGGCACGGGGGCGCCCGCGCTTCATCACAAGGTTCTTGCCCACGTAAGCCTCGGCGACGACAAGCTCGTCGACGTCCAGACCGTGGTTGTTCTCGGCGTTCGCGATAGCGGACTGAAGGCACTTCTTCACGTCCACGGCGATCCGCTTCTTCGAGAAGGTCAGGTCCGTGAGGGCCTTTTCCACCTTCTTGCCACGGATCAGCGCGGCCACCAGGTTCAGCTTCTGCGGCGACGTGCGCAGCATGCGCAGCTTGGCCATTGCCTCGTTGTCCGCCACGCGGCGGGGATTCTTATCCTTGCCCATGGCTTACTTCCTCTTGGCTTTCTTGTCGGCCGCGTGCCCGTAGTAGGTGCGGGTCGGCGAGTATTCACCGAATTTCTGACCGATCATGTCTTCGGTAACCAGCACGGGAACGTGCTTCTGGCCGTTGTAGACGCCAAACGTCAGGCCCACGAACTGGGGCAGGATCGTCGAGCGGCGCGACCAGATTTTGATGACTTCGTTCTTGCCGCCTTCGCGTACCTTCTCGGCCTTTTTCAGGACGTAGGCATCAACGAAAGGGCCTTTCCATACAGAGCGCGACATATGTTAGCGACCCTTCTTCTTGGCGTGACGCGAGCGGACGATGAGCTTCTGCGACGCCTTGTTGGTGTCGCGGGTCCGCTTGCCCTTGGTCGGCTTGCCCCAAGGCGTCACCGGGTGACGACCACCGGAGGTCCGGCCTTCACCACCACCGTGCGGGTGGTCGATCGGGTTCATCACGACGCCGCGGACGCTCGGACGCTTGCCCATGTGGCGTACGCGACCGGCTTTACCGAGGTTCTGGTTGCTGTTGTCGGGGTTCGACACGGCACCGACGGTGGCCATGCATTCCTGACGCACCAGACGCAGCTCGCCCGAGGACAGACGGATCTGGGCGTAGCCACCGTCACGGCCGACGAACTGGGCATAGGTGCCCGCGGCGCGTGCGATCTGACCGCCCTTGCCCGGCTTCAGCTCGATGTTGTGCACGATGGTACCGATCGGGAGGCCCGAGAACGGCATCGCATTGCCCGGCTTGATGTCAGCCTTGACCGAGGCGACGATCTTGTCACCGATGGCCAGACGCTGCGGCGCCAGGATGTAGGCCTGCTCACCGTCATCATACTGGATGAGAGCGATAAAGGCGGTACGGTTGGGGTCGTATTCGATGCGAACGACGATGCCGTTCACGTCAAACTTGTTGCGCTTGAAATCGACGATCCGGTAGAGACGCTTCGCGCCACCGCCGCGGCGGCGTGCAGTGATCCGTCCGGTGTTGTTCCGGCCGCCCGATTTCGTCAGACCCTCGGTGAGGGCCTTGACGGGACGTCCTTTGTACAGCTCCGAACGGTCGATCAGCACCAGCCCGCGCTGGCCCGGCGTCGTCGGTTTGTACGACTTGAGTGCCATGCTTCTGTCTTCCGTTTGCAGAACGGGTGAAACGGGTCCACCCTATGTGAAAGCCCCCTCGATCCCGGATGGATCCGCAGGTGGCCGATGGTGTAGGCCCCCGAAGGTGCCTGGTTAGATGCCCGGCGAATGCGTGGAACGGATCAGCGTGGGCAAAACGCGAAGCCCCGGACGAATCCGGGGCCTGAGCGGATGGGGTCGTTTAGGAGATCCACCGCGAGAGGTCAAGGCCCGTCGCGAGGTCCGTCCAAGCCAGCGCTCCGGTTCTCTCGAGCCCCCTGCCCCCGGTGTCGCCGTGCCGAGCAAACCCGGTCATTCCAGCCCCCCCTGTCATGCAGAAAGGCCCCCGGTTTCCCGGGGGCCTTTGCCATGTCATGCAATCGCTGTGAGACGATCAGAGGCCGGTCGACACGTCGATCGTGTTGCCCTCTTCGAGGGTCACGTAGGCCTTCTTCACGTCGTTCCGGCGGCCGATCTGGCCACGGAAGCGCTTCACCTTGCCCTTGGTGATGGTGGTGTTCACGGCCTTGACCTTGACACCGAAGAGCGCCTCGACGGCCTCTTTCACCTGGGGTTTGGTTGCGTCGATCGACACTTCGAAGACAACCGCGCCGTTCTCGGACGCCATGGTCGACTTCTCGGTGATGATCGGCTTGCGGATCACGTCGTAATGTTCGGGCTTCGCACTCATTTCAGTCGAGCCTCCAGAGCTTCGACACCCGCCTTCGTGAGCACCAGGGTGTCACGCTTGAGGATGTCATACACGTTGGCACCCACGCTGGGCAGCACGTCGAGGCCGTCGATGTTCGCCGCAGCGCGAGCGAAGTTCTCGTTGACCTCGGCACCGTCGATGACCAGAGCCCGCTTCCAGCCGAGGTTCTTGACCTGGCTTGCGAGGGTCTTGGTCTTGCCGTCGGCGTCGGCGTTCTCGATGATCACGAGGCTGCCGGCTTTCGCCTTGGCGGACAGTGCGAGCTTGAGGCCCAGCTGACGGACCTTCTTGGGAAGGTCGTGGGCGTGGCTGCGCGGGGTCGGACCCTTGTAGATACCACCCTTGCGGAAGATCGGCGCCTTGCGGGAGCCGTGGCGTGCGCCGCCGGTGCCCTTCTGGCGATAGATCTTCTTGGTCGAGTAGCTCACTTCCGAGCGGGTCTTGACCTTGTGGGTGCCAGCCTGCGCCTTGTTGCGCTGCCAGCGGACCACGCGGTGCAGGATGTCGGCGCGCGGCTCGAGATCGAAGATCTCGTCCGTCAGCTCGACTTCGCCCGCGGCACCGCCGTCGAGTTTGATCACGTCGAGTTTCATTCGTCGCCTTCCTTCTTCTCGGCCTCGATCTCCGCCTCGGCGGCTTTCAGGGCCTCTGCTTCGGCTGCGGCCTGCTCTGCGGCTGCTGCTTCGGCTGCTGCGGCTTCCTCGGCTGCGGCCTGTGCGGCGGCTTCCTCGGCGGCTTTCGCGGCTTCCTCAGCGGCGGACTTCAGGGCGGCGGGCAGAATGGCGTTCTCGGGGAACGGCTTCTTGACCGCGTCCTTGATCGTCACCCAGCCACCCTTGGAGCCCGGAACCGCGCCCTTGATCATGATGAGGCCGCGCGATGCGTCGGTCTTCACAACCTGCAGGTTCTGCGTGGTGACACGGACGGCACCCATGTGGCCGGCCATCTTCTTGCCTTTGAAGACCTTGCCCGGGTCCTGACACTGACCGGTCGAACCGTGCGAACGGTGCGAAATCGACACACCGTGCGTGGCGCGCAGGCCGCCGAAGTTGTGCCGCTTCATGGCACCGGCGAAGCCCTTACCGATGGTCGTGCCGGACACGTCCACGAACTGGCCTTCGAAGTAATGGTCAGCGGTGATTTCCTCACCGACGCCGATCAGGTTCTCGGCATCGACGCGGAATTCCGCGATCTTCCGCTTCGGCTCCACCTTGGCGATGGCGAAATGGCCACGCATCGGCTTGGAGACGTTCTTTGCCTTGACCGAGCCCGCGCCGAGCTGAACGGCGGTGTAGCCGTCCTTGTCGCTGGTCCGCTGGGCGACGACCTGACAACCGTCGAGTTGGAGAACGGTCACAGGAACCTGCTTGCCGTCTTCCAGGAAAAGCCGGGTCATGCCGACTTTCTTTGCGATCACTCCAGAGCGCATCATGAGTTGCTCTCCTTACACCTTGATCTCGACATCCACGCCGGCGGCGAGGTCGAGCTTCATGAGCGCGTCCACCGTCTGCGGGGTCGGATCGACGATGTCGAGCAGCCGCTTGTGGGTGCGGATCTCGAACTGGTCGCGGGATTTCTTGTTCACGTGGGGGCCACGCAGAACGGTGAATTTTTCGATCTTGTTCGGCAGCGGGATCGGCCCGCGCACCTGCGCGCCCGTCCGCTTGGCGGTGTTCACGATTTCCTGCGTCGAAGCATCGAGGACGCGGTAATCGAACGCCTTGAGCCGGATGCGAATGTTCTGGCTTTGCATGTTCGGTCTGCCTTTACATAGGCGTGAGAGTTGAGAGGAGGAGACAGGACCATCCCGCCCCCTCTTCGAACCCGTTCGGGCGCGGCCGAGGCCCCTGCCCTAAGACATGATGGGTGCCGAAGCACCCATCAGAATTCCAAGCTGGCGCGCCGGATAAGGCCGGACGCGCCTGCTGTCAAGATCACTCGATGATCTTGGAGACGACGCCGGAGCCGACGGTACGGCCGCCTTCGCGGATGGCGAAGCGGAGGCCGTCTTCCATGGCGATCGGGGCGATCAGCTCAACCGCGAACTTCAGGTTGTCGCCGGGCATGACCATCTCGGTGCCCTCGGGGAGGGTCACGGTGCCGGTCACGTCGGTGGTCCGGAAGTAGAACTGCGGACGGTAGTTCGCGAAGAACGGCGTGTGACGGCCACCTTCTTCCTTGGTCAGGATGTAGACCTCGGCTTCGAACTTGGTGTGCGGCTTGACCGAACCCGGCTTGCAGAGAACCTGGCCACGCTCGACGCCTTCACGGTCGATGCCGCGCAGAAGGGCGCCGATGTTGTCGCCGGCTTCACCGCGATCGAGCAGCTTGCGGAACATCTCGACACCGGTGCAGGTGGTCTTCTTGGTGTCGCGGATGCCGACGATTTCCAGTTCGTCGCCGACGTTCACGACGCCACGCTCGACACGGCCGGTCACAACGGTGCCGCGGCCCGAGATCGAGAACACGTCTTCGATCGGCATCAGGAACGGCTGGTCGACAGCGCGCTCGGGCTGCGGGATGTACTCGTCCACGGCAGCCATCAGTTCCTTGATCTTGTTCTCGCCGATTTCCGGATCACGGCCTTCCATCGCCGCGAGAGCGGAGCCCGCGATGATCGGAATGTCGTCGCCCGGGAAGTCGTACTCGGAGAGCAGCTCGCGGACTTCCATCTCGACGAGCTCGAGGAGCTCCTCGTCGTCCACCTGGTCGACCTTGTTCAGGAACACGACCATGGCGGGGATGCCCACCTGGCGGCCCAGAAGGATGTGCTCGCGGGTCTGCGGCATCGGGCCGTCAGCTGCGTTCACAACCAGGATCGCGCCGTCCATCTGGGCAGCACCGGTGATCATGTTCTTCACGTAGTCGGCGTGGCCGGGGCAGTCGACGTGCGCGTAGTGACGGTTCTCGGTCTCGTACTCCACGTGCGCGGTCGAGATCGTGATGCCGCGGGCTTTCTCTTCCGGCGCGCCGTCGATCTGATCGTAGGCGCGGAAGTCACCGAAGTACTTCGTGATCGCCGCCGTCAGCGTCGTCTTGCCGTGGTCAACGTGACCGATCGTGCCGATGTTGCAGTGCGGTTTGCCGCGCTCAAACTTTTCCTTTGCCATGCGAAAGGCTCCTTTTTCTGTCAGGTGGTGGGCATTTAGCCCACCCTACGGTGGTGGGTAGGGCGGGGACCGGCCCCGCCACCCGGCTTATGCGTACTTGGACTGGATCTCGTCAGAGATGTTCTGCGGAACCGGATCGTAGTGGTCGAACTGCATCGTGAACTGCGCGCGGCCCGAGGACATGGAGCGCAGGGTGTTGATGTAGCCGAACATGTTGGCCAGCGGCACGAAGGCCTGGATCGCCACGGCGTTGCCGCGCGGCTCCTGACCGGACACCTGACCGCGACGGGAGGTGAGGTCACCAATGATCGAACCGGTGTACTCTTCCGGGGTCACGACCTCGACCTTCATCATCGGCTCGAGCAGCTTCGCACCGGCCTTGCGCAGACCTTCGCGCATGGCCATCCGCGACGCGATTTCGAAGGCCAGAACCGAGGAGTCCACGTCGTGGAACTTACCGTCGATCAGTGCGACCTTGAAGTCGATCACCGGGAAGCCTGCCAGCGGACCGGAGTCCATGACCGACTTGATGCCCTTCTCGACGCCCGGGATGTATTCCTTCGGAACCGAACCACCGACGATCTTGCTCTCGAACGAGTAGCCTTCGCCCGGCTCTGTGGGGCTGATGACCAGCTTCACCTCGGCGAACTGACCCGAACCACCCGACTGCTTCTTGTGGGTGTAGGTGTGCTCGATCTCGTGACCGATGGTCTCGCGATAAGCCACCTGCGGGGCACCGATGTTCGCCTCGACCTTGAACTCCCGCTTGAGGCGGTCGACGAGGATGTCGAGGTGAAGTTCGCCCATGCCCTTCATGATTGTCTGACCGGACTCGAGGTCGGTCTCGACGCGGAAGGACGGGTCCTCGGCCGCCAGACGCTGCAGGCCTGCGGACATCTTCTCCTGGTCAGCCTTGGTCTTCGGCTCGACGGCGATCTCGATGACCGGGTCGGGGAAGGTCATGGTTTCCAGGACGACCTGCTTGTTCGCATCGCACAGGGTGTCACCGGTGGTGGTTTCCTTCAGGCCCGCGATGGCGATGATGTCGCCCGAACCTGCCCAGTCGATCTCTTCCCGGCTGTTGGAGTGCATCATCATCATACGACCGATGCGCTCTTTCTTGCCCTTGGTCGAGTTGATGATGCTGCTGCCCTTCTCGAGAAGGCCCGAGTAGATACGGGTGAAGGTCAGCGAGCCCACGAACGGGTCGTTCATGATCTTGAACGCGAGGCCGGCAAACGGCTCTTCGTCGCCGGGGCGACGTTCGATGTTGCGCGTCTCGGTCTCGTCGTCCGGCGAGAAGCCCATGTAGGGCGGCACGTCGAGCGGACCCGGCAGGAAGTCGACCACGCCGTTGAGCAGGGGCTGAACACCCTTGTTCTTGAACGCGGAGCCACCCAGAACCGGCACGAAGGACAGGTTGAGCGTGCCCTTGCGGATCAGGTCGCGCAGCTGCTCGATCGACGGCTCTTCGCCTTCGAGATACGCTTCCATCGCGTCGTCGTCCTGCTCGACGGCGTTCTCGATCATGTGCGAGCGCCACTCGTCGGCCAGGTCCTTGAGGTCGTCACGGATCGGCTGGCGCACCCAGGAGGCGCCCAGGTCTTCACCCTGCCAGACCCACTCTTCCATCGTGATCAGGTCGACGATGCCCTCGAGCTTGTCTTCTGCACCGATCGGGAAGTTGACCGGAACGGGGGTCGCGCCGGTGCGGTCCTTGATCATCTTCACGCAGTTGAAGAAGTCGGCACCGATCTTGTCCATCTTGTTGACGAACACGATACGCGGGACCTTGTAGCGGTCGGCCTGACGCCAGACGGTCTCGGTCTGCGGCTCGACGCCGGCGTTGCCGTCCAGAAGGCAGATGGCACCGTCGAGAACCGCCAGCGAACGCTCCACCTCGATGGTGAAGTCGACGTGACCGGGGGTGTCGATGATGTTGTAGCGGAACTTGGTGTCCGACGTGCCTTCGGCGGTCGGATCTTCCTGCCACTGCCAGAACGTGGTGGTGGCGGCGGAAGTGATGGTGATCCCGCGTTCCTGCTCCTGCTCCATCCAGTCCATCGTGGCTGCGCCGTCGTGGACTTCGCCGATCTTGTGGGAACGGCCGGTGTAGTAGAGAATGCGCTCCGTCGTCGTGGTCTTGCCCGCATCGATGTGGGCCATGATCCCGAAGTTACGGTAACGCTCCAGCGGATAATCGCGTGCCATGATGGACTGCCTTTCCTGGATTTACCAGCGGTAGTGGCTGAACGCCTTGTTCGCGTCGGCCATCTTGTGAGTGTCTTCGCGCTTCTTCACGGCGGAACCGCGAGATTGCACAGCGTCCAGAAGCTCACCGGCGAGGCGCTCTTCCATGGTGTTCTCGTTGCGCGAACGCGACGCGGTGATGAGCCAGCGGATGGCCAGCGCTTCGC
Organism: Salipiger bermudensis; assembly: GCF_017309175.1. NCBI lineage: Bacteria > Pseudomonadati > Pseudomonadota > Alphaproteobacteria > Rhodobacterales > Roseobacteraceae > Salipiger > Salipiger bermudensis. The sequence continues at coordinate 135,664 of NZ_JAEKJV010000001.1, read as the reverse complement.
GACGCTCGGGGCGCACTTCGACGGGCACCTGGTAGGTGGCACCACCGACGCGGCGCGAGCGGACCTCGACCGACGGTTTGATGTTGTCGAGCGCTTCGTGGAACACTTCCACGGGCGCGCGCTTCACCTTGCCTTCGACGCGGTCGAGCGCGTTGTAGACGATCTTTTCTGCGACCGACTTCTTACCATCGACCATCAGGTTGTTCATGAACTTGGTCAGCACGATATCGCCATACTTGGCGTCGGGCAGGACTTCGCGCTTCTCTGCAGCGTGACGACGAGACATTTCCGTATCCTCTTACTTGGGACGCTTCGCGCCGTACTTCGAGCGACGCTGCTTCCGGTCCTTGACACCCTGGGTATCCAGCACACCGCGCAGGATGTGGTAACGCACACCGGGAAGGTCTTTCACACGGCCGCCACGGATGAGCACAACCGAGTGCTCTTGCAGGTTGTGGCTTTCGCCCGGAATGTAGCTGATCACCTCGAAGCCGTTGGTCAGGCGCACCTTGGCCACTTTCCGCATAGCGGAGTTCGGCTTCTTGGGGGTGGTGGTGTAGACGCGGGTGCAGACGCCACGCTTCTGCGGGCATTCCTGCAGGTGCATCGACTTGGAACGTTTGACTTTGGGCTGCCGCGGCTTGCGGATCAGCTGCTGGATCGTGGGCATTTGGGTATCTTCCCCGTGTTTCTCACATATGTGCTGCACGGGGCGTCCCGTGCGGTTCATCATTCAAGGCGCCCTGCGCGTCCGCAGGTCACCGGCGACGCATCTCCCCTGACCCGACAGTCAGAGACGACGCAAAGCACCGCATGCGCTCCCGTAAGGGAACGACGCGGTGGGTGTCCAGAGGATCGGGGCCGAGGCCCGGATCGTGACCGCTTCAGTACTGTAGAACGCACCGGACGCACTGATGCCTCCGGCGAATTGAGGCGCGTATAGGGGGAGTCGCGAGCCTTGTCAACATAAGCCGAACCTTGTCAGGGCAAAGCGGCAATGCGATGCAGGTCAGGGGCTTGTTTCAGAGGAGCGTGGGCGATGCAAGTGATCGGGCTGTGCCGGTTTTCCTATCCGGCCGAGGGTGGTTTCCAGGTCGAACACGACGATACCGCCACCCGCGAGGCCTATCTCTTCGCCCCGGCCCGCCTCGAGGAGCGCTTCCGCCACTTCGAGGCGATCTGCCTGCCGGGGCTGAAAGCCCAGAGCGATCCCGACTTCACCTTCCTCGTGCTGGTGGGCACCTCGCTGCCCCCAGCCGCGCGCGAGAGGCTCGAGGCGCTGCTTGAGGGGCTCCCGCAGGCGTGCATCGTGGCCCGCCCTCCGGGCCCCCACCGGGCGGTCTGCCAGGAGGTCATAAACGCCGCCCGGGACATGGCCGAGCCCTGCCTGCAGTTCCGCCATGACGACGACGACGCGGTGGCGGTGGACTTCGTGGCCACCCTGCGCGAGGCGGCGCGTGACGTTGCGTCGTTGCGCGCCAAGCATCGGCTCGTGGGCTTCGACTGGAACCGTGGCTACGTCGCCCGACCCGATGCGGAGGGGATCTGCGCCGAGGAAACGGTCACCCCCTACTGGGGCGTGGCCGAGGCGATGGCGGTGGCCCCGGGCGTGAAACGGAGCACGATGAATTTCGGGCACAACAAGATCATGCGCTTCATGCCCACGGTAACCTTCACCGACCGGCCGATGTATGTGCGCGGCCACAATGAGCACAACGACTCGCGGCAGAAGAAGCACGTGAAGCCGGTCGCCCTGCCCCGGCTCGACGGCGACGGAGAGGCGCTGTTCCGAGAGCGCTTTGCCATCGATGCCGATCAGGTGCGCCGGATCTTTGCCTGAGCCATGGCGCGGCGCCGCAGCTGGCCCTCGCGCCAGAGGTTGAAGCTGCCGGTCGCGACGATGATCGCCGCGCCGATCAGGGTGAGCGGCACCGGCCAGTCTCCGAACACCAGCAGCCCGACCGCCAGCGCGATCAGCAGCCCGGTATATCGGAACGGTGCGACGAAGCTCATCTCGCCCACCCGCATCACGATCACCGACAGGCTGTAGCCGGCAATGATGAAGAGGGTGGTGCCGGCCAACAGCAGTCCCAGCCGGGGCGTGATCGGTTCCCACGCCTGCCCCAGCGACATGGTCAGCGCGAAGAGGAACACCGCCACCGAGGAGACCAGCGTGACGGTCAGCGACGGCACCGCAGGTGACATCCGGCGGGTGACCAGATCCCGCAGCGTCACGAAGGCCACCGCGACCAGTGCGAAAATCGAGTAGAGGTTGAAGCCCTCTGTGCCCGGTCGCACGATCAGCAGCATGCCTGCAAAGCCCGCCGCGATGGCGAGCCAGCGTCGCCAGCCCACCCTCTCGCCGAAGAACACCGCAGAGCCCAGCGTCAGGGTCAGCGGCAACATCTGGAGAAGCGCCGTCACGTTGGCCAGCGGCATCTGGCGCAGAGCGGTGAGGAAGAAATAGGTCGAGCACACCTCGGCCACCGCGCGGGTCAGCACCAGCGCCCAATCGCGGCGCGGCAGGTCGAAGCGTAGCGCGTTCAGGCGCCACGCAAGAAGCGCGATGAAAAGGCTTGCAAAGAAGCCGCGGATCACCAGCAGCTGCGACAGCGAGATCGCCTCGCCGATCGCCTTCACGCAGGTGTCGCCCAGCGTGAAGGCCGCCATCGAGGCCATCATCAAGAGCGCGCCGCGGGTGTTGTCTGAAAGCTGTGCCATGCCTTGATCGGTAGACCCGTCGCAGCGATCCGCCAAGAACATTCCGTTCGCCCACGTATGATTTTCCTGGGCCGCAGAATGGGGCCGGCAAATACGAAAAAGCCCCCGCGCGGGGCGGGGGCTTTTCATTGTCAGCGAGAGGCGAGGTTTACTCGCGGCTCTCCGGCGTATCTACGACCAGGTTGTCGAACTCGTCGCCACCGATCACGTCGTTGCCCGAGAACTCGGCATCCGGGGCCGCGAGGGCCGCGGCGGCTTCCGCCTCGGCCTTCTTGACCTCGATCACCTTGCCGTCGCGGTCGGTCGCGATCTTGCGCACCCGCTGGGTCGCGCCACCGGTGCCCGCCGGGATCAGGCGGCCCACGATGACGTTCTCCTTGAGGCCCACGAGCTTGTCCTTCTTGCCCTGCACCGAGGCTTCGGTGAGGACCCGGGTGGTCTCCTGGAAGGAGGCCGCCGAGATGAAGGAGCGCGTCTGCAGCGACGCCTTGGTGATGCCGAGAAGGATCGGTTCGCCCTGTGCCGGACGGCCGCCCTTCTTCTCGATCTTGGCGTTGGCCGCGTCGAACTCGGCCTTGTCCACGTGCTCGCCCTTGAGAAGGGTCGTGTCGCCGCTGTCGGTGATCTCCCACTTCTGCAGCATCTGCCGGACGATGACCTCGACGTGCTTGTCGTTGATCTTCACGCCCTGCAGTCGATACACGTCCTGCACCTCGTCGATCATGTAGTTGGCCAGCGCCTCGATCCCCATGATGGCGAGGATGTCGTGCGGCGCCGGGTTGCCGTCCATGATGTAGTCGCCCTTCTGGACATAGTCGCCCTCGACCACAGGAATGTGCTTCCCTTTCGGGATCATGTATTCCTTGGTGTCGAGCGTGTCGTCGACGGGCTCGATCGCGATACGGCGCTTGTTCTTGTAGTCCTTGCCAAAGCGCACGTAGCCGTCGATCTCGGCGATGATCGCGTGGTCCTTCGGACGGCGTGCCTCGAAGAGTTCGGCCACACGCGGCAGACCACCGGTGATGTCCTTCGTCTTCGCACCTTCGCGCGGGATACGCGCCACGACGTCACCGGCCTTGATCTCCTGACCGTCTTCGCAGGACAGGATCGCGTCCACCGACATCGGGTAGGTGATCGGGTTGCCGGCCGCGTTGCGGACGGGCTCGCCGTCGCCATCCATCAGGATGATCTCGGGCTTGAGCTCGTTGCCCTTCGGTGCCGCACGCCAGTCGATCACGATCTTCTGGGTCATGCCGGTGGCATCGTCGGTCTCGTCGCGCACGGCAAGGCCGTTCACGAGGTCGACGTGACGGGCCACACCATCGGCTTCCGCGATGATCGGCAGGGTGTACGGGTCCCACTCGAAGAGCTTGGCGCCACGTTCAATGGTCTCGCCTTCCTTGACGAAGAGCTTGGTGCCGTAGCCCAGCTTGTGGCTGGCGCGCTCGGCCCCATCCTCGCCCTGGATGATGAGCTTCATGTTGCGGCCCATCACCAGCGTCTCGCCGGAGGTGTTCTCCAGCGTAGAGGCGTTCTCGAAGGCGATGATGCCTTCCTGGCTCGCCTCGAGGAAGGACTGCTGACCACCCTGGGCAACGCCGCCGATGTGGAAGGTCCGCATCGTCAGCTGCGTGCCCGGTTCACCGATCGACTGTGCCGCGATGATGCCGACGGCCTCGCCGGTGTTCACCATCGTGCCGCGCGCAAGGTCACGGCCGTAGCACATGGCGCAGACGCCCTCTTCGGCCTCACAGGTCAGCGGCGAGCGGATCCGCGCGGTCTGCACCGCCGCATCCTCGATGGCATCCGCCATGCGCTCGTCGATGAGCTGACCGTCGCGAACCAGAACCTCTTCGGTGCCGGGGCGCATGATGTCCTCGGCCGCGACGCGACCCAGGATACGCTCACCGATGCTCGACACGACCTCACCGTCGTTGACCGCCGCTTCCGCGGTGATCGCACGGTCGGTGCCGCAGTCGCGCATGCGCACGATGCAGTCCTGCGCCACGTCCACCAGACGACGGGTCAGGTAACCCGAGTTCGCCGTCTTCAGAGCGGTGTCCGACAGACCCTTACGGGCACCGTGGGTCGAGTTGAAGTACTCGAGAACGGTCAGGCCTTCCTTGAAGTTCGAGATGATCGGGGTCTCGATGATGTCGCCGTTCGGCTTCGCCATCAGGCCGCGCATCCCGCCCAGCTGCTTCATCTGCGTGACCGAGCCACGGGCACCGGAGTGGGCCATCATGTAGACCGAGTTGGGTTCCATCTCGGAGCCATCCTCGGCGCGCTTGGCGGCCGAGATGGTGTTCATCATGGCGTCGGTGACCTTGTCGTTACACTTCGACCAGGCGTCCACGACCTTGTTGTACTTCTCGCCCTGGGTGATCAGGCCGTCCATGTACTGCTGTTCGAAGTCCTTCACCTGATCGCGGGTTTCCTCGACCAGATCCCACTTCGTGTCGGGGATGACCATGTCGTCCTTGCCGAACGAGATGCCCGCCTTGAAGGCCTCCTTGAAGCCCATCGACATGATCTGGTCACAGAAGATGACCGACTCCTTCTGACCGCAATAGCGGTAGACGGTGTCGATGACGCGCTGGACGTCCTTCTTCCGCAACAGGCTGTTGACGAGGTCGAACGGCGCCTTGGCGTTCATCGGCAGCAGCGCGCCGAGGCGCACGCGACCGGGGGTGGTCTCGTAGCGCTTGACGATCTCCTGGCCGGTCTCGTCGATCTGCTTGACGCGGCAGGTGATCTTGGCGTGCAGGTGCACTTCGCCGGCGGTGAGCGCGTGCTCGACCTCTTCGATGTTCGAGAACACCATGCCCTCGCCCTTCATGCCTTCACGCATGATGGTGAGGTAGTAGAGGCCGAGGATCATGTCCTGCGACGGCACGATGATCGGGCTGCCGTTTGCGGGCGACAGCACGTTGTTCGTGGACATCATCAGGACGCGCGCCTCGAGCTGCGCTTCCAGCGACAGCGGCACGTGAACGGCCATCTGGTCCCCGTCGAAGTCGGCGTTGAAGGCCGAACACACGAGCGGGTGAAGCTGGATCGCCTTGCCCTCGATGAGCTGGGGTTCGAACGCCTGGATACCAAGACGGTGCAGCGTGGGCGCGCGGTTCAGCAGAACCGGGTGCTCGCGGATGACCTCGTCGAGGATATCCCAGACCTCGGGACGCTCTTTCTCGACCAGCTTCTTCGCCTGCTTCACGGTGCTCGACAGGCCCTTGGCTTCGAGCCGCGAGTAGATGAACGGCTTGAACAGCTCGAGCGCCATCTTCTTGGGCAGGCCACACTGGTGCAGCTTGAGCTCCGGACCGGTCACGATGACCGAACGGCCCGAGAAGTCGACGCGCTTGCCGAGAAGGTTCTGACGGAAGCGACCCTGCTTGCCCTTGAGCATGTCGGAGAGCGACTTCAGCGGGCGCTTGTTGGCGCCGGTGATGACGCGGCCACGGCGACCGTTGTCGAACAGGGCGTCGACGGCTTCCTGCAGCATCCGCTTTTCGTTGCGGACGATGATGTCCGGCGCGCGCAGTTCGATCAGCCGCTTGAGGCGGTTGTTCCGGTTGATCACGCGGCGGTACAGGTCGTTGAGGTCGGAGGTCGCGAAGCGGCCACCGTCCAGCGGCACCAGCGGGCGCAGTTCCGGCGGAATGACCGGGATCACGGTGAGGATCATCCACTCGGGGCGGTTGCCCGACTCGAGGAAGCTCTCAACCACCTTGAGGCGCTTGATGATCTTCTTCGGCTTGAGCTCGCCGGTGGCTTCCTTGAGGTCCGCGCGCAGCTGCTCGGCCTCGGCTTCGAGGTCGATCTGGGCCAGCATCTCGCGGATCGCCTCGGCGCCGATATTGGCGGTGAAGGCGTCCATGCCATAGGCGTCCTGCGCATCGAGGAACTCGTCCTCGGTGAGCATCTGGCCGTAGGTCAGGTCGGTGAGACCGGGCTCGATCACCACGTAGTTCTCGAAGTAGAGCACGCGCTCGAGGTCACGCAGGGTCATGTCCAGCATGAGGCCGATGCGCGACGGCAGCGACTTCAGGAACCAGATATGGGCGCAGGGCGCGGCCAGCTCGATGTGGCCCATGCGCTCGCGGCGCACCTTCTGGAGGGTAACCTCGACGCCGCACTTTTCGCAGACGACGCCGCGATACTTCATGCGCTTGTACTTGCCGCACAGGCACTCGTAGTCCTTGATCGGGCCGAAGATGCGCGCGCAGAAGAGGCCGTCACGCTCGGGCTTGAACGTGCGGTAGTTGATCGTCTCGGGCTTCTTGATCTCGCCGTAGGACCACGAGAGGATCCGCTCGGGCGAAGCGAGCGACACCTTGATCTCGTCGAAGACCTTGGGCGGGGTCAGCGGGTTGAACGGGTTGTTCGTCAGTTCCTGGTTCATGTCAAAACCTTTGTGTCATGGCTGCGTCGGGAGAGGGCCCAAGATTTTTCGGACGAAAAATCTTGGGCGGAAGAATTTTCGGAGGAAAATTCTTCGTCACTCCTCCCCTTCCGCGTCCAGGAGTTCCATGTTCAGGCCGAGGCCGCGGACTTCCTTCACGAGCACGTTGAAGCTCTCGGGAACGCCCGCCTCGTAGTTGTCCTCGCCCTTGACGATGCTTTCGTAGACCTTGGTCCGGCCCGCCACGTCATCCGACTTCACGGTCAGCATTTCCTGCAGGGTGTAGGCGGCGCCATAGGCTTCCAGAGCCCAGACTTCCATCTCACCGAAGCGCTGGCCACCGAACTGCGCCTTACCACCCAGCGGCTGCTGCGTGACGAGCGAGTACGGCCCGGTCGAACGTGCGTGGATCTTGTCGTCGACAAGGTGGTGCAGCTTCAGCAGGTACTTCACACCCACCGTGACCTTCCGCGCAAACTCTTCGCCGGTGCGACCGTCGAACAGGCGCGACTGGCCCGAAGTGTCGAAGCCGGCACGCGACAGCGCGTCGTTGACATCCGCTTCCTTGGCGCCGTCGAAGACCGGGGTCGCGATCGGCACGCCACGGGTGACGTTGCCTGCGGCTTCCACCAGCAGATCCTCTTCCATGTCGGCGATGCCCTCGTCGTAGACCTCGTCGCCATAGGCGATGCGCATGGCTTCGCGGACCGGCGTGAGGTCACCCGAGCGGCGGTAGTCCTGCAGAGCGTCGTCGATCTTGATGCCCAGGCCGCGCGAGGCCCAGCCCATGTGGGTTTCAAGGATCTGACCGACGTTCATGCGCGACGGCACGCCCAGCGGGTTGAGGCAGAAGTCGACCGGGGTGCCATCCTCGAGGAACGGCATGTCCTCCATCGGAACAACGCGGGAAATCACACCCTTGTTGCCGTGACGGCCGGCCATCTTGTCGCCCGGCTGCAGCTTGCGCTTCACCGCCACGAACACCTTGACCATCTTCATCACGCCCGGCGGCAGGTCGTCGCCACGACGGACCTTCTCGACCTTGTCCTCGAAGCGGGCATCGAGGGCGCGCTTCTGCGCCTCGTACTGCTCGTGCAGGGCCTCGACGATCTGCGCGTCCTGCTCTTCGGCGAGCGCCAGCTGCCACCACTGGCCGCGGCTGAGCGTCTCGAGCAGCTCGGAGGTGATCTCCGAGTTCGGCTTCACGCCTTTCGGGCCCTTCACCGCGGTCTTGCCGAGGATCAGGTCGCCGAGACGGGCATAGATGTTGCGGTCGAGGATGGCGAGCTCGTCGTCCCGGTCACGGGCCAGCTGCTCGACTTCCTCGCGCTCGATCTGCAGCGCACGTTCGTCCTTTTCGACGCCGTGACGGTTGAAGACCCGCACTTCCACGACGGTGCCGTAGTCGCCCGGCTTCACCCGCAGCGAGGTGTCGCGCACGTCCGAGGCCTTTTCGCCGAAGATGGCGCGCAGAAGCTTTTCTTCCGGCGTCATCGGGCTCTCGCCCTTCGGAGTGATCTTGCCCACGAGAATGTCGCCCGGCTCCACGTCGGCGCCGATATAGACGATGCCGGCCTCGTCGAGGTTGCGCAGGGCTTCCTCGCCGACGTTCGGGATGTCGCGGGTGATCTCTTCCGGCCCGAGCTTGGTGTCGCGGGCGGCGACTTCGAATTCCTCGATGTGGATCGAGGTGAAGACGTCGTCACGCGCGATGCGCTCGGAGATCAGGATGGAGTCCTCGTAGTTGTAGCCGTTCCACGGCATGAAGGCGACGATGACGTTCTTGCCGAGCGCCAGTTCCCCCATATCCGTCGACGGACCATCCGCGATGACCTCGCCCTTGCCGACCTTGTCACCCACCTTGATCAGCGGACGCTGGTTGATGCAGGTGTTCTGGTTCGAGCGCTGGAACTTGCGCATCCGGTAGATATCGACCCCGGCATCGCCAAGCTCGAGATCCTCGGTTGCGCGGATCACGATCCGCTGCGCGTCCACCTGGTCGACGATACCGGCGCGGTGTGCCTGGATGGCAGCGCCGGAGTCGATGGCGACCTTGCCCTCGATGCCGGTGCCCACGAGCGGCGCTTCCGAGCGCAGCGTCGGCACGGCCTGACGTTGCATGTTCGCCCCCATCAGAGCGCGGTTGGCGTCGTCGTTCTCGAGGAACGGGATCAGCGAGGCGCCGACCGAGACCAACTGCTTGGGCGACACGTCGATCAGGTCGACGCTTTCCGCCGGCGCGAGCGTGTAGTCACCGGACTGACGGGTGTTGACCATCTCGTTGATGAACTGGCCCCCCTCGTCGATGTTGGCGTTCGCCTGTGCAACCGTGTGGCGCATCTCCTCGGTGGCGGACATGTAGTGGACCTCGTCGGTCACCTGCTTGTCCTTCACCACCCGGTACGGGGTCTCGATGAAGCCATACTTGTTGACGCGGGCGAAGGTGGCCAGCGAGTTGATCAGACCGATGTTCGGGCCTTCCGGCGTCTCGATCGGGCACATCCGGCCGTAGTGGGTCGGGTGCACGTCGCGCACCTCGAAGCCGGCACGCTCACGGGTCAGACCGCCCGGCCCGAGCGCCGAAAGACGACGCTTGTGCGTCACTTCGGAGAGCGGGTTGGTCTGGTCCATGAACTGCGACAGCTGCGACGAGCCGAAGAATTCGCGCACTGCGGCCGCGGCGGGCTTCGCGTTGATCAGGTCCTGCGGCATGACGGTGTCGATCTCGACCGACGACATGCGCTCCTTGATAGCGCGCTCCATGCGCAGCAGACCGACGCGGTACTGGTTCTCCATCAGCTCGCCGACGGAACGGACGCGACGGTTGCCGAGGTGGTCGATGTCGTCGACTTCGCCCTTGCCGTCACGCAGTTCGACCAGCGCCTTGATGCACTTGACGATGTCGTCACGATCCAGCGTGCGCTGGGTGTCGGGCTTCTCGAGCGCGAGACGCATGTTCATCTTCACCCGGCCCACGGCCGAGAGGTCGTAGCGCTCGCTGTCGAAGAACAGGGTGTCGAACAGCGCCGAGGCAGCTTCGACGGTGGGCGGCTCGCCCGGACGCATGACGCGGTAGATGTCCATGAGCGCGCTGTTGCGGTCCATGTTCTTGTCCTGCGCCATGGTGTTCCGCATGTACGGACCCACGGTGACGTTGTCGATGTCGAGGACCGGGATCTCGGTGATGCCCGCGTCGACCAGCTCCTTGAGGGTGCCGCCGGTCACGTCGCCATCCTTGTCGACGGTCCAGGTCAGCTCGTCGCCGGCCTCGACGTAGATCGCGCCGGTTTCCTCGTTGATGATGTCCTTGGACACGTACTTGCCGACGATCTGGTCGAACGGAAGCAGCAGGTTCTGCACGTTGCCTTCGTCGATCAGCTTCTTCACCGCGCGCGGGGTCACCTTCTTGGTGGCCTCGGCGATGATCTCGCCGCTGTCGGCATCCACGAGGTCATAGGTCGGACGGGTGCCGCGCACACGCTCGGGGAAGAACTTGGTCACCCAGCCTTCGCCACGGCGCAGGTTGTAGGTGACGGTCTTGTAGTAAGCGTCCATGATCGCTTCCTGATCCAGCCCGAGGGCGTAGAGCAGGGTCGTGACCGGCAGCTTGCGGCGGCGGTCGATGCGGGCGAACACGATGTCCTTGGCGTCGAATTCGAAGTCGAGCCACGAGCCGCGGTAGGGGATGATGCGGCAGGCGAAGAGCAGCTTGCCCGAGCTGTGCGTCTTGCCCTTGTCATGGTCGAAGAACACGCCCGGCGAACGGTGCATCTGAGACACGATCACGCGCTCGGTGCCGTTCACGATGAACGTGCCGTTCGGGGTCATGAGCGGCATGTCGCCCATGAACACGTCCTGTTCCTTGATATCCTTCACCGACTTGGCGCCGGTGTCTTCGTCGATATCGAACACGATCAGGCGCAGGGTGACCTTCAGCGGGGCGCTGTAGGTCATGTCGCGCTGCATGCACTCCTCGACGTCGTATTTCGGCTTCTCGAGCTCGTAGCTGACGAACTCGAGCACCGCGGTCTCGTTGAAATCCTTGATCGGGAAAACCGACTGGAACACGCCTTTGATCCCCTCGCCGTCGGTCGGCTGGGGCTGGTCACCGGATTTCAGGAACAGTTCGTAGGAGCTCTTCTGAACCTCGATTAGGTTCGGCATCTCCAGAACTTCACGGATTTTACCGAAGTATTTGCGAAGACGTTTCTGGCCAAGGAAACTTTGCGCCATGAGGTTTGTCACCTTTTCAGCTTCTCACCGGTCGCGCGCGCTGTCGGGCACCAGCGGCACGTCCATCCGAGACGACGGTTCTGATCCATTCCTGGCCCCTGTCCCACCAAGGGCCTCCCGATCGGTGAACTCGTCTGAGAAAAGCCCCTCCCCCGCACGCCGGCAAGGGGCCTCTCTGAGACGGGTTCGGCTGGGCCCGGGAAACCCCGGACCCAGCCTGAAGTCACAATCACATGCAGTGCGAGCGCACCATGCGTGATTACTTGAGCTCGATTTCCGCGCCTGCTTCTTCGAGCTTCTTCTTGATTTCCTCGGCTTCGTCCTTGGAAACGCCTTCTTTGACAGCCTTGCCGCCGGCTTCCACCAGCTCTTTGGCTTCTTTCAGGCCGAGACCAGTGATGCCGCGGACTTCCTTGATCACGTTGATCTTCTTGTCGCCAGCCGACTTGAGGATCACGTCGAACTCGGTCTTTTCCTCTTCAGCAGCAGCTTCGCCGCCGCCGGCCGGGCCAGCCATCATGACAGCGCCGCCAGCTGCGGGCTCGATGCCGTACTCGTCCTTGAGGATGGTTTTCAGTTCTTGTGCTTCGAGCAGGGTCAGACCGACGATTTGCTCTGCAAGTGCTTTAAGATCAGCCATTTTGCCTTTTCCGTATCTTTAGATGTGTTCCAACGTGCGGGTCTGCAACCCCACGAGTGTCCTTTGACTGCGCGTTACGCCGCCTCGGCCTTTTCCTCGATGGAGGAAAGGATCGAAGCGATGTTCGAAGCAGGTGCGCCAATGGCGCCGGCGATGTTCGAAGCGGGTGCGCCGATGCAGCCGACGATGGAAGCAATAAGCTCATCGCGCGACGGCATTTTCGACACGGCCTCGACACCGGCCCGGTCCAGAGCCGTACCACCCATCGCACCGCCAAGAATCTCAAGCTTCTTGTTGTCCTTGGCGAAGTCCTCGATCACCTTGGCTGCCGCCACGGGATCTTCGGAATAGGTGAGAACGGTCATGCCTTCCAGGTAGGAGGAGATGCTCTCGCATTCCTTGCCCTGGAGGGCGATCTTGGCGAGCCTGTTCTTGGCGACGCGGACCTGCGTCTCAGCCGCGCTTGCGCGCGCCCGAAGATCCGTCATCTCGGCAACCGTGAGACCCTCGTAGCGGGATACCACCACGACGCCAGAGCTTTCGAAGATCTGGCCGAGTTCCTCGACCACTTTCTCTTTCTGGGCTCTATCCACAGTTTCACTCCAGTTGATGGAGGGGAGACCCCTCCGGCTCGTTCAAGCCAGGTTTCCCCGGCCAAGAAGGTCCGATTCGGGTCGTCGCATCGCGTCGCCGGAACACTTGTAAGATCCGGTTCGTATGTCTCTTCCCGTCTCAGGCAGGATTTATAGGATGCCTCCAACCCACCGTCTCGGACGAAATCGAGGGCGTCCACGAATCGCGCGGATGCCCTCAACAGCGGCTGAATACCGGTTTTGCCCGACCCTGCCAAGGGGCGCGGTGAAAAAGGTTCCGTCACGCTCGCGTGACACCGACACGGGCGTCCGGGCTTGACGCAGCCTCCTCCGGTCTTTAAGCGGCTAAGGCCGAAAAACGCCAGGCCGGTTCGGTTATCCCGGCCCTCGCATCCTCGCGAGAGTTAGTCGAGTTTCGAACCCGCGGCGCACACCCATTCCGGTGGGGTGCGCGAGCGCTGTTGCGAACGGTCTCCCGCCCCTGCCCTACATATGCAGAGAGCACGCATGACCGTTGTCAACGAAACACCCCCTACGAAAGCCACCGTCATTCTCGCGCAGGTCTTCATCTCCTGCCTCATGGCCCTCCTGATGACCGGGATCTTTACCGCCATCCCCGCGGCACTGGCGCCCGGCTGGGTCGGCATCTGGCTGACCCGCTTCGCGACCGCTTGGCCGATCGCCTTCGTCCTGTCGATGGCCGTCGGGCCGTTGTCCTTCTGGCTGGCGCGCCGCACGCAGCACCTGCTCGCGATGGCGCGGGGCTAGAGCCGCCGAACAGCGCACGGGGCGCGTAAGCGCCGCCCAAAAGAATAAGCCCCGAAAAAGAAAAAGGGCGGACCCGAAGGCCCGCCCTTTCCGATCAGATCAATCCGAAGATCACTCGACGCTGGCGGCGTTGGCCACGTCGACGGTCACGCCCGGGCCCATAGTGGAGCTGAGCGAGATCTTCTTCATGTAGGTGCCCTTGGCGCCGGTCGGCTTGGCCTTGGCAACCGCGCTCACGAAGGCGCGGATGTTCTCGACCAGCTGGGCCTCGTCGAACGAAGCCTTGCCGACGCCGGCATGAACCACACCGCCCTTTTCGGCGCGGAACTGGACCTGGCCACCCTTGGCGTCCTTGACGGCCTGGGCGACATCCATTGTCACAGTGCCGACCTTCGGGTTCGGCATCAGGTTGCGCGGGCCGAGGATCTTACCGAGACGGCCGACGATCGGCATCATGTCCGGGGTCGCGATGCAGCGATCGAACTCGATGGTGCCGCCCTGGATGGTCTCCATCAGGTCTTCGGCGCCCACGATGTCCGCACCGGCGGCCTGGGCTTCTTCAGCCTTCGGGCCACGGGCAAAGACGGCGACGCGCATGGTCTTGCCGGTGCCGTTCGGCAGGCCGATCACGCCACGGACCATCTGGTCTGCGTGACGGGTGTCGACGCCGAGGTTCATCGCGATTTCGACGGTCTCGTCGAACTTCGCGCTGGCAGCGGACTTGATCAGGGCGACGGCCTCTTCGACGGTCACGTCTTCCTTGCCTGCAAAGGCCTCACGGGCGGAGCGGGTGCGTTTTCCGAGCTTTGCCATCTTACTTCACCTCGATGCCCATGGACTTGGCGGAGCCAAGGATGATCTGCATTGCAGCTTCGACGTCGTTCGCGCTGAGGTCCTTCATCTTGGCCTCGGCGATCTCGCGCACCTGCTTGGTGGTGACGGTCGCAACGGTCTCGCGGCCCGGGTTCTCGGCACCACGCGGACGGTTCCGCTTGCCGACCGGCTTCAGGCCAGCCGCCTTCTTCAGGTAGTAAGACGCGGGCGGCGTCTTGATGTCCATCGTGAAGGACTTGTCCTGATAGTAGGTGATCACGGTCGGGCACGGCGCGCCGGGCTCCATTTCCTGCGTCTTGGCGTTGAACGCCTTGCAGAATTCCATGATGTTGATGCCACGCTGACCGAGGGCGGGGCCCACGGGCGGCGACGGGTTCGCTTTGCCTGCAGGGATCTGCAGCTTCATGACGCCGGCAAGCTTCTTGGCCATTGTCTTTCTCCTTTACAACACCCCTCGAACGCGTCCTCGGGGCTTTTGCGTTGCGTGGTCTGGTCCGGTCATCGCGATGACCTCGCCTGCCACGGTGAAACGGCATCTCTGCCGCGTGCGGCGGGCAATCCCGCCACCAATCCTCAGCCCTGCTTGGAGACCTGAGTGAATTCCAGTTCGACCGGGGTCTCCCGGCCGAAGATCGACACCGCGACGCGCAGACGCTGGTTGTCGTCGTCGACACTCTCGATCATGCCATCGAAGCCCTCGAACGGACCGTCGTTGACCTTGACCTTCTCGCCCACCTCGAAGTGGATGAGCGTGCGCGGCGCCTCGTCGCTTTCCTGAACGCGGCCCAGGATCGACTCGACCTCGGCATCGCGCATCGGCATCGGGCGGCCCTGCGGACCAAGGAACCCGGTGACGCGGTTGATCGAGTTCACCAGGTGATAGCCCTGGTCCGACATCTCCATGTGCACCAGCACGTAGCCGGGCATGAAGCGCCGCTCGGTGGTCACCTTCTTGCCGCGACGCACCTCGATGACCTCCTCGGTCGGAACGAGGACCTCATCGATCTGGTCCTCGAGCCCCTGCTCTTCGACAGACTGACGGATCTGCTCCGCGATCTTCTTCTCGAAGTTCGACAGAACACTGACCGAATACCACCGCTTCGCCATAGGGCCCCTCTTCCAACCTTGCGCCGGTCATCTCTGCCGGCAGTCTTTCGCGTCTACGCGACCGTTTTTCTCGCGAGGCGTTTGCGCCTCGGAACGGCCTCGCCCCAAACAAAAACCGGCGTGCAACTCGAATCGCTGCACGCCCGCCTGAGGAAAGTGTTCCGTCCCCTACCGCCCTGCCCGGCTGATTTCAAGGCCCGGCGGGCGGTTTCGCCCCGGCCTCAGCCGAAGAACGACAGAAGGCCCTGCAACCCGCTGCGGATCAGGATGTCGACGATCGCGAAGAAGCTCGCGGTCAGCGCCGCCATGATGAAGACGGTGACAGTGGTAAGCAGCACCTCGCGGCGGGTCGGCCAGACGATCTTGGCGACCTCGGCCCGGGTCTGCTGAATGAACTGAATGGGGTTGGCCATCGAGGGGTGCTTTCCGTTTGCATGCGGTTTTGGCGCATATACGAGGCTCCGCGCCCGCTGGCAAGGGCCCGACCGGGCGCCCGGGAGGTCACGAGACGCTCCCGGACGATCACGGCGCGGGCGCTCACTCTCACGAAAATCTGAGAAAATCCGCCACATCCGCACGCAACCAATCGACGCCCGGAGCGTTCGCGCGCTCGTCGGAGAAAACTTCAGGATGCCAGATGTTTGGACGATATTTTTTCGCCGCGGCTCGGCAGGAACCATTCCGTCTCGGCGGCGGTTGTTCAGTCACAATCGCAGGGCGCCACGCTCCGCACATCGAAAGTTTAAAAGTTCCACGAGACGAAAGGATCGTATCATGAAACGTCTTCTTACCGCTACCGCACTCGCCGCAACCATGGCAACCTCCGCTTTCGCAGCGTCCGACGCTGAGCGTGCAGCCATCACCATGTACTATCCGGATGCCAACTTCTCGGTCCTTTCCGATGATCAGGTCACCGAGATGTTCGCCGTCGCAAACAGCGGCAGCTCGGACACCCAGAAGCGTCAGGATATCGAAGCCATCGCAGCGATGGACAACCCAAGCCCGGCCTCCGCTGACGTCTCCGAGATGGACCTGACCGCCTATGTGCCGGAATGGCGCCTCAACGAGATGACCGACGCCGAGAAGCAGGAAGTCATCGCCCTGGTGGATCAGGACGACAACCCGGACAACGTTCGCGTCCAGCTCCTGAAGGACATGGAAAGTGCCGCACCGAACCTGACCACCGGTGAAATGCAGGCCGTGAAATCGGTTGCCCCCGACGCCGACCTTACCGTGCTGACGACCGAGCAGGTGAACGAGATCCGCGCAGCGATCTACGGTGCCGATGAAGACGCCGAGATGCGCAACAAGATCGAAGATGCTCTGTCGTAATCCGACTTCAGCGACAACATCGGGGCCGCGCCTTTTTGCGCGGCCCTTTTTTGTGCGCGCGGCCGGTCGGTTGGTCGCGCCGGCTAGACGCCGAGACGAAAAAGGGCCGACTGCAAAAGCAGCCAGCCCGAAGTCACCCTGAGACGATTTCCGAACGCCTCAATGGCTTACGATATAACATCACACACTCACGCCGGCAAGCACCATGTCGCCTGCCCGCCCGCAACGCAGACCGCTCGCACATGAGCCGATCATTATCCGTCAGTGAGGGAATTGGCAGGGGCAGCAGGGTTCGAACCCGCGACCTACGGTTTTGGAGACCGTCGCTCTACCAGCTGAGCTATACCCCTAAGGCCGGTGCCCCGTTTACGAGAGGCTCCACGGCTTTGCAAGCGGGAAAAGCACCTCAGATCCACCGCATTCTGCGCAGCACCGCAAGCTGCAGCGCGGCCACGATCACAAGTGCCCCCACAAAGAACCAGAAGGCCAGCGGTTCGCCGGTTCCGGGCAGGCCCGCGACGTTGATTCCGAACAATCCGGTGAGGAATCCAAGCGGCAGGAACACCGCTGAGAGAATCGACAGAAGGTACATGTTGCGGTTCAACCGCTCAGAGGCCTGGCCGTTAAGCTCGTCGCGCACCAGCGCCATTCGCTCGCGCATCGCGTCGGCGTCTTCGACCACCCTCTCCAGCGCGTCGAGTTCTTCTGCGAGGTGGCGCTGGTCGTCACTCTCGAGCCATGCAGGCTGCCCGGTCTGCAGCGCGCGCAGCGCGTCTCGCTGCGGCTGCAGGTAGCGGCGCAGGATGATCGCCTGCCGGCGCAGGTCGACCAGCGTCGCGCGCACCTCCGGCCCGGCTTCGTCGAGCACCGCCTCCTCGAGATCATCGGCAAGATCGTCGATCCCGTTCCAGTGCCGCTCGATGCGCTGGGTGAGCCGTTCGACCAGCGTCACGAGGAACTCGGCGCAGTCACAGGGGCCACGCCCATGGTCCAGTTCGGTCGCGATCTCCTCGATGGCGCGGACCTTGCGGCGGGCAAGACTCACGATGCGGTAAGGGTCGATCCACAACCGCACCGAAACCATGTCCTCGGGGTCCTGCCCCTCGATGGTGTTGATGCCCCGCAGAATGACGATCAGCCCGTCGCCGACGCGGGTCACCCTCGGACGCGTCTCCTCCGCGACCAGCGCGTCGATGATGGTGGGATCGAGGTAAGAGAGATTCTCGACGATCCAGGCGGGTGTGTCGGGATGCTGGGCGCGCAGATGGACCCAGCCCAACTCGTCGCTGCGCAGGACCTCCGACACCTCGGCCGCCGAGAGGGTCTGACTGTGGCGATTGCCCGCCAGGACAAAGGCGGACTGGATGACATCATCGGTGCGGGGGACAAGCTCGTTCATGGCAACAAAATTAGCCTCGGCCGGGGCTCTGGCAAGACAACATTGCGCGCCTACCCGCCCGACCCATTATGTGCATTTATTCACAACAGCTATCGCATCGCCGAAGTAGCGCTCAATTCGGCTCACAGCTCACGCAGCACTCGTCAAACGCGTGACCCGCTGTCAGCCAAGATCGCCAGGAACCATTAAGGTTTCAGCTCTTTAGACATGCTTATGGGACGCGTTCGCTCACGTTCAAGCGCACGAAGTCGCGAGGCGGCGTGAGCGTTGGCGTGATTTGAAACTGGCGGGTTTCCGACCGATATCTCACTCATCCGAAGCACGGATCACACGATCAACCGCACAAGATGTGCAGCAGAGAACCAAAGGAACCTGACATGAAACGCTTCATCACCCTCACCGCCGCCGCCATCACCACCGTTGCCGCCCTGTCCGGCGCCGCATCCGCCCAGGCGTACAACACCGGCGACAACGCCCGCGCCGCGCTCCAGCGCATTGCGCCGACGGCCAATGTCGAAGCCCTGACCAACTCGCAGGCGATCGCCGTGTACCAGCTGGTGCAGGACGAAAACAGCGCGGCCGACAAGAAAGCCAGCGTCGAGGCCGCGGTCCACAACTACCAGTAAGTCGCATTCTCCGGGAGCGCCGCGTCACGCGGCGCCCCCGGCAACGGCCACAGGCCCGACATGCAAAAGGGGCGCCCCTCGGGGCGCCCCTTTAAACGTTTCGAAAGGTCGCGCCGACGTGCGGCACGACCGGTCCGAAGATCACTCGATGATCTTGGAGACGACGCCGGAGCCGACGGTACGGCCGCCTTCGCGGATGGCGAAGCGGAGGCCGTCTTCCATGGCGATCGGGGCGATCAGCTCGACCGCGAACTTCAGGTTGTCGCCGGGCATGACCATCTCGGTGCCCTCGGGGAGCGTCACGGTGCCGGTCACGTCGGTGGTCCGGAAGTAGAACTGCGGACGGTAGTTCGCGAAGAACGGCGTGTGACGGCCACCTTCTTCCTTGGTCAGGATGTAGACCTCGGCTTCGAACTTGGTGTGCGGCTTGACCGAACCCGGCTTGCAGAGAACCTGGCCACGCTCGACGCCTTCACGGTCGATGCCGCGCAGCAGCGCGCCGATGTTGTCGCCGGCTTCACCGCGATCGAGCAGCTTGCGGAACATCTCGACACCGGTGCAGGTGGTCTTCTTGGTGTCGCGGATGCCGACGATTTCCAGTTCGTCGCCGACGTTCACGACGCCACGCTCGACACGACCGGTCACAACGGTGCCGCGGCCCGAGATCGAGAACACGTCTTCGATCGGCATCAGGAACGGCTGGTCGACAGCGCGCTCGGGCTGCGGGATGTACTCGTCCACGGCAGCCATCAGTTCCTTGATCTTGTTCTCGCCGATTTCCGGATCACGGCCTTCCATCGCCGCGAGAGCGGAGCCCGCGATGATCGGAATGTCGTCGCCCGGGAAGTCGTACTCGGAGAGCAGCTCGCGGACTTCCATCTCGACGAGCTCGAGGAGCTCCTCGTCGTCCACCTGGTCGACCTTGTTGAGGAACACGACCATGGCGGGGATGCCCACCTGGCGGCCCAGCAGGATGTGCTCGCGGGTCTGCGGCATCGGGCCGTCAGCTGCGTTCACAACCAGGATCGCGCCGTCCATCTGGGCAGCACCGGTGATCATGTTCTTCACGTAGTCGGCGTGGCCGGGGCAGTCGACGTGCGCGTAGTGACGGTTCTCGGTCTCGTACTCCACGTGCGCGGTCGAGATCGTGATGCCGCGGGCTTTCTCTTCCGGCGCGCCGTCGATCTGATCGTAGGCGCGGAAGTCACCGAAGTACTTCGTGATCGCCGCCGTCAGCGTCGTCTTGCCGTGGTCAACGTGACCGATCGTGCCGATGTTGCAGTGCGGTTTGCCGCGCTCAAACTTTTCCTTTGCCATCTTTCTAAGACGCCTCGCCTTTTCCAGGGGCCCCAAATGACCCGGTTTCGCATCGCGGGCCGTTTATTGGCTTGCAGAGGGAAAATCAAGCCGTTCATGCACGGATGGGCACGGGCCCGCCCGGCCGCGCCCCGAGGGACACGGCCAGACGGGCCGGAAGCACAAGCCCTTGTGATCGCGGGTTTTCAGGAAAGCACGCCGCGCCGGGCATTGCCGCGCCGCGGCGACGCCTCAGGAGGCGGCCTCTTGCGACGTCTCCGTCGCAGGGTCCGCGTCCGCCTCGGGCTCTGCCGCAGGCTCGGGCGAGGCGGCGGGCGCGGCAGCGGGCGGGTTGGCGTCGGGGCCGCCGAACCAGCCCTCGTCCTCCTGCATGCGCCGCATCCATTTCTCGATCTGCAGCGCCGCGTTGGCGGAGAGGTTGCGCATCTGCTGCGCCTTGGTCTGGGTGACGCCCGAACCCACCACGGTCTCGGCGGTGAAGCTCTCGAGCACGGTGAACTGCTCGGGCTCGGCGTTGAGCTTGCTCTGGGTGGCGTCGTCCCACACGGTCACCCGCAGGATGAGCGCCGATTTCGGGCTGAACACCAGCGGCACGCCCGGCTGGGCCAGCACGAACCCCTCGACGCTGATGCCCATGTGGTAGAACTTGTCGCCCTCGTAGCGGCGGAAGCGCTCTTCAATGGCGGCGTCGACCGAGGCGATCCATTCCTCCTCGGTGGCGTTGCGCGAGACCGGCCCCTCGACAAGGTTCGGCGCCACCACGGCGGCGTGGCCAAGCTTGAAATCCCCGATCGGCTCAAGCGGCTCATCGAGCTGGGATTGGCCGTTGGCGCAGGCCGCGAGGCCAAGAACGAGGCCGAGGGCGGGGATCAGGCGAAACATGTTCTGGCTCCGGTCGTCACGTCAGGTCGGACCGGCTTAGCCCAGCGGGGCCCCGCGCGCAATCGTGCCCCCCGATGCCAGCCGCGATGCAGCGCGATCACGGCGGCGTCATCGCGGGCACGGCGCGGCTTGCCATCCCGGGCGGCTTTGCGGACACTCGGCCCCGACCCAAGCAACGATCCGGCCCGACATTGCCCCTCCCCAGACAACTGACCACAATGCTTTTCCTGAGTGTCACGCTCTTCGTGGCCGCCTGCGCGACACAGCGCCCCGAGGATCTCCCGCGCCCGACCGAGGCCGATATCTCGGCGCTTGCCGACGAGATCCACGCCCTCGATCCCGGCATCGACGCCGGCGAGGCGGCGCGGGCGGCGGCCATCGCCTATGAGTACCCGCTGCGGCTCGCGGTGGAGTACCAGGTCGAGGATCCGCCGATCATTCACAACATCAAGGTCAACCAAGGCCTCAAGCCCCGCGGCCTGTGCTACCAGTGGGCCGACGATCTGCAGGCGCGGCTGGCACAGGAAGGGTTCGAGACGCTCGAACTGCAGCGTGCCATCGCCAACTCGCAAAGCGCCATCCGCATCGAGCACAGCACCGTCGTGGTCACCGCGCCGGGCGACAGCATGTACGAGGGCATCGTGCTCGACCCGTGGCGCAATGGCGGCCAGCTCTTCTGGGGCGCCGTCACCGAGGACGACGCCTATCCGTGGCTGCCGCGGCAGGACGTCTTCGCCCGCAAGCGGGCGCTGCTGGCGGCGCGCTGACCGCGCCGCCCCAATGCCTCAGCGCAGCACGTGGACCGCGCATTTGGCGTGGCGCACCACCTGCGTCGCGGTCGACCCCATGAGCATGTCGCCCATGCCCGGCCGGTGCGAGGCGATGACGATCAGATCGGAACCGGTTTCCTCGGCATAGTCGAGGATGGTGCGGCCGGAGTGGCCCTCGACCACGATCCCCGAGGCATGGCCAAGCTTGGCGGCCATCGCGTCAAGCTCGGACTGCACCGCCGCGCGCGACTGCGCGAGGTAATCGGGCGGCATGTAGCTGATTGCGTAGCCCGGAATATGCTCCATGACGTGCAGCAGGGTGATGGTGCTGTCGTCGCCGGCGAGTTGACGGGCGACGGCCACCGCCGCCTCGGCCTTGGCGTCACTGTCGAATGCGATCGGGACAAGGATATTGGTGTACATGCGCGGCCTCCTTCAAAGATTCTGCGTCGAGTTTGCGCTATCCAAAGGGGCTATGCCTTGATCCATATCACCCTCACCCGGCCCGGTTCCGATCACAATTCGGTCGCAATCTGACCGTAGCGTCTCGGGTGCAGGCCGCAGAACGCGCCACATCGACCGAACCTCAGCGCCAGATCCCCGAAACCGCCGGATCTTTCGCTGACCGCGCCGATGCCCCGCAGCGCAGCAGCCGTTTCCCGCCGCGCCGACCGATCCACAAAGTCGATCCCGAACGAGCCTGAGCGAGGAGAGTCCCACATGCGCTACCTGATTGGTGAAACGAACTGGAAGATGGTCACCCTGTCCGAGGCCGTGGCCGATAGCGGGTTGCTGCGGACAAGCTGCGAGGCCGGCGAAGAGCTTGCCGATTTCCACCGCATGGGTCAGCATGACCTGCTGGTGCTCGAGGCCTCCCAGCTTGGCCGCCACGTGAGCCTTGCCGACCTGCGCGCCCAGAGACCGGACGTGCCGATCTGCCTGATCGCCTCCGCCCCTGCCCCCGAACGCATCGCACATTGGCTGATGGCCGGGGCCGATGCGGTGATCGAGGACACCGCCGCCCTGCCCGAGGCACTGGCGCGCCTTTCCGCCGTTGCGCGCCGCGCCCATGGCGTCGCCCACCCGCTGGTCGAGCGCGGACCGCTGCTGCTCGATCTCGAGCGGCGGCGCGCGCACCTCGGCGAGGTCACGCTGTCCCTCTCGCCCAAGCTCTACGAAATTCTCGAGTTCCTCGTGCTGCGCCCGGGCCGGCTGGCCGCCCGCGACGCGCTTCTGGGCCATGTCTACGGGTTCGAGAACGAGCCGGCGCCAAGGGTCTTCGACGTCTACATGTGCAACCTTCGCGCGCATCTGCAAAGCGTCGGCCCGGCCCTGAAGATCGAGACGGTGCGCGGGGCGGGATACCGGCTCGAGGTGAACGAGCGCCGCAAGGACGCCCGTCCGCTGGCTGCCTGATCACGGGTTGCCTGATCACGGGCCGCCTGATCATGAGCCGCAGCGACTCGCGCCGCCCGCGTCAGCCGTAGGTCGCCGCCACGTCATACAGCACCGGCTCGAAGCTGCGGCACAGCGCGTTGAAACGGCGATTGTGCTCGCGCATCTCCTCGCTGCGCAGCATGGCCTGAAAGTCCTCGCGACTCTGCCACTGCGAGTAGTTGGCGATGCGGGTCTGGGCGTCATTGACGTGCAGGCCCGCGGCGATGAAGCCGGGCTGTTTCGAGATGAAGCCCGCATAGGCCTCCTCCAACGCATCGAGCAGGTCCTGGCAGGTGCCGGGCGAGGTCTCGAAGGTGGTGATGACGGTCTGGCAGGGGCTCGGGCTGGTGATGTCTGGCCCAGTAATCTTTGGCCCTGTGATCTTTGGCATGTGTCTCCTCCGTTCCTGCCCCAGTCTGGCACGGAACCCGCCGGCGGCCAAAGCTTTCCACCACGGTCGGAAAATCGGTTCAGTCCTTTCGCATGACAGGCAGCGCCCGACCGATGCGCAACAGACACGCGAAACCGGGCGCCACCGTCGAAAAATGGCGCGCAATCCGCGCATCGCCCTGCTAGGTTGCCGGCAAACAACAAAGAGGCGGGCATGAGCAGACAGTCCCAGACCATCGACGAGTCGCTGCGCGAGGAGATCATCTCGCGCCCCGACATGATCCTCGACGATCGCGACCTGATGCAGGCGCTGATCGCCGCGAACGAGCGCGCGATGGGCGGCAACATCGTCGACCTGCGCGGCATCGCCATGGATCGGCTCGAGGCCCGGCTGGACCGGCTCGAGGACACCCATCGCAGCGTCATCGCAGCAGCCTACGAGAACCTCGCCGGCACCAACCAGATCCACCGCGCCATCCTGCGGATGCTCGACCCGCTCGAGTTCGAGCCGTTCCTGCGCGATCTCGGCGGCGAGGTGGCCGACATCCTGCGCGTCGATAGCGTCAAGCTGGTGCTCGAGTCGGTGCAGAACGACAGCGATCCGGCGATCCGCCGGCTGGGCGACGTGCTCTCGGTGGCCGAACCCGGCTTCATTGACGCCTTCCTCGCCGATGGCCGCAACCACGCGCCGAAGCGGCAGGTGACGTTGCGCCAGATGAGCGAGGGAGACCCGGCGATCTATGGCGAGAGCGCCTCGTGGATGCGCTCGGAAGCCTGCCTGCGGCTCGATTTCGGCCCCGGTCGCCTGCCCGGCCTGCTGGTCATGGGCTCGGAAGATCCGCATCTCTTCACCCCGCAGCAGGGCACCGACCTGCTGGCCTTTTTCGCCGGGGTGTTCGAACGCGCCATGCGGCGCTGGCTGGCGTGACGCTCGAGATCTCCCCGGCAGCGCGCGACGCGCTGGAGAGCTGGCTGACGGCGGCGCGCGCGCTCAAGGGCAATTCCGAGAACACCATCACCGCCTACCGCGCCGATGTGCTCGAGTTCATCGTCTTCCTGACCTCGCACCACGCCGAGCCGCAGGGGCTGGCGCCGCTGGCCCGCGTGACGACGCCCGACATGCGCGCCTTTCTTGCCCATCTGCGTGGTCAGGGCGTGGGCTCGCGCACCATGGCGCGCAAGCTCTCGGCGGTGAAGAGCTTCTACCGCTGGCTGGCCGAGCGTGAAGGCTTCGAGCCCACTGCAGTGATGATGGCCCGCGCGCCCAAGTTCCAGAAGAAGCTGCCGCGCCCGCTCGCCGAGGATGCCGCCAAGGCGATGATCGACACGGTCGAGATGCAGGCCGCCGACAGCTGGATCGGCGCCCGCGACGCGGCGGTGGTGACACTGCTCTACGGCTGCGGGCTGCGGATCTCCGAGGCGCTGGGGCTCAGGGGGCGCGACCTGCCTCTGGGCGAGAGCCTGCGCATCGTCGGCAAGGGCGGCAAGGAGCGCATCGTGCCGGTGCTGCCGATCGCACGGCGCGCGCTCGACACCTACCTGCGGCTCTGCCCCTATGATCCCGAGCCCGACGCGCCGGTGTTCCGCGGCAAGCGCGGCGGCGCGCTGAACCCGCGGCTGATCCAGAAGGTGACCGAGGCGGCGCGGTTGCAGCTTGGCCTGCCCGCCACCGCAACCCCGCACGCCATGCGCCACAGCTTCGCCACCCACTTGCTCGCCGCCGGCGGCGACCTTCGGGCGATCCAGGAGCTGCTGGGTCACGCGTCGCTGTCGACCACGCAGGCCTATACCTCGGTCGACGAGGTGCACCTGATGAAGGTCTACGCCGCGACCCACCCGAAGGCGGGCTGACCGGCGCCGGACGACACCGAAGCTCCGCACATCTTTCCGAAAAGATTTGCTCCTGTACGCGTCGCTGCCTAGGTTTCGCGACGAACCACCCCGGGGCGCCTCTCCGGGAACAGCAAGGAGCAGACCCATGAAACTGCTGAAGGCCGGCCCGTCGCCTTTTGTCCGCAAGGTGCTCGTCACCCTGCACGAGACCGACCAATACGACGCGGTCGAGCAGGTGCAGGTCACCGCCTCGCCGCTGACCCCCGATCCCAACCTGATCGCCGCCAACCCGGTGGGCAAGATCCCGGCGCTGATCCGTGACGACGGCCCGACCCTCTATGACAGCCGCGTCATCTGCCGCTTCCTCGACCATCGCGCCCAGACCGGGCTTTATCCGGAGGTCCGCCAGTTCGACACGCTGACGCTCGAGGCCACCGCCGACGGCATCATGGATGCCGCCGTCCTGATCGTCTACGAAGAGCGCTTCCGCCCGGCAGACAAGGTCTCGATGGAGTGGATCGAGGGGCAATGGGCCAAAGTATCGCGCGCGCTCGACGCGGTAAGCACGCGCTGGATGAGCCACCTGCACGGGCGCATCGACATCGGCCATATCGGCATGGCCTGCGCGTTGAGCTATCTTGATTTCCGCCATGACGCGCGCAAGTGGCGCACCGGTCGCGACGCATTGGCGGAATGGCATGCGGGCTTTGCCGCAAGGCCCTCGATGATCGCAACGGAACCGGACACGTAATGCCGCGCGGGCTTGCAACGGCCCGCGATGCTCCGTAAGCCACGGCAGTTTCCAAGACACGCGGGAGGATCCCAGCCATGCGGATGCGCGACACCTTCATCAAGCCCATGCACCCCGAGGGGCGCAAGTTCGTCGCGATCTTCGCCGCGATCACCCTGATCCTGTTCCTGATCTGGGAGCCGTTCGGCTGGATCGGCGTCGGTCTCACGGTCTGGTGCTACTACTTCTTCCGCGATCCCGACCGCGTCACCCCCGTCCGCCCCGGCCTCGTCATCAGCCCCGCCGATGGCGTGGTCTCGCTGATCGAGCCCGCCGTGCCGCCGGCCGAGCTCGGCATGGGCCCCGAGCCGCTGACCCGGGTCTCGGTCTTCATGTCGGTGTTCAACTGTCACGTGAACCGCGCACCGGTCGCCGGTGAGTTGGTCAAGCTCGCCTACCGCCCCGGCAAGTTCCTCAACGCCTCGCTCGACAAGGCCTCCGAGGACAACGAGCGCAACGCCCTGCGCCTGCGCATGCAGGACGGTCGCGAGATCGCGGTGGTGCAGATTGCCGGCCTCGTGGCGCGGCGCATCATGTGGTGGAAGAAAGAGGGCGACTGGCTCGACCGTGGCGAGCGCTTCGGCCTGATCCGCTTCGGTTCGCGGCTTGATGTCTACCTGCCCGAAGGCGTCGCCCCGCAGGTGCGCATCGGCCAGACCATGGTGGCCGGCGAGACGGTGATCGCCGACCTGACCAGCGGGGCCGGCGATGACCACTGATCCCGAGACCCCTTCCGAGCCCCGGCCCGAGGCGGAGGCCCCCCAAGGGCACCCGAGGGAGCCCGGCACCGAGAAGCTGACGATCATCCAGCTCCTGCCCAACATGCTGACGGTGGTGGCGATCTGCGCCGGCCTGACGGCGATCAAGCTCGGGCTGCAGGGCTCCTACACCTTCGCGGTGCAGCTGATCCTGCTGGCCGCGGTGCTCGACGGCATGGACGGGCGCCTCGCCCGCGCCCTCAAGTCCGAGAGCGGCATGGGCGCCGAGCTCGACAGCCTCGCGGATTTCCTCAATTTCGGCGTCGCGCCGGGGCTGCTGCTCTACACCTGGGCGCTCGAGGACAGCCGCGGCTTCGGCTGGCTCGCGGTGCTGGTCTTCGCGGTCTGCGCGGTGGTTCGCCTCGCGCGGTTCAACGTGCAGCGCAAGTCAGAGGACAAGAGCCACGACAACGCCTATTTCACCGGCGTCCCCTCCCCTGCCGGGGCGCTGCTGGTGATGCTGCCGATGTTCCTGAGCTTCGCGCTCGGTTCGGGCCCGTTCCTGCCGGACTTCGTGTTGGCGCTGTGGATGGTGGCGATGGGGCTGCTGATGATCAGCCGCATCCCGACCTGGTCGTTCAAGACCACCCGCATCCCGCGCAAGAACGCCAAGTTCTTTCTCGTGGCCGTCGCCTTCGCGCTGGCGGCCGCGGTGAGCTATGCGTGGATCACGCTGGTGCTGTTCTGCATCGGTTATATCGGCACCGTGATCGTGATGCTGCCGCGCAAGCCGCGCATCGGCACGGGCGACTAAGCGCCCCTTGCGGGCGAATGACGGGAAGGACAGGCGATGGCCAATCAGGATGAAGAGTGGGTCTATGACGAGGCCAGCGGCGAATGGCGCCCGGCCTCCGAGCTCGCAACGGCGAATGCGGTCGAGATCCGCGACGCCGCGGGCAACCTGCTGGCGGATGGCGATTCCGTGGTGCTGGTGAAGGATCTGAAGGTGAAGGGCGCCGGGCAGACGCTGAAGCAGGGCACGGTGATCCGCAGCATTCGCCTGACGGACAACCCCGACGAGATCGACTGCCGCCACGACACCATCAAGGGCCTCGTCCTGCGCACCGAGTTCGTCCGCAAGCGCTGAGGCCCCCGGCCCGGCGGCGCGCGGGAACAGACCCCAGCAACGAAAAAAGCGCCCCGAGGGGCGCTTTTGCGTTTCCAACCGAGGCCGTGATCAGAAGTTCAGCGACAGGCCGACGTTGATCGCGTTGGTCTTGATGTCGGTCTCGAGCGAGCCGCCGCCGTCGAGATCGGCCTCGTTGCTCGAATAGGTGAACTGGTACTCGCCAAAAATCGAGACCCGCTCGCTGATCGGGTAGCTGACGCCCGCCAGCAGCCGCACGGCGGGACCGGTCAGCTGGTAGCCGAAGGTCTTGTCGCCGCCGGTGGTCTCGACATCCACATGCGGGAAGGCGATGCCGAGGCCCGCGCCGGCATAGGGCGTCGCGGTGCCCCACTGCTCGGGCCAGCGCCGCATCGCGTTCAGCGTGAGCAGGTTGTGGCCGTCGGTGAACTCCATGCTGTCGAAACCGATCGCCTCGCGCTCGTCGTCGGGAGCATAGACCTTGGCATGGGTGAATTCGAGCGCCACGCCGAAGGTTTCAGAGCGCCACCACGTGCCGCGCAGACCGTAATAGGGCGGCATCTCGAAGCTCTTGCCGTCCCAGCCGATCAGGGCGTCGTAATCGCCGCCGCCGGGATAGTCGCCCGACACGCGGCTGTGCGGCGCGGTCTGCCAGCCCGAATAGATCGACAGTTCGTAATCCTGCGCTGCGGCCTGCGACGCCGCTGCTGCGGCGACGGAAAGTGTCGCTGTGAGAATCAGTGCTTTCATGGATGTGCTCCGCGCGCTTTGCATGGCTTCGGCGTCACATAGTCCTGCAGGCAAAGCGTTTCAATTGCGACAGATGCGCACTTTGGCACAATGTACGTTCATGATTGCTTTACGGACACATGACAGATCGCTAAACACGCGAGCGGAAAAGCCGTATCGGGACGCGGCTATCTAGCTATTATGGCCAGCAAAAGGCCGTGAGGAATGGAGATTACCCCGTGACACAAGCAGAAGATCACGAAGGCACTCGGAGGGACTTCCTCTACTATGCCACCGCCGGTGCGGGCGCCGTCACTGCCGGCGCAGCCGTCTGGCCGCTGGTCAACCAGATGAACCCGTCCGCCGACGTGCGCGCGCTGAGCACGATCCGCGTCGATGTCTCGGGCGTCGAGACCGGCACCCAGCTGACCGTTCAGTATCTCGGCAAGCCGGTGTTCATCCGCCGCCGCACCGAGGCCGAGATCGAGGCCGCGCAGGGCGTCGAGATGAGCGAACTGGTCGATCCGGTGGCGCGCAACCCAAACATCCCCGAAGGCGCTGACGCGACCGACGCCAACCGCGCGCTCGACGAGACCGGCGAATGGCTGGTGATGATGGGTGTCTGCACCCACCTCGGCTGCGTGCCGCTGGGCAATGCCGGCGAATACACCGCCGGTGGCGTCGGCGGCTGGTTCTGCCCCTGCCACGGCTCGCACTACGACACGGCCGGTCGCATCCGCAAAGGCCCCGCCCCGCAGAACCTCCCGGTTCCCACGGCGGAATTCGTCGAAGAAACCACCATTCTGCTGGGATAAGGGAGGCATCTAGATGTCGGGTATTCCGCACGACCATTACGAACCGAAGACCGGCCCCGAGCGCTGGCTGCACAAGCGCCTGCCGATCGTCGGACTTCTCTACGACACCATCATGATCCCCACGCCCAAGAACCTGAACTGGATGTGGATCTGGGGGATCGTCCTCACCTTCTGCCTGGCGCTGCAGATCATCACCGGCATCGTGCTGGTCATGCACTACACGCCGCACGTCGACATGGCCTTCGCCTCGATCGAGCACATCATGCGCGACGTGAACGGCGGCTACATGATCCGCTACCTGCACATGAACGGCGCCTCGCTGTTCTTCGTCGCGGTCTACCTGCACATCTTCCGTGGCCTCTACTACGGCTCCTACAAGAGCCCGCGCGAGGTCACCTGGATCATCGGCATGCTCATCTATCTGTGCATGATGGGCACCGCGTTCATGGGCTACGTTCTGCCCTGGGGCCAGATGTCGTTCTGGGGCGCCACGGTGATCACCGGCCTGTTCGGCGCGATCCCGTTCATCGGCGAGCCGATCCAGACCTGGCTGCTGGGCGGACCGGCGGTCGACAACGCCACGCTGAACCGCTTCTTCTCGCTGCACTACCTGCTGCCCTTCGTCATCGCGGCGCTGGTGGCGGTGCACATCTGGGCCTTCCACTCGACCGGCAACAACAACCCCACCGGTGTTGACGTCCGTCGCGGCTCCAAGGCCGAGGCCGAGAAGGACACGGTTCCGTTCTGGCCCTACTACGTCATCAAGGACCTGTTCGCGCTCGCGCTGATCCTCGCTGTGTTCTGGGCCATCGTCGGCTTCATGCCGAACTATCTCGGCCACCCCGACAACTACATCGAGGCCAACCCGCTCTCGACGCCCGCGCACATCGTTCCGGAATGGTACTTCCTGCCGTTTTACGCCATCCTGCGTGCCTTCACCTCGGAAGTCTGGGTCGTGCAGATCGCCTCGTTCCTTACGGGCGGCATCATCGACGCCAAGTTCTTCGGCGTGCTGGCCATGTTCGGGGCCATCATCGCCATGGCGCTGGCGCCCTGGCTCGACACCTCCTCGGTGCGCTCGGGCAAGTACCGCCCGCAGTTCAAGTGGTGGTTCTGGCTGCTGGTCATCGACTTCATCGCGCTGATGTGGCTCGGTGCCATGCCCGCCGAAGAGCCCTATGCCAGCTTCTCGCTGATCGGCTCGGCCTACTGGTTCGGCTACTTCTTCGTGATCCTGCCGCTGCTCGGCGTGTTCGAGAAGCCGCTGCCGCAACCCGCGACCATCGAGGAAGATTTCGAGGCCCATTACGGCAAGACCTCGGAAACCGGCTCCTCCGCCACGACCCCGGCAGAGTGAGACAGAAAGGACAGATGACCATGTTCAAGAAACTTGCCCTTTCGACCGCGATGGCCCTCGGCCTGGCCACCGGCGGCGCCTTTGCCGCCGGCGACATGGGCCATGTCGAGGATTACAGCTTCTCCTTCGAAGGCCCGTTCGGCGCCTTCGACCAGGACCAGCTGCAGCGCGGCCTGCAGGTCTATACCGAGGTCTGCTCGGCCTGCCACGGTCTTCGCTACGTGCCGTTCCGCACCCTCGGCGACGAGGGCGGCCCGCACTTCTCGGAAGACGAGGTGCGCGCCTACGCGGAGCAGAACTTCGAGATCTATGACGAAGAGCTCGAGGATTTCCGCCCGGCGATCCCGACCGACCACTTCCCGGTCAATGACGGCGTCGGCGCCCCCGACCTGTCGCTGATGGCAAAGGCGCGTGCGGGCTTCCACGGCCCCTACGGCACCGGCCTGAGCCAGCTCTTCAACGGCATGGGCGGCGCCGAGTACATCGCCTCGATCCTCACCGGCTACACCGGCGAAGAGAAGGTCGAGGCCGGCACCACCTTCTACGAGAACCACGCCTTCCCGGGCGGCTGGATCTCCATGGCCCCGCCGCTGATGGGCGAGGACGTGGAGTATAACGGCGGCCACCCGAACTCGCTCGAGAACGAGGCGAAGGACGTGGCGGCCTTCCTGATGTGGACGGCAGAGCCCAAGATGATGGCGCGCAAGCAGGCCGGTTTCGCCGGCGTGATCTTCCTCGCCGTGCTCTCGGTGCTGCTCTACCTCACCAACAAGCGCATCTGGCGCCCGATCAAGCACAAGCACGACTGATCGCGCCTGCCGCACAAAGAGAAAGCCCCGCGCATCGCGCGGGGCTTTTTTGTTGGCCGATAGAGCATCCGCAGGCGCCTGAGGCGCGCACCGCTCAGCGGCCGAGATAGCGCCGCAGCGCCTCCGGCGGCTCTTCGAACAGACGTGTCGTGGCCACCGGCGCCGCGGCCACGCCGTCGGCCACCAGAACCACCTCACCGGCAAAGCGCTTCGCATCCTCGGGATCGTGGCTGACCATCAACACCAGCGCCCCCAGCTCCTCGGCAACGCCGCGCACCAGATCCAGCATCTCACCCTTCAGCGCCGGCCCCAGCGCCGCGAAGGGCTCGTCGAGCGCGATGATCGGCCGGGCCTGCAACAGCACCCGCGCCAGCGCCGCCCGGCTCTGCTGCCCGCCCGAGAGCGCCCCGGGCTTGCGCCCGGCATAGCCCTGCAGCCCGACGCGGTCGAGCGCGCGCTCGATCTCGCGGCGATCCTTTGCCCGGAGCCGCCCGCCATCAGGCCGCAGCGCGAGCCCGAGATTGCGCGCGAGGTCGAGATGCGGGAACAGGTTGTTCTCCTGGAACAGCATCGCCACAGGGCGCCGATCCGGCGGCGCGGCAGTGATGTCGCGCCCCTGCCAAAGCAGCCGGCCCGCATCGGGACGGCGAAACCCGGCAATGAGATCGAGCAGCGTCGACTTGCCCGCGCCTGACGGGCCGATGACCGCCACGCGGCCACCGGGGGACAGGCTCAGATCCGCCGCGAGCGAGAACGCCCCGTCGCCGTAGCGTATGCCCTCAAGCGTCAGCATTGACCCGCCCTCCCCGGTCGAAAATCCAGAACGCGCCGAAGCTCAGCAGCAGCAGCAGCAGCGCCGCACCCGCCGCCGCCTGCATCTGGTAGGAGCCCATCAGCCGGTAGACCTGCAGCGGCAGCGTCGCACGGTCGGGATCGGCGAACAGCGCGATAACGCCGAGATCGCCCATCGACAGCGCCGCCGTCAGCCCCGCGGCAAAGCCCAGCGGCCGCCGAAGCCGCGGCAGAAAGACCAAACGCAGCCATGCCATCCGGCTCAGGCCCAAAGCCAGCGCCAGTCGGCCATAGTCTGCCCGCACCGCCTCGGCCTCCGGACGCAGGATGCGCAGCGCAAAGGGCAGCGCCACCAGCGCGTTCACCACCATGGTGACCGGCAGCGCCAGCGCGAACGGGTTCGCGTAAGGGCGCACGATCAGGAACAGCCCGGTCCCCAGCACCAGCGGCGAGAGCGCGATGCCCGCGAGCCCCACCAGCTCGCCGCCGCGCGTCGCCAGTGGCAACGCCCAAGCGATGCAGAGCGCCGTCGAGATCAGCGCCACGGTGATGGAATTGAACGCCGCTTCCCAGGTGCCCGGCCCCATCGCGGTCAGCCCCGGCAGACCGCGCAACGCCACCATCGCCAGCGGCGTGAGCAGGAACCCCGCCGCCAGTACGATCCACAGCCCGTCAGCGAGCCGCGCCAGCCGGCCCCGCCCGTCCCATCGCCGCGCCACCCGGTCGAGCCCGGCACCAAAGCCGCTGCCAGCGCCCAGCCGCAGCGCCACGAGCCCGGCCGTCAGCGCCAGCGCCAGCTGGATCACCGACAGCAGCGCCGCGCGCCCGAGGTCGAAATCGAACCGCACCGCCTGATAGATCGCCAACTCGACCGTGGTGGCCCGCGGCCCGCCCCCGAGCGTCAGCGCCACGGCAAAGCTCGACAGGCAAATGACGAAGATCACCGCAAATGCCCCCGGCGCGATGCGCAGCAGCATCGGTGCCTCGAGCACCCGGAACAGCGCCCAAGGCGACAGGCCCAGCGAAGCCGTCAGACGGAAGCGCTCGGCAGGGATCGCCAGCCAGCCCTGCAACAACAGCCGTACCGCCAGCGGCAGGTTGAAGAACACATGCGCGAGGATCACGCCGTGGATGCCATAGATCGTCATCTCCGGCAGCCCCAGCGCCCTGAGCGCAGCGTTTGCCAGCCCGTTCTGCCCGAACACCGCAATGAGCCCGAGCACGGCGACAATCACCGGCAGGATGAACGGCGCCCCCATCAGCGCCACCAGAGCGCCACGGCCGCGAAACCGCCGCCGCGCCAGTGCCCGCGCGACCGGCACCGCAAGGGCGACGCTCGCCCCCGCAGAGGCCAGAGCCTGCAGCAGCGTGAAGCGCAGCGCCTGCCAGTCGCCGGGGCCAAGATCGCCCCAGCCCCCGGCCCGCACCAGTACCGCCGCCACCGGCCCGAGCGTCAGCGCCGCCACCGCCAGACCGGCGAGCCAGGCGGCAGCAGAGCCCCGGCTCAGCGCGACAGCGCGCGACGCCATGCCTCAACCGCCTCATCGCGCAGCGCCGCCGCTTCCTCCTCGGAATAGAACAGCACTTCCTCGGGCAGCGCGAGCTCTTGGAACCCCTCCGGCCATTGCTCCCGCGGCAGCGCTGCCGGGAAGGACCAGTTGCCCGTGGCGATCATCTCCTGAAACGGTTCACTCAAGGTAAACGCGAGGAATTGATCCGCCAGTTCCGGCTGATCGGTGCTTGCCACCTTGGCGGCCAGCTCGACCATGAAGTAATGCCCCTCGGGGAAGATCGCGGCTTTCTTGGTCCGGTCGTCCTCGGCGATGATGTGATAGGCCGGGCTCGTGGTGTAGCTCATCACCATGTCGGCCTCGCCATCGGTGAACAGGCCATAGCTCTCGGACCAGCCCTTGGTCACCGTGAGGATCTTCGGCGCCAGCTTCTCCCACGCGGCCTCGGCACCATCGCCATAGACCGACTGCACCCAGAGCACCGTCGCCAAACCGGAGATCGAGCTGCGCGGGTCCTGGATCACGATCTTCAGATCATCGGGAGCCTCGAGCAGCGCGTCGAAGCTCTCCGGAGGCTCGGCCAGCCGCTCGGTGTTGTAGACGAAGGCGGTGTGGCCGTAATTGTAGGGCAGGAAGACATCGTCGTCCCAGTCGATCGGCAGCGTCAGAGGCGACAGGTCGACATTGTGCGGAGCAAACAGCCCGCTCTCGCGCGCCTGTTTGGTCACATCGGTATTGAGACCGAAGACCACGTCAGCCTCGGTGCGCGCGCCCTCGAGCAGGATGCGCGGCAGCAGGTCGCCGGGCTTGAACTGCAGGTCGCAGTCGCACTCGGCCTCGAACATCTCCTCGATCTTCGGGCCGGGGCCCCATTCCGAGACGACGTAGTCGCCGGCATAGACGGTGAGCACGGGGGTGTCTGCCAGCGCGGCGCTGGCGGTCAGAAGTCCCGCTGCAAAAGTGGTGGTGGCCTTCATGGCGTCCTCCAGACTTGCGGCGAGAGGGCAAGACTGGGCAGGATGCCGTCACCTTCCCTCCGCCGGTATCAACCGGTTCAGGTTCAACGGGTTCGCGTCATGCATCTCAGCCCGTGCGGGCACCCCGAGGTATCGCAAGACCTAGTCTTGCACGGGGGGCCTTGCAAGGTGAAATCCCTTGAGACGCCGCCGCCCCTGCCCTACAGGAAGCCGGGACAAAGGAGATCGCGCATGAGCATGAACACATTCGGCCACCTGTTCCGCGTCACCACATGGGGCGAAAGCCACGGGCCCGCGCTTGGTGCGACGGTCGATGGTTGCCCTCCGGGCGTTGCGGTGGACGAGGCGATGCTCCAGCACTGGCTCGACAAGCGCAAGCCGGGGCAGAACAAGTTCACCACCCAGCGGCGCGAGCCCGATGCGGTTCGCATCCTGTCGGGCGTGTTCGAGGGCCAGACCACCGGCACGCCGGTGCAGCTGATGATCGAAAACACCGACCAGCGGTCGAAGGACTATGGCGACATCGCCGAGAAGTTCCGCCCGGGTCACGCCGACATCACCTACTGGCAGAAATACGGCATCCGCGATTATCGCGGCGGCGGGCGCTCCTCCGCGCGCGAGACTGCCGCTCGGGTCGCGGCAGGCGGGCTGGCGCGCGCCGCGCTCGAGACGCTGGCGCCAGGGATCGAGATCACCGGCTACATGGTGCAGGTCGGCCCGCACCAGATCGACCGCAGCAAGATCGATTTCGCCCAGATCCCGCAGAACCCGTTCTGGACCCCGGATGCCGAGGCGGCAGAGACCTGGGCCGCCTATCTCGACGATTTGCGCAAGTCGGGCGACAGCGTCGGCGCGGTGATCGAGGTCGTCGCGCGCGGTGTGCCCGCCGGGCTCGGCGCGCCGGTCTATGGCAAGCTCGACACAGATCTCGCGGCGGCGGCGATGTCGATCAACGCCGTGAAGGCGGTGGAGATCGGCGAGGGCATGGCCTCGGCGGTGCTGCGCGGCTCGGAGAATGCCGACGAGATCAGCATGGGGCCGGATGGCCCGATCTACAGCTCGAACCATGCCGGCGGCATCCTTGGCGGGATCTCCACCGGGCAGGACATCGTGCTGCGTTTCGCGGTGAAGCCGACCTCGTCGATCCTCACGCCGCGGCGTACGATCACCAAGTCCGGCGAAGAGGCGGAAATCATCACCAAGGGCCGTCACGACCCTTGTGTCGGCATCCGGGCGGTGCCGGTGGGCGAGGCGATGGTGGCCTGCGTGCTCCTCGATCACCTTCTGCTGCACCGCGGTCAGGTCGGCGAGAACCGCGGAAAGATCGGCTGACACGGCCGAGCGGCCTCTGCGATCGGGAACGTCCGAAAAGCGGCGGCGGGGCCATCCGGTCTTTCTGGACGACCCCATCTTCTTCGGCAAACGAGTACCTGTCATGCCATCCACAGAAGCGCGTCGGTTCTGAGAGGATGGCTTTGCAGGAACGCTGCCCTGCAAGGCCGGGCCGCTCGGCCTCCTGACGGGGCGGACCGCAAGCGCCTCACCGCGTGCCCCCCCCGTGTGTCAGAATTCCTCCCACATCGTGGCATTGTCACCGACGGCGCGCTTCATGGGGGCCTCGCTTATCGCCGGCGGTGGCACCTCGAGTTCGCCGATTGGCGCGGTCACCGGCGTGACCTCTTCGAGGGCGCCGGTTTCGGCCCCCATGAACCGGTTGAGCTGCGACGTCAGGCGATCGGCCTCGCTGCTGAGTTGCTGGCTGGCAGAGCTCGTCTCGCCCACCATGGCGGCGTTTTGCTGGGTGACCTTGTCAAGCTCCGCGACCCCGACATTGATCTCCTGCAGACCCGCCGCCTGCTCCTTGGCGGCCGACGCGATCTCGCCCACCATGTCCGAGACCTCGGTCACGTAGCGCACGATATCCGACAGCGTCTCTCCGGTCTGCTCCACCAGCTGGCCGCCATCCTTGACCTGCTGCGAACTGTTCGAGACCAGAGCCTTGATCTCGCGGGCCGACTCGGAGGCCCGCTGCGCCAGAGAGCGCACCTCGGAGGCGACCACCGAGAAGCCCTTGCCGCTTTCTCCGGCGCGGGCGGCCTCGACCCCCGCGTTCAGCGCCAAGAGGTTCGTCTGGAAGGCGATGTCGTCGATCACCCCGATGATCTGCGTGATCTGATCCGAGGAAGCCGCGATCGAGCTCATCGCCGTCAGCGCCCGCTCCATCACCGCGCCGCCCTCTTCGGCGCGGCGGCGACCGGCCCCGGCGCGCTGGTCGGCCTCCTCGGCGCGCTCCGCTGCGGCGCGCACGCTGCTCGACATCTGCTCGAGCGCGGCGGCCGATTCCTCGAGCGTTGCGGCCTGCACCTCGGACCGGCGCGACATCTCGGTCGACATCGAGGACAGCTCCTGGGAATTGCGCTGCACCATGTCCGAAGAGTCGCGCAGGGACGAGATCAGATCTCCGATCTGCTCCGACAATTCGTTGAAGTCGCTACAGATCGCTTCGTAGCTCTCGCCAAGATCGGACCATTCCGAGGTGTCGAGCCGTGACTCGACCCGGCCTTGGGACAGCCCGCCCATCGCGGCGCCGAGCGCCCGAAACAAGGCGGTCCGACGCTCGTTGGTGACACGCTCGCGCGCGGCCTCGTCATCGCTTGCGCGGAGCTTGTCGCGCAGTTGCTCCAAGTTGCGGGCGATCATGCCCGCCTCGTCGCCATAGGCGGTGCCGCCGATCTCGGTATCGTAATCGCCCTCTGCGAGGCGGTCGACCGATGTGGCGGCGGTCTTGAAGGGTGTCGCCAACATGCGGCCGAAGATCACGACCAGAAGGAAGGAGATGGCTGTCACCCCTGCGAGCGACACCGCCAGCAGCCACTGGCTCTGCTCCACCGCGGCGACGGTCTCGTCTTCGGTCACCAGGGTCTGGGTGCGGACAACCTCCTGCATGTCGTCCACTTCGGCGATCACCGCGACCAGCCGCTCGTAGAGCGGCGTGACGTCGAGATCGGCAAAGGCCCGCTCCGCCCGGGTGCCGACGATGTCCCGCAGATCTGCCGAGAGAGCTGCGACATCGGCGCTCACCGCCGTAAAGCGCTCGTGGAAGTCGAGACGTCGGGCACGGTCCGACTCCGGCGCGTTGAACACGCCATCCGAGGCGGCGATGTCGCGGGTGACCTCTGCGAGGTTGCCGATCAAGCTGTCGAAGGCGCCCTCTTGTCCGGCATCGCTGCGCAGGAGATCGGCGCGAGCCTGCTCGAGATCCTCGCGCACCCAGGCGATCAGCTCGTTCTGCTTGATCACGTCGAAGGTGAAATGCACGTCCCGGGCAACGGTATTCTGCATGTTCCACGACAGAACGCCGCTGACCGCCAGAAGCAGCACGAACACCATGCCCAGGGCCAGGATCTGGATCCTGATGGAAAAACGTCTCATCACTGCCGCTATGCTCCTGTTCCAAACGCGCGCCGGGTGCGCCGGGACGTGAGCTAGCAGACAGGTGTAAACAAACCCTTCTAACGCGGCGGCCGCGCGGGCATTCGCGACAGCTGAACCGCGAGGATTCCGGCGGTGATGATCGCCACGCCGACCACATCCATCCGGCCCATCGGCTCACCCAGCAGAAGCGCCGCGATGGCGACACCGAAGAACGGGTTCAGAAAGTGGAAGGTGGCGGCGCGCGTGGCGCCGATGCGCTCGACCAGAAGCACCCAGACAAAGGTCGCCGCGACACCGGGAACCAGAACAGTGTAGGCGAAGGCCGCGATCAACGCCCACGACCATGTCACCTCGGGCTGCTCGAACGCCAGCGCCAGAGGCCAGAGCAGCGCGCTGCCCACCAGCATCTGCAGTCCCACGATCATCATCACATTGCCGCCACCGATGGCGCCGCGCACCGACATGGTCGCCACCGCCAGCGACAGCACACCCAGAACGCAGAGCATCACCCCGAACGGGTCAGCGCCGCCCTGCAGCCGCGCGCCCATGATCAGCGTCACGCCAAGCACCCCGGCCAGCAGGCCGCCATAGCCCACGGGGCGCAGCCGCTCGCCCAGCCAGATCCAGCTCACCAGCGCCACGATCAGCGGCATGGTGGAGGCAACGATCGAGGCCAGAGACGCCTCGATGGTCTGCATGGCAACGAAATTCAGGCCCAGGTACAGGGCGTTCTGGCACATGCCGAAGATGATTGTCGCGCGCCATTGGACCCGCGTCAGGCGCCAGCTCTGGCCCATCAGCCGTGCCAGCGCCACCGCCAGCAATCCCGAGATCAGGAAGCGCAGCGCAAGCGTGCCCAGCGGCGGGGCGGCACTGACGATGATACGGGCCGAGCTGAAGGCCGAGGACCACATGACCGCAAAGGCCAGCCCCATGAAGATCGCGCGCAGATCCATGAACATACTCCGTTTGCGCACCAATGACCTCAGCGCGCGACAGGGTCAATCCGATGGTCCGGACGTTCCGACCTGGCACTCTGCGGAATGACTGCCGGCAGCATCAGAGCCATGCCGTTCTGCATTCCGGTTTTATCCAGCGATTTCCGCCATGATGCGGGACCACTCCGCGAGCGTGTGTGGCGTCCATGTCGACGCAGGCACCACGTTGCCGCCGCGACCCAGATCAAAAGAGGCCCCGCTGCATGCGCAGTCGGGGCCAGTCAGTGCCTGCGAAGACAGGCACCGGCGGTGTTCTTGCGATTGTTCGGACTGCCTCAGTTCGGGCGGGCGGCCATCTCGGCGCGGATCTGCTGGCGCAGCACGTCGATCGGAACGACCTTGCCGTCCTTGCGGAAATGCCAGTAGGTCCAGCCGTTGCACGAGGGCGCGCCTTCGAGATGCGCGCCGACCTGATGGATCGAGCCTTTCACGTCGTCGCCCACAAGCGTCCCGTCAGCCCGCACCTTGGCGACCTTGCCATTGGCCGAGACCAGCATCTCGCCGGGGCGCAGCAGGCCGCGTTCGACCAGCTGGCCGAAGGGCACGCGCGGCTCGGCGCGCTTGGCCCGGGTCACCTCGAGCGAGGAGCGGTCATAGGCGCGCACATCGGCGATGCGGCGCTCGGCCACTTCGCGATAGGCCGCCTCGCGCTCGATGCCGATCCAGTCGCGGCCGAGCATCTTGGCCACCGCGCCGGTGGTGCCGGTGCCGAAGAACGGGTCGAGAACCACGTCGCCGGGGTTGGTCGAGCCCACGAGCACACGGTGCAGCAGACTTGCCGGCTTCTGCGTCGGGTGCGCCTTGTCGCCGTTGGCGTCCTTCAGCCGTTCGCCGCCGTTGCAGATCGGCAGAACCCAGTCCGAGCGCATCTGGATGCCCTCGTTCAGCGCCTTGAGCGCCTCGTAGTTGAAGGTGTACTTGGCGCCCTCGCCCTTCGACGCCCAGATCATGGTCTCGTGGGCGTTGGTGAAGCGCTTGCCGCGGAAGTTCGGCATCGGGTTGGACTTGC
This sequence comes from Salipiger bermudensis, assembly GCF_017309175.1. Classification (NCBI taxonomy): domain Bacteria; kingdom Pseudomonadati; phylum Pseudomonadota; class Alphaproteobacteria; order Rhodobacterales; family Roseobacteraceae; genus Salipiger; species Salipiger bermudensis. Next base: position 95,310 of record NZ_JAEKJV010000001.1, on the reverse strand, counting down.
GCCAGATGACGTCGTTCAGGATCCAGTAGCCGGCATCCTGCAGCGCCGCGCCGACGCGGAAGATGTTGTGGTAGGAACCGATGACCCAGATCGCACCATTGGGCTTCAGCAGCCGCTTGGCGGCGGCGAGCCACTCACGGGTGAACCTGTCATAGACCTCGAACGACGCGAACTGATCCCAGTGATCGTCGACCGCGTCGACACGGCTGTTGTCGGGCCGGTGCAGATCACCCCGCAATTGCAGGTTATAGGGTGGATCGGCAAAGATCAGATCCACCGACTCCGCAGGCAGACTGTTCATCATTTCGATGCAGTCCCCGGCCAGAATCGTGTTGATAGGGAGCGCATCTGCGCTCTTCGGTTTGGTCATCGCGTTCATCTTTGCCTCAAGCCCTATGGTGCTTTTGCACTCGTTGGTTGGCCCTAATTTTGAGTCAAAGGTGATTCGCGGTCAATTTCTTTTTTGAATCAGTCACTTGTGAAATTAGCTTGCCACAAGATATTGTGTATCGGCTTGAAGGACCGCCTATGGTGAGGGGTCACTCCCAGATTTTGGAGCGCCTCCTTGTGCTTTTTCGACCCATAGCCGGCGTTGGTCTCCCAGCCGTAGCCGGGATGCTGTTGCGCCAAGTCCCGCATGAGGCGATCACGATAGCATTTTGCGACAACCGAGGCGGCAGCGATGCTGACCGAGCGCCCGTCCCCCTTGATGATCGGCGTGGCGTGGCAGGGCAGCTGCGGCGGGATGAAACGCCCGTCTACCAGCGCGTGTTGCGCAGGACGTTTCAGCCCGGTCACCGCCCGGTGCATGGCGAGAAGCGAGGCCTGCAGGATGTTGAGCTCGTCGATCTCTTCGACCGTCGCGACACCGATGCTGACCTCGGCACATTCATGCAGCCAGCCTGCCAGCCGCGCCCGGCGTTTCGCGCTGAGCTTCTTGGAGTCGTTTAGCCCGGGCGGGATGCAAAGCGGATCGAGCACCACCGCCGCGGCAACCACCGGGCCGGCAAGCGGGCCGCGGCCGACCTCGTCGACCCCGGCCACGCGCAAATTTTCTCCCCAGAGGGGCGTCTCGAACGAGTCGTCAGGTCCATCCATGCCGCCCATGAAGACCATGGGCAGCACGGGATCAAGGGCTCAGGCCTGCGGCGGCTGACCATTCGAGGCGGAAAGCCCGCCATCCACCGGAAGGTTCACACCGTTGACGAAGCGCGCGTCGTCCGAGGCGAGGAAGGCAATCACGTCGGCGATGTCCTCGGGCTCGGCCGGCCGGCCCAGCGGGATCCGCTCCATGAATTTCGCCACAAGCTCGTCATTCTCGAGCATGTCGCTGGTGAGCTCGGTCTTGGTGAAACTCGGGTTGACCGCGTTGACCCGCACGCCGCTGTTGCGTGCGTCGAGCGCCAGCGCCCGGGTCAGGTTGGTCACCGCGCCCTTGGCGGCGTTGTAGGCGTGCATATTCCAGTCGCCGCCGATGCCCGAGACCGACGAGGTCATCACCACGTTGCCTTTCGTGGCCTTGAGATCGCCCCAGAGCGCCTTGGTCAGGCGCCAGACACCGGTGACGTCGGTTTCCATGACCTCGGCAAAGCCGTCCTCGTCCACGTCTTCGATGCTGCCGGTGACGGCGGTGCCGGCGTTGTTGACCAGCACGTCGACCTGGCCAAAGGCCTCGCGTGCGGCCTTGGCAGCGGTCGCAACCCCCTCCATGGTGGACAGGTCGGCGGGCACCACCTTGGCCGAGGGGATGTCCTCCGCCACCTTGTCGAGCTTCGACTGGGTGCGCGAGACCAGCACCACGTTGGCGCCCTCGCGGCCGAACCGGCGAGCGGTGGCGGCGCCGATGCCAGAGCTCGCGCCGGTGACAATGACGGTCTTGTTTTCGAAACGGGTCATCACGTTGCCTTTCCTTTCAATCCTTTGGAAAGACAACGGAAGCTTTCGACCCTTCGTTCCGATGGAGTAGGCGCCATGCAATCCCTGCATGGCGCCCGGGCCATCCCTCAGCCGGCGGTCTGGAACCGGTGCGGGAAGGCCGTCCGTGTGACCGCGCCAAGCCCGGCCAGCGACAGCGCCATGATCGCGATCCAGCCGATCAGCGGGATCAGCGCGACCAGCGCCGCGATCACCGCCCCTGCCAGCGCTGCCAGCGCGCGGTGCTTCGCCTCTTGCGGAAAGCCCTGCCCGGCGAGCTTCAGCGCGGCCACCCCAAGCGCATAGGCGCCGACGATGTAGCCCGCGAGCCCGGCCAGAATGGCGAAGAACAGCGCCGCCGGGGTGAGCAGCAGACCGATCAGGGTCATCGCCAGCAGGATGCCCGCGCCGATCACCGTCGATTGCGCGATGAAGCCGGTGAGCAGCGTCCGGAACGGGTGGCCGAGCAGCTGCGCCCGCATGGCGGCGAATGTCTGCGGCATCAGCGCCGCGGCCGCCGCCGCAACCAGCGCCACGAGCAGCACGCCTATGCCGAAGCTGATGACAGCCTTCACCCCGGGCCAGAAGCCGCCCTCGCGGATCGGCTGCCACTCGCTGATCTCTTCCCGCTGGACCCTGTCCGCCGGAATCACGCTCTCGGGCACGATGATCTCGCCCGGGTCGTCCTCGTAGAGCGTCAGCGTGCCAGAGATCGCCGCATCGGGCCCGAAGCGCAGCTCCCGGGCACTCAGGGCAATGTCGCCGGTCACCGGCCCGTCGATCTCGACAAACTCACCGCCCGCCAGCAGCGTGCCCTCGATCGCCGCCGAGAGGGTGATCTCCGAGCCGAAGACCCGCAGGTTGCCGCCGATCGGCGCGGTCACATCGACCCGCTGGCCCGCCAGCGTGGCATTGCCCGTCACCGCGGCCCCGACCCGCACCTCCTGCCCCGCGGCATAGAGCCCCTGCCCCACCGGCCCGGACACAGTGACCCAGCGTCCGGCCATGTGCGCGCTGCCGGTAATCTCGGCCTCGAGCGTCACCCGCTCGCCGGCAAGGAACACGTCGGCGCCCCCGGGCTCCGACATCGCAGCGATCCGCCCGGCGATGAAACGGTCGCCGCCAAGGTCGAAACTCTCGGTCTTGTCCTGCGCCAGAGACGGCAATGCCGGCAGCAGAAACAGCAATAAAGTCAAAAGGAATACAGGTCTCGGCATCTCTCGCCCTCCGCAATCATCAAGGCGAGCGTAGCAGCGGCGGATGTCTGGCACTTTACGCAGGATCAAATTGCATCTTCCGCAACCAAGCCGTGCGCCAGACATGACAAAGGGCCCCGAGAGGGACCCTTTGCGTGCAACGAGGCACTTGGCAACCAAGATGGTCGCGGTGGCCTCCCGAGAGGGAGGCCGACCGGATTACATCATGCCGCCCATGCCGCCCATGCCGCCCATGTCGGGCATTGCTGCGGGGGCGTCTTTCTGCGGCTTGTCTGCAACCATCGCCTCGGTGGTGATGAGCAGGCCCGCGATCGAAGCAGCGTCTTCCAGAGCGGTGCGGACGACCTTTGCCGGGTCGATCACGCCGAACTTGAACATGTCGCCATATTCGTCGGTCTGGGCGTTGTAGCCGAACTTCAGATCTTCGCTTTCGCGGATCTTGCCAGCCACGACCGACCCGTCGACGCCCGCGTTCTGGGCGATCTGACGCAGCGGTGCTTCCAGAGCCTTGCGCACGATGGTGACACCGGCGTTCTGGTCGCTGTTGGCGCCTTCCAGGCCGTCGAGGGCCTTGGCACCCTGCACCAAGGCAACGCCGCCACCGACCACGATGCCTTCCTGAACGGCCGCGCGGGTCGCGTTCAGGGCGTCATCGACGCGGTCCTTGCGCTCTTTCACTTCCACTTCGGTCATGCCGCCGACGCGGATCACGGCAACACCGCCTGCCAGCTTGGCAACGCGCTCTTGCAGCTTCTCACGGTCGTAGTCCGAGGAGGTCTCTTCGATCTGGGTGCGGATCTGCGAAACGCGCGCCTCGATCTCTGCCTTCTCGCCGTGGCCGTCGACGATGGTGGTCTCGTCCTTGGTGATGGTCACGGTCTTGGCGGTGCCGAGCATGTCCATGGTCACGGACTCGAGCTTCATGCCGAGATCTTCCGAGATCACCTGGCCGCCGGTCAGGATCGCGATGTCCTGCAGCATGGCCTTGCGGCGGTCGCCGAAGCCCGGTGCCTTGACGGCTGCGATCTTGAGGCCGCCGCGCAACTTGTTGACCACGAGGGTCGCCAGCGCTTCGCCTTCGACGTCTTCCGCGATGATCAGCAGCGGCTTCTGCGACTGGATCACCTGCTCGAGCAGCGGCACGAGCGGCTGCAGCGACGAGAGTTTCTTCTCGTGCAGCAGGATCATGCAGTCGTCGAGCTCTGCAATCATCTTGTCGGCGTTGGTCACGAAGTAGGGCGACAGGTAGCCGCGATCGAACTGCATGCCTTCGACGACGTCGGTCTCGGTCTCGAGGCCCTTGTTCTCCTCGACGGTGATGACACCCTCGTTGCCGACCTTCTGCATCGCGTCGGCGATCTGACGGCCGATCTCGGCCTCGCCGTTTGCGGAGATGGTGCCGACCTGAGCAACTTCACCCGAGTCGTTGACCGGACGCGCAGCTGCCTTGATCGCTTCGACGACCTTGGCGGTTGCCAGGTCGATGCCGCGCTTGAGGTCCATCGGGTTCATGCCCGCTGCGACCGACTTCATGCCTTCCTTGACGATGGCCTGAGCCAGCACGGTGGCGGTGGTGGTGCCGTCGCCTGCTTCGTCGTTGGTGCGGGAAGCGACTTCCTTCACCATCTGGGCGCCCATGTTCTCGAACTTGTCTTCCAGTTCGATTTCCTTCGCCACGGACACACCGTCCTTGGTGATGCGCGGAGCGCCGAAGGATTTGTCGAGCACGACATTGCGGCCTTTCGGGCCGAGGGTCACCTTCACCGCGTCGGCGAGGATGTTCACACCCTTGAGCATGCGCGTGCGGGCGTCGGTATCGAACTTCACGTCCTTTGCAGACATCTGTCAGTTCTCCTGAATTCTGTTGGGAATAGGCGGGCGCACCCGCCGGTCAGTGCGTGGAAGCGGATCTCAGGCAGCAGCAGTGATGCCGAGAATGTCCGATTCCTTCATGATCAGCAGCTCTTCGCCATCGATCGAGACCTCGGTGCCCGACCACTTGCCGAACAGGACGCGGTCGCCTTCGGACACGGCCATCGAGATCAGTTCGCCGTTGTCCTTGCGTGCGCCTTCGCCACATGCGACCACGACGCCCTCGGCGGGCTTTTCCTTGGCGCTGTCGGGGATGATCAGACCACCTTTGGTCTTCTCGTCGCTCTCAACGCGGCGGACCAGCACGCGGTCATGAAGCGGTTTGAATGCCATCTTCGAGTACTCCTGGCTCAAAGTTTGTCCCAGTAACAGCCCCTTGCGGGGCCGTTAGCACTCACCTCTTCTGAGTGCTAATGGCGCATAGCTAGGGACCGTCGCGAGTCGTGTCAACGGGGCCGTCCGGAAAAATCGCCTCTCTCCGAACGTCTCCCGAGCCTCACCTATGAATGAATTCGCCGCACAAAAGCGGCTGCGCCGAAATTTGCCGATAGCGGGTCAAGGGCGGCGTCACGAAGGGCGACGTGCGGCGCAATCGGCATGGCATCCCGCCCCGATTCATGGAATGGTATACCAATCGACGCGCATTCGCGTCCCCCAGCCCAAGAGCCAGCCATGCCGATTCATCCCGCTGCATCCGTTCAGGTGCCGCACGCCGCCGCCCGTCCCGCCCCCGACAACATGAAGGGCATCCTGCTGATTACGCTGGGATTCCTCTTCTTCGGCGCAACCGACGCCATGGCCAAGCTGCTGACCACCGAGCTGCCGCCGCTGCAGGTCGTCTGGATGCGTCAGCTCGGGCTGTTCTCGGGTGTCGTCGTGATGCTGGCGATGCGCGGGTTTCAGGTGATGCGAACCCGGCATCCGGCGGCCCAGATCTCGCGGGGGGTGCTGGCGACCTGTTCGGCCACCTTTTTCATCCTCGCAGTGCAGCACGTGCCGCTGGCCGACGCCACCGCCGTGACCTTCATCGCGCCGTTCATCGTCACGGTCATCGGCGGGCTGTTCCTGAAGGAGCCGGTCGGCTGGCGCCGCTGGGCCGCCGTGGCGGTGGGCTTTCTCGGCATGATGATCGTGATCCGTCCCGGCATGGGCGTGTTCCACCCGGCGATCTTCCTCATCGTCGCCGCCGCCACCGCCTTTGCCACCCGCCAGATCCTGTCGCGGGTGCTCAGCGGCGACGACACCATCGCCACCACGGTCGCCTATACCTCGATCACATCGACAGCGCTGCTGACCCTGCCCATCCCCTTCGTCTGGGAGATGCCAACCGAGGGCTGGATCTGGCTCGTCGCCGCGGCGATGGCGCTCTGCGCCGCCACCGGCGAGATCTTCATCATCCGCGCGCTCGACGTGGCGCAGGCGGTGGTGGTCGCGCCGATGCAGTACTCGATGATCCTGTGGAGCACCCTCTACGGCTTCCTGCTGTTCGCCGACCTGCCCGACCTCTGGACGCTGGTCGGCTGTGCCATCATCGTGGCCTCGGGCCTCTACACGCTGAACCGCGAGCGCGTTGTCGCGCGGCGCCAGCGCAAGGCAGAACAGGCGCTGGCCGCCGAGGCCGCCGCCCGCACCGAAGAGATCTGAGCTACCAGCTATAGGCCCAGTGGGTGAGCCCGGCGCGGCCCGCCGCGCTGATCGCGTAGACGCCGGTCTCGACCTTGTCGAACCAGCCGTAGTGGTTGTCGCGCATGATCCGCGTGGCCTCCTTCACGCCGGTCGCCGAGACCACGTCGCGCCCCCGGCTGGCGCCATGCTCGGCCAGATGCGCGGCGCAGCGCAGCGCGTCCTGCCGGTAGCCGGTGACGATGCCGTGCCGGGTCGCGCCGCCGGCGTTCGGGTCGCCCTCGATGCGCTGGAACTCCCGCAGCAGCCGCGCCTGCTTGCGCTTGTTCTTGCGCGGCGCGTATGGCCCCGGATCGCACAGCACCTCGGCCCGGCCCTCCTTGACCACGATGAAGCCGAGCCCCAGCCGCCGGCACAGTGCGAGATTGTCCTTCAGCGCCCGCCGCGCGGTCCGCCCCGAGGGCTTGGGCACCGCGATATAGACCGCGTCGCTCACCGCCAGCCGCGCCACCGCCTGGTGAAACAGCGCCAGCGAGATCTTCAGCTTCAGCTCGACGATCACCGGCGGCTCCGGCCCACGCATCGCCACGAGATCGGCGGCGCCGACCTCGCCCTTCACCTCGTAGCCCTGCCCCGTCAGAAGCGCCTTCACCGGCGCGTAGAGTTCACTTTCCCGCTGCATGGCGCCGACAGTGGCCCCGCCGCTTGCCGCTGTCCATCCCCTGCCCTAGCCTGCGCCGAGCCTGTTGCCACGCCAGCCCGGAGACCCCATGCGCCTGATCTTTGCCGCCCTGCTCGGCCTCTCCCTCGCGCCCGCCGCCCATGCCGCCTGCGAGGGCACCGATCTGCGCGAGACCCTGAGCGCCGCCGAGCGGGCCCGGCTCGACGCAGAGCTCGACGCCATGCCCTACGCCACCGGCAATCACTGGCGGGCCGAGAAGGACGGCGAGGTCATTCACCTGATCGGCACCATGCACCTGAGCGATCCGCGCCTTGACGGCCCCGTCGACCGGCTGCGCCCCGTGATCGCCGAGGCCGGCGCGCTGCTGCTCGAGATGCCGCAGGCCGAACAGGCGCGGCTCATGCAGGCGATGACCGAGCGGCCCGAGCTCCTGCTACTGACCGAGACCACCCTGCCCGAGATCATGCCCGAGGATGACTGGCAGGCGCTTTCCGAGGCGGTCAGCGCCCGTGGCATCCCCGCGGTCATGGCATCCAAGTTCCGGCCTTGGTACCTGTCGATGATGCTGGCCATTCCGGCCTGTGCCCAAGCCGCGATGAAGGAGCAGAACGGGCTCGACGTGCGGCTCGAGGCACTGGCCGAGGCCGCCGGCGTGCCGACCCTGCCGCTGGAGCCTTTCGACACCGCCTTCGGTATCTTCAACGAGGCCCCGCTCGAGGAGCAGGTCGAGATGATGTCGCTGTCGCTCGCCACCGAGGATCAGGGCGCCGACGGCATGGCCACCACCGTCGCCGCCTATTTCGACGAGCGCCCCGGCGAGATGTGGGCGCTCTCGGGCATCCTGATGCAGCGCAGCGACCTGATCGCGCCGGAAGAGGTGCAAACCATGCTCGACGAGACCAACGAGGCCCTGCTGGCGCAGCGCAACCGCGACTGGCTGCCAGTGATCCTCGAGGCCGCCGCGACCACCGAAGGCCCGGTGATCGCCGCCTTCGGCGCCGCCCATCTGCCGGGGCACGCGGGCGTGGCACGGCTTCTGGAAGAAGACGGGTTCACGCTGACGCGCGAACCCTTCTGACATCAGGCAGCAAGCCCGCGCCCCTTGAGCAGCGCCTCGACTCCGGGCATCCGGCCGCGGAAGGCGGTGTAGAGGTCCTCCGCCTCCTGCGAGCCCCCCTTCGAGAGGATGAAGCGCTCGAGCTTCTCCGCTGTCGCCGGATCGAAGGCATCGCCGGCCTCCTCGAACGCGGCAAAGGCATCCGCGTCCATCACCTCGGACCACATGTAGCTATAGTAGCCGCTGGAATAGCCGTCGCCTGCGAAGACATGGGCGAAATGCGGCGTCGCGTGGCGCATGGTGATCGCCTGCGGCATGCCGATACCGCGCAGGATCTCGGCCTGCCGCGCCATCGGATCGCCCGGCGCCGTGCCGGAGTGGAACTCGAGGTCGACCAGCGCCGAGGCCACGTATTCCACGGTCTGGAACCCCATGTCGAAGGTGGCCGCCGCCAGCACCTTGTCGAGCAGCGCCTTGGGCATCGGCGCGCCGGTCTCGGCGTGGGTGGCAAACTCCTCGAGCACCCGCGGCACCTCGAGCCAGTGCTCGTAGAGCTGGCTCGGCAGCTCTACGAAATCGCGCGCCACCGACGTGCCCGAGACCGAGCCGAAGTCAACATCCGACAGGATCTGGTGCAGCGCGTGGCCGAACTCGTGGAACAGCGTGCGCGCGTCGTCATAGGACAGCAGCGCCGGCTTGCCCTTCGACGGCTTGGCGAAATTGCACACGTTGACCACGATCGGCGTCTCGATCTTGGGCCGCTTGGCCTGGCTGCGCATCGCCGAGCACCACGCCCCCGAGCGCTTTGACGCGCGTGCGAAGTAATCGCCGATGAACACCGCAAGATGCTGCCCGTCGCGCGTCACCTCCCAGGCCCGGCAATCGGGGTGGTAGAGCGCCACGTCGAGCGGCTTGAACTCCAGCCCGAAAAGCCGGTTGGCGCAGGTGAAGGCCGCCTCGATCATGCGCTCGAGCTGCAGGTAGGGCTTGAGCTCGGCCTCGTCGAGATCGTGCAGCGCGCGACGACGCTTCTCGGCATAGTAGCGCCAGTCCCAGGGCTGAAGCGCGTCGTTGATGCCATCCTCGCGCAGCATCTCCTCCATCTCGGCCGCATCTCGCAGCGCCTGCGCCCGGGCGGGCTCCCAGACCTGCATCAGCAGCTCGCGCACCCGGTCGGGCGTCCCGGCCATCTCGGTCTCGAGCTTGTAGGAGGCGAAATCGGCGTAACCCAGCAGCTTGGCGCGCTCCTCGCGCAGCGCCAGCACCTCCGCGGCGATGCTGCGGTTGTCGGTCTCGCCACCATTGGCGCCGCGCGCCGCCCAGGCCTCGAACGCGGTCTGCCGCAGATCCCGGCGCGGGCAGAATTGCAAAAACGGCGTGATCAGCGAGCGCGACAGCGTCACCACCGGCCCCTCCTGCCCAAGCGCCTCGCCGGCGGAGCGCGCCGCATCCACCACGAAGCCCGGCAGCCCCTCGAGATCGGCCTCCGACAGCGGCATGTACCACGCGGCCTCGTCCTTGAGCAGGTTCTGGGTGAACGCGGTTCCGAGCACCGCCAGCCGCGATTTCACCGCCGTCATGCGCTCCGCGTCTTCCCCCTCGAGCGCCGCGCCGGCGCGGACGAACCCGCGATGGGTGAGGTAGAGCACCCGCGCCTCCTCGTTCGACAGGCCCAGCTCCTCGCGCCGGGCCCAGAGATCGGCCACGCGCCCGAAGAGGCGCGCGTTGGCGTAGATCGCAGAGCTGTGCGCCGAGAGCTTCGGCGAGACGTCCCGCTGCAGCGCCTGCCGCGCGTCGTTGCTGTCGGCGCCGGCCACCGAGAAGAACACCGACAGCACCTTGTCGAGCGCCTCGCCGGCGCCTTCCATCGCAAGGATCGTGTTGGCAAAGCTCGCCGGCTCCGGGTTGTCCGCGATGGCCTCGATCTCGGCCAGATGCGCCGCCAGCGCCTGCTCGAAGGCGGGGGCGAAATCCTCGTCGGAGATACGGTCGAAGGGCGCGATCCGGAACGGCGTGTCCCAGTCGGCAAGCAGCGGGTTGGTCATGTACGGAACTCCTTTTGCCCCAAAGCTAAGGCCGCCCCGCCGCCACGACAATGCCCACAGACAACAATCCCGCCACCGCGGGACGCCCCCATCTTCTCTTCGTCAAAAACACTCCCACCGGAGGCAGCCCCCCCTGCCACCCGCGCGGCTCCCGCGAAACGCACAACGCAATAGACGGGGCGAACAAAGGCGCGCCCCCTCCGCCCCGCCGAACGCCCCTGGCTTCTCTTCGTCAAAAATACTCCCGCCGGAGGCATCCGACGCGGACACGCGCGCAGCGCCGGGTCGAAACGCCCCGCCCCGACAAACCGACGAGACCAAGCGCGCTGCCCGCGGCTCAGCCGCAGATCGGGCAGCCCTCACGCCGTTTCAACCCGATCTTCCGGGTCTCGCCCCAGAGCGCGTCATAGATCAGCATCTCGGCTAGCAGCGGCTGGCCCGCCCCGGCGATCAGCTTGACCGTCTCCACCGCCATCATCGCGCCCACCACGCCCGGCAGGGGACCCAGCACACCGGCCTCGGCGCAGGAGGGCGCCAACCCCGGCGCCGGGGCTTCAGGGAACAGGCACTGGTAGCAAGGCGTGCCCCTGGCGGGATCAAAGACCGAGAGCTGCCCCTCCCACTGGCTCAGCGCGCCAGAGACCAGCGGCTTGCCCGCCGCGACCGCTGCCCGGTTGCTCAGGTAGCGCGTCTCGAAATTGTCGGTGCCGTCGAGAATGACGTCATACTCGGCAAAAAGCAGCGCGGCGCTCTCCGCGTCGAGCCGCCGGTGATAGGGCCGCACCTCGACGTAGGGGTTCTGCGCCTCCATCGCCGCCTGCGCCGAGAACACCTTGGGCATGCCGATGCGGTCATCGGTGTGGATCACCTGCCGCTGCAGGTTGGCGTTCTCGACCACGTCGTCATCGACCACCCCGATGGTGCCGACCCCGGCGGCCGCGAGGTATTGCAGCGCCGGCGCGCCGAGGCCCCCGGCCCCGATCACCAGAACCTTGGCCTCGCGCAACGCCTTCTGCCCGGGTCCACCCAGCTCGCGCAGCACGATGTGGCGGGCGTAGCGCTCGAGCTCCGCCTCGCCGAACCGCCCCCGCTTCTCCGGCACAGCGGGTGCCCGCTCCTCCTCCTGCGCCACGGCCCGCGCCTTGACCCGGCGCAGCACCTGCGCATAGGCCAGCGCCAGCGCCGCGAAACCGCCGAGAATGGCCCAGAATGCCGGGCTCTCGCCGGTGGCCATGCGCAGCGGGTGGCCGTCGGGCAGCACCAGATGCAGCGCGAGAAGCGCCACGTAGAGCAGGCCCAGCATATAAAGCCGCGCCTGCCGCGAGGCGCCCATCAGCCGCCCCAGCCCCCAGATCGCCGCGGCGATGACGAGGACCAGAAGCATCAGGAGACGCCCGTCGAGCCGAAGCCGCCAGCGCCGCGCGCGGTCTCGGGCAGGGTCTCGACCAGATCGAAGCCCGCCTGCACCACCGGCGCAGCCACCATCTGCGCGATGCGGTCGCCATGGGCGATGGTGAAGGGCGCCTCGCCCGCATTCATCACGATCACGCCAAGCGGGCCGCGATAGTCGCTGTCGATGGTGCCGGGGCTGTTGGGCAGGGTGATGCCATGCTTCAGCGCCAGCCCCGAGCGTGGCCGGATCTGCACCTCCCAGCCTTCGGGGATCGCCAGCCGAAGTCCGGTGGGCACCAGCGCCCGCGCCCCCGGCGCCAGCACCACCTCGCCCCGGTCGGGCAGGTTGGCGCGCAGATCCGCGCCCGCCGCCCCCGAGGTCTCATAGCCCGGCAGACCCAGCGCCCGGTCGGCGCCCTCGTCCCACATCACTGCAATCGTCACCACGTCCGCATGTCCTCTTGGTCGTTCTGTCCCCGCGGGGACGTGTTCAGGATCGGGTCCGCCCCCGCGGGGACAGGGTCAGGCGCCCAGCGCCTCGGCAATCCGCGCCGCCAGCCGCTCGGCCACCGCGCGCTTGCCCATGCGCGGCCACGCCTCGGCGCCCGCGTCCGAGATCAGCACCACGGCGTTCTCGCTGCCGCCCATGATGCCCGTCGCCGGGCTGACGTCATTGGCGACGATCCAGTCGCAGCCCTTGCGCTGACGCTTGGCGGTGGCATGGGCCACCACGTCGTCGGTCTCGGCGGCAAAGCCCACAACAAGGCCGGGCCGTTCCTCGCCCAGTCCCGAGACCTCGGCAAGGATGTCGGGGTTCTCGGAGAACTCGAGCACCGGCAGCCGGCCCGCCTGTTTCTTGATCTTCGAGTTAGATGCCTGCGCCACGCGCCAATCCGCCACCGCGGCGGCGAACACGGCCGCCGCGACCGGCAGCGCGCCCAGCACCGCGGCGCGCATCTCGAGCGCGCTTTCGACCTCGATGACCTCGACCCCGGTGGGCCGGGCTTTCTCGGCCGGGCCGGTGACGAAGACCACCTCGGCGCCGAGATCGCGCAGCGCCTCGGCGATCGCCGTGCCCTGCGCGCCCGAGGAGCGGTTGGCGATATAGCGCACCGGGTCGATGGGCTCATGGGTGGGGCCGGAGGTGACCAGCACCCGCTGGCCCTTCAACGGGCCGTCCGCCAGCGCCCGCTCCACCGCCGCCACGATCTGCGGCACCTCGACCAGACGCCCCGGCCCGTATTCGCCGCAGGCCATGTCGCCCGCGTCGGGGCCGACCACGGTGACGCCGTCGCCCCTCAGGGTCGCGAGATTGCGCTGCGTGGCCGGGTGCTCCCACATCCGCACGTTCATGGCGGGGGCGATCATCACCGGCGTGTCGGTGGCCAAGAGCAGCGTCGACGCGAGATCGCCCGCAAAGCCGTGTGCCATCTTGGCCATCAGGTCCGCTGTGGCAGGTGCGACCAGCACCAGATCGGCCACGCGCGAGAGCTGGATATGGCCCATCTCGGCCTCGTCGGTCAAATCGAAGAGATCGGTATAGACCTTCTCGCCGGCCAGCGCGCTTACCGAAAGCGGGGTGACGAACTCGCGCGCCGACGGCGTCAGCACCGGCGTGACCGCGGCACCGCGCTCGCGCAGGCGGCGGATCAGCTCGAGCGCCTTGTAGGCCGCAATGCCGCCGCTGATGATGAGAAGAATTCGCTTGCCCGACAGCATCCCGCGCCACTCCCTTGCCCGTTACCTCTCCTGTTAAGGCGCGGGCGGGGAAAACTCAATTGGCCGGAGGCTCGGGGCTCTCGAAGGCCGCGCAGGGGTCGTCGCGCTCGACCGCCTCGGTTTCCTCCAGCAGATCGAAACGGCCATCTGGCGCATCGCGCCCGGCCTCGCCCTGCCCGAGCGCAGCTACAGCCACTTCGGGGGCAGCCATGGCAATGAGCGCAGGCGCGCCCCAGTCGGTGCGGGCATGGCCGTTCCCGGTGATGACGACCACCGGCGCGCCATGCATCGACAGTGCCTCGAGCGCGGTCTCGGCGAGCCGGGCGTCGCGCAGGCGCTGGATGCCGACCATCACCGGCAGCATGTCGGCCGGCAGCGCATCACAATGAGCGGCCATCTGCATCGCCTCGCGCTCGGCCTGCTGCTCCGGCGGCAAGCCTTCATCAAGCCCGTAGAACCCGGCACTCGGGCCGAAGACGCGGTCGAGCGGCTCGTTGCGGGCACGACGGGCTTCCTCGCGGGGCATCGCGGCACCAAAAATGGCGGCCTCGCCGGCCGCCTGGAAAATCGGGTAATACATCGAGAAGTCCGGCCAACCGGACTCGTCCCACGCGAGCCGATCGGCCAGCGCGGCTTCATCTGCCAGGTATTCCGGTTGAATCGACGCCGCCTGTTCGTTGGTCAGCATCTCGAACACCACGGCCACCGGCCGGATCTCGGCCACGAGCTCTGCCTGGCGGGCATGATGAGCGGGGTTGTCATGCACCTCGCCCAGAAACACCACCTGCGCTTCCTCCAGCCTCTGAGCGTCAGCCTCGCTCTCCTGCGACAGAGCCGCGGAGGCAACCAGGGTCAGGGAGAGAAGCGGGGCGCAGAGCTGGACAGATCGCATCATGCGAGGAACTGTGCCACCTCACGCGACTGGGCTTCAAGCGACTTCCGCATTTTCACGAAGGCGGCGGCCTCAAGTTGCCGGACCCGCTCTTTCGACAGGCCAAGCTCCTGCCCAAGGCTCTCGAGCGTGCGGGTCTCGTCGCGCAGCTTGCGCTCGCGCACGATGAAGCGTTCCCGGTCATTCAGCCCGGTCAACGCCACCACCAGCCACTCGCGCAGCTGATCGTTGTCGAGCTTGCCCTCGACCAGAGATGCGCTCTGCTCGCCGTCATCCTCAAGCGTGTCGATCCATTCGCGGCCATCCTCGTCGGTCGACTGCGTCGCATTGAGCGAAAAGTCCGAGCCCGAGAGGCGCCCGTCCATCATCTCGACATCGTGCAGCGGCACGCCCACTTCCTTGGCGATGGCAGCGTGCAGCGAGTGCCGCTCCAGCGCGCGACCCTCGGCCGCCGCCTCGCGCTCGAGCCGCGCCTGGACCCGGCGCATGTTGAAGAACAGCGATTTCTGAGAGGAGGTCGAGCCGGTGCGCACCATGGACCAGTTTCGCATCACATAGTCCTGGATGCTGGCCTTGATCCACCAGACCGCGTAGGTCGAGAAGCGCACGCCCCGATCGGGATCGAACTTGTCGGCGGCCTTCATCAGGCCAAGACCGGCCTCCTGGATCAGGTCGCCCATCGGCGCGCCGTATCGCTTGAACTTCGCCGCCATCGAGATCGCGAGCCGCATGTAGGCGTTGATCAGCCGATGCAATGCCGCCTCGTCGCGATGGTCGCGCCAGGCATAAGCAAGCTGCAACTCGGTTTCGGCGTCCAGAAGCTCGGCCTTCATCGCCTTGCGGGAGAGGGTCTGATCGTTGAAAGACTCGACTGCCATTCGGGTTCCCCATCGGTTTCTTGGACGGGCTGCCCCGCCGTCTCGCACACGCTTGTTCCTTAAGAACGCGACAAATCGGCAAATGGTTGCTGAGACAGACAGGATTTTTTGCCCGGCACGGGAACCGACGCGCAACATGGGGGGCCATGCGACGGTTCACGAGCTGCCGTGGTGCGCCCCGGCCGCTGATGCGACCTTGACGCTTATAACAGGATTTAGTCCTTCCGGGCGCTCTGCCCAGACAATCCAAGTAATTGAAAAATAATATCTTTACCCCACACGTCAGTCGCCCGGCGCGAAGGCCGAAGCGTGTTGGTCAGAACCTTGCCTGCCTCAAGGCATCGGGCTTACAACCCTAGAGAGAACCGACCATCACGTTTTTGCGAGCCCCGCGCGGGATCGCCTCGTATGAGCCCACCGAAAGGCCGCGCCTCGAGCGGCGAAATGCCAAGAGCCTTTCAACACCAGTGGCTGCGTTAACCTCTTGCTAACCAACTTTGCCCCATCTTCTCCCGATCTCAGAGGAAGGACCGCGCGTGACCGCCCATGCCTACACGGTGGCTTTCGAGGGCGTCGAGGCCCGCCCGGTAGAGGTGCAATGCGCGGTGAGCGCCGGCGTGCCGGCCTTTGCCATCGTGGGGCTGCCGGACAAGGCCGTCTCGGAGGCGCGTGAGCGGGTGCGCGCCGCGCTCACCGCCATGGCGATTGCCCTCCCCTCAAAGCGGATCACCGTGAACCTCTCGCCCGCCGACCTGCCCAAGGAGGGCTCGCATTTCGATCTTCCCATTGCGCTCGCCCTGCTTGCCGCGCTGGAAATTCTGCCCCGGGACGAGGTCGCGCGGACCATGGCGCTCGGGGAACTGGCGCTCGACGGCACGCTGGTGGCGGTGCCGGGCGCACTGCCCGCCGCGATGACCGCCGCCGAGGAAGAGCGCTCCCTGCTTTGCCCGCTCGCCTCGGGCTCGGAGGCCGCCTGGGTCGGGGCCTGCCGGGTGCTCGCCGCGGGCAGCCTGACAGAGGTGGTGCGCCATTACAGTGGCGCCGCCCCCATCGCCCCGGCGGACCCCGGCGAGCGGCCTGCCCCGACCAGTCATCGCGACCTGCGCGACGTCAAGGGACAGGAGCGCGCCAAGCGCGCGCTCGAGATCGCCGCCGCCGGTCGGCACCACCTGATCCTCGTCGGCACGCCGGGCTCAGGCAAATCGATGCTGGCCTCGCGCATGGCAGGCATCCTGCCGCCGCTCACCGCCCCAGAGGCGCTCGAGACCTCTATGATTCATTCGCTTGCCGGGCTGCTCGACGAAGGCGGCATCTCGCGGGCGCGACCCTATCGCGCGCCGCATCACACCGCCTCGATGGCGGCGATCATCGGCGGCGGGCGGCGGGCCAGCCCCGGCGAGGTCAGCCTCGCTCATAACGGCGTGCTCTTCATGGACGAATTCCCCGAATTCCCCCGCACCGTGCTCGAGACCCTGCGCCAGCCGATCGAGAGCGGCGAGGTCATGGTGTCGCGGGCCAACGCCCATGTGAGCTACCCCTGCCGCTTCCTGCTGGTCGCCGCCGCCAACCCCTGCCGCTGCGGCCACCTCACCGATCCGGCCCGCGCCTGCTCGCGCGCGCCGGCCTGCGGCGAGGATTATCTCGGGCGCATCTCGGGGCCGCTGATGGATCGCTTCGATCTGCGCATCGAGGTGCCGCCCGTCGCCTTCACCGATCTCGACTTGCCTGCCTCGGGCGACAGTTCGGCCATCGTGGCCGCGCGGGTCGAAGCGGCGCGTGCGCGACAGGCCGCGCGCTTTGCCGACCACCCCGGGCTGCGCACCAATGCCGATGCCGAGGGACAACTCCTCGAAGAGATCGCCGCGCCGGATGAAGAGAGCCGCACGCTGCTGCTGCGCGCCTCCGACCGCTTCGGCCTCTCGGCGCGGGGCTATCATCGCATCCTGCGCGTGGCGCGCACCATCGCCGATCTCGCCGGCGACGACACACTGCGCCGGCCACACGTGGCCGAGGCCCTGAGCTATCGGCTCGTTGCCGCGAGGCAGGACTGAGCGAAGCAGGCCGCGAGCCGCAGCGTGGCGCGCGCCTCGGGGATCCAGCCGTCGAAGACCGGCCACGCATGGGGCGCGTCGGGGGCTTCGTGCAGCGTGACCGCGCCACCCTGTTCGCGCAGGCGGGCCGCCATGCTGCGGGCGTCATCGGCGAGGATCTCGGTCGCGGAGTGACAGATCAGCACCGGTGGGCAGCCGGGAAAGCTGCCGTAGAGCGGCGAAATGCGCGGATCCTTCGGATCGGTCCCGGCCAGCACGATCTCACAGAGCTCCTCGATGCGGGCGACCGGCAGGAAGGGGTCAGCGGCCGCATTGTCGCGCAGGCTCGGGCCGGTCATGGCGAGATCGGTCCAGGGCGAGAAGGCAACGACCCCGGCCGGCGGCGTGCCCTCGGCGCAGAGCCGCGCCAGCAGCGCCAGCGCCAGCCCGCCCCCGGCGGAATCGCCAGCCAGAAGGATGCGTTCCGGCGGGTAGCCCAGCGCGAGACAGCGCCGCCACGCCGCGAGGGCCGCCTCGAAGGCGGCTGGAACCGGGGCGTGCTGTGCAAGAGGGTAGTCGGGCGCGCAGATCTCGATCCGCGCCAGTTTCGACAGCCGCGCGATCAACCCCTGATGGGTGGCGGGGCTGCCCGAGATGTAGCCGCCGCCATGGAAGTAGAGGATCAGCTTGCCAGGCAGGCAGGGGCCGGCGCTGATCCAGTGCAGCCCGCCCGGGCGCTCGATCCGGCGCAGGTAGGGCGGCTGGCGCAGCACCTGCGCCCCGAGACGGCGAAACTCGCGCTCCGCCGCGCCCGGACCCGCTGTCCGCGCCAGCCGCGGTTTGACCGCGAGGCGCAGAAACAGGTTGAGCGCGGCGAGCCGCCGGCTCATCCGCGCTTGGCTTCGATCGCCTGCCAGATCTTCCCGGCGACGTTGACGCCGTCGAACCGCTCGAGCTCTTGGATGCCCGTGGGCGAGGTCACGTTGATCTCGGTCAGCCAGTCGCCGATCACGTCGATGCCGACGAAAACCTGCCCCTTCTCACGCAGGACCGGGCCAATCTTGGCGCAGATCTCGCGGTCCCGCTCGGTCAGCTCGACCTTCTCGGGGCGGCCGCCCACATGCATGTTCGAGCGCACCTCGTTGGCCGCGGGCACGCGGTTGATCGCGCCCACCGGCTCGCCGTCGACGAGGATCACCCGCTTGTCGCCCTTGGTCACCGCCGGCAGGTATTTCTGCACGATCAGCGGCTCGCGCGAGAATCCGGTGAAGAGCTCGTAGAGCGAGCTCAGATTGCGATCGTTCTCATCGAGACGGAACACGCCCGCGCCGCCGTTGCCGTAGAGCGGCTTGAGGATGATGTCGCCGTGCTTGGCCTTGAACTCGCGGATGGTCTCGAGGTCCCGGGCGACGGTGGTGGGCGGCGTCAACTCGGGGAAATTGAGCACCAGCAGCTTTTCCGGCGAATTGCGCACCCAGAACGGATCGTTGACCACCAGCGTGTCGGGCACCAGCCGCTCGAGCAGGTGCGTGGTGGTGATGTAATGCATGTCGAAGGGCGGGTCTTGCCGCAGCCAGACCACATCGACCTCGGAAAGGTCGATCAGCTGCAGCGGCCCGAGCTCGGCATGGTCGCCCTGCACGCGCTTGACCTTGAGCGTACGCGCCCGCGCCATGATCCGCCCCTCTTGGAAGGAGAGGTGATCCGGCAGATAGTAATACAGTTCGTGCCCGCGCGCCTGAGCTTCCTCGGCCAGTCGAAACGTGCTGTCTGCGTTGATGTCGATCGGACCGATCGGGTCCATCTGAAAGGCGATCTTCATGGGCTCTCCCGCTCTGGCTTTCGCCATACATGGCCCAGAGACCGGGGACTGGCAATGCCCCCTCAGGGGCCGAGGGCGTTCTCGACGATGCGGATCATGCCCTGCTCGTTCATCAGCGCCACGTCGAAGCGCATCTCGGTGAGCGAGCCGCGCGGCTGGGTCCCGGCGAATTCTTCGCCGGCGCGCAGCAGGCGCGCAATCTGGCGGGAGGACAGGTGTTGCATCGCATGATCGAAGCTGCGGCTTTTCTTGACCTCGACAAAGATCAGCCCGTCGCCATCGTGCAGGATCAGGTCAATCTCGCCAGAGCGGCCTCGCCAGCGCTGTCCTGCCACCCGGTAGCCGCGGCGCTGGTAGTCCTGCGCCACCTGCGCTTCGGCCGACAGTCCAGCACGATGGCCCAGCGCACCGCGTTCAACGCGCCTGCGACGGCCCTGCCCATGGATTTGCTGCGCGTGTGGCTCTGGCAGCGCAGGCACGGGAGTGTGGAAATCGAAACTGAGCTGTTGGCCCATCACCGACATGGACGCCCCCTTCCCGGGGATCAATCCCCGCCTTCGGCCCTTTCCTTCGCGAGCGCCATGGCACGCTGGTAGACCGGGCGCCGTTTCACGCCGTACATGCCCGAGACCGCATCGGCGGCATCGCGCACAGACATCGTCAGCAGCGCCTCGGACAGCGAGTGGTCTAGATCAGATTCGCTAATATCCTCTGAATTCCCCTTGCCGATCAGCACCACGATCTCGCCCTTGGGCGTCGTCTCGGCATAGCTCTCGGCAAGTTCGGCAAGGCTGCCCTCGCGGCATTCCTCGAACCGTTTGGTGAGTTCGCGGCAGACCGCGGCGGGGCGGTCCGGTCCGAGCGCCGCGGTCGCGTCCGCCAGCATCGCCCCCAGCCGCTTGGGCGACTCGTAGAAGGCCAGCGTCGCGGGCACGGCGCGCAGCTCCTCAAGCGCCTTGCGACGCGCGCCGGAGGCGTTGGGAAGAAAGCCGCCGAACAGGAAACGGTCGGTCGGAAGACCCGCGATGGTCAGCGCAGCGATCACCGCCGAGGCGCCGGGCGCCGTGGTCACCGGCAGCCCCTCCTCGCGGGCCGCGCGCACCAGATCGAAGCCCGGATCAGAAATCATCGGCGTGCCGGCCTCGGAGGCATAGGCCACCGAGCGGCCCTCGGTCAGCGCCCCGAGCAGCTTCGGTCGCATCTTGCCACCGTTGTGATCGTGGTAGGCGAGCACCGTGCGATCCCCCAGCGGCACGCCGTGAATCTCGAGCAGCCGACGCAGACTGCGGGTGTCCTCGGCTGCCAGCACGTCGGCCTCGCGCAGAGTGTCGAGCGCGCGCAACGTGATGTCGCGCGCGTTGCCGATCGGGACCGCCACCATGTACAGTCCCGGCGCCAATCCGCGCCTTTCCGGATTCATCTCTGGACCCATCCCCTTGCTGGACTATGATCCCCCGTAAACCCACGCGGGCTTCAACCCGCGCCCATGATCGAGGGAGTTCACCACCATGTTCGCCGTTTTGTCCCGCGCCCGCAAGGCGCTCTGCACCGCTGCCGTCGTGGCGGGCGCAGGCCTCGTCACCGCCTGCGACGTCTCCACGATGACCGATCTCGGTGCGTCAAACAGCGGCGGCCCGCGAATCAACCCCAACGAGAGCGTGCGCGTGGCGCTGCTGGTGCCGCAGAGCGATTCCGGCGCCGCCAGCATCGCCCGCGATCTCGAGAACGCCGCGCGCCTCGCCATTGCCGATCTCGACGGGGTCAATATCGACCTCGCGGTCTATGACACCGCCGGCTCCGGCGCCACCGCCGCGGCGCAGGCACAGCGCGCGGTCGACGAAGGGGCCAAGATCATCCTCGGCCCGCTGCGCGGCGAGGTCGCCGTCGAGGCCAGCAAGGTGGTCGCCGACGAGGGCGTCAACGTGCTGGCCTTCTCGAACAACCCGTCGATCGCCGGCGGCAACCTCTTCGTGCTCGGACCGACCTTCGAGAACACCGCCGACCGGCTGATGCAGTACGGACGCGGCAATGGCCTGTCGAGCATCGCGATCCTGCATTCCGAGGATGTGCCCGGCCAGTTCGGCCGCAACGCCATCCAGCAGGCCGCCTCGCAGAACGGCGTGCGCGTCGCGACGGTGCAGCCCTACCCGCTCAGCGTCGAGGGCGTGACCGGCACCGCGCAGTCGATGGGTGACGTCGCCCGCAACTCGGGCGCGGATTCGGTCTTCATCACCACCGACGCCACCAACGCCGCCATGCCCCTGCTGCTGCAGGTGATGCCCGAGAACGGACTCGATCCGGCGGAATTCCAGTATGTCGGCCTGACCCGCTGGGACGTGAAGCCCGAGCTCTTCGCCTATCCGGGCGCCAACGGCGCTTGGTTCGCCCTGCCGAACCAGTCGATGCAGCGCAACTTCACCTCGCGCTACAGCGCCGCCTATGGCGAGAACCCGCACCCCCTCGCCGGTCTGGCCTTCGACGGCATCGCCGCCATCGGCGCGCTGGTGAAACAGGGCCGCGGTGACGCCCTCACCGGGCGCGCCCTGACGCAATCCGCTGGTTTCCAAGGCACGGGCGGTGTATTCCGCCTGAAAAGCGATGGCACCAACGAACGTGGTCTGGCCGTCGCGACAGTGCGCAACAACCAGATGGTGATCCTTGACCCTGCCCCCTCCAGCTTCTCCGGCGCAGGTTTCTGAAGACCTCATGCAAGCCCCGATGCCGGACGACCTGATCGCACCGGCATCGGAGATCTTCGACCTTCCCGCCCTTCGCGCCGAGCTCTTCACTCAGGTCGCCGAGGCCGAAACCGAAGCACAGGTGCGCGCCATCGTGGTGAAGCTCCTGTCCGAGGCCCGCGATCATGGCCGCGCCGTCATCGCCGATGCCTTCGCCGCCAAGCCACGCGCCGCCTTCCCCACCACCGAAGCCTATGCCTGGCTGACCGATGGCATCGTCCGGCTGGTCTTCGAGCTGGCGACCGTGCGGCTGCACCCGCTCAACACCCCCACCGAGGGCGAACGCCTGACGGTGATGGCGGTGGGCGGCTACGGCCGCAGCGAGATGGCGCCGGATTCCGATGTCGACCTTCTGTTCCTGACACCGTGGAAGATCACGCCCTGGGCCGAAAGCGTCATCGAGTCGATGCTCTACGTGCTGTGGGACCTGAAGCTGAAGGTGGGCCACGCCTCGCGCACGGTGAAGGACTGCCTGCGCCTCGGCGGCGAGGATTTCACCATCCGCACCGCGATGCTCGAGACCCGGTTCATCATCGGCCACGAACCGCTGGCCCGCGAGCTCGAGACCCGGCTCTGGGAAGACCTCTTCAAGGGCTCCGAGCGCGCCTTCGTGGCCGCCAAGCTCGAGGAGCGCGGCAATCGTCATCGCAAGCAGGGCCTGCGCTACGTGGTCGAGCCCAACGTCAAGGAAGGCAAGGGCGGGCTGCGCGACCTGCAGTCGCTCTACTGGATCACCAAGTACATCCATCACACCGACGACGCCGAGGAGCTGGTGCGCATCGGCGTCTTCCGGCGCGAGGAATACAATCTCTTCATGCGCGCCGAGGAGTTCCTCTGGGCAGTGCGCTGCCACCTGCATCTCGCTGCCGGGCGCGCGGTCGAGCAGCTGACCTTCGACATGCAGGTCGAAGTGGCGGAGCGCATGGGCTATGCCGACCGTGCCGGACGACGCGGTGTCGAGCTGTTCATGCAGGACTATTTCCGCCACGCCACCGCGGTGGGCGATCTGACGCGGATCTTCCTGACCGCGCTCGAGTCCGAGCATCAGAAGGACGCGCCGCTGCTGCTGCGCCTGTTCAAGCGTGGCCCGCAGGTCAAGGACGGCTACGAGGTGGTCAACAACCGCCTCGCCATCGCCGATGACGAGGCCTTCCTCGCCGACAAGCTGAACCTGCTGCGCTATTTCGAGGAAGGGCTGCGCACCGGCCTTCTGCTCCACCCGCACGGCATGCGGCTGATCAAGGCCAACCTGCACCTGATCGACGACGAGCTGCGCGGCGACAAGGAGGCGCGGCGGCTGTTCCTCGACCTGCTGCTCAAGCACGGCAATCCCGAGCGATCGCTGCGCCGGATGAACGAGCTTGGCGTCATCGGCGCCTTCATCCCCGAGTTCGAGCCCATCGTGGCGATGATGCAGTTCAACATGTATCATGCCTACACGGTCGACGAGCACACCATCCAGTGCATCGCCAATCTCAGCGAGATCGAGCATGGCGACCTTGTCGAGGAGCTGCCCGTCGCCTCGACGATCCTGCAGGAGGGCGTAAACCGCAAGGTGCTTTACGTTGCGCTGCTGCTGCATGACATCGGCAAGGGACGCGACGAGGATCACTCGGTGGTCGGGGCGCGCATCGCCCGCAAGGTGGCGCCGCGGCTGGGCCTGACCAAGGCGGAGTGCGCCACCGTCGAGTGGCTGGTGCGTTATCACCTGCTGATGTCGGACATGGCGCAGAAGCGCGACATCGCCGATCCGCGCACCGTGCGTGATTTTGCCAAGGCGGTGCAGACCAAGGAGCGGCTCGACCTGCTGACCGTGCTGACGGTCTGCGACATCCGCGGCGTCGGCCCGGGCGTGTGGAACAACTGGAAGGCGGCTCTCCTGCGGGCGCTCTACCGGCAGACCCGCCGCGCGCTCGAGGATGGCATGGAGGCGCTCAACCGCGAGAACCGCGGCGCCGAGGCCAAGAAGGCCCTGCGCGAAGAGCTCGCCGACTGGGACGCCAAGGATCTGCGGGCCGAGACCGCGCGGCATTACGATCCCTACTGGCAAGGGCTGCACGTCACAGCCCACAAGGTCTTTGCCGAGCTGCTGCGCGACATCGGCGACACCGAGATCCGCATCGACATCCATCCCGACGAGGATCGCGACGCGACGCGGGTCTGCTTTGCGCTGGCCGATCACCCGGGCATCTTCGCCCGGCTCGCGGGCGCACTGTCGCTGGTGGGCGCGAACGTGGTCGATGCGCGCACCTTCACATCGAAGGACGGCTATGCCACGGCGGCCTTCTGGATCCAGGATTCAGAGGGCTCGCCCTACGAGGAAAGCCGCATCCCGCGCCTGCGCTCCACCATCCGCAAGACGCTGATGGGCGAGGTCAAGCCGCGCGAGGCGATCCTGTCGCGGGGCAAGCTCAAGAAGCGCGAGAAGGCCTTCAACGTGCCGACCTCGATCGCCTTCGACAACGAGGGCTCGGAGATCTACACCATCATCGAGGTCGACACCCGCGACCGGCCCGGCCTGCTCTACGATCTGGCGCGGACCCTGTCGGAGAGCAATGTCTACATCTCCTCGGCAGTGATCGCGACCTATGGTGAGCAGGTGGTCGACACGTTCTACGTAAAGGACATGTTCGGACTGAAGTTCTACACCCCTTCGAAGCAGAAGACCCTCGAGCGTCGGCTACGCGCCGCGATGGAAGACGGCGCCGCGCGGATCGCCGGGAACTGATCCCGGGATTGAGGAAAATTCGTCCGAATTTTCTTGGGCCCCCCGCGACGCAGGTTTCACGACCGCGACAGTGGTGCACGCCGAAAACCTAGGAAGCGTCCTCGTCTCCGACGAACGCACAAGACGCGCCTGCTATTGGCGCGTTCTCGGTGCCGATGGTGGCTGCTCGTCACCCGTGGCCGGAGTAGGCTTTCGGGCAAAAACACATCGAAAATACTGAATTTTGCGCTACCATCGCGGTCTCTTTGGGAGGAGACAGAGATGAGAAAGACGATTGCGCTTGCCGCCATGCTGGCGGTCGCGCCGCTATCAGCGTGGGCCGAAGGCAAGACCCATCATGTGGCGTTCCACGTGGATCAAAACGATCCCCACGTACTGAACATGGCCCTGAACAATGCCAAGAACCTGACCCAGTATTACGCCGAGCAGGGCGACGAGGTGGTGATCGAGATGGTCACTTACGGGCCCGGGCTGCACATGCTGATCGAGGGCAAAACCCCGGTGAAGGATCGGATCGAGACACTTTCCCTCGAATTGCCGATCACCTTTTCGGCCTGTGGCAACACCATCGCCAATATCGAGAAGAAGACCGGCGCACCGGTGACCCTGCTCGAAGAGGCGCAGGTCGTGCCCTCCGGGGCCGCGCGGCTCGTCGAGCTGCAGGAAGAGGGGTATTCATACCTCCGGCCCTGAGGCCTTGCCCAGGAAAGCCGCCCGCCGCGTTCCGGCGCGGCGGGCTCATCGCTCCAGCAGATGAAGCAGTTGCGCTTCCGCCCGGCGAAGCCCGCTGACCTCCGGTGCCTCGCGCGACAATGTCGCCCGCGCGTCCGCCTCGCTCTCGGACAATGCGATCACGTCCGGATGGATGTAGGACTTGCGCGCGATGGCGGGCGTGTTGTGAAGACGCTCCGAGGCGGCCTCAGACATCGCCTTGATCGTCACGCGCTCGGCCTCAAGCGCGCATTTCAGCGCCGCCGCCGTGCCATTCCAGGTGCGGAAGGTCTTGGCCGTGAGCGCGTTGTTGCCCGTGCGGTCGGCGAGAAAGGCATTCACCTCTTCCGAGCGCACCGAATGCGGTGTCCCGTCCTCGTCGAGCCACGTGATCAGCTCGCGCCCCGGCAGGTCGTGCAGCCCGGTCATCACGCGCTCAAGCGTGCGGTCGCGCAAGGTGCTTTCAACCTTGTTGCCGCCCTTGCCGGTGAAGTTCAGCCTCAGCATCCCCCCCTCGAGCGTCATATGCGTGCCGCGCAGCGTGGTCGCGCCGTAGCTGCGGTTCTGCTTGGCATAATCGGCGTTGCCGACGCGGATGCCGGCCCGGTCGAGCAGCGCCAGCACCGCGGCCAGCGCAAAGGCCCGGTCGCCCGGGTCTCGGCCGCGCAGGTCCTCGAGGATGCGCCGCCGCAGCCCGGGCAGTGCATGGCCGAACTCGGCCAGATGTTCGAATTTCTGCCGTGCGCGATGTTCGGTCCAGTCGGGATGGTAGCGGTATTGCTTCCGCGCCCGCGCATCGCGGCCAGTGGCTTGGAGGTGGCCGTTCTCGCGCGGGCAGATCCACACCTTTTCGTAGGCTGGTGGCACCGCAAGCGCCTCGATCCGGCGCCGCTCGGGGCCACGCTCGATGCGGGTGCCGTCCGGCGCGATGTAGGAGAAGCCGCGCCCGCAGCGTCGGCGCGCAATGCCGGGGCGGTCATCAGGGTAGTAGACGAGATCGGGCGCGTTGGTCATGCGCCGAGAACGCCCCGCGGCCAGCGCCGGTTCCCCGACACCGCCGTGGCGCGGCTCACGTCACCGCGATGCGCTCCACCTCGCGGTCGGCGGGCTCACGCTGGGACGCATCGCGCCTCGCCCAGGGCACGTCGATGACGCAATGCAACCCGGTCGGGGTAAGCTCGCGCACGAGCTTGCCCTCGAGCTGCAGCTCGATCATCAGCCGCAGCAGGCTCGAGCCGAAGCCCGGCACGTCGAACCCTTCGCGATCAAGCGGACCGGCAACCGTCTCGATCCAGTCCAGATGCAGGCGGCCGTCGGTGACATCCCAGCTCACGTCGAGCGCCCCGCCCGCGTCCTTGAGCGCACCGTGCTTCGAGGCATTGGTCACCAGCTCGTGCACCACCATGCCGAGCATCTGGCATTCCTCCGAGCTCAGCACCACCGCAGGGCCGCTCATGCTCACCCTGATCTCTCCCCCGCCGGCATAAGGCGCAAGCTCCTGCGACAGCAGGCGGGAGAGGGCCACCGGCTCCCAGCGCTGATCGGCAAGCAACGAGTGGTTCTGCGCCAGCGCGCTCAGCCGGTCGATCAACTTGGCGCGCATCACTTCGGGCTCTTCGGGCCGCGCCAGCCGCACGATGCCCTGTACCACCGCAAGCAGGTTGCGCGAGCGATGATTGATCTCGTCCGACATCAGCCGTTCGCGTTCGGCGGCGCGGGCGCGGTCCATCAACGCCTTCATCCGCGACAGCACCTGCTCGACCGTCTCGAGCTCGAGATCGGTCCAGTGCCGCGCCTTGCAGGAATGCACGAAGAGGATCGCCTCGGTGCGCCCGTCCTCGACCCACGGCACCGCCAGCGCGGCCTCGCAGTTCAGGCTGTCGAGCACCGTCCGGTCGATGGCGGCGCGGGTCGGATCGGTGCCGTCGAGCCGGATCACGCGACCGTCGAGCAACTGCTGCCAGGCCGCGTCGAGGATCGGCGCGCGCGCCATCCCGGACGGCACAGGCGGCACACCTTCGGCCGCCCACTGCTCGATCACGGGCATCTTGGCGCGCAGCCCGTCCTGCACCCTTTCTCGCAGACCGACCCGGTCGACACCGAGATGCGCGCCCAGCATGGCGATCGAGCGCCGCCGAAGCTCGGCAAGGTCCGTCACGTTGCGGAACACATCGCTCAGCTCGAGCAGGAAACGGGTGTTTTCCTGCTGAAGAACCTGCCGCGTGGTCTCGTTGCCGGAGTTGAAGACGCCGCCGATGGAACCGTCATCGTCGCGGATCGGGGTGAAATTGTAGGTCCAGTAGGTCTCTTCCTCGACCCCGAAGCGGCGCATCGGCAGCATCTGGTCCCGGAAATAGACGCCTTCCCCGGTGCTGATCGCCTGGGCGAACTGCGGCTCGATGATGTGCCAGATGTCCGACCAGACCTCGGCGGCGGGTTCACCGAGACAGCCGGGGTGGCGCGGGCCGGGAATGTGCGACCAGCTGTCATTGTAGAGCAGGCGCAGCTCCGGCCCCCAGTAGATACAGGTCGGAAAGGCCGAGTTCAGCGCGATACCCAGCGCCGAGCGCAGCGCCGCTGGCCAGTCTTCGGACGGGCCAAGCGGATGCTCTGACCAGTCGAACTCGCGAATGCGGCGGGCCATCTCGCTGGGCCCGGAAAGGAAGGAATTCTTGTCAAAGTTCGGAGACTGACGGCGTAGCAACAAGTTCTCCAGTGTGAGGTCCGATGCCAGACCCATGCCGCCACGCGGCGGCATGGCTGGACTGAAACGATAGGGACAAGCGCATGTGCTTGCAAACGGTATCACTGTTCAGATCCAAGAAGTGAGCCACCTGCCCTGACGTGACGCACAGCCGGGTCTGATGCTCCGAGTACAACGAGATTACCTGCGACGCCCGAAACTTGGACGGCCTCCATATAGATTGAATTGCAAATCAATTTAAATATGCTAGATCGCGTGCATGACCACGCCCCCCTCCTCCCCTCGCTACCGGCTCGGAATCCGGTTCTCGCTGCTCGCCCGACGCTGGCGCCGAGCGCTCGACGCCCATCTTGCCGGCAACGGCCTGACCGATGCCACGTGGGTGCCGCTCGTGCATCTGGCCGAGACCGGCGGCGGCATTCCCCAAAAGGCGCTCGCCGCGCTGGTCGGCGTCGACGGCTCCAGCCTCGTGCGGGTGCTCGACATCCATGTGCGCGACGGCCTGATCGAGCGCCGCCCAGACCCCGATGACGGCCGCGCACGCCTGATCCACCTTACCGCCGCCGGAACGCAGCGCGTCGCCGAGATCCGCGCCGAGCTTGCCCGCGCCGAGGAAGAGCTGCTCGCCGATCTCAGCGATGCCGAGATCGAGACCATGCTGGCGCAGTTCGCCCGCATCGAGGCAAGGCTCGAGGCCCGGCAGGGAACCGACAGACAGGAGACCGACAGATGAGCACCACCGATCCCGCGCTTGAGCGCCCCCGCCGCATCGACGTCGCCCGCCACCTGCTGCGCGCGGACGCGCTGCGCGGCAGTCTGGCCTTTCAGGCACAGCCGTCCCTACGCAACTCCTGCCTCGCCGGGTTCCAGGCTGCGCTGACCGTGGCCATCGCCCTGCCGCTGTTTCACCTCTCGGCCTTCGCGCACCTGATCGGCTTTGCTGCGCTCGGGGCGCTGGTGGCACTGTTCGGCCGGTTCGAGGCCACCAAGGGGCGCAACCGCGTCGTGCTGCTGGCGGCGCTCTGCCAGGTCTCGGCAGTGCTGGCGATGTCGACCGCGAGCTGGCTCGGCGTGCCGCCGCTGCTTGAACTCTTGCTGCTGGCACTGGCCTGCGGGCTCTATTTCTTCATCGCCGTGACCGGGCGCTTCGGCCCGCCGGGCGCACTGATCTTCGTCTTCGCTGCGGGCGCCGCTCTGGCCCCTGTCGGATCGGGCGCCGAGGTGCTGGCGCGCGGCGCGGCCACCGGCGCCGTGGCGCTTCTCGCCTGGGCGATCTGCGGGCTGACCGAGTGGTTGCGCCACCTGCCCGACGAGACCCGCCGCTTCCCCAGCGAGGCCGCGCGACCGATGGGCCATCGCCTGACCGCATCGCTGCGCATCGTTCTGGGCGCCCTTATCGCGCTTCTGGTCAGCCATGCGCTCGGGGCCGATCACCCGGTCTGGGCCGCCATGGGCGCGTTGGCGGTGCTTCAGGGACCGCAGCTGCACATCAATTTCCACCGGGCGCTGCAACGCATGGCCGGCGCCGTGGTCGGCGCGACCTTCGCCTGGCTGATCCTGGTGCAGGAGCCTTCCGTCTGGACCATCATCGCGCTGCTATTCGCCCTGCAATTCGCAACCGAGCTGGTGATTGGCTCGAACTACGGGTTAGGGCAAGTCTTCATCACACCGATGGCGCTGCTGATGAGCCATCTCGCCGCGCCGGCGGCGGCCGGAGCCGGCATGGCCCCCGAGCGGGTGCTCGATACGCTGCTCGGCGCCAGCGTCGGCATCGCCCTCGCGATCCTGCTCTCGACACTGGATGACCGCCACCACGTCGCGGTCCGGCGCCGGCCCGGCTGATCCGCGGCCAAGGGCCAAGATTTTTCGTACGAAAAATCTTGCGCGCCCCGCGCTCAGAACAGCACCGGCGTTTCCTTGAGACAGGAGCCTGTCCTGGCCGCCACCACGGCCGGTGTCTTGCGGGCAGCGCCGGGCTCCAGCTCTCCCCGGAGCGCCATCAGGAGCCGGTGATGATCGCCCTTGTAGTCCACGATCTTTGCAAAACGGATATCAGCATCGCGCAGATAGGCCTTCCACGAGCCCGCCCGGACCTCGCGCGGCGTGTTCAGCCGCTCGGCCCCGTAGCCATTTTCATAGCATCGCTTCCCGAAAAGCACGGTCTGGTAAGTGTCATGCGTGAAGAGCTGCGCGCTTTCGAGGTCGTGCTGCGTCGGCAGCTGATATTGCCAGAGCTCGAGATTCTCCGCCAGCCGGTCGGTGATCTTCAGTTCTGTCCGGGCGTCGATCCAGTAGGCGCTGTCCTCGCGGTTGCCCATCCGGTAGTGCATGCAAATGAAATCCCGCACCTCTCCGTAAAGGTCATCGACGAGGCGGTTGAAGCGACGCCGGACGGGCGCCTCGTAATCCGTGCTCGGCATGTTGAAGAGCAGCATCCGGATGCTCTGGTCGATCATGTGGATCGCCGTCGATTCCAGCGGCTCGATGAAACCTCCCGACAGGCCCATCGCGATGCAGTTCTTCACCCAGGCCCGGCGCGAGCGCCCGATGCGCATCGGGATCACCCGCGGCTCCGAGCCGGGCGGGGCGGCAGCGCCGAGATGGGCGAGGAACTCGTCCCGGGCCTCGTCGTCGGTGCGGTGCGCCGACGAGAACACGTAGCCCGTGCCCACCCGGTTGAAGAGCGGCACGCTCCATGACCAGCCGGCGCCAAGCGCGGTGGAGCTGGTGAAGGGGGGAAGCTTCTCAGGGTTCGTGTGCGGAATCTGCAGCGCCATGGCGCGGTCGTTGCCAAGATAGTCGCTGTAATCCTCGAACGGCTCGTCCAGCGCCTCGCGGATGATCCGACCGCGAAAGCCGGTGCAGTCGATCACCAGTTCGACCGGATGCCGCCCGCGCTCGCGCAGCTGCAACGCCGCGACGTAGCCGCGCTCGTCAAGCTCGACATCATCGACATCGTCGAGGATGTGCTCGATGCCACGCTCGGTGCCGACCTCTGCCAGCAGCTTTGCGAAGGCCACGGCGTTGAGGTGATACGCGTAAGCCGGCTTGGGCATCGGGTCGGCCTTGGGGTCCTTGAACGAAAATGGCGCCTTGAAGGCCTTCGCCATGTGAGCATAGGGCGAGTAGCAACTGACATAGTCGCGCTTGCCCGCGCCGAAGGCATGGAAATGGTTGCCGATGCTCACCCCGTCGAGCGACGGCGCGTTGGAGAACGGGTTAAGGTAAGAGACGAGCTTTCCGCTGCGGTCGGTGTTCCAGTTCCGGAACATCACCCCGGTCTTGAAGGTCGCGTCGCAGCGGCGAAAGAAGGTGCGCTCGTCGAGCCCGATCTGGCGCAGCGTAAATGGCATCTGCGGCACCGTCGCCTCTCCCACGCCGACGGTCGGAATATTCGGAGACTCGATCAGCGTGATGCGGATCCGCTCGGCGCAGGCCCGCCTGAGATAGACCGCGGCCAGCCAGCCGGCGGTGCCTCCTCCCACGATGGTGATCGAACTCAGCGGTTGTCCCATGTCATGCTCCCCTGCACCCCGAGCGCCCCTCCTACGGCCGCTCCGTCCGTATCAGGATGGCATGGGACATCGCTCCGGGTCACGCGTCATGTTCCCGATCCCGACACTGGCACGAAAAACGCGCCCCGGCAGGACCGAGGCGCGTGCACTGGCGGCGGGGACATGGTCCCGATCATCGCGCGCCCAAGATTTTTCGTACGAAAAATCTTGGGCTGGCCCGCTCACTCGGCGACGCAATCGGCGAAGTACCGGGTCTGACCGTCCTCGCCCACTTCCGCAACAAGGCCGTGGATATCGGTCTCGAAGCCCGGGCACTCACGTGCAAACTCGCGGTTGAAGCGCAGGTAGTCGACGATCTTGGCGTTGAACACCTCGCCCGGGATCAGCAGCGGGATGCCCGGCGGGTAGGGCGTCACGAGGCTGGTGGTGATGCGCCCCTCGAGCTCGTCGATGCCCACCCGGTCGGTCTTGCGACGCGCGATATGCGAGAACGCCTCCGAGGGCGTCATCGCCGGGCGGTGATCGCTGAGATAGATCTCGGTCGAGAGCCGCGCCACGTCGTACTTGGCATACATCCGGTGCACGTGCTGGCAGAGATCGCGCAGCCCCATTTTCTCGTAGCGGGGCTGCTTGGCGCAAAACTCCGGCATCACCCGCCACAGCGGCTGGTTCTTGTCGAAATCGTCCTTGAACTGCTGCAACGCCGCGAGAAGCGTGTTCCAGCGGCCCTTGGTGATGCCGATGGTGAACATGATGAAGAAGCTGTAGAGGCCGGTCTTCTCGACCACCACGCCATGCTCGGTGAGGTATTTCGACACGATCGACGCCGGGATGCCGCTGTCGCCGAAATTGCCCTCGATATCGAGGCCGGGGGTGATGATCGTCGCCTTGATCGGGTCAAGCATGTTGAAGCCCGGCGCCATGTCGCCGAAGCCGTGCCAGCTGTCGCCGCCACCGGTCTCGAGCCCCTCGGCATCGGTCTTCTTGAGTTCCCAGTCGCGGGTGCGGCCGATGCCCTCCTCGGCAAGATCGTCCGGCCCCCAGACCTTGAACCACCATTCGTCGTCGCCGTACTCCTCGTCGACCTTGCGCATGGCCCGGCGGAAATCGAGCGCCTCGTCGAGGCTCTCCTCGACCAACGCGGTGCCTCCCGGCGGCTCCATCATCGCCGCCGCCACGTCGCAGCTCGCGATGATCGAGTATTGCGGACTGGTGGAGGTGTGCATCAGGTAGCTCTCGTTGAAGAGATGCCGGTCGAGCTTGGTGGTTTGGGAATCCTGCACCAGCACGTGGCTGGCCTGACTGATACCGGCAAGCAGCTTGTGCACCGACTGGGTGGCATAGGTCACCGATTTCTCGGTCCGCCCGCGCTTGCGGCCCATGGCGTGATAGGTGCCGTAGAACGGATGGAAGGCGGCATGCGGCAGCCAGGCCTCGTCGAAATGCAGGTTCTCGACCCAGCCGTCGAGCAGGCGCTTGATCTCTTCGGTGTTGTAGAGCACGCCGTCATAGGTCGACTGGGTCAGCGTCATGATGCGCGGCTGCACCGCCTCGGCGTCGTAGCCCTCGAGCAGCGGGTTGTCGCGGATCTTGGCCTTGATCGACTCAGGCTCGAACTCGGCGCGCGGGATTGGCCCGATGATGCCCCAATGGTTGCGGGTCGGGCGCAGGAAGACCGGGATCGCGCCGGTCATGATGATCGAGTGCAGGATCGACTTGTGGCAGTTGCGGTCAACCACCACCACGTCGCCCGGCGCCACGCTGTGATGCCAGACCATCTTGTTGCTGGTCGAGGTGCCGTTGGTCACGAAGAAGCAGTGATCGGCGTTGAAGATCCGCGCCGCGTTGCGCTCGGAAGCGCCGATGGCGCCGTTGTGATCGAGCAGCTGGCCCAGTTCCTCGACGGCGTTGCACACGTCGGCGCGCAGCATGTTCTCACCGTAGAACTGGTGGTACATTTGCCCGATCGGCGATTTCAGGAAGGCCACGCCCCCCGAGTGGCCGGGGCAGTGCCACGAGTAGGAGCCATCCTCGGCATAGTCGAGCAGCTCCTTGAAGAAGGGCGGCTGGATGCCTTCGAGATAGCTCTTCGCCTCGCGGATGATGTGCCGCGCGACGAATTCCGGCGTATCCTCGAACATGTGGATGAAGCCGTGCAGCTCGCGCAAGATGTCGTTGGGCAGGTGGCGCGAGGTCTTGGTCTCGCCATAGACATAGATCGGCACGTCGGCGTTCTTCCAGCGCACTTCCTCGATGAAGGTCCGCAGGTTGAGCACCGCCGGGTCGAGATCCGGGCCCGGGGTGAATTCCTCGTCGTCGATCGACAGCACGAAGGCGCTGGCCCGGCTCTGCTGCTGGGCGAACTGGCTCAGGTCGCTGTATCCGGTGACGCCCAGCACCTCGAAGCCCTCGCTTTCGATGGCGTCGGCCAGCGCCCGGATGCCCAGGCCCGAGGTGTTCTCGGAGCGGAAATCCTCATCGATGATGACGATGGGAAAACGGAATTTCATCTGCCTCTCCTCTCGGCCGGCATGACACTTGCCAACGTTGTTTCCGGCCCGGCCCGCCCCGTCAAGGGCCTGCGCGGGCTGCCTCCATACGGGGACGACAGCAGGACAGGCACGAAAGGCGCGCTCGGCGGAAGTTCTGATTTTCTGGGAACAAGTGGCAGCCCGTAGGGGAATCGAACCCCTCTTTCCAGGTTGAAAACCTGGCGTCCTAACCGATAGACGAACGGGCCACTCTGCGACGATCAGGTCGTCGACTTGCGCTTCGGTGGCAGCCCGTAGGGGAATCGAACCCCTCTTTCCAGGTTGAAAACCTGGCGTCCTAACCGATAGACGAACGGGCCAGAGCCGAAGCGTGACGCGGGTTTTAGGGAATTGCGTGCGCAGCCGCAAGCCCAATTTTCATATTTTTCTCTCATGCCTTCCGCCCCACCACGAGCGGAATATATGACTATTTTTCAAGCCCTTATGCCGAATTTCCTCAACCCTCCGCCGGCGCCGCATCCTCCAGTCGCATCTGCACCGAGCGCCGCCCGTTCCACTCGTTGATCTCGAGCCGACCGGCGACGTGGAATCGCCGCCCCCGGTGGTCGCAGAGCGCCTGCCCCAGCGGGCCGTCGAAGGCGCCGAAGCAGATCGCGTCGATCTTTGCCCCGAGCCCGTCACCGAACGAAACCTTGAGATGCCCCGAGCCCACCTGCTTGGCAAAGCCCACCTGCACGTCGGGCATGGCAAAGCGCGGCGCCGGCGCGCCGGCTCCGAACGGGCCGGCCTGCTCCATCTGCTCGCAGAGCTCGATATTGGCCGCGCCCGGCATCAGCAGTCCGTCGAGCTTCAGGTCGGCTGCCCCGCCCTGCCCCGCGCCCTGCTTCGCCAGGAGCTCGGAGAGCCGCTCCATCGCGGCCTCGAGCCCGTCCCGCGCCACCGTCAGGCCCGCGGCCATCTTGTGCCCTCCGCCCTTCAGCAGCAGACCATCCGCCGCCAGACGCTGAATGCTGGCGCCCAGATCGACGCCCGAGACCGAGCGGCCCGAGCCCTTGCCCTCGTCGCCGTCGAGGCCGATCACCACCGCCGGACGGTTGGTCAGCTCCTTCAGGCGCGAGGCGACGATGCCGACGACGCCCGGGTGCCAGCCCTCGCCCGCCGCCCAGACCAGCGGCGCGTCGAGCCCGCGCGCCTCGGCCTGCGCCAGCGCCGCGGCACGCACTGCCTCCTCGACCTCGCGGCGCTCGGTGTTGAGCTGGTCGAGCCGCGCCGCCAGCGCCTCACTCTCGTGCCGGTCGCGGCTGGCCAGCAGCCGGGCGCCGATATCGGCCTGCCCGATGCGACCGCCGGCATTGACCCGCGGCCCCAGCACGTAGCCCAGATGATATGAAGACGGCGCCGTGTCGAGCCGCGCCACGTCCGACAGCGCGACAAGCCCCGGCCGCGCGCGCCGCGCCATCACCGCAAGGCCCTGCCGCACCAGCGCCCGGTTGACGCCCTTGAGCGGCGCGACATCCGCCACCGTGGCCAGCGCCACGAGATCCAGCATCGCCATCAGGTCGGGCCCGCGCTGGCCTGCCTCGCGCATCTGCCGGCCGCACTCCACCAGCATCAGGAAGACCACGGCGGCCGCGCAAAGATGCGCCAGCGCGCCGTCCTCGTCCTGCCGGTTGGGGTTCACCACCGCCACGCAATCGGGCAGCGTCTCGCCGCCGAGGTGGTGGTCGAGCACCACCACGTCCGCCCCCTTCGCCGCGGCGATCGGCCCGTGCGAGAGCGTGCCGCAATCGACGCAGATGATCAGGTCATGCCCCGAGGCCAGCTTCTCCATCGCCGGCTCGTTCGGGCCGTAGCCCTCGTCGATGCGGTCGGGAATATAAAGCGTCGCGCCGAGCCCAAGCTGATGCAGCCAGTCGAGCAGCAGCGCCGCCGAGGTCCCGCCATCTACGTCGTAATCGGCGAACACCGCGATGCGCTCGCGCCGATTCACAGCCGCCAGAACCCGCGTGGCAGCGGTCTCCATGTCACGAAGCGAGCGCGGATCCGGCAGCAGGTCACGCAGCGTCGGCGCGAGATAGCCGGCCACCTCCGGCGCCTCGACCCCGAGGCGCGCCAGCACCTGGCACAGCCCGCGCGGCAGGTTGCTCTGCTGCGCCAGCGCTTCCGCCTGCCGCTCCTGCTCGACTCCCGGCCCGACCCAGCGGCGCCCGGTCAGCGATGCCTCGACCCCGAGATAGCTCATGCCCAATCGTTCCCCTCTGCCTGTCTCACGCCTGCCATAAAGCGAAAAAGCAGGGAACGGAACGCCGCCCCCTGCTTCTTCACGTTTGCAAATACTCACGTCACGGCATCAAAGCCGGGCATGGCGTCATTCGAACGGGTTGCGGTAGATCACCCGGCGGACCGAGCCGGTCTTCGAGCGCATCAGGATGGTCTCGGTGGTGATCCAGCCCGGTTCGCGCTTGATGCCCGACAGGATCGAGCCGTTGGTGACGCCGGTGGCAGCGAAGATCACGTCGGCGGTGACCATCTCGTCGCGCTTGTAGATCTTGTCGAGATCGGTGATTCCGGCCTTGGCGGCGCGACCGCGCTCGTCGTCGTTGCGGAACATCAGCTTGCCGTACATCTGGCCGCCCATGCACTTGAGAGCCGCCGCCGCCAGAACGCCTTCCGGCGCGCCGCCCGAGCCCATGTACATGTCGATGCCGGTCAGGTGCGCCTCGGCGCAGTGCATGACCCCGGCCACGTCGCCGTCGGTGATCAGGCGGATCGCCGCACCGGTGGAGCGGATCTCGGCGATCATCTCCTCGTGGCGCGGGCGCTCGAGCACGCAGCAGGTGATGTCGGTGGTCTTGCAGCCCTTGGCCGCGGCCAGCGCCTCGACCCGCTGGGTCGGGGTCATGTCGAGGGTGACGACATCCTCGTCAAAGCCCGGGCCGATGGCCAGCTTGTCCATGTAGACGTCGGGGGCGTGCAGCATCGAGCCGCGCGGCCCCATGGCGATCACGGTGAGCGCGTTGGGCATATCCTTGGCGGTCAGGGTGGTGCCTTCGAGCGGGTCGAGCGCGATGTCCACGCCCGGGCCCTCGCCGGTGCCGACCTCTTCGCCGATGTAGAGCATCGGCGCCTCGTCGCGCTCGCCCTCGCCGATCACCACGACGCCCTTGATGTCGAGCTTGTTGAGCTGGTCGCGCATCGCGTTCACGGCAGCCTGGTCGGCGGCCTTCTCGTCGCCATGGCCGATCAGCTTGGCTGACGCGATCGCGGCCTGTTCGGCCACGCGGGCCAGGCCCAGAGACAACATGCGGTCATTGAAATCCGTGGGGATCGACATGGAGAGGTCCTTTGAAATGACTGTCGCAAGGGGTGTAGCGCGCAGGCGAGACGAGTGGCAAGCCCGCAGGCGCTAACAGGGCCGGCGGCGCACCGCTCGGCTCAGTGTCGGGTCTTCACGGCAACGGATGGCGCCTCGAGCCTTGCGATGACGGCGCGGCTGCGCCACATGGGGCGGCATGAGCGATGTCTATTCCCCGCCCCAGGGCGAGATCCCGATCCTGCATGAGGACAGCGACCTTCTGGTCGTCGACAAGCCCGCGGGCCTGCTCTCGGTGCCCGGCAAGGGGCCGGAGCTGGCCGATTGCCTGATCGCGCGGCTCGAGCGCGCCTTCCCGACGGTGCGGCTGGTGCACCGGCTCGACCGCGACACCTCGGGTGTCATGGTTTTCGCGCTCACCGCCCACGCGCAGCGCCACCTCGGCCAGCAGTTCGAGACCCGCAAAACCCGCAAGACATATATCGCCCGCGTCGCCGGCAGGCTCGAACCGAAGACCGGCAGTGTGGATCTGCCGCTGATCGTCGACTGGCCGAACCGGCCGCTGCAGAAAGTCTGCCACGAGACCGGCAAGCCCGCGCTGACCGAGTACAAGGTGACCAAGGCCAGCGACGCCGAAAGCCGCGTCCGCCTGCACCCGGTCACCGGGCGCAGCCACCAGCTGCGGGTGCACATGCTGGCGCTCGGACATCCGATCATTGGCGACCCGCTCTACGCCCCCGAGACCGCAGCGGAGTATCCGCGCATGATGCTGCACGCCGAGGAACTGCGGCTGCACCACCCCGAAAGCGGCATCGGGGTGAAGTTCCGCGCCAAGGCCCCGTTCTGAGACGGCGCGCCCGGCGGTGCGGTTCGGGCTGTGAGTATTTATTGACGTAGAGAAGATCAGGGCAGTCCCGGAGGGGTGCCCTCGTCTGAAAGGAGCGACCCGGCGGGGAGGTCGGGCCGTGAGTATTTGTCAACGTAGAGAAGATAGGGGCTGCGCGAGGAGTCCGGAGGGGCGGACTGCGTGGCGGCGTGAGTGGCTTGGTCCGAAGAGATGATCAGGGCAGGCCCGGAGGGGGTGCCTTTTTCTGGGAGGCGAGGCCCGGCGGTGAAGCCGGGCCGTGAGTATTTTGGAACGTAGAGAAGATCAGGGCGCGGTGCGGGGCGGCGGCGGTGTGCTGCCGCCCCGAGCGAGGCTTATTCCGCGGCCCAGCCGCTGACCGCCTTGATCTCGAGGAAGTCGTGGATGCCGAGGAGGCCACCCTCGCGACCATTGCCCGACTGCTTCATGCCGCCGAAGGGCGCGCCGGGGGCACGGCTCTTGCCGTTCATCTCGACCATGCCCGACCGGAGCTGCCGCGCCAGACGGTGGCGGCGGTCGACATCCTGGCTCTGAACATAGTTCGTCAGGCCATAGGGCGTGTCATTGGCGACCTCGACCGCCTCGGCCTCGGTCTCGAACTTCATGATCGAGAGCACCGGGCCGAAGATCTCTTCGTTGGCGATGGTCATGTCCGGTGTCACGTCGGCGAACACGGTGGGGCGCACGTAGAAGCCCTTGTTGAAGCCCTCGGGACGGCCCGGGCCGCCGGCGACGAGCCGCGCGCCTTCCTTGATCCCGGTCTCGATCAGGCCCTGGATCTTCTCGTACTGGGTGGCGTTCACCACCGGACCGATATGCTTGCCATCCTCGGAGGGCGCGTTCACCGTGACGGTCTGTGCGACGGCGGCCGCCTCTTCGACCACGCGGTCGTAGATCGGCGCCTCGACCATCATCCGCGAAGGCGCGTTGCAGCTCTGGCCCGAGTTCTGCATCATATGCATCACGCCGCGCTTCACCGCGGTGTCGTCGGCATCGGCGAAGATCAGGTTGGCGCCCTTGCCCCCCAATTCAAGATGCACGCGCTTGAGCGTCTCGGCGGCGGTCCTGGAGATCGCACGGCCGGCGCGGGTCGAACCGGTGAAGCTTACCATGTCGACATCCGGATGCCCCGAGAGCTGCGTGCCGACGCCCGCGCCGTCACCGTTGACGAGGTTGAACACGCCCTTCGGGAAACCGGCCTCGTCCATGAACTCGGCGAAGAGCAGCGCCGAGAGCGGGCTCTCCTCTGAGGGTTTCAGCACCATTGTGCAGCCGGCAATCGCCGCCGCGCCGACCTTCAGCGTGATCTGGTTCATCGGCCAGTTCCACGGCGTGATCAGCGCGCAGACGCCTATTGCCTCGTGGATCATGTGGGTATCGGGATGCGCCTCCGAGAACGGCGCCTCGAAGTCGAATTCCTTGGCGGCGTTGACGAAGTTCTGCAGGTGAAACAGCCCTGCACCGACCTGGTTGGCGCGCGCCAGCGCGATCGGGGCGCCCATCTCGAGGCTCATGGCCTGCGCCAGTTCCTCGGCGCGGGACTTGTAGACTGCCAGCAGCTTCTCGACGAGCGCGATACGCTCGGCGGCGGTTGTCGCCATCCAGCCGGGCAGCGCGCGCTTGGCCGCGGCCACGGCAGCGTCGGTATCGGCCTGACCGCCGAGCGCGATGATCGCGCAGGCCTCTTCGGTCGCCGGATCGATCACCTCGTGGTCGCGCCCGTCAAGCGCCTCGGTCCACGCGCCGTCGATGTAGAACTGACGCTTCTCGATCATGGGAGTCTTCCTTCATTGAGATTTGATCAAATTTCCCCGTGGCGGCACTCTGTCACGCGTCCCGGCCCGCCGCAAGCGGGGGTCTTTACATCAAGCATCGAGGTAGTACGTAGAATGGAGACAGACCGTCCAAACCGGACGTCATGCGAAAGGAGAGTCCCATGGCACTGCGCATCAACGACGAGATTCCCAACCTCCACGTCGTCACCGACCTTGGCGAGTACGACCTGCACGACTGGATCGGCGACAGCTGGGCGATCCTGTTCTCGCACCCGAAGGACTTCACGCCTGTCTGCACCACCGAGTTCGGTGCCGTGGCGCAGCTGGCCGACGAATGGGCCAAGCGCGGCACCAAGGTAATGGGCATCTCGGTCGACGGCGTCGAGGAGC
The DNA here is from genome assembly GCF_017309175.1 of Salipiger bermudensis. Taxonomy (NCBI): domain Bacteria; kingdom Pseudomonadati; phylum Pseudomonadota; class Alphaproteobacteria; order Rhodobacterales; family Roseobacteraceae; genus Salipiger; species Salipiger bermudensis. Next base: position 54,936 of record NZ_JAEKJV010000001.1, on the reverse strand, counting down.
ACAAGAAATGGAAGGGCGACATCGAGTCCACCTCCGGCGCCTCGGCGGGTTTCCCGATCGTGGCCGACGATGACCTGAAGCTGGCCAAGGCGCTCGACATGCTGCCCGCCGATGCCTACCTGCCCGACGGCCGCACCCCCGCCGACAGCGCCACCGTGCGCTCGGTCTTCATCATTGCGCCCAACAAGAAGGTGCAGCTGATGATGACCTACCCGATGTCGGTGGGCCGCAACTTCGCCGAGGTGCTGCGCGCCCTCGACGGCCTGCAGCGCACCTACGAGCAGCCGCTCGCCGTGCCCGCCAACTGGGAGACGGGCCAGGACGTGATCGTGGCGCTATCGCTCGATGACGCGGCGGCGGCCGACAAATACGGCGAGCTGGACATCAAGCTGCCCTACCTGCGCTACGCCAAGAACCCGGCCTGAGCCACCCGAATACGCTACCGCGGCACATGCGTCGCGGTAGCACCCAGCAGCGCGCATCGCGGGATCTGACATTCCGGCAACACCTTGCGCGCTGTGTTACGGCCCCCTCGGGCCTTTTCCCGATCTGCGATGATAGCCTTCCGTCACCCCGCCCGGCGCGCCACCTCGCGCGCGCAGAGCCGGGCGGTTCAGGCAGTCAGCAAGGTCAGGAAGGCACGGTCGGGATGCCTCTTCCCCGCAAGTTCCGCAGGGCGGCAATCGAGGCCACGGCGACATCCGGCGGCTTCTTTCGCGACTTCGACCGTCATTCCGCGGTGCATTTCCAACGCGGCAGCACCCTGGTCGTCACCTTCGACAACATGAAGAGCCGCGACATGCCGGTGCCGCGCTACCCGTGGGCATATCAGTTCGTCGCGAAACAGGGCCATTCGCATCTCGGCATAATGATGAAGCGGCGCAACGACTGGTTCCGGCACCGTCAGCTCTGCGATTTCTTCGACGAGCTGCGGGACAGCGGCTTCTTTGACCGCTTCGACAACGTGGTGTTCTACGGCAGCTCGATGGGCGGCTATGGCGCGCTCACCTATGCCAGCGCCTGCCCGCGCGCCCGGGCCATCGCGTTTTCGCCGCAGACCACGCTGTCGCCGGCGCTGGTGCCGTGGGAGCGCCGCTACGACAATGCGAGGCTACGGGGCGACTGGGACGAGCCGCGCTACGCCGACGCCGCCGTGACCACGCACCACCTGTGCGAGGCGCTGGTGTTCTACGACCCGAGCATGCCAGAGGACCGCCGCCATGCGGACCGGCTCACGGCGCGGGGCGTCGTCCACCTCCGCTGCCCGTTCGTCGGCCACAAGATCCCGCGCTATCTTGCATTCTGGGGGTTGCTCGGGACGGTGGTGCGAGAGGCGATCGACGGCACGCTGACCGACGCAGAGTTCTTCCGCATGATCCGGGTACGTCGGAACCACAAGAGCTATGTCCGGAGCGTGCTGGCCCGCGCGGTGGCGGCAGGCCACGTCCCGCTGGCGCGGCATGCGCTCGAGGGCTTTGCCTCGCGGAGACCCGATCTCCCCGCCGAGCGGCTGGCGCGACAGGTCGGCTTGGGGGCGGAGCTGCCGCGCTCGGGCGGGCGCGACACCACGACCTTGGATCACCGCCAGCGGGGTCGCGACCGGCGGGACTGACCGCCGCGGTACCATCAAAGGAAAACGCCCCCGAGGAGATCCGCGAGGGCGCTTTCGATGTCATCCCGGCCGTCGGGCGACCGGACACTCGCTCTCAGAGCGTCGGGTAGATCGGGAAGCTCTTGAGGAACTCGGTCACCTCACCGCGCACCTTGGCCTCGACCTCGGAATTGCCCTCTTCGCCATTGGCGGCGAGACCGTCGACCACCTCGATGATCCAGTCGGCGATCTGGCGGAACTCGTCCTCGCCAAAGCCGCGGGTGGTGCCCGCCGGCGACCCAAGACGGATGCCCGAGGTCACGGTCGGCTTTTCCGGATCGAACGGCACGCCGTTCTTGTTGCAGGTGATGTGCGCCCGGCCCAGAGCCTTCTCGGTGGCGTTGCCCTTCACGCCCTTGGGGCGCAGGTCGACCAGCACCACGTGGGTGTCGGTGCCGTGGGTCACGGTGTCGAGACCGCCCTTGATCAGCTGGTCCGACAGCGCCTGCGCATTGGCGATGACCTGCTTGGCATAGGTCTTGAACTCGGGCTTCAGCGCTTCGCCGAAGGCCACGGCCTTGCCGGCGATGACATGCATCAGCGGACCGCCCTGAATGCCCGGGAAGATCGCCGAGTTGACCTTCTTGGCGATGGCCTCGTCATTGGTGAGGATCATGCCGCCACGGGGACCGCGCAGGGTCTTGTGGGTGGTGGTGGTCACGACATGCGCGTGCGGGAACGGCGAGGGGTGCTCGCCCGCCGCCACGAGGCCGGCGAAGTGCGCCATGTCGACATGCAGGTAGGCGCCCACGCTGTCGGCGATCTCGCGCATCTTGGCGAAGTCGATCTGGCGCGGGATGGCCGAGCCGCCGGCGATGATCAGCTTGGGCTTGTGCTCGTTGGCCAGTTCCTGGACCTGGTCGTAGTCCAGCATGTTGTCCTGCTGACGCACGCCGTATTGCACGGCGTTGAACCACTTGCCCGACTGGTTCGGCTTGGCGCCGTGGGTCAGGTGGCCACCGGCGTCGAGCGACATGCCGAGGATGGTGTCGCCGGGCTGGATCAGCGCGGTGAACACGCCTTGGTTGGCCTGGCTGCCGGAGTTCGGCTGCACGTTGGCAAACTCGCAGCCGAAGAGCTCTTTGGCACGGTCGATGGCGAGGTTTTCGGCCACGTCGACCCAGTCACAGCCACCGTAGTAGCGGCGTCCGGGGTAACCTTCGGCGTATTTGTTGGTCATCACCGAGCCCTGCGCTTCCATAACGGCGCGGGAGACGATGTTCTCGGATGCGATCAGTTCGATCTCGTCGCGCTGACGGCCGAGTTCGCCGGTGATGGAGGCGAAAAGCTCGGGGTCGCGCTCGGAAAGCGACTGGGTGAAGAAGCCGTCATCGCGGTGCGGGGCGTTCATGAGGCAGGTCTCCGGTGTCATGGATTCGTCACGTGGCGCCTACGTAAAGGAAAGCGGCGCGCGCGCAAAGGGATCAAAGCGGCATTGTTCCGGTAGAGGGGCGACGGTACTGGCGGGTTCCGGGAAGTTGTGATTGTTTCGGAACGGCGTGACAGTCCAAGGAAACCCATGTCGCTGAAAATTGCCTTCTGCGCGTCCAACGCGCCCATCGCACAGGCCGCGCTGGCCGGGCTGACACGCCGCTACGGGAACCACGCCGAGGACGGCGCCGACGTGATCGTGGCGCTTGGCGGCGACGGCTTCATGCTGCACACGCTGCACCGCACCGAGGCGCTCGCGGTCCCGGTCTACGGCATGAACCGCGGCACCGTGGGCTTCCTGATGAACGAATATTCCGAGCACGCCTTCGAAGAGCGACTGGCCGCCGCCGAGGAGGCGGTGATCAACCCGCTCTCGATGCGCGCCCACCGCGCCGACGGCAGCGAGCACCGGGCGCTGGCGATCAACGAGGTGTCGCTGCTGCGCGCCGGCCCGCAGGCGGCGCGGCTGGCGATCTACGTCGATGGCAGGTTGCGCATGCCCGAGCTGGTCTGCGATGGCGCCCTGCTGGCAACCCCCGCCGGTTCCACCGCCTACAACTACTCGGCCCACGGCCCCATCCTGCCGATCGGCGCCGACGTTCTAGCGCTCACCGCCGTCGCCGCCTTCCGCCCCCGCCGCTGGCGCGGCGCCCTGCTGCCCAAGACCGCCGACGTGACCTTCGAAGTGCTCGAGCCCGAGAAGCGCCCGGTGATGGCCGAGGCCGACAGCCAGTCGGTGCGCGACGTGTTGCGGGTCGAGATCCGCTCGGAACCCAAGGTCGCGCACCGGGTGCTGTTCGATCCGGGCCACGGGCTCGAGGAGCGCCTTATCCGCGAACAATTTGTCTGATAGCTCGGAACTCCGGCCGCGCTAACGGCGTTTCTTGTCCGAACCCCGCGACGAGGCGGGACCAAGCCGAGACAAAGGAGAAACCCGATGAACTGGGATGTGATCCAAGGCAAATGGAAACAGCTGAAAGGTGAGGCGAAGTCCAAGTGGGGCGAGCTCACCGATGACGATCTCGACCGCGCCGAAGGCGACCGCGACAAGCTCGTGGGTGTTGTCCAGGAGCGCTACGGTCTGGCGAAGGACGAAGCAGAGCGCGAGGTCGACGAGTTCTACCACAAGCACGCCGCCTGATCCCTCTCAGGCGAGGCACGTAAGAAGGCCCCGGGGTTTCCCTCCCCCGGGGTCTTTCTTTTGTCGGGCGCTATGGTAGCTGTTGCAGGCAGGTCGCGGACGGGAGGCACAGGACCATGCTCACAGGCTTTCACCACGTGGCGGTGATCTGCGGCGACTACGCCCGCAGCAAGGCGTTCTACACCGAGCTGCTTGGGCTCGAGATCATCGCCGAGACCTATCGCGAGGCTCGCGACAGCTGGAAGCTTGACCTTGCCCTGCCCGGCGGCGGCCAGATCGAGCTGTTCAGCTTCCCCAACCCGCCCGACCGCCTTAACCATCCCGAGGCCAAGGGGCTGCGCCACCTTGCCTTCTCGGTCGCGGATGTGGAGGACGCGGCGCATCGGCTCGAGGCACAGGGCGTGGCGGTCGAACCAATCCGCACGGATGAGCTGACCGGCAAGCGCTTCACCTTTTTCGCCGATCCAGACGGGCTGCCGTTGGAGCTCTACGAGAGCTGAGACAAAAAACGCCCGCTGCGGGACAGCGGGCGTCTTGGTTGCCTGGTCAGGCGCAGAGCCAGATCACGCGGGTACCTTCTTGGCGTAACCCATGCCCTCGAGCGCCGTGCGGATTTCGTCGAGAATGACCGGATCGTCGATCGTCGCCGGCATCTTGAACTCTTCGCCATCGGCGATCTTGACCATGGTGGCGCGCAGGATCTTGCCCGAGCGGGTCTTGGGCAGGCGATCCACAACGGTGCAGAGCTTGAAGGCCGCAACCGGGCCGATCTGGTCACGCACCAGCTTGACGCATTCCTTGCAGACCTCTGCCTCGTCGCGATCCACACCGGAGCTGAGGCAGAGGAAGCCCATCGGCATCTGCCCCTTGAGCGCGTCCGAGACGCCGATCACCGCGCATTCGGCCACGTCCGGGTGCGAGGCCAGAACCTCCTCCATGGCGCCGGTCGACAGCCGGTGCCCCGCCACGTTGATGACGTCATCGGTGCGCGACATGATGTAGAGATAGCCATCCTCGTCCTTCATCCCCGCATCGCCGGTCTCGTAATAGCCGGGGAACTGGGTGAGGTAGGATTTCTTGAACCGCGCCTCGGCCTGCCACAGCGTCTGCAGCGTGCCCGGCGGCAGCGGCAGCTTGATGGCGATGGCGCCAAGCTCGCCCGCCGGCATCTCGTGGCCGCCCTCGTCGAGGATGCGCACGTCATAGCCCGGCATCGCGACCGACGGAGAGCCCAGCTTGACCGGAAGCTCCTCGATGCCGATCGGGTTGGCGGCGATGCCCCAGCCGGTCTCGGTCTGCCACCAGTGGTCGATGACCGGTACGTTCAGGTGTTTCTGCGCCCATTCGATGGTGCTCGGGTCCGCCCGCTCGCCGGCGAGGAACAGCGCCTGCAGGTCGTGCAGCTTGTAGCGCTTGATCCATTCACCATCGGGATCGGCGCGACGGATGGCGCGCAGCGCGGTCGGTGCGGTGAAGAAGCTCTTCACCCGGTGGTTTTGGATGATGCGCCAGAAAACGCCGGCGTGGGGCGTCCCGATGGGCTTGCCCTCGAAGACGATGGTCTGCGCGCCGGTGATCAGCGGGCCATAGCAGATGTAGCTGTGCCCCACGACCCAACCCACGTCCGAGGCGGCCCAGAAACGATCACCCGCCTCGATGTTGTAGATGTTCTTCATCGTCCATTGCAGCGCGACGAGATGCCCCGCGGTTGAACGCACGACACCCTTGGGCTGGCCCGTGGTGCCGGAGGTATAGAGGATATAGGCCGGATGATTGCCCTCGACCGGCACGCACTCGGCCGGCTTCACGCCATACTGGAAGCCATGCCATGAGAAGTCGCGCCCCTCGATCAGCTTGGCCACCTCCTGCTCGCGCTGGAACACCACGCAGAATTCCGGCTTGTGGGTCGATTGCTCGATCGCCTCGTCGAGCAGCGGCTTGTAATGCACCACACGGCCCGGCTCGAGACCGCAGCTCGACGCGATGATCGCCTTGGGCGTGCAATCGTCGATACGCACCGCCAATTCATGCGCGGCAAAGCCGCCGAACACCACCGAGTGCACCGCGCCGAGACGGGCGCAGGCCAGCATCGCCTCGAGCGCCTCGGGGATCATCGGCATGTAGATGATGACCCGGTCGCCCTTTTCGACGCCGCGCATCTTCAGCGCACCGGCCAGTGAGGCAACGCGGTCGCGCAGCTCTGAGTAGGTGATGCCCTTGCTTGAGTGGGTGATCGGGCTTTCATGCATGATGGCGATCTCGTCGCCGCGCCCGGCCTCGACATGGCGGTCCACTGCGTTCCAGCAGGTGTTGACCATGCCGTCCGAGAACCATTCGTACATGTCGCCGCCCTTGTCGAAGAGCGCCTTCGACGGCGGCTTGTCCCAGTCGATCGCCTCAGCGGCCTCCATCCAGAACCCCTCCGGGTCGGATTTCCAGGCCTCGTACACGTCCTTGTAGCCCATGGGGAAAGCTCCTCCTCTCGCCTTTGGGTATTTTGATTAGGCACGCGATATGCATGGAGCAAGTATGTTACCGCCAAGCATGACACAAAACCGCAGGTGATTTGCAAAAAACCGCCCTCGGGAGGGCGGACAATTTGCAAATACGCAAATTTTGAGGACTGCGCTGCGAAGTCATGGCGATTTTGCAAACTCCATTCGCAGCAAAACGTTTGCAGGCCAATAAATATCAAATATAAATATTTGTCAGCGCTTATGACCTTTTCAGAATCGTCCAAACCATAAGAACTGCCTCATTTCGGCCTCAATTCACGATTTCCAAGGGCGAAACATACATTCGAAACACTCAATTAACTTTGGAAACCTACCGAAGATCAAAAAATATCATTTTAAAACAACGATATCTCTCAAAATGCGAGTTTCCTTACTCGAATATCAAATTGATAGCACAATTGAGTCGCTCAATAGGGGATGAGAGATCTCCAGAGCGGCAAAACCCGCCATGCATCTCCCGCAGTAACGAGGTCCGGCCCTCCGCGACAAGGGTTGGAAACAGGAGAGTAAAACATGGCGCAGAGCGCTCTTATACAGGCCTCCCTCCCCGGCACACCACTCACGGCGGGGGCTCATCCCGGCCCCCGCCAGCCCAAGGGACACTCGACACCGCAACGGCCGGCACCCGAGCGCCGGACCGACAAGACTAGCGGGGCCTGAGCGCCATGGCCCTGCTCTCTGTCGACCTGCTCACAAATTCGACCTTCACCTATGACGATGGCAACGCCAATGACGGCGACACCGTCCAGATCACGGCGCTTGGCGACAGCCTGCTGATCGTCGATGGCGTAACCCTCACGATCACCTCGATCGCCGGCGTCAACGCCGGGGCCTCCCCGACCTTCCGGGCGATCAACGGCGGCGACCTGACCATCGATAACGGCCTGCTCGACGCCTCGCTGCTCAACGGCTTCACATTCGAGGTCTTCGACAACAGCGCCATGACCCTGGACGCCTCGACACTGAGCCTCGGCATCGTCAACGGCCTGCTGAACAGCTACGACGTCGCCTATTCGGGCCCCTTCGGCACCGGCACCTTCACCTACGATCCGCCGACCTTGTCGGTTCTCGGCATCCAGCCGGTGAATTTCAACACCACCGGGATGCAGGCCACCGACCAGTTCATCGTCGATGGCCGCACCATCGAACTTGACGAATCGAGCCCCGGCGATCCCAGCAGCGCCTATGACGGCAGTGTCCTGCACCTGACGGTCGATGGCGGGCTGCTGAGCCAGAGCGTCAATATCGATGTCCCGATGACTGCGGCCGAGGCCTCGGAGTTCTTCACGAACCAGGCCACGCTGCTCAACGGCGACACCTTCACCTTCCCGGGCGTGGCTCTGGCCTGCCTGACCACCGGAACACCCGTTGCCACGCTGGCGGGCGATGTTGCGGTGGAAAACCTCCGCGCAGGGCACCGCGTCCTGACGATGGACAACGGCTACCAGCCGATCCGCTGGATCGGATGCCGCCATCTCGAGGAGGAGGATCTGGAACGCAATCCCGAACTGCGCCCCATCCGGATCCGTGCAAATGCTCTGGGAAAGGGGCGGCCCGAACGCGACATCGTGGTCTCGCCCCAGCACCGTGTGCTTGTCTCCAATGCGGTCGCCGAGCGCATGTTCGGCCAGAAGGAGGTTCTGATCGCCGCAAAGCACCTGCTGTCTCTCGACGGCATCAACATCGCCGAGGAAATCGCCTCGGTGACCTACTGGCACTTCTTCTTCGATCAGCACCAGATCGTCTTCTCGAACGGGGCCGCGACGGAAAGCCTCTATCTCGGGAGTGAATCGATCAAGGCGCTGCCGGCGGAGGCGCGCCGGGAGATCCTGACCCTGTTCCCCGACATAGACCAGTATCTCTCGGCCCGCCCCCTGGTCTCAGGCCGGCGCGCCCGCAAGCTCTCGGAGCGGATCTCGAAGAACCGCAAGCTGCTGGTAGACCACTGAGCGCGCGCCCTGGCCCCCACCGGGGCGCGCGTTTCAGCCTCAGCCGTAGCTGGCGACCGGCGTGCCGGCGATGGCCGCCATGTTCAGCAGGCCGCGCGAGGTGATCGAGGGGGTCACGATATGCGCCCGGTTGCCGAGCCCCATGAGGATCGGCCCCACCTCCAGACCACCCGCCTTGAGACGCAGGATGTTGCGCACGCCGCTGGCCGCATCCGCCTGCGCGAAGATCAGCACATTAGCCGCGCCCTCGAGCCGGTTTTCCGGCATCAGGCGGTCGCGCAGCTCGGGGTCGAGCGCGCTGTCCACGTGCATCTCGCCCTCGTACATGAAATCACGCGGCTGGCTGTCGAGGATATCGAGCGCGGCGCGGATGCGCGGACCGGACCCATCGGACTGGTTGCCGAATTGCGAGCGCGAGCACAGCGCGATCTTTGGCGCCAGGCCGAAGCGGCGCACGTGGCGCGCGGCGCCGATCACCGTCTGGGCGATCTGCTCGGGAGAGGGCTCGGTCCAGACCTGCGTGTCGCCAAGGAAGAGCGGGCCGTCCTCGAGGATCATCATCGACAGCGCGCCCTGAGGCATGTGACCTTCGTTGCCCAGCACCTGGCTGATGTAGTTCAGGTGCCAGCGATACTCGCCGAAGGTGCCGCAGATCATGCTGTCGGCCTCGCCGCGATGCACCATGATGGCGGCGATTGCGGTGGTGTTGGTGCGCAGGATGGCACGGGCCAGGTCCGGCGTCACCCCGCGGCGCGCCATGAGCCGGTGATAGGTCTCCCAGTATTCTCGGTAGCGCGGGTCGTTGTTCGGGTCGACGACGTGGAAGTCGCGGCCCGGACGGATCTCGAGGCCCATGCGCTCACAGCGGGTCTCGAGCACGTCGGGACGCCCGATCAGGATCGGCTGCTCGGTGGTCTCCTCGAGAATGGCCTGCGCGGCGCGCAGCACGCGCTCGTCCTCTCCTTCCGAGAACACGATGGAGCGCGAGGCGGTGCGGGCGGCCTCGAAGACCGGACGCATGAGCAGCGCCGACTTGAACACCGATGCGTTGAGATGATCCTTGTAGGCCTGCAGATCCTCGAGCGGGCGCGTCGCCACGCCCGACTCCATCGCGGCCTTGGCCACAGCCGAGGACACCACGCCCGACAGGCGCGGATCGAAGGGCTTGGGGATCAGGTAGTCGCGCCCGAAGGTCAGCTGCTCGCCGTGATAGGCCGCCGCCGCCTCGGCCGAGGTGGTGGCCCGCGCCAGCGCCGCGATACCCTCGACGCAGGCCACGGCCATGTCGTCGTTGATCTCGGTCGCGCCGACGTCGAGTGCGCCGCGGAAGATGAACGGGAAACACAGGACGTTGTTGACCTGGTTCGGGAAGTCGCTGCGCCCGGTGGCGATGATCGCGTCCGGTGCCACCGCGCGCACCGCGTCCGGCATGATCTCGGGCGTCGGGTTGGCGAGGCCGAAGACGATGGGCTGCGCGGTCATGCGCTGCACATGCTCGGGCTTGAGCACGCCGGGACCGGAGAGGCCGAGGAACATGTCGGCGCCGTCGATCACCTCGTCGAGGGTGCGCTTGTCGCTCTTCTGCGCAAACGCCGCCTTCTGCGGGTTCATGTCCTCTTCCCGACCTTCGTACACAAGGCCATGGATGTCGCAGAGCCAGACATTCTCGCGCTTCACCCCGAGCTTGAGCAGCATGTTGAGACAGGCGATGCCCGCCGCGCCACCGCCGGTGGAGACGATCTTGATATCCTCGAAATTCTTGCCCGCCACGTGCAGCGCGTTGAACGCCGCGGCGCCGACGACGATGGCCGTGCCATGCTGGTCGTCATGGAAGACGGGGATGTTCATGCGCTCGCGGCAGATCTTCTCGACGATGAAGCAGTCCGGCGCCTTGATATCTTCGAGGTTGATCGCGCCGAAGGTCGGCTCCATGGCGCAGACGATCTCGGCCAGCTTCTCGGGATCGGGCTGGTTCAGCTCGATGTCGAAGCAGTCGATATTGGCGAATTTCTTGAACAGGACAGCCTTGCCCTCCATCACCGGCTTGGAGGCCAGCGGGCCGATATTGCCGAGCCCCAGCACCGCGGTGCCGTTCGACACCACCGCCACGAGGTTGCCACGGGCGGTGTAGCGCGCGGCGTTGGCCGGGTCGGCCTTGATCTCGAGGCAGGCCTCGGCGACGCCGGGAGAATAGGCGCGGCTCAGGTCGCGACCGTTCGCCAGGGGCTTGGTCGCCCTGATCTCGAGTTTCCCGGGCTTGGGGTTCTCGTGATAGAACAGCGCCGCCTGGCGCAGACTTTCCTGTGTGGTGTCCGACATGACCCGCCTTCCTCCCGAAAAGTAGTTTAACACTGAACAATCAGTCGCCAGCGGGATAGCAGGAGTAGCGCGAGGCGTAAACGAAAATCGCCTCCGGGTCCGCGCGGCCCCGGGCAAAGAGGCGCGTCCACAGGATGGAAAAACAGCCCCTCAGAGCCAGTGGGTCACAGCCCTGAACAGGGATGACGACATCCCAGAGCCGTGGCTGACCTGACCGGTAAAGGCCTATGTAGGGGGAGAATTCCGCTCAGTACACCACGGCTTCGAGCAGCTCGATCCGATGCTCGGCCTGCTGCACCGTCAGGTCGGTATGGACAGGCTCACCGGCCCGTTCCGAAAGTTCGCGCAGACGCTCTTCCTGGGTGGCGCTCATCGGCTGGCGCGGGTCCGGCGGCACGTCAAGGGCGGCGTCGATCTGGGCGGGGCGGGTCATCGCGTTCATTTGATCATATCCTCTCGTTTGCGTGACCAACGCGACCTCCCGCGCACGGGTTCCACTGGTTGCGCAAACGCTTGCGCCACCTTTGCAGGCGCGGCATTTCCGCAGGTGACAAGACGGCGCTCGCCACCTATAACCCGCGCCAAATTCCGATCCGCACCCAAGGAGCTAATTTTCCATGACCACTCTGGTTTTCGGCCACAAATCCCCCGACACCGACAGCACCGGCAGCCCGATCATCTGGTCGTGGTACCTCAACGAGGTGAAGGGCGAGAGCGCCAAGCCCGTGCTTCTGGGCGAGCCCAACACCGAAGCGGCCTTCATGCTCGAGCACTGGGGCCTCGACAAGCCCGAGATCATCGCGGATGTCGAAGCCGACGCGCCGGTCGTGATCGTCGACACCAACAACCCCGCCGAGCTGCCCGCCTCGATCAACGATGCGGACATTCGCGGCATCATCGACCACCACAAGCTGGTCGGCGGCCTCGAGACCAAGGGTCCGATCGACATCACCGTGCGCCCGCTGGCCTGCACCGCAACCATCATGGTCGACCTGATGGGCGGCGACGTGGCCAAGATGCCCGATGCCATCAAGGGCGCCGCGCTGACCTGCATCCTGTCGGACACTCTGGAATTCCGCTCGCCGACCACCACCGCGCATGACCGCGCCGTGGCCGAGACGCTGGCCGCCGATCTCGACCTCGACATCTCCGAGTTTGCAGCCCAGATGTTCGCCGCCAAGTCCGACGTCTCGGCCTTCTCCGATGCCGAGCTGATCCGCATGGACAGCAAGGAATATGCCGTCGACGGCACCAAGTTCCGCGTCTCCGTGCTCGAGACCACCGCGCCCGAGATCCCGCTCGACCGCAAGGCCAGCCTGATGGAGAGCTTCAAGACCGTCGCCGCCGAGGATGGCGTCGACGAGGTGCTGCTCTTCGTGGTCGACATCATCAAGGAAGAGGCCACGCTGCTGGTCCCCAACGACCTGGTCAAGACCGTGGCCGAGAAGAGCTTCGGCGCCACCGTCGAGGGCGACACCGTGGTGCTGCCGGGCGTGATGAGCCGCAAGAAGCAGATCATCCCGAACCTCAAGGTCTGATCCCTTCCCTTGTGACGCGATCAGAGGGGCGCCCTTGCCGGGGCGCCCCTTTTTCGTGCCCTGTCATCGGCTTGCCATGCAACCCTGCCACAGGCTCTGGTCAATCGGGCCGCGCTGAGACAAGCTCGCCCGACAATGAGAGCGCCCCAGACGAGCCCGAAATGACCTGTGACACGATCCAGATCGCCAGCGACGCCCTGACCGCCACCATCGCGCCGCTTGGCGCCGAGATGCAGAGCCTGCGGACAAGCGCCGGCGCCGACCTGCTCTGGCATGGCGACCCGACCTGGTGGAAGGGCCGCGCCCCGATCCTCTTCCCCATCGTCGGCAAGGCAGCCGATGACCGCATCGCCGTTGGCGCGCACGACGCCGAGATGCGCCAGCACGGGTTTGCCCGCCGCAGCACTTTCGCGCTCGAAAGCCGTTCCGACACCGCCTGCCGCCATCTGCTGCAGGACAGCGACGAGACCCGCGCGCTCTACCCTTTCGCCTTCGAGATCGCCGTCACGCACGCGCTCGCGAGCGCCACGCTCTCCGTCAGTGTCGAGATCACCAATCGCGACAGCCGCCCCATGCCCTTCGGCTTCGGCTTCCACCCGGCTTTTGTCTGGCCCCTGCCCGGCGCCGAGAGCCGCCCCCACGAGATCCGGCTCGACAATGGCGCCGAGCCCGCCATGGCCCGGCTGCGCGATGGCCTGCTGCCGCCCGAGCGCCTGCCCTCACCCTTCACCGCGGGACAGCTGACGCTCGACCCCGCGCAGTTCGAGGCTGACGCGATGATCTTCCCCGAAGGCGCGGGCCGCGGCCTCACCTACGGCGTGCCCGGCGGCCCCGAGCTGGCCTTCGCCTTCGACAACCTGCCCAACTTCGCGCTCTGGCAGCCGCCCGGCGCGCCCTTCCTCTGCGTCGAGCCCTGGCACGGCATGGCCGCCGCGCACGGCGCTACGGCGCAGATCGCCGACCGCCCCTTCAGCCTGAGCCTGCCGCCCCAGGAGACCGCCCGCTTCGGCTACAGTCTCACCGCCCGGCTCTGACAGGGCATCGGGACTGGCCAAGCCCGCCCCCGCAGCCTACCTAGGGCGCGACCCGAGCACATGCATATAAGGTGACCCATGTCCCAGATCATCGAAGCCCTGTCCGACGTCTCGCAGAACTACGAGGCGCTGTTCGTCGACCTCTGGGGCTGCGTCCATAACGGCGTCACCGCCTATCCCGAGGCCTGCGCCGCGCTGCAGGCCTACCGCAAGGCGGGCGGCATCGTCGTGCTGGTGACCAACTCGCCGCGCACCCGCGTCGAGGTCGCCAAGCAGCTGGTGAAGTTCGGCGTGCCCGACGACGCCTGGGACACCATCGCCACCTCCGGCGACAGCGCCCGCGCCGCGATGTTCCAGGGCACGGTGGGCGAGAAGGTCTATTTCATCGGCATAGAGGAGGAGAAGACCTTCTTCGAGCCGCTCCACCTGATCAAGGAGCCGATCAAGGTCACCTGCGTGCCGCTCGAAGAGGCCGAGGGCATCGTCTGCACCGGCCCGTTCGACTCCAGCGCCGATCCTGCCGAGATGCGACCGCAGTTTCTCTACGCCAAGCAGAAGGGGCTCAAGCTGCTCTGCGCCAACCCCGACATCGTCGTGGATCGCGGGCACCGCCGCGAGTGGTGCGCCGGCGCACTGGCGGCGCTCTACACCGAGATGGGCGGCGAGAGCCTCTATTTCGGCAAGCCCCACCCGCCGATCTACGATCTCGCCCGCCGCCGCCTGCACGAGATCGCCCCCGAGATCGGCGACAGCGCCATCCTCGCCATCGGCGACGGCGTGCGCACCGACATCCAGGGCGCGTTGGGCGAGGACATCGATTCGCTGTTCATCACCGGCGGGCTCGCCGCCGAGGAAACCCGCACCGAAGCCCAACCCCACGCCGAGGCGCTTCTCGACTTCCTCGCCAGGGAAGGCATGACCCCGACCTACTCGATCGGCTTCCTGCGCTGAGGCGCCCCTCTCTTTCCGGCCCGAGACACAAGGGCGCGCCGCGATCGCACGGCGCGCCCTTTTTGCCGTGTGCAACGTCGCGCCGCACGGTTCTTTGGTCGAAACCGGGCGAAACGCCCTTGATTTTCTGCGTCCGCAAAGTAATAAAGTTACTCAAGCGGCGTTTTTGGCCGCATCTTTGTTACCGGGCCGAAAATCATGGAGGCTGAGATGTACGATAACTTCCCGCGTGGAACCATCTGCATCGAGGATATCGAGATGGGGATGACCCGCCACCTGCGCAAACAGGTGACCGACCGCGACATCGAGCTCTTTGCCGAGGTCTCCACCGACCGCAACCCGGTGCATCTCGACGACGCCTATGCCCATGACACGATCTTCGAGGGGCGCATCGCCCATGGCATGCTGACCGCCGGGCTGATCTCGGCGGTGATCGGCGAGCAGCTTCCCGGCCACGGCACGATCTATCTCGGCCAGACTCTCAAGTTCCTCGGCCCCGTGCGGCCGGGCGACACGGTCTATGCCGAGGTCAAGGTGGTCGATATCGACCATTCGAAGCGCCGCGTCACGCTCGACTGCCACTGCTCCGTCGATGGCAAGAAGGTGCTCGCCGGCGAGGCCAAGGTGCTCGCCCCCTCGCGCAAGTTCGACTGAGGCCCCCCGCGCGACGACGGTCGCGCGCCTCCCCTTACTGGCTGGCCCCGCTTCGACCTTCCGACCGCGGACACTCCGACCTTCTCTGGTTCGACAAATACCTCGGGGTGAATTGGCCGCAGGCCAAGAGGGGGCAGAGCCCCCTCCCCTCTTACCACTCCCCCACGCCGGGACAACGCTCAGCCCGCATCGCCCTCTGCCGCCAGCAGCGCCGCGAGCCCGGCGCGGTAATCCGGGTAATAGAGCCTCACACCAAGCTCTTCCTTGATGCGGCGGTTCGAGACCCGCTTGCTCTCGGCATAGAAGCTGCGCGCCATGGCGCCCATCTCGGCGCTCTCGAAGGGTTCTTCCGGCGGCGGCGTGACGCCGAGCAGCTCCGCGGCGTGCAGGATGACCTCCTGAGGCGGCGCCGGATCGTCGTCGCAGAGGTTGTAGATTGCGCCGGGATCGGGCTGGCGGATCGAGGCCTCGAGCACCTGCGCGATGTCCTCCACGTGTATGCGCGAGAACACCTGCCCCGGCTTCACGATGCGCCGCGCGGTGCCGGCGCGCACCTTGGCGAAGGGGCCGCGGCCGGGACCGTAGATGCCGGCAAGGCGAAAGATGTGCAGCGGAAGATCGGGAATGGCCCGCCAGGCATCCTCGGCGGCCAGCCGCATCGCCCCGCGCCGCGTGCCGGGCGTCAGCGGGGTGTCCTCATCGACCCAACCGCCACCATGGTCGCCATAGACACCGGTCGTGGAGAGGTATCCGACCCAGTCGAGCTGTGCCGCGCGTTCGGCCATGGCCGGGCCGCAAAGGCGCAAGGACGGGTCGCCGTCACTGTCCGGCCCGGCGGAGATCAGCACATGGCTCACCCGCCCCAGCGCCTCTTCCACGGCCATGCGATCCCAGAGCAGCGGCACGACGCCCTCTGCCCGGAACCGCTCCGCCTTGGCCGGGTCGCGGGTGGTGCCGATCACCGTCCAGCCCTGCGGCAGCAATTGACGCGCCAGCGCCTGCGCCGAGTAGCCATGTCCGAGCGAGAGAAGTCTCTTTGTCATGCATCCAAGGTGAGATCTGCCGCCACAATATGCAAGCGCTCAGCGTTGAGCGGTGCGCCGCGCATCGTCTGCCCCGAGGATGGGCAAGGCCGCCGCAAAGCGCTAATCACACATCAGCCCGTACAAGAGAGGTGTCCCATGCCGAGTCTGTCCCGCCGTGCCATGATGGTGCTGCTGTTCGGCGGGCTTGCCGGCTGCGGCGCCCGCCGCGATGAGCCTGTGTCCCGCAACCACAACCCGCCGCTCTATCCCAACGAGACGCCGCAGCTGCGCACCCAGATCAACCGCTGGTCCGATCATTACGAGGTCCCGCGCGCGCTCGTGCACCGGTTGGCCATCCGCGAGAGCACCCATAACCCGGCCGCCCGCAATGGCCCCTATTACGGGTTGCTGCAAATCCTGCCGCAGACGGCCCGCACCATGGGCTTCCGCGGCGCGCCGTCTGACCTGCTGAACGCCGATACCAACCTGCAATACGGGGTGAAGTACCTGCGTGGGGCATGGCTTCTGTCTGACGGCAGCCATGATGCGGCGATCGGGTGGTACGCGCGGGGCTACTACTACGAGGCCAAGCGCCGCGGTATGCTGGTCGAGACCGGGCTGCGGCCCGCCTGATCCCCTCACCCACCGCCGTCATGTGACCGCCCGCAGCATCGCGGTGTTGGACTGGATGATGGTGTTCAGCTCGACGATCCGGGCCAGCCGCGCTTCGATCTCGTCCTGCCCGGCATCCAGCTGATCGACGATCCCCGACAGCGAATCGCCCGAGCCGTTGAGCGCCGCGCTCTCGATCTTGCACATCATCCGGGTCGAGCTGAGCCCGGTCACGTAGCGCTTCATGTCGAGCACACTGCGGCCCAGTCGGGTCGCCTCGCTCTCGACCACCTTGAGCGCCTCTCCGGCGCTCTTGCGGAACATCTTGGCCTCGGCCTGCAGGGTGTCGCGATCCTCGATCAGTGCAGTGATGTCCGGCGCGCTCTTCATGTCTTCCTCGAAGAGTGACGACATCTCCCGCTGCATGATTGCCGCGCAGACGAGGAACTGGCCACGCTCGATGGTTTCTCGCATGCGGACATAGGTGCTGTCCTTACCCTCGACGAATCCCTTCACCCAGCTTGCCATCTCGTCGAGCATGGAGCCGTAATTGACCGAAATCGCGCTGATCGGGCCGCCGGCATTCTCCAGCCGCGAGGCGAGGATACGCATGTTCATCGGCACCGTCCGGATCATCTTGATGATCTCGGTCATGCGGTCGGTCTCTTCCCGGATCTGCGCGATGGTGCGGACCATGGTAAGGAAACGCTGCTGCTGCGGATCCAGCGTCAGCCCGCTGCGCTTGGCGCGATCCTCGAGCTCGAGCGAGAGCGCCGCCGACATGTAGGCATCGTAATCCTCGTAGCCGAGCTCGGGCAGGCGGGCGAGCAGCGTCTCCGCGCTGCGCGCGGCAGAAACGCCCTCCTCGAGTTCCGCGTGGCGCAGATCGGCATAAAGCTCCTTCACCGTGGAGAACAACTCTGTATGCGGCTTGATCCGCACCGAGAGATAGCCCCCCGGGATCGGCCAGGCCACCGCGAGCACCCAGTAGTAGCGCCCGTCCTTGGACTTGTTCTTGACGTAGGCGGCGACCTCCTTGCCGGATTTCAGCCGATCCCAGTAGAGGTGAAACACGCCCTTGGGCATGTCGGGATGGCGCACGAGCTTGTGTGGCGCACCTTTCAGTTCCTCCCAGCCAAAGCCCGAGATACGCCGGAAGATGCTGTTGCCCTCGATGATGATCCCGCGCTCGTCGGTGCGGGAATAGAACATGCACGATGCCTCGAACGGGACCTCGCCCATGCCGCTGCGGCTTTGGGTGACGAGCTGGGAATCATGCTGGGTCATCGGTGCCTCGTGCCTCAGGACGCAATCGCCCCGACCATGCACGCAGCACCCTTTCCAAAAGCTGAACGCGGGCGCTTTTGACGCCCGCGTTCCGCATTTTTCGTCGCTGGTGCCCGGGTCAGCCCGGGCTCATGCCACGCAGCCGTTCGGAGCGGCGGCGCAGCAGCTCGACCGTGCTCAGCAACAGGATCGAGATGCCCACGAGGATCGTCGCCGCGGCGAGGATGGTGGGCGAGATCTGCTCGCGCAGGCCGGTGAACATCTGCCACGGCAGGGTCTGCAGCTCGGCCGAACCGATGAACAGCACCACCACGACCTCGTCGAAGGAGGTGATGAAGGCGAACAGACCGCCCGAGATCACGCCGGGCAGGATCAGCGGCATCTGCACCCGGAAGAAGGTGGTGACCGGATCGGCGCCCATGTTGGCCGCGGCACGGGTCAGCGAGCGGTCGAAGCCCACCAGCGTCGCGGTCACCGTGATGATCACGAAGGGAATGCCCAGCACCGCATGCGCCAGCACGACGCCCCAGTAGGTGCCGACGATGCCGATCTTCGAGTAGAAGAAGTACATGCCGGTGGCCGAGATGATCAGCGGCACGATCATCGGCGAGATCAGGATCGCCATGATGGCGCGCTTGCCGGGCACGTGGCTCTGGCTCAGGCCGATGGCCGCCAGCGTGCCGAGCGAGACCGAGATCAGCGTGGCCACGGGCGCGATCAGAAGCGAGTTCTTCACCGCGCGGGTCCATTCCGGGTTGGTCAGGAAGTCGCGGTAGTGCTTCAGCGAGTAGCCTTCCGGATCGAAGCGCAGCATCTCCGGGGTGAAGGTGAAGAAGTCCTCGGCGTTGAACGACAGCGGCATCACCACGAGGATCGGCGTGATGAGGAACACGAAGATGGCGCCGCAGATCACCCGGAAGGAATAGTGCCACAGCACCTGCCCGGGGGTGAGATAGGGCACCAGCTTCTCGCGGTAGCGGCCAAAGCCGACCCAGTAGGAGAACCAGCCGAAGAACCACGCGAAGAGCGCGCCGACCACGAGGCCGGGCAGACCGCCAAGACCGTAGCCGACCGCCGCGAAGATCGCGATCAGCCCCCAGCGCGCGGGCTTTTCCTTGCTCTCGCCAAGAACCGAGACCGCAAGGAAGCCGATCGCGGCCATGATGATCGCGCCGGCCACGATGCCCAGAAGGCTCGAGCCGTTGGCCGCGCCGACGAAGATGCCGGCGAAGGCCCCTGCCGCCGCGAGCACCGGCAGGGTGAAGGAGAGAGGTTTCTCTTCCACGGGTGTGAGGATCACGTCGTTCATTGCCTTACCCCAGCTTCACGTTGTCGATGCCGACGATGCGGTCGTAGGCCCAGTAGAGCAGCAGGACCACCGCCAGCAGGATCGTACCCAGCGCGGCCGCGAGGCCCCAGTTGAGCGAGGACGAGATGTGGTAGGCGATCCGGTTCGAAATGAACGTACCGGTGGTGCCGCCGACGATCTCGGGGGTGATGTAGTAGCCGATCGACAGGATGAAGACGAGGATCGAGCCCGCCCCGATACCCGGGATCGACTGCGGGAAATAGACCCGCCAGAAGGTCGTCCAGTTGGTGGCGCCGAGCGATTTCGCGGCCCGGACGTAGGACGGCGGGATCGTCGACATCACCGAGTACATCGGCAGGATCATGAACGGCAGCAGGATGTGGGTCATGGCCACGATGGTGCCGAACTGGTTGTTGATCATGGTCAGGCGCTGCTCGTCGGCCACCAGTCCGATCCAGACCAGCACGTCGTTGATCACACCCTGCTGCTGAAGCATCACCTTCCAGGCCGAGGTCCGTACCAGCAGCGACGTCCAGAACGGCAGCAGCACGAGGATCATCAG
Organism: Salipiger bermudensis; assembly: GCF_017309175.1. Taxonomy (NCBI): domain Bacteria; kingdom Pseudomonadati; phylum Pseudomonadota; class Alphaproteobacteria; order Rhodobacterales; family Roseobacteraceae; genus Salipiger; species Salipiger bermudensis. Next base: position 34,957 of record NZ_JAEKJV010000001.1, on the reverse strand, counting down.
AAGGTTGGCGGTGCGCATCGGCAGGTTCGACAGGATGTAGGCCACCGGGTAGCCCAGCAGGATGCAGCTGAGGGTGATGACCAGCGACATGAACAGCGTGCGCTTGAACAGCAGCATGTAGATCTGCTCGTTCTCGGGTCGCGCCTCGGCGCCGTCCGGCGTCAGCTGCATGTCGATCGAATTGAGGAAGTAGCCCGAGGTATAGTTGGGGCTATAGAGCTTGATGGTGCGCCAGATTGGCGGCTCGATCCAGTCCTCGTCGATCTCCTCGAACCCGTCAATGAAGGCGACGGTCTCGAACTCGGGGCGGGCCACGAGCGCGGCCGCGGCCTGAAGCATGTCTGCGCGCGGACCGGAATAGGACGACACGTCGCCGGATGCGAGATCTTGGTAGAGGGCGGTGTGTACCGCCGACCAGGGCTCTTCCTCGAGCAGGTTGTCCTCTTCCACGCGCTGGGTGAAGTCGGCGAAGATGGCATATTGCGCGGCGCTGCGCGGCAGGATCTCGTCGATGCCCTCCCGCAGCTCGAAACGCGGCTGCCTGCCCTCTTCGTCCGCCGCCCATTCCTGCTGTTCGGCAAGCCAGTCGGGATCGCCCATCAACTCGATCCAGGGCAGCGGCTCGTCCCAGTTCTCGTCGAGATCCTCAAACTGGTCCTGGTAGACCTCGCCGATGTCGTCGAGCCCGCGGCCCGACTTGCGGAACAGCGAGGAGGCGCCGGTCAGCTCGTAGTTCAGACGCGAGCCGAGGCGGGTGTGGATGCGCTGCTCGGCAGCGATATACAGGTCGTAATAGGCGGCCTCGAAAGCCTCCTCGGGGGGCAGGTCCTGCCCGTCCCACGCGCCCAGCACCTCGGTGGTGCGCGGCATCGTGTCCGAGACGATCTGGTTCTCGACCGAGCGGAACAGCATGTCTGCGATTGGCGCGATGAAGGACACCAGCACGAAGATCAGCAGCGGCGCGATCAGCATCAACGCCCGCAGCTTCTGTCTCCGCAGCGCCCGCGACAGGCTCTTCTTAAGCGGTTTTCCGTCGGCGGCCAGCATCGGGCCGGAGGTCTTGTTGGCCTGACGCAGCGCATTGTCTGGCGTCGGCCCGTCGAATTTGTCTGGCCCTGTGGCGTCGCTCATGCGGATGTGGTCCCCGTTGGATCTGCGTCTTTGATGCGCATTTGATTTTCTAGGGTGGAAGGGGGCCAGGCGGCCCCCTTCCCTGTCAGATCAGCCGGAGCGCTTATTGCGCCAGCCAGGACTGGAACTTGGCGTCGATGTCATCGCGGTAGTCCGCCCAGAACTCGTAGTTGTAGAGCAGGGTGTTTTCCGCGTTGGCCGGATCGGTCGGCATGTGCGGCGCCATTTCGATGCCGAGCTCCGCGTGCTCTCCGACCAGCGGTGCCGAGGACTGACGCGCCGGACCGTAGGAGATGTACTTGGCCTGGTCGGCCAGACGCTGGGTGTCGGTGGCGAACATGACGAAGTCCTTCACCCGTGCGAGGCTCTCGTCGGAGAGGCCGGTCGGAATGATCCAGCCATCGAGGTCGAACACCTGCATGTCCCAGAGCATGCCCACCGGCTGGTCCTGCTCCTCGATCACCGAGAACAGACGGCCGTTGTAGGTCGAGCCCATGATGACTTCGCCGTCGGCGAGCAGCTGCGGCGTGTCGGCGCCGGCGGACCACCACACGGTCTCGTCCTTGATGGAGTCGAGCTTGGCGAGCGCGCGGTCCTGACCTTCCGGGGTCTCAAGAACGTCGTAGATCTCGTCCTTGGCGACGCCGTCACAGTACAGCGCCCACTCCATGTTGTTGATCGGACGGCGCTCGAGAGCGCGCTTGCCCGGGTAGGCCTCGAGGTCGAACAGCGCGCAGATGTCGGTCGGCGCGGTGTCGCCCACGAGGTCGGTGCGGTAGCCGACGGTGGTCGAATAGACGATCTGCGGGATGAAGCAGTCGGACACGATCAGGTCGCCGAAATCGTCCTCGGCGGAGGTGCCGTCGTCGCCTTCGGCGAGCAGGTCCTCGGGGTCGTATTCCATCGCCAGGCCTTCGTCGCACAGGCGGATGGCGTCGGCCGCCACCACGTCGACGAGATCCCAGGTGATGTTGCCGGCTTCGTTCATGGCACGCAGACGCGCCACGGCTTCGTTCGAGCTCTCATCCCACGAGACGCTCACGTCCGGGTGCATCTCGAGATAGGGCTTCACATAAGCTTCGTCCTGGCTGCGCTGGTAAGCGCCGCCCCAGGACACAAGCGTCATGCTGTCGGCCATATCCTGTGCAGCCACCGCGCCGGCGGACACGGTCAGCGCCGTCGAGGCCAGAAGCGTCTTGGTCAGTTTCATAGGTAACTCCCTTTTCAACCCGTCATTTTATGAGGACGACGCCCGGGTTGCGGCACCGACCTCGTGGAGAATGCCGCCGCGGCGAGGATCCGCAGATCCGCCGCGGCCGCAATTCACAATCTACTGCGCGTCGAGCGCGCGGCAATCCTCGGGCAACCAGCCGATGGTGACATCCTCGCCCGGCTTGAGCCGCACCTGGTCGGGGCGGTTGCGCGTCTTGATGACGAAATCCTCGTTGCCGGCGACGCTCAGCCGCGTCCGGAAAATATCGCCCATGTAGATGAATTCCTTCACCTTTGCCTTGAGCGCGTGGGCACCCTCGCCAAGCTCGGGATTGACCTCGACCCGTTCGGGCCGGATCGAGACGCGGGTGCGTTCGCCAACCTTGCTGACGTTGACCGGCATGGCGTCGATCATCTCGCCACCGTCGAGCTGGACCGTGCAGCGACCGCCGCTGATCTCCTTGACCACACCCTCAAGCGTGTTGTTCTCGCCGATGAACTGCGCGACGAAGCTGTTCTGCGGCGCCTCGTAAAGCTCGTCTGGCGGTGCCAGCTGCTGGATGCGGCCATCGTCGAACACGGCGACGCGGTCCGACATGGTCAGCGCCTCGGTCTGGTCGTGGGTCACGTAGACCACGGTGATGCCCAGACGGTGCGCCAGGTCGGTGATCTCGAACTGCATCTTCTCGCGAAGCTGCTTGTCGAGCGCGCCGAGCGGCTCGTCCATGAGCACCAGCTCGGGCTCGAACACCAGAGCGCGCGCCAGCGCGATCCGCTGCTGCTGACCGCCCGAAAGCTGCGCCGGACGGCGGCCCCCGAAGGCCCCCATCTCGACCATGTCGAGCGCGCGCATCACCTTCTTCTCCCGCTCGGACTTGCCGATCTTGCGCACTTCCAGAGGGAAGGACAGGTTCTCGGCAACGGTCATGTGGGGGAAGAGCGCGTAGTTCTGGAAGACCATCCCGATGCCGCGCTTGTGAGGCGGGATGTTGTTGATGCTGACCCCGTCGAGCTTGATCTCGCCATGTGTGGCGGTCTCGAACCCGGCCAGCATCATCAGGCAGGTTGTCTTGCCCGATCCGGACGGCCCGAGCATGGTCAGGAACTCGCCCTTTGGCATGTTGAGGTTCAGGTCTTTGACGACGAGTGTCTCGCCATCATAGCTTTTCTGAACACGTTCAAAGGCGACGAACGCGTCGCTTGTCCCGGTAACTGGCAAATCCGGCTCCCCGTTGATGTCTCGCGGATTGTCCCCGCTGTCTTGTGGGTCAAACTAAACCGCGTCCGACCACGTCTTGCAACCGCATAGACGCGAGAGAAAGCCTAGCCCCGGCAACACGGGAGATCCGGTACCGAAAGCGGCACTTTGCAGCCAAAAACGCCACCCTGGCAGCCGACGCCGGTACATTTGACTTCGCTCTTCGAGATGCCTTACGCTACGGAACCCACCCACCCGGGGGTGCCCTTTCTGCCATTTTCCGGAATTCCGGCGCGGTTAGCGCCCACAAGTGCACAACTTCTGACCACCCGCGCGGAATTTCAGCGCCACCATCCCATGAGCGACGCGTGATGTCGGTTTTTGACAGCCACAGTTGTGCACAACTGTCTAGCTGGGGCGAAGACCACCCCCGGAGACCGCCCATGGACCAGCACCGATTCCAGAAAGACCTGCCCTTCTCCGAGGCCGAGTATGAACGACGTCTCGCCAAGACCCGCGCCGCCATGGAAAAGGCCGGCGTTGAGGTTCTGCTGGTCACCGACCCGTCGAACATGGCCTGGCTCACCGCCTATGACGGCTGGTCGTTCTACGTGCATCAGGGCGTGTTGGTGTTCCACGATGCCGACCCAATCTGGTGGGGCCGCAACCAGGACACCAATGGTGCCGTGCGCACCGTCTGGATGGGCGACGACCGGGTCATTGGCTATGCCGACAACTACGTGCAGTCGACCGAGCGCCACCCGATGGAAGACCTCGCCCAGCGCCTGATCGGCATGGGGCTCGAGGGCGCGCGGCTCGGCGTCGAGATGGAGAATTACTACTTTTCCGCCAAGGCCTTCATGGCGCTGGCCGACAGCCTGCCCACCGCCACCATCGTCGACGCCACCGCGCTGGTGAACTGGCAGCGCAACATCAAGTCCGCCGAAGAGATCGCCTTCATGCGCAAGGCGGCGCGAATCTCGGAAAAGATCGTCGACGGCCTGCTCGAGCGGGTCGAGCCCGGCGTGCCGAAGAACGAGGTGGTGGCCGAGATCCAGCGTGACGCCATCCTCGGCGTGGGCGACGACTGGGGCGACTACGCCGCCATCGTGCCGCTGCTGCCCTCGGGCTCGGATGCCGCCGCCCCGCACCTGACCTGGGACGGTCGGCCGTTCAAGAAGGGCGAGGCCACCTTCTTCGAGATCTCCGGCTGTTACCGCCGCTATCACGCGCCGCTTTGCCGGACGATCTTTCTCGGCCAGCCGCCCGACCTGTTCCTCGCCGCGGAGGACGCGCTGGTCGAAGGGCTCGAGGCCGGGCTCCAGGCCGCCCGCGCCGGCAACCGCGCCTGCGACATCGCCAACGCGCTGGCCGCGCCGCTCGAGCGCGCCGGGATCGAGCGCGGCGCCCGCTGCGGCTATCCCATCGGCCTGTCCTACCCTCCGGACTGGGGCGAGCGCACCATCTCGCTGCGCGCCGAGGACGAGACCATCCTGCAGCCCGGCATGACCTTCCACTTCATGCCCGGCCTGTGGATGTCGGACTGGGGCCTGGAAATCACCGAATCGATCCTGATCACCGAAGACGGGGCGGCGGAATGCTTCTGCGACCGTCCCCGCCAGATGTTCGTCAAAGCCTGAGGAGCCAACCATGCTGAAAGAGACCGAAGCGATTCTCGCCGACCTCATCTCCTTCCCCACCGTGTCGAGCGACAGCAATCTCGACATGATGGCTTGGATGGCGAACTGGCTGGAACATCATGGCGCGAAGGTCGAGCTCTTCGCCGACGCCAGCGGCGCCAAGGCCAACATGTTCGCCACCATCGGCCCCGACGTGCCGGGCGGCGTGGTGCTGTCGGGCCATTCCGACGTGGTGCCGGTAACCGACCAGGTCTGGCACTCCAACCCGTTCCACCTGACCGAGCGCGACGACCTGTTGCTCGGCCGCGGTGCCTGCGACATGAAAGGCTTCATCGCCGCCGCCATCGCCATGGCCGATCCGCTGTCGCAGACACCGCTGAAGCGCCCGGTACACCTGTGCTTCACCCATGACGAAGAGGTCGGCTGCATGGGCGCCCGCGCCCTGGTGCCCGAGCTCGAGCGCCGCGGCTACGCGCCACGGATGGCCATCGTGGGTGAGCCGACCGACATGAAGATCATCGAGGGCCACAAGGGCTGCTGCGAATACACCTGCCGCTTCCACGGGCTCGAAGGGCACGGCTCGGCCCCCGCACGCGGCGTCAACGCGGTGGAATACGCGGTGCGCTACGTCACCCAGCTGATGAGCCTGGCCGAGCAACTCAAGACCCGGGTGCCGGCCAATTCGCGCTTCGATCCGCCCTGGACCACGGTCAATGTGGGCCGACTCTATGGTGGCGTGGCGCACAACGTCATCCCCGGCTTCGCCGAGGTCGACTGGGAGATGCGCCCGGTGCAGTCGGGCGACGCGCATTTCGTCAAGGATGCGCTGGAAGCTTATGTCGAAACCGAGCTGCTCCCGGCGATGCGCAAGGTGAACCCGGAGGCCCGCATCGAGACCCAGGTGATCGGCGAGGTCGCCGGGCTCGAGCCGATGTCCGACAACGCCGCCCGTGATCTGGTGGCGCAGCTCACCGGCAATGATGACTGCGGCGTGGTGCCGTTCAGCACCGAGGGCGGCCTGTTCCAGGAAATGGGCATGTCGGTGGTGATCTGCGGCCCGGGCTCGATCGCGCAGGCCCACAAGCCGGACGAGTTCGTCTCGCGCCAGCAGCTGTCGCAATGCCTGACCATGCTGGAGGGCATCGGGCGGAGCGTCGCCGCGTGAGCACCGCCGCGGCGCGCCACCAGCGCCTGCATTCAGAACTGCGCGAGCGCATCTGCCTGCTCGACTACCCGCCAGGCACCAAGCTCTCGGAAGAGGCGCTGGCGGCCGAGTTCGGCACCTCGCGCACGCCGCTGCGCCGGGTGCTGGCGCGGCTCGAAGACGAGGGGCTGGTGGAAAGCCGCCACGGCATCGGCACGCTGGTCACCGATGTCGACATGGCACTGATGGCGCAGGTCTACGATCTGCGCCTGCACCTGGCCGCGCTGGCAGGCCAGCTCGACCCGCTGCCGGTGACCGCCGGGGTGATGGCCGAGATCCGCGAGTTCGTTACCCGCGGCGAGGTGCTGCTCGCCGCCCCCGATCCGCGCGCCTTCGCCGCGCTCAACAGCGCCTACCACCGCTTCGGCCTGTCGCTCACCGGCAACGCCCCCCTGCGCGAGACCGCGGCCCGGCTCTACTACCTCACCGCCCGGATCTGGCTGACCTCGATCCCGCGCATGAACCTGACCTCGGAATGCGCCATCTTCCTCGGCGAGATGCGCGAGACCGAGACCGCTCTCGCAGCCGGAGACACCGCCGCCGCCGCCCTGATCCGCCGCGCCCACATCTCGATGAGCGTTCACCGCATGACCCGCTGAGCCACCACTGCCATACCGCCCCCTGCTTCTCTGGTTCAAAAATACCTCGGGGGAGTCGCAGCTCCGCTGCGGCGGGGGCAGAGCCCCCCTCACCGCTCTGCAAGTGGCGCAACGCTCCGCACAGCTTCGCGCGCCCGGCTTTGCCAGCCCTTCAACGGTGCGACGCTTCAAGCAGCGCAGCCCCCCAAGCTTCTTCTGGCCAGAAATATCCCGGGGGAGGCCGCGGCACGCGGACGGGGGCGGCGCCCCCATCCCCCCCTCTCCAACCTGCCAAGGCGTCAGGACATCGCCCGAACTACAGCGAATCCTCGACCCGGAACCCCTGCGGGATTCCGTCCTGCCCGTTCAGCATAAGGTCCGCCATCACCCAGGCCACCTTCGGCGCCATGCCGAAGCCGATCTTGAAGCCGCCATTGGCGATGAAATGCCCCTCCCGCCCGGGCCAGCCCCCGAGCATCGGCGCCCGGCTCTTTGCACGGGGCCTCACTCCGGCCCAGCGCTCGACCACTTCGGCACCATGCAGGAGCGGCATCGCCGTCACCGCGCGCTCGACCAGCGCCTCGCATTGATCGTCGCAGGAGGACGAGTCGTCGAAGTCGCGCTCCGAAGTCGAGCCGATCGCCACGGTGCCATCGTGATGCGGCACGATGTGCAGCCCGCCGGCAAAGACCTGGGGCGCATCGCCAGCATCGAACCGCAGCAGCGCCGACTGGCCCTTCACGCCCGCGCCCACCGGCTTGCCCAAGGCCTCCGAGAGCGCGATCAGCCCCTGCCAACCGGTGGCCCAAAGCACCTGCCCGGCATCCTCGGCCTCGCGCACCACCTCGACACCCATCGCGGACAGCGCCGCCGCCAGCGCCGCCGAGGCGCGCCGCGGCGACATGCAGGCGCTGAGCGTGTCGCGGATCAGCCAGCCCGTGGGGGTCAGCGGCGCGAAGGGCCCGGCCTCCTCGGCGGGGATCACCTCCCAGACCGCGGCTTCGCCCCAGAGCGCACGCGCCGTGATCTCGCGTCCGCGCGCCAGCTCCAGCCCCTTGTCGTCGGCCACCGGCTGCAGCCGTCCGCTGCGGGCGTAGTCGGGCGAGACGCCGCCCACCGCCTCGACCTCGGCCCAGAAGGCTTCGGCCATCAACAGGCTCTCGAGCTGGAACGCCTTCTTCGGGTTCCAGTTCTCCGGCACGTGCGGGGCCAGCGCGCCGACGATGCCGCCGCTTGATCCGGCCCCCGGACCGTACGGGTCGACGACCTGGACCGTTGCCCCGGCCCGGGCGCAGGCCCAGGCGATCGAGAGGCCGAAGATCCCTGCCCCGCGCACTGTCACGTCGATGCTTGCCATTCGTCTGCCCTCCGGTCATGGTCGCGCCAGTTCTAGGACAGACCATCATGACGAACCAGCCCGACGCCCCTCTCTGGCGCGACGGCGAGGTGCCGGTGTCGCCGCGCTTCGACGATCCGTATTTCTCGCTCGAGAACGGCCTCGCCGAGACCCGACATACCTTCCTCGCCGGCAATGATCTTCCCGCCCGTTTCCGCGACGGCCTTCACGTGGCCGAGCTGGGCTTCGGCACCGGGCTCAACCTGCTCGCCACGCTGCAGATCTGGCGCCAGAGCGGCACCGCCGGGACGCTCCATTTCACCAGCTTCGAGGCCTTCCCGATGACCGGCGCGGACATGATCCGCGCCCAGTCGGCGTTTCCCGAGCTGTCCGCCATCGCCGATGAGTTGGCGCCGTTCTGGCGCGACGGGGCGCGCGAGATCGACCTGCCCGACCTGCGCTTCCGCATGGTGGAAGGCGATGCCCGCACCGCCCTGCCCGCATGGGAGGGCAAGGCGGATGCGTGGTTCCTCGACGGCTTCTCGCCGGCCAAGAACCCCGAGCTCTGGGGCGCGGACCTGATGGAAGAGGTCGGCCGTCACACTGCGCCGGGCGGTACCATTGCCACCTACACCGCAGCCGGCCACGTGCGCCGCGCACTCGAGGCGGCAGGGTTTGCAGTCGCCCGTGTGCCCGGCTATGGCCGCAAACGACACATGACGCGCGCGGAGCTGGCCTGATGGCGGAACAGAACACCAAATTCGGCATCTGGCTGATGGTCCTGACGACCTTCGTCTTTGCCCTTCAGGACGGCATCTCTCGGCACCTGTCGGACAGCTACAACGTCTACATGGTGGTGATGATCCGCTACTGGTTCTTCGCCGCCTTCGTCATGGCCATCGCCGGGCGGCAGGCGGGCGGTTTGAAGGCCGCCGCCGCCACCACGCAGCCGTGGCTGCAGATCTTCCGCGGCGTGCTGCTGGTGGCCGAGATCTGGGTGATGATCACCGCCTTCGTGCTGCTGGGCCTCACCGAGAGCCACGCCGTCTTCACCGCCTACCCGCTGCTCGTGGCGGCGCTGTCGGGGCCAATCCTCGGCGAGAAGGTCGGCTGGCGACGCTGGTCGGCCATTGGCGTCGGCTTCATCGGGGTCGTCATCATCCTGCAGCCCTCGGGCGGTGTGTTCTCGCCTCACGCCGCCGTGCCACTGGTGGCGGCGCTGATGTTCGCGCTCTACGGATTGCTGACCCGCTACGTGGCCCGGCGCGACACCGCGGCGACCTCGTTCTTCTGGACCGGGGTTTCGGGCGCGGTGACCGCAACGCTGGTGGGCGCGTGGTTCTGGGAGCCGATGAGCGCACCGGACTGGGGCTGGATGGCGCTGCTCTGCATCACCGGCGCCAGCGGACACTACACGCTGATCAAGTGTTACGAGGTGGCCGAGGCCTCGGCGGTTCAGCCCTTCGCCTACCTGCAGCTGGTCTTCGCCTCGGCCCTCGGCATGACCGTGTTCAACGAGACGCTGCGGCCCAACGTGGCGATGGGCGCGGTGATCATCGTGGCGGCGGGGCTGTTCACCCTCTGGCGCGAGCGGGTGAAGCGCTAGGCGCCTCGGGCGGCGGGGCCTTGATGGCCATCGGGCGGCCAAGGTTGTGAAGGTCGGCGATCTTCTTTTGGGCGATGAGCGCGGGGCCTTATTCATGGCCTGACGCCAGCACCGGCAGCGTTAGAAGCGCCTCCCGGACGGACAAAAGAAAAGCCCCGCGCACTGCGCGGGGCTTCGTCCTGTCCGGAACAGGTCGGTCGCGATCACATACGCGAGGCGACGTTTTCCCAGTTCACCAGGTTGTCGAGGAAGTTGGCCAGGTAGGCCGGGCGCTTGTTGCGGAAGTCGATGTAGTAGGAGTGCTCCCACACGTCGCAGCCCAGCAGAGCGGTCTGGCCGAAGCACAGCGGGTTCACGCCGTTCTCGGTCTTGGTGATCTTCAGGCCGCCATCGGCGTCCTTGACCAGCCATGCCCAGCCCGAGCCGAACTGGCCGGCGCCGGCTGCCGAGAAATCTTCCTTGAACTTGTCGACCGAGCCGAAGCTCTCTTTCAGGGCCGCTTCAAGCTCGGACGGCATGGCGTTGTCGCCGGAGCCCATCATTTCCCAGAACTGGGTGTGATTCCAGTGCTGCGAGGCGTTGTTGAACAGGCCCGATTGCGCCACGGCGCCAGCTTCGTAAGTGCCTTTCACGATCTCTTCCAGCGACTTGTCCGCCCACTCGGTGCCGTCGATCAGCTTGTTCAGCGTGGTGACGTAGGTGTTGTGGTGGATGTCGTGGTGATACTCGAGCGTCTCCTTGGACATGCCCTTGGAGGCAAGCGCGTCGTGTGCGTAGGGGAGATCGGGAAGTTCGAAAGCCATGGTGTTACCCTCTTGGTCCGAGTGAATTTGTATACCATTCCTAGACCCACGTTCAGCGAGGTCAAGGAGTGTCATGGTTTAAACGTGCGATGACGCGTCCTGTTCCGAAATCGCCTCGCGCGTGTGGTGGTGCACCTCTCCGCCGGGCTCAGCTGCCAGCGACAGCACCTGGAAGGCGTAGTCGGCTACCGAGCGGAACACGAAGACCTGCGCTTCGCTCGCGCTGCGCAGCCAGTAGCCCGCCGCCACCTGCGCCAGCCGTGAGCGCCGGACCATGCCGGGGGTGAAGGCGTCCGGCGAGATGTCGGCCGGCGTCACCTTGGAGAGCACGTCGCGCAGATGCGGGCCGCGCAGCCGGAACTGGGCGCGGGCGTCAGAGACATCGGTGATGGCGATGAACCAGCCCTCGAACGTGGAGTTCAGCCGCGCGAGCATCTCCGGCACCGCATCATAGGGCAGCAGCAGCAGAAGCTCGTCAGGCGCCATCCAGAACAGCGCCCGGTCGCCCTCCTCCACCGCCGAGAGCGGCTCGGGGACGCCGAGGCCCAGCAGCTCGCCAAGCTTCGCGCGGTAATCGTCCGAGACCTCGCAGCGCAGGGAGATCTGGCCCTGCGGCGGCAGGGCCTCGATCGAGATCAGGCCCTCGGAACGGGCGCCCGCCATCGGTGCCATCACATCAGACATCCTGTTTCTCCCCTTTCGGATCAAAGAACACCGGGCTCACGATCTTCGCCTCGACGGTGGTCAGCTCGTCGCGGGTCTCGTCCTGTGTCTCGGCGGTGAACGAGAGCACCTCGCCCATACGGTCGGGCCCGTGTTCGACCAGCCCCATGGCGATGCCCTTGTTCAGCGTCGGCGAGAAGTAGGTCGAGGTCACGCGGCCTTGCGTGTTGCGCTGGCCATTGGCGTTCTTGCCCGCCGCGATGGCATAGGCGCCATCAGGCAGCACCGAGCCGTCGAGTGTCTCGAGCCCGACCAGCTGCCAGCGGCCATCGCGCGCCATGTCGGGGCGCTGCTGCGCGCGCTTTCCAAGGAAGTCCTCTTTCTTCTTCGAGATCGCCCAGTGCAGGCCAAGATCCTGCGGGATCACCGTGCCGTCGCTCTCGTCGCCGATCATGATGAAGCCCTTCTCGGCCCGCATCACGTGCAGCGCCTCGGTGCCGTAGGGGGTGATGTTCCACTCGGCCCCGGCCTCGAGCAGCTTGCCCCAGAAGGCGCGGCCGCGATTGGCCGGCACCGCGATCTCGTAGGACAGCTCGCCCGAGAACGAGATGCGGTAGACCCGCACCGGGGTGTCGGCGAGCCTGCCATCCGCCCAGGTCATGAACGGCATCGCCTCTTTTGCGACATCCATGCCGCCGAGCTTTTCCAGAAGCTTGCGGGCATTGGGGCCGACCACGGCGATCTGGGCATATTGCTCGGTCAGGTTGGCGGTGTAGACCTTCCAGTCCCACCACTCGCATTGCAGCCAGTCCTCCATGTGGGCATGGACGTGATCGGCACCGCCCGAGGTGGTGTGGCACAGCCAGCTGTCCTCGGAGAGCCGCACCACGACACCGTCATCCATCAGGAAGCCGTTCTCGTTGCACATGAGGCCGTAGCGGCATTTGCCCACCGGCAGGGTCGACATCATGTTGGTATACATCATGTCGAGGAACCGGCCCGCGTCAGGCCCCTTCACGAGGATCTTGCCCAGTGTCGAGGCGTCGAGCAGGCCGAGGCTCTCGCGCGTGGCGCTGATCTCGCGGTTGACGGCGGCGTGACGGCTTTCGCCCGGGCGCGGGTAGCAATAGGGCCGGCGCCACTGGCCGACGATCTCCCACGCCGCGTTGTTGGCCTCGTGCCAGTCCTGCATCGGGGTGCGGCGCAGCGGCTGGAACACCGCGTCTCGCGCCTCGCCGGCGATGGCGCCGAAGCTGATCGGCGTGTAGGGCGGGCGGAAGGTGGTGGTGCCTGTCTGCGGGATGGGCGCGCCGAGCGCATCGGACAGGATCGCCAGACCGTTGATGTTGCTGAGCTTGCCCTGATCCGTGGCCATGCCGAGCGTGGTGTAGCGCTTGGCGTGCTCGACGCTTTCATAGCCCTCGCGCGCGGCGAGCTGGACGTCGGACACCTTCACGTCGTTCTGATAGTCGAGAAAGGCCTTCATGCGCAGATCGGCGCGGGCGCCCTGCGGCATCAGCCAGACTGGCAGCAGCGGTGCTTCCGCGGTGCTCTCGGCCTTCGGCACCGGGCTTTCCTCGAAGCCCCGGCCCAGCGCCTCGACAGCCGCCTTGCCGGCGCCGTCGGCGCAGGCCAGCGCCTCCTGCAGCCCGAGATGGCCATTCGCCGATCCCGCGGCGATGACAAAGGGCCTGCCGTCGGCGCCGGTGGGCGCGCGGGAGGGATCGGGGCGAAAGAAGGCGCCGTCGGCGTCCCATGTCAGCTTGCCGCCGCAATGGGACCAGAGATGCACCACCGGCGACCAACCGCCGGACATCGCCACCGCGTCGCACGCGATCTCCTCGAGCATCGAGCCGCCGCCGGCCTGATCACAGATCGCCACGCCGGTGACCCGGGCGCCGCCCAGCACCTTGGAGATGCCGCGGGCAGGCTCGACCCGGATGCCCAGGTCGCGCGCCTCCTGCATCAGCGCGCCGCCCCCCATCGGACGGGCGTCGAGGATCGCCGGCACGTCGAGGCCGCTCTGCTTGAGCAGGATCGCGGTGCGATAGGCGTCGTCATTGTTGGTGACCACCACGGTGCGGTCGCCGGGGGCGACGCCGTAATTGACCACGTAATCGCGCACGGCAGAGGCCAGCATCACGCCCGGCACGTCATTGCCGGCAAAGCTCAGCGGGCGCTCGATGGCGCCGGTGGCGGTGACGATCTGTTTGGCGCGGATGCGCCAGAGCCGATGCCGCGGCCCCTGCGCGCCCGGCCTGTGGTCGGTGACGCGCTCATAGCCCAGCGCGTAGCCGTGATCGTAAACGCCTGCCCCCATGCAGCGCAGCCTCAGCCGGACATTGTCCATCGCCTCGAGCTCGGCGACGGTCTGCGCGACCCATGCCTCGGGGGCGAGTCCCTCGATGGTGCCGCCGTCGACCGGCGCTCGGCCGCCCCAATGAGCGGCCTGCTCCATGAGCAGCACCTGAACCCCGGCCTGCGCGGCGTTGCGCGCCGCCTGCAGCCCGGCCACGCCACCGCCGACGATCAGCACGTCGGTATGGGCATGGAAATGCTCGTAGCGGTCGGCGTCACGCACCTCCGGGTGCGGCGCCTTGCCGAGACCGGCGGATTGCCGGATCACCGGCTCGTAGACGTATTTCCAGAACGACCGCGGCCAAAGGAACGTCTTGTAGTAGAACCCGGCCGGCAGGAAGCGCGCGAGCTTGGCGTTGATCTCGCCCACGTCGAAGGCGAGGCTCGGCCAGTGGTTCTGGCTCTCGGCCACCAACCCGTCGAAGAGCTCGGTGGTGGTGGCGCGCTGGTCCGGCTCGAACCGCGCCCCCTGCCCCAGCCCCACAAGCGCGTTCGGCTCCTCGGCACCGGACGCGACGATGCCGCGCGGGCGGTGGTACTTGAAGCTTCGGCCCACCAGAAGCTGGTCTCCGGCGAGCAGGGCCGAGGCCAGCGTGTCGCCCTCGAAGCCGGTGAAGCGGCGGCCGTTGAAGGTGAAGCCGATCTGTTTGCCGCGATCGGTGAAGCGGCCGCCCGTGGCGAGACGCGTGCTCATGCCCAAGCTCCCGAGATGTTGCGAGCGGGGGCGGGGGCTGTCTGCCCCCTCGCGCGCCGGGGCGCGCTCCCCCCGAGGATATTTTCGGCCAGAAGAAACATCAGAGCGCCTCTGCCCAGCCCGGGTGACGGGCGGTGATGCGGTCGACGATCTCCTGCGGCGGCGCATAGGTCTGGGCCGCGTAGGTGCCGTAGACCTCCATGGTGACGCTGTCGCGCGCGGCGAGGAACCACTTTCCACAGCCATAGGCGTGGCGCCAGCGCTCGAGCACGACCCCGCGCGGGTTGTCGCGGGTGAAGAGATAGGTCTCGAGCGCCGCGTCGGAACTGCCGGGGCCTTCGCGTTTCAGATGCGCCTCGCCGCCGGGGGCGAGCTCGATCTCGGCGGCGTCGACGCCGCAGCAGGGGCAGTGGAGGATCAGCATGCGAAGGCTCCTTTTGCGACACCGCGGGGCAGCGGCGGCGCGATGCCCCCTGCCCTAGAGGTCGTCGAGATTTTCCAGGGCATTGGCGGCATTGTCGAGCGCCGAGGCGCCACCTTCTGTCGGCACCGGGACCCGAACGCCGATGCCCGGCGATCCGGTCGCGCCGGGGGCAAGCAATGTGTAGAGCAGCACGGCGAGAACCACCGAGAGCACCACGGCGAAGAGGACGGGCGCGAGGCGACGGCCGGTGGCGCGCCGCAGGGCGGGACGATCTGACATTCGGGCGCTCCTTCGCTGCCTGAGGATGTCAGTCGAACGCGTGTCACGCGCCGGGCGTTCCGTCCCGGCCACGCCGCATCCTGCGCCCATTCCCGCGCCAGCTGCGCAAAAGACGGGCAGATTCGCGGATTTTCATGCTGAGCCGGCGCGATCCCGGGTCGGATCACGTTGTTTTCTCGTTCGGCCCCTAGATTGGTCCCGAGGCAACAAGAACGAGAAACTCCATGAGCAGGCTGACCACCCTTACACTCACGAGCCACCGCGGCCGGGACTACCCGGTCGAGCTGTTCTCTCCCGACACCGGTTTCACCGATACCGGCGCGGTCTATCTCTACCTCAAGCTGCCCGAGGGCCGCTCGCGGCAGGTTCAGGTGTTCTATGTCGGTGAGACCTGCGCGCTCGACGCGCAGCTGGCCGAGGACCGTCGCCCCGGCGGCCCTTGGGAACGCGCCGAGGCACTCGGCTTCGACGCCATCGGCGGGCTGGCACTGGCCCGCCCCGAGGATCGGGCGATGATCGCGGCCGAGTTCATCCACAGCTGGCGCCCGCCCTGCAATGACGGCCACGGCGCGCTGGCCGGGCTCGCAGGCCTCGCCGCCCCCGCGCCGTTCCGCATGAAGCGGGCGATGGTCGGCAAGTAACACCACCGGGAAAGGATCGCGCGGGGCGGTCAATGCGCCACCCCCGCCGCGACGCTCTCGTCGATGAAGCGGCCCTCGCGGAAGCGGTCGAGGCCGAACTCGGCGGTCAGCGGCGAGTGTCCCTTGGCCATGAGCTCGGCAAAGCCCCAGCCCGAGCCGGGGATCGCCTTGAAGCCGCCGGTGCCCCACCCGCAATTGATGAAACAGCCCTCGAGCGGGGTCTTCGACAGGATCGGCGAGCGGTCGCCGGTCACGTCGACGATGCCGCCCCATTGCCTCAGCATCTTGAGTCGCGAGATCATCGGGAAGGTCTCGACCAGAGCCCGCACCGTCTCCTCGATGTGCTGGAAACTGCCGCGCTGGGTGTAGTTGATGTACCCGTCGGTGCCGCCGCCGATCACCATCTCGCCCTTGTCGGACTGGCTCATGTAGCCGTGCACCGTGTTGGCCATGACGACCACGTCCATGCAGGGCTTGATCGGCTCGCTGACCAGCGCCTGCAGCGACACGCTCTCGAGCGGCAGCCGGAAGCCGGCCTTCTCGGCCAGCACGCCGGAATGGCCCGCCACCACGATGCCGAGCTTGTTGCACGAGATCTCTCCGAGCGAGGTCTCGACCCCGGTGACCTTGCCGCCGGTCTGGCGCACCGCGGTGACCTCGCAGCCCTGCAGGATGTCCATGCCCATGTCGGAGCAGGCGCGGGCGTAACCCCAGGCCACCGCATCGTGGCGCGCGGTGCCGGCGCGGGCTTGCCAGAGCGCGCCCAGAACCGGGTAGCGGGGCCCGTCGATGTTCATGATCGGGCAGAGCCGCTTGACCTCGCGCGGCGAGATCATCTCGGTGTCGATGCCCTGCAGGCGGTTGGCATGCGCGGTGCGCTGGTAGCCGCGCAGCTCGTGCTCGGTCTGCGCCAGCATCATCACGCCGCGGGGCGAGAACATGACGTTGTAGTTGAGATCCTGGCTCAGCCCCTCGTAGAGCGAGCGCGCCTTCTCGTAGAGCGCCGCGGACGGATCCTGAAGGTAGTTCGAGCGGATGATCGTGGTGTTGCGCCCGGTATTGCCGCCGCCGAGCCAGCCCTTCTCGAGGATTGCCACGTTGCGGATGCCGAAATTCTTCCCGAGGTAATAGGCAGTGGCGAGCCCGTGCCCGCCGGCGCCGACGATGATCACGTCGTAATGCGTTTTCGGCTTGGGCTTGCCCCAGGCACGGCCCCAGCCGGTGTGGTAGCGGGCCGCCTCGCGGGCGATGGCAAATGCGGAATAACGCTTCATCAATCCTCGAATCCGGGGCGCGGCAATGCCCCTGTACGACCAAGATCAGCACGGGAGGCGCCCCGACCGCAACCACATCGACGCCTTCGTGACCCGCCACCGGCAATCCGTCGCGCCCTTGAGGCCTTTTTTCCTGCGCCCGCTGCCTATACATGAGGGGCGGACAAAGGGACGGAGACAGCATTGACCCTCTTCTGGATCGTGGCGGGCGCGGTGGTGCTCGTGGTAGCGGCGCTGCTGGTGATGGCACTTCTGCGCGGCGAGCGTGCAACCGGGCCGGCCGAGGCCTATGACCTGCAGGTCTATCGCGACCAACTGCGCGAGATCGAGCGCGACGCGGCCCGTGGCACCATCGCGCCGGAAGAGGCGGAGCGACTGAAGACCGAGGTCTCGCGCCGCATTCTCGCCGCCGATGCGCGGATCCAGGGCGGTGCGGCGTCGGCCAGCCGCGGCAGCGGTCCCGGCAAGGTGATGGCGGCGGTGATCGTGCTGGCGCTGATCGGTGGCAGTTCCCTGCTCTACCTGCGGCTCGGCGCGCCGGGCTATGGCGATCTCGGCCTCCAGGCCCGCATCTCGGCGGCGCAGGAGGCACGGGCCAACCGTCCCTCGCAGGACGAGGCCGAGGCCCAGCTCCCGGCCCAGCCGCCGGTCGAGGCGCCGGAGGACTACCTCGCTCTGGTCGAGCGCCTGCGCACGGCGGTCACCGAACGCCCCGACGACATCCAGGGCCACATTCTGCTGGCCCGCTCCGAGGCGGCGCTCGGCAATTATGCCAAGGCCTACGCCGCGCAACGCCGGCTGATCTCGCTCAAGGGCGACAGCGTCAGCGCCAAGGATTACGCCGATCTTGCCGACATGCTGGTGCTCGCCGCCGGTGGCTACGTCTCGCCCGAGGCCGAGCAGGCGCTCGACGAGGTGATGCGTCGCGATCCCGACAACGGCGTGGCGCGCTATTATGGCGGACTGATGATGGCGCAGACCGGTCGCCCCGACACCGCCTTCCGGATCTGGGACAAGCTGCTGCGCGAAGGCCCCGCCGATGCCCCCTGGGCCGAGCCGATCCGCGAGCAGATCCCCGATCTCGCCTATGCCGCCGGCGTCAACGACTACGAGCTTCCTGCCGCTCCCGGCGCACCGGCCCTCGCCGGCCCCGGCGCGGCGGATGTCGAGGCCGCCTCCGAGCTCAGCGACGAGGACCGCCAGCAGATGATCGAGGGCATGGTCGACCGGCTCGGCGCCCGCCTCGCCGAACAAGGCGGCTCGCCCCAGGAATGGGGCCAGCTTCTCGGCGCGCTCGGTGTGCTCGGCCGCACCGAACAGGCTGCCGCGATCTGGCAGGAGGCCCAGGCGATCTTCGCAGCCCAGCCCGACGCGCTCGCCATCGTCCGCGCCGGGGCCGCCCGCGCCGGTGTCGTGGAATGACGCCCCCGTCTTCTCTGGTTCAAAAATACCTCGGGGGAGTCGCCCTCGGGCGACGGGGGCAGCGCCCCCTCCGACGCAACGAAAGCCACCTGCGATGATCCATGACGAGATCGAAGACTTCGCCGCCGCCCTGCCCCGCGACCGCGCCCTGGCCGGGCTCGACCTCGGCACCAAGACCATCGGCGTGGCGGTGTCCGACCGTCTGCTCACCGTCGCCACCCCGCTCGAGACGGTGAAGCGCAAGAAGTTCACCCTCGACGCCGAGCGCCTGCTCGAGATCCTCGCAAAGCGCGAGATCGGCGGCGTGGTGCTCGGGCTGCCGCGCAACATGGACGGCTCCGAGGGCCCGCGTTGCCAGTCGACCCGCGCCTTCGCGCGCAACTTCTCGCGGCTCTGGGACGGGCCGGTCACTTTCTGGGACGAGCGCCTCTCCACGGTCGCGGCAGAGCGCGCCCTGCTCGAGGCCGACACCTCGCGCGCCAAACGCGCCGAGCTCATCGACCATGTCGCCGCCTCCTACATCCTGCAGGGCGCGCTCGACCGGCTGCGCCACCTGAGGGCAAACGGATGAGCGATGATGTCTGGAAGCGCGACGAGATCGAAAGCCCCTGTATCAAGATCTGCGTCATCCACCCGGAAAGCCGGCTCTGCACCGGCTGCCTGCGCAGCATCGACGAGATCACCGCGTGGTCGCGGATGAGCCCCGACGCGCGCCGCGCGGTGATGCAGGAGTTGCCTTCCCGCGCCCCGCGGATCAGCAAGCGCCGCGGCGGCCGAGAGGGACGCCGCGGCTGAGGCTCACGCGCCCCGCACGATGATGTCGTCCGGCTGGATCTCCTCGGCGGTCTGGACGAAGATCGAGTAGGTCTGGCCGCCCGCGGTCAGCGCGATCTCCGTCAAGCTCCTGCCGTAGACTTCGCTGAAGGCCGGCTCGCCGATGACCAGCTCCGCGTCCTCGAGGTCCGGCCCCGGGACATCGAACAGGATCGCGTCCTCGCCGGGCAGGAAATCCAGCACCACCCCCGACATGCTGCGGTCCCCGGTCAGGTCGCCGACGAACAGGTCGCTGCCGGCCCCGCCATAGATCTCGATGCCCTCCGCCAGGATGACATCGTCGCCGGCATCGCCGCTGACATAGCCACCGGCACCGACATCGATGGTGTCGTTGCCCTCGCCACCCGAGGCGTAGATCGACGCGTCGATCCCGGTCTCGCCTGCCACGATCAGGTCGTCCCCCTCGCCCCCGAGCGCGTCGACATAGGCCTCCTCGTCGGTGAGGTAGATCGCGATCGTGTCGTTGCCCTGATCGCCCGAGACCTGCGCGTTGCTGTTGTCGACCAGCATCAGGTCATCCCCCAGCCCGCCATAGACCTCGTTGAAGGGCAGCTCGTCACCGCTTTCTTCGCTGATCACGATGGTGTCGTTGCCCTCGTCGCCCCAGGCGCGGTCGCCGCCAAGCCCGGTCTCGATCAGGTCGTCCCCCGCGCCGCCCTGGATCAGATCCGGCCCGACCCCGCCACGCAGGAGGTCGTTGCCGTCTTGGCCATCGATCTCGTCGGCGCCCGCATTGCCCGCAAGGAAGTCGTGGCCGTCGCCGCCCAGAAGCGTGTCGTTGCCATCGTTGCCACGTACCCAGTCGGGGCCGCCAAGCGCGTCGATGAGGTCGTTGCCAGCGCCTCCCTCGACGGAGTCGGCATTTTCGGTGAGCACCGCGGTGTCGTCATCGTCGCCGAGCGTGCCGACGATCGGCTCTTCGGGATCCGTCTCCGGCGCATCCGAGTCGTCATCACCACCACCGTCACCGCTGCCAATCAGCGAAATTCCCAAGACACCAAGCGAAAGAAGCAAAAGAACTTCGAGCATTTTCAAATCCCTGTCCCGACCGAATTTCGGCCAGAGATCACGTTAACGAGATTTCTTCACACTGCGCCAGATTTTTCATCAGCGTCGATCAATCGACGCGACAATCACGCGATCCGGGCCGGATCACGTCATTTCTCTCCACATTATCAAGACGCTGTTCAGAAGAACGACTTGCGCAGCATGTTGGCGGCCACCACCAGAATGAACACCGCAAAGGACCGGCGCAGGGTCTTCTCGTCGACCGCGTGGGCAAGCTTCGCGCCAAGCGGCGCGGTGATCAGGGTCATCGAGATGGCGATGAAGAAAGCGCCGAGATTGACCGATCCAAGCGTCAGCGGCGGTCGCACCTCTGCGGGCACCGGCACGAAGAGGAAGGCCAGCACCGAGGGCAGCGCGATCAGCAGGCCGAAGCCCGCGGCGGTGGCCACGGCGCGGTGCATCGGCACCGAGCACAGGGTCATCATCGGCACCCCGAAGCTGCCGCCCCCGATCCCCATCAGCACCGACAGGAAGCCCACGACCGGCGACAGCAGCGCCCGCATCCCGCCGCCCGGCATGGCGCCCGAGAGCCGCCAGTCGCGGCGCCCGAAGGCAAAGTAGAGACCGATGAAGATGGCGATGCAGCCGAACAGCGCCTGCAGGAAATCCGAGCGCAGCCGGGCCGCGGTCAGCACCCCGATCAGCGCGCCGATGGCGATGCCCGGCGCCCAGGCGCGCAGGATGCCCCACTCGACCGCGCCCTTCTTGTTGTGCGACAGCACCGAGCGGATCGAGGTGACGATGATCGTCGCCAGCGAGGTGGCAAGGCAGATCTGCATCACCTGTGGGCTGCCATAGCCGATGGTCTCGAAGGTGAAGAGAAAGGCCGGCACCAGAACGATGCCCCCGCCCACGCCCAGAAGCCCCGCGATCAGCCCGGCAAAGGCGCTGGTGACGACAAGCAGCCCGACAAGGGGCAGCAGCGTGGCAATGTCCGGCATGGGGGAGATCCTTGATCTGGTATACCAGCGGCTTAGTCCCCCACCGCCGCGCGTGCAAGCCTTGCGCCGATGCGCGAAGCTCAGGCGGCCGCTGGCACCCGCGACAGCGCCTCTTCGACCAGCTCCGGCCCGGCGCCGTCGCGCGTGGCGCCCTCGGACAGCACCCGGCGCCACTGCCGCGCTCCCGGTCGCCCGGCAAAGAGGCCCAGCATGTGCCGGGTGATCTGGTGCAGCCTGCCGCCGCTGGCGAGGTGGCGCTCGATATAGGGCAGCATCGCCTGCACCGCCTCTTCAGGGGACACCGGCCCGACCGCCTCGCCATAGATCCGGGCATCGGCATTGGCGAGGATGTCCCAAGGCTGGTGATAGGCGGCGCGCCCGATCATCACGCCGTCGAGCCCGTCGGCGAGCAGCGCCTCGGCGGTATCGAGATCTGTGATGCCGCCGTTGATCGACACGTGCAACTGCGGGAAGGCCCGCTTCATCTCGCGCACGATCTCGTAATCGAGCGGCGGGATATCGCGGTTTTCCTTGGGGCTCAGCCCCTGCAGCCAGGCCTTGCGGGCGTGGATCACCACGCGCTCGCAGCCCGCGCCCGAGATCTTCTCGAGGAAGTCGGGCAGCACGTCGCGCGGCTCCTGCTCGTCGACGCCGATGCGGCACTTGACGGTGACGTCGATCTTCACCGCCTCGCGCATAGCGGCGACGCAGTCCGCGACGAGCTCCGGCGACCGCATCAGCACAGCGCCGAACGTGCCCGATTGCACCCTGTCCGACGGGCAGCCACAATTGAGATCGACCTGATCATAGCCCGCCTGCTCGCCAAGCGTCGCCGCCCGCGCGAGCTCCTCCGGATCCGACCCGCCAAGCTGCAGCGCGACAGGATGCTCCTCAGGGTTATAGTCGAGCAGATGCAGCGCCCCGCCGCGCACGAGCGCCGGGGCCGTGACCATCTCGGAATAAAGCAGTGCCCTCCGCGACAGCAGCCGGTGCAGATAACGGCAGTGCCGGTCGGTCCAATCCATCATGGGGGCCACGCTTAACCGCGCAGCCCTTCGGACGTCCGAACCCCCTTGTTTTTCTGGCTCTGCGCTCATGATCACCTGACCGATCTTCCTCGATTTATGGGCCTTTTGCCCCCGTTTTTCGGGGTGGTGCAACAGAATGTTGCACCGGACCCGAATTGTTGCACCGCTCTCCGCCTCCTCCGGAGCCTCGCCTCTTCACCGAGAAGGCGAGGGCTCCGCCGGGTGCGCCGGCAGGAGATATCGAACCCTGGACAAAGTTCCGTCCGGCGCGCGCCGCCCGGTTCGATCTCCCGAACATCGGCAACAAATTCCCGAAAGGAGACCCGAATGGGTACCATCATGCAGCGCCGGAAGAAAGACGGCGCAACGAGCTACACGGCGGTGATCCGCAAGAAGAAGGGCGGCAAGGTCGTTTTGACTCTGTCGGAGACCTTCAAGAATGAGACGGCCGCGGCGCGGTGGATGCGCAAGACAGAACGCGCCCTGTCAGAAAAAGGGGCGCTTGATCGC
Source organism: Salipiger bermudensis (assembly GCF_017309175.1). NCBI lineage: Bacteria > Pseudomonadati > Pseudomonadota > Alphaproteobacteria > Rhodobacterales > Roseobacteraceae > Salipiger > Salipiger bermudensis. Next base: position 12,113 of record NZ_JAEKJV010000001.1, on the reverse strand, counting down.
GCCGTCGCCGCGCAGCATCGCACGACGTGGGCGGACGTGATCGGCGACTATTGTGACGCGTCGCCGGAAGGCTTCGGCAAGACCAAGACGGCAAATCTCGCCTATCTCCAACGCCTCGAGTTCGGCAAGCTGGCGGTAGACGACACCGACAATCACGACTTCTTCCGCTTGGGGCAGGATCTTCTGAATGGCGTTCAGGCTCCACCGGCAGACCCGCAAGCTGATTGTCCTGAGCACTACATTCTGAAGCCTCGCAAGCCTCAGACAGTAAACAGCTACATGGCTACCCTGCGCACGGTCGTCTGTTACGGCGGGCCGATCAGCAATATCGACATGCCGATCGGTGCCTTCGAGGTCGCGATAAGGACCCTGAAGCATCAGCGCATGATCGGCCGCTCTGCGACGCGCAATCGGCGGCCCACGCTGGACGAACTCGACAGGCTGTTGACCTACTTTCACGACAGCTATCGGGCCGATCGTCGGCGCGTGCCGATGCACAAGGTGATCGGCGCTGCAATCACCCTTGGCCACCGCCAGGAAGCCCTGTGCCGGATACCTTGGAGTGACCTCAATGAAGAAAAGGCACGCCTCATCATTCGAGACATGAAGCACCCGCGCGAGACTCAAGGCAACGATGTCGAAACCTGGGTGACGGAAGAGGGCATGAAGATGATCATGTCGATGCCCCGCAAGAAGGACCGGGTCTTCCCCTACAGCCCGGACACGATCAGCCGCCTCTTCACGGAAGCATGCCAGATCCTCGGGATCGAGGACCTCCACTACCATGATCTCCGCCACGAAGCGATCTCACGCTTCTTCGAAGTAGGACTCAGCGGCGGGAGCCGTGAGATCATCATGAAATACACGGGCCACTCTCCGGATGGCAGCCTGTCCCGCTACATTCATGTCGAGCAGGTCGGCGACAAATACGCCGACTGGCAATGGTGGCCGATCTTGTTTGCTCCGCTCTGACGTTGGGACTGGGCGCGGCGGACAGTGCTCCGGGCGCCCTACCCTGACCTCGCGTCGACGGAAGAATTTCCGTGCTGACTCTCAGGGAACCAGTTCCTTGCGATGGAACACTCATCTCCCGCCTCCCGCCGAAATTCTCCTGCCACCGCCGACCTATCGGCAGCCGACTATGTCCGGTTGCTGCATCCAACGGGGAGCATCGGAAAAGTCTCCTTCGTGATGATCCGAAGCCGGGACGAGGCTATTACGCGCACGTATTCGGCCGAGACCGCGCCGATTATCGCGGAGTCGCTTCTTGACGAAAGCACCTATCTGACACTCAACCGATTCAACGGCCCACGGGATGGCGGCCGTCTGGCGCAGATCAACGCCCTCTATCTGGATCTCGATGTGCACCGCCTTCCGGGCAGCAACCAGCCCCACGAGCACTGGATCGAAAAGCTGCATATGGAGCTCGATGCCAAGAGCATCCCTCGTCCGTCAGTTCTGACCTTCACCGGCCGAGGACTCGCAGCAATCTGGTTGATTGACCCGCTCCCCAAGGAGGCGCGACCCCGATGGAGCGCATGCCTCAGCTGCCTGATTGGCCTGTTCAAGCACCTGGGCGCGGATAGTGCGTGCAGCGATGTAGCGAGAGTGTTTCGGGTCCCCGGCACCACCAACCTGAAGACGGGTCAAGAGGTACGGACGGTCGACGGGACTCTTCGCCGATACGGGTTCGACGATCTTGCAGACCGGATCTTCGAGGCCGCCGACCGTCCGACACGTCGCCAGCTCTCGAACCGGAAAGCTGAGCAAGCTGGAAAACCCCGATCTGGCGAGCCTCGTGGACTCGCCTCCCGCAAGCGTTTCGCAATGATCTCAAGCGATCTCGACAAGATCGTGAGCCACTGGGGAGGACATGTTCCCGAAGGCAAGCGCAACACGTTCCTCCACCTGGTCGCAACCTGCCTGACGCACACAGCCTCGGAGGCCGACATTGAAGATCAAGTTCTCAGGACCGCCGCCAGCGCCACGCCAGACCTTTCCGAGCGCGAAGTGGTCGGGATCATCAGGAGCGCCGAGAGACAAGCCCAGAAGGCCTGTTCGTCGACGCCTGTGCTCGACGGACGGCTGCACTACTCTGGCGCGCGGATTGCGGAATTGCTGGAGATCTCGGATGACGTCGCACGGACTCTGGGACTCGAGCAGGTTTTCTCCAAGGAGGAGCGCGCCCGCCGCAAGGCATCGCGCGAGAAAGAGCGACGCATGGCTTCGGGGGCAACATCACGGGAAGAATGGCTCTCGCAGAACTCGGCATCGCGAAAGCAACCCTGGAAGGCGGCCGGCATGTCGCGCACGAAATGGTATGAACTGGGCCTGCACAACGCGCTTCGGCCGACGTGAATGTTGCCGGACAGGTCCGTGCCCGCTCCAAGGGCGTAAGCCCCGCCGCAGGCCAAGGCCTGGAGCCCGTCTCCAGGCCACATGGCCCCTGTTCCAGAAAAAACCCAACCGCGCCCGACCGTCCGACCAACCCGCGAAACCACCAGACGACAACCAGTCAAGGGGTCTTGCTCACCGAAAACGCGGGGAAAATCAGCGCAATCTATTGCATTACGCAGTAAGTCCAGAAATTCTGAAGGCGAATAGAGATCGCGAGTAATCAACCAGGATGACCAGTCAGAATTTCGATCACCTGAAGGACATTGATCGCCCCTTGGCAATTCTGGCAACTCACGCCGAGAAATACTTTGTCGACGATGCAAACACGGCCCTGATAAAGACCCGACAGTTCGCCGAACGTATGGCCAGAGTTGTCGCCGAGAACGCCGGAGCGGACACCTCCGTCGACGACACGTTCGCCGACATGCTCCGAAGTATCCGGCGCGACGACTTGGTGCCGGCCGAGATCCTCGATATTCTCCACAGACTGCGTATCGACGGAAACGCAGCAGTCCATGGCCACGATGGCGAACGCCGGATGGCCTTCGAGGCGATCAAGCTGTGCCATCGTCTTGGCGTCTGGCTTCGCGCTTCGGCGACGCGTCAGCCACGGCTGACCATGCCTTTCATTCCGCCTAGGCTGGCGGAGGGCGATGCGCCCGATCTCAAAGAGCAAGTGGCGGCTCTGAGGTCAGAACTGGAGACGAGGTCAGCAGAGGCCGCCCGGCTCGCCGACGAGGCGGATAGTGCGAGAAGCGCCGCCTTGGATGCCGAGGATCGCGCGCGCCTCGCCGAAGAAGAAAGCGCGATATATGCCGAACTGGCCGAGGAGGCCGAACGACGGGCGACTAAGCCCGTGGAGCGCGTTAAGGCGCAGATGTTCATCAAGGCCGCTTTCGACTCGGCCAAAGACATGGACTTCGATGAAGCCGACACACGCCTACTGGTCGACGAGCAGCTCCGCCAGGCGGGATGGGATGCGGACAGCGCGACGCTGCGGTATTACAAAGGCACACGGCCCGAGAAAAACCGAAACATGGCCATCGCCGAGTGGCCGACATCCTCGGGTCCGGCGGACTACGCTCTCTTCGCCGGCCGGACATTGGTCGGCCTCGTGGAGGCGAAGCGCAAACGCAAGAACGTGATGTCTGCGGTCGATGTCCAGGCGACGCGGTATTCGCAAGATATCCAGCCTGAGACGAGTTTCGACTTCGCGGGTGGACCTTGGGATGGCCACAAGGCACCTTTCATCTTCGCCACCAACGGTCGGAGTTTCTATCCGGCGATGGCGACGCAAAGCGGGATCTGGTTCCGGGATACACGCGACGCGACGAATGCATCCCGGGCCTTGGAAGGGTGGTTCACGCCTAAGGGCCTCGTCGAGCGGCTCGAGGTCGACCGTCGCGCCGCGGAAAAGGAGCTCGAGGACAAGCCCTTCAATTTCGGCTTCGACCTGCGCCCCTACCAGAAAAAGGCGATCAAGGCCGTCGAGAAGTGTGTTTCCGAAGGTCAGCGGGAAATGCTCATCGCGATGGCCACAGGCACCGGCAAGACCAAGTTGGCCATCGCCATGATCTACCGCCTCCTTGAGGCCAAGCGCTTCCTGCGCGTCTGTTTCGTCGTCGACCGCAGTGCCCTCGGCGAACAGGCAGAAAGCGCTTTCGAGACAACGCGTATGGTCGGCGCGAAGACGTTCTCCGAGATCTTCGGCCTCCGCGGCCTTGAGGAACAAGACATCGACCGAGACGCGAAGATTCACATCTGCACCGTCCAGAGCCTCGTGAAGCGTGTGCTCGAGCGAGAGCCCGGGGACAGGCCCCCGGTCGACCAATACGACCTGATCCTGATTGACGAGTGCCACCGAGGCTACCTGCTCGACCGCGAGATGAGCGAGGCCGAAACGACCTTCCGGGATCAGAACGACTACGTGTCAAAATACCGGCGCGTGGTCGAGTATTTCGATGCCGTGAAGGTCGGGCTTACGGCGACGCCGGCCCTTCACACCGCGCAAATTTTCGGGGATCCGATCTACCGCTATAGCTACCGTGAGGCCGTTATCGACGGCTGGTTGATCGATCACGATCCACCGCATCTGATCAAGACGGCCCTCAGCGAAGCGGGCATCACGATCGAGGCGGGAGAAACCATCGATGTGCTCGACCCGCGCACGGGCGAAATCGACACCGCGACGCTCCCAGATCAGCTGGATTTCACCGTCGAGCACTTCAACCGGAAGGTGCGTGCGCCGAAATTCAACCAGGTGGTCGCCGCGGAAATTGCGCGACGGATCGACATCATGTCCCCCGATGCCGGCAAGACGCTGGTCTTCGCCACTTCCGACGATCACGCCGACGAGGTCGTCCAGTATCTGCGGCAGGCCTACCGAGACGAGGGCCTCGAGATCCGCGATGACATGATCCAGAAGATTACCGGATCGGTCGACAAGCCTGGCAAGCTGATCTTGAAATACAAGAACGAAGCCGACCCGAGGATCGCCGTGACGGTCGATCTGCTAACGACGGGTATCGATGTCCCGTCGATCACCAACCTCGTCTTCCTTCGCCGGGTAAATTCGCGGATTCTCTACGACCAGATGGTCGGCCGGGCGACCCGCAAGTGCGACGAGATCGGCAAGGAAGCCTTCCAGATCTACGATGCGGTAGACCTCTATCCGAACCTCCAGGCCATGACAGAGATGCGCCCCGTCGTGGTCGACCCGAAGGTCTCTTTCGAAACCCTGTTCGATGGCTTCGATAACGCTGAGGATCCCGATCACCAAGAGGAAATTCTCGACCAGATCATCGTCAAGCTGTCCCGCAAGGTCCGACGCATGAACGCGGAGATCCGGGAGCAATACACCGCCCAAGCGGGCGAGACGCCGGAGGAGACACTCGATCGTCTCCGGACCGGCCCCGCACCCGAGGTCCGACAATGGACCCAGGCGCGTCCGGGGCTTGGCCAGTTCTTCGACTTCAAAGGCGACCGTGGGGCCCCGCCCATCATTCCCATCTACACCGGCGACGACACCGTCACCGGTGTCACGCGTGGGTATGGCGAGGGCGTCCGCCCTGCGGACTTCATCGACGCTTTCCAGACCTTCGTGCGGGACAATGCCAACAAGATCGACGCCCTCAACCTCGTCGTCACGCGTCCCCGCGACCTGACCCGCGAGAGCCTGCGTGAGCTAAGACTGGCCCTCGACGCGCGCCACTTCACGGAGAGCGCCCTGCGCACCGCATGGCGGGATCGCACGAACGAGGACATCGCCGCCTCCATCATCGGCTTCATCCGCCAGGCGGCCCTCGGCGATCCCTTGATCCCCTATGCCGACCGCGTCGATGCGGCCATCAGGAAGGTTGCATCGACTCACGATCTCGACGATGTCCAACGACGCTGGCTCGATCGGATCGGAGACGAGATGAAGAGCCAGGTCGTCATCGACCGTCAGGCCTTCGATGACCCGCCCTTCGCACAGCAGGGCGGCTATAGACGCCTCAACAAGATCTTCGGGGGTGAGCTCGACACCATCCTCGAAGAGATAAGAATCGAGACATGGGAGCCCGCCGCATGAGCGCCACGCAGGACATCGTCGCCAAGCTCTGGAAACTCTGTGACGTCCTCCGCGACGACGGCGTGACCTATTCCGAATACGTCACGGAGCTCACCTTCCTCCTCTTCCTCAAGATGATGGCCGAGACCGGGCAAGAGCGTCGCATCCCCGAGGAATACCGCTGGGACACGCTGGCGAAGCGCGAGGGGCTGGACCAGCTCACCCACTACAAGCACCTCCTGACCTCGCTCGGCGACCCTGACGAGCGTGACGCCGAAGGCAAGCCCAAGGCGGCCAAGGACCCGCTCGTCCTCGCCATCTTCGAGAATGCCCAGACCCGCCTGCGCAAGCCAGCCAACCTCAAGAGCCTGACCACCGCCATCGAAGACCTCGACTGGTTCGATGCGCGCGAGGAGGGCCTGGGCGACCTCTACGAGGGACTCCTCCAGAAGAACGCCGAGGACAAGAAATCCGGCGCCGGGCAATATTTTACGCCGCGCCCGCTGATCGACAGCATCATCCGCCTGACCAAGCCGCAGCTGGGCGAGCGCATCCAGGATCCTGCGGCCGGGACAGGCGGCTTCATCGTCGCCGCGCATCGGCGCGTCTACGAAGAGAACAACGAACTCTACGGCCTGCCCGAGGGCGCCGCCGAGAAGCAGATCCGCGACTGCTACACCCTCGCCGAGCTCGTCCCCGACACGCACCGCCTCTGCCTCATGAACATCATGCTCCACGGCATCGAGGGCGACGCGCAGTCCATGGACACGCTGACGGACGAGGGCGCGGGCCTGCCCAAGGCCGACCTCATCTTGTCCAACCCGCCCTTCGGCACCAAGAAGGGCGGCGGGCGGCCGCAGCGGGGCGACTTCTCGACCACCGCCGGCACATCGAACAAGCAGCTGGCCTTCGTCGAGCATATCATCCGCGGCCTCGCCCCCGGGGGCCGCGCCGCCGTCGTGGTGCCCGATAATGTCCTCTTCGAGGATGGCACAGGCCGGGCCCTGCGCCGGATGCTGATGGGCTGGTGCGACCTGCACACCATCCTGCGCCTGCCCACCGGCATCTTCTACGCCCAGGGGGTCAAGACCAACGTCATCTTCTTCACCCGCAACGCGGACCGCAGCGAGAGCGGCGGGACAGAGGCCGTCTGGGTCTACGACATGCGCGCAGGCGCGCCCTCCTACGGCAAGACGCGCCCCCTGCGGGCCGAGGACTTCGCCGACTTCGAGGCGGCTTACGGCGATGATCCTCATGGCCGCGCCGAGCGGCAGGACCAGGGCGAGGAAGGCCGTTTCCGCCGGTTCACCCGCGACGACATCGAGAAGCGTGGCGACAACCTCGACATCTCCTGGCTGCGCGAGGGCGAGGAAGAGGCCGAGGACGGTCTGACCGACCCCGACGACATCACCGCGGCCATCCTCGGCCACCTGCGTGAAGCCACGCGCGAAATCGAGGCCCTGGTGCTGGAACTGGAAGGCGAGGAAGAGGACGCCCCGGCTGCGGTGGCGGCGGAATGAGTGAACTACCTCAAGGCTGGACGACCACAACACTCGCCGAGAGCGGCGAGTGGATCGGTGGGGGCACGCCGAGCAAGAGCAAGGCTGCATTCTGGACGGACGGTTCGATCCCTTGGGTCTCACCCAAGGACATGAAACGCCTTCGCATCGACAACGCAGAGGATCACATTACCGATGCCGCAGTCGCAGGATCCTCGGTCAAGCCTGTGCCGAAAGGCGCTGTCATGGTGGTCACCCGAAGTGGTATTCTGGCTCATTCAGTTCCGGTGGCTATCGCAGACGTAGATGTGACCGTGAACCAAGACTTGAAGGCTATCGCGCCGTATAAGGCAGTCGACTCCGAATACCTTCTGTTGTCTCTCCGGGCCCTGGAAGACCATTTTCTGTCAACTTGCCGTAAGCACGGCACTACAGTCGCCAGTTTGGATACTGATCGACTGAAGAAAACGGATCTTCCGCTTCCCCCACTCCCTGAGCAGCGGCGGATCGTGGCGAAGCTGGACCGGCTCTCGGCGCGCTCGGCCGCCGCGCGCGACCAGCTCGCCCGCACCACCAAACTCGCCACCCGCGCCAAGCAGGCGATTTTGACGAGGGCGTTCCGTGGTGGCGTATCTTCAAAGGATCATGGCGACTACGGTGACCGTAAAGACATCGATACCCCATTCGCGATCCCGACTTCATGGAGTTGGAAAACTGCTGAAGAGCTATGCGAATGGATCACCAAAGGAACTACACCCAAACGCGATGAACAGCATGCCGGAAACGGTGATGTGCCTTTCATCAAGGTATACAACCTGACCTTCGATGGCTCATTGGATTTCACAAAGGAACCGACTTTCGTCGGCAGACAGATCCACGATGGCTTTCTGAAGCGTTCCAAAGTTTTCCCCGGCGATATTCTGATGAACATCGTGGGGCCTCCGCTCGGGAAGGTCGCAATCGTTCCGGACACTCATCCTGAATGGAACATGAACCAAGCAATCGCTGTGTTCCGCGCGAAGGACGAGATCCTCCCGGCATTCTTGGCCAAGTGGCTGCTCAGTGAGGCTTATCTTTCTTGGGCGACAGCGCTGTCTAAGGCAACCGCTGGACAGAGGAACCTCACGCTCGAAATCTGTCGCAGGTCACCGGTGCCAGTGCCGCCACTGGATGAACAGCGCGAAATCGTCCGCCGCATCGAAGCCGCCTTCGCCCGCATCGACCGGATGACCGAGGAGGCCAGCCGCGGCGCGCATCTCCTCGACCGGCTCGACGAGCGCCTGCTGGCCAAGGCCTTCCGCGGAGAGCTCGTCCCCCAGGACCCCGAGGACGAACCCGCCGAAGCCCTCCTCACCCGCATCCGCGAAGCCCGCGCCGCCGCCCCGAAGGTTAAGCGCGGGCGCAAGGCAAAGCTTTGAAATAATATAGAAAAGGAATACGCCTCGGTTTTATGCGAAGCCGTTTCCTGATAAGCGGGTGGTCCAAGAAAAAGGAGTTCATTCTTGCCCACAACGACGACCATTCCGTTCATTGAAATGCGGAAATTCTACCATCAAGAAATCCACTGCCCTTTCTGCGGTAAGGATCCGGAGAGAGATATGCGCGATGGCGGCGAATTCGCCCCTTGCGAGCACACGCTCCTGATGTCCCACAGCGAGTTTTGGATCTACCTGTCGGACCGCGCCGAAAAGAGTCTGAGCGCAAACGGAATTTCTGCGGAACGCAACGACGGTGACGTGATGTTCACCAAGCCTGACGACGAGGACCTCGACTACGATGATGTATTCGCGGCCATCGAGGCTGACGAGGCTGTCGGTTTCCATCGCATCGTCGGTCCTCCCGCCATGGAATCCACTTGGATCGCCTTCGCGCCAGTTTCCGAATAGGGTGCATCGTTGAGCAAGGAGTTTCGCAGCGCGCCGCTGACCGAGTCAGCCTTGAAACCGGATGTCCTGCGTATCACGATCACGCCGTTCATCCGGGACCTGCCAACGGACGCCATCGGCGGCTCGACAAGGCAGGAAGCTGCGGATCGCCCGCTAACCCTGCATTGGCGAGAGTTGAGCACGCAGGCCGACATTCCGACCAAGAAGGACGATCGCTCGACGTTCCGAGGGTTCCTTCGCCATCGTGGCGAGCTCACAAGACGCATGTTCGAAGATTCAAAGGCCGAACCGGGCGATGTCGTGGTGTTCGAACAACTCGGTTCCCACGAGTTTCGTCTTCACATCGAGAAGTCTGACGGCACCCGTGTTTCGGGCAACATGCCGGTCACCGGTGAGAGAGAGCGGATCCGGAAGTGGGCGCTTCGCGAGACCCGCCCTGATCAGCAGGCGTTCCGGCGAAAGGTCGCGGAACGAGATGGCCTGGAATGCGCGATCACCGGCTGTTCGATCCCCGAGATCCTCGATGCCGCCCATCTCGATCCGCGGGCGCCAGGCGGGTCAGATGACCCGGCGAATGGGATAATCCTGCGTGCAGACATCCACCGTCTCTTCGACGCAGGTCTGCTGTCCATTGACGCGGCTGGCATTGTCTCGATCAGCACCGTTGTGACCGACCCCGAGTATCGCCGCCTTCAACACGCGGCCGCCTCGACCGGCGCGGATCTTGCCAATCTCGCAGCCCGCGCATTTGCTACCACCGGCGCGTAGATTTTTTCGTTCCCAGATTTTTTGCCTAAGTAGAAAAGATCCATCTCCTCAGCACCACCCCGTCGGGGTGGTAGCGCGAGGTAACGGTATTACCGGCGCTTACCATTACCAAAATGGGAGCCGGACATGGCCCAAAAGAAGAACAACACGTCCCTTGAAAAGCAGATCCGCGACGCGATCCAACAGCTGACCGCCGACGGCAAGCCGGTCACGAACCAAGCGGTGCGCGACATTCTCGGCGGCGGATCGTTTAGGGACACCTCGCCGAAGGTGAAGCAGATCACGGCGGAGATCGCGGCGAAGGAACAGGCGGCGCGGGCCGCCCCGGAGATGCCCGAGGATTTTCGCGATGCCGCAGCCGCGATGTGGCAGATGTCCTGGGAACTCGCCGACGAGATCGCCGCATCGGACCGTCGGGCGCATGCCGCCGAACTCGAGAGCCTCAAAGGCGAAGTCGCCGAGGCGCTCGCGAACTGTGCGCTGGTGGAGGACGAGCGGGACGACGCGGAGATGCGGGCCCAGGACCTGGAAAAGAGGCTCGACGACGCTCGGGCCACTCTGCACGACGCGCAGCTTGAAATCGCGCGCCTCGACGGGCGTCTGATGGAGCGCGAGAAAGACATCGTCAGTCGGGTGAAGTGGCCGAAGGCGCCTCACACGACCGAGCACCCGACCGATGATGCTGAAGGCACGCCGCCGGTGACCAAGGACGACACCCAGCTGGACATGTTTCCCAACGAAAAGCCTGGCAAGGAGAAACCCGACGATCCCGAGCCCATCGCGGCCGAATAACATCGCTCAGGATGTCCGCCGTGATACGAGTTCAGAGAACCGCAGGCGGACTCGTTCTGGTCGACCGGGCGGCACTCCGCCCGGCGGCTGCTCCCAACAATGCCCCCGGGTGATCCTATCGGACGAGTTGGCGGACCCGAACCTTGCGTTTCACCCGTATCGGCTTCGGCGGCGTATCGGTGTGCAGGTGGGCGCGATCCTTGCTTAGGGCCTTCGCGGGATCATGGCGCCCGGTTTCAAGATCCAGACCGCGCTGCCTCGCCTCGTGGAAAAGCAACCTGACGCCTGTCGCGTAAGTGCCCTGCAGCGCACCATCGCCGTCGCCGTCAGTCAACAGATATGCGTCCTGTGTCGCGCAGAAGCAGTTCGAGAGGGATGCGTTGGTCATATCGTCCAGCTCGCGCTGCAGCGCTCTTCTGTTCGGATGCTTCGGAATGCTCCAAGCGCCCGGGAAGGCATCGGCCGTCTTCTCGGCCGCCGGGTCCTCGCCGCGCTCGAGCGCGTCGACGACGAACTGTACGGGTTTCGGCACCCAGTCTCTCATGGAACTCACGACCTTCGCGAGAGCTCGGGATCTCCAGTTGAAAAGGGCTTCGGACCGATCTACCTCCACCTCCCGGTTTTCGACCTGCGCCTGGTTCGTCCGAGCCTTCTCCAATATCGTTTCAGCGACCTCCTCCCTTCTTTCGACAGAAGCCTGCATCTGGGTCACCGACGCCAGTTTCTTTGCGAACTTCACGACGACATCGAAAGCCGGCTGAACTCGCCGCGCGAGTTGATTGCGGTCTTTCGGGTCGGAGGGCGCGTTCGGGCCGAATTTCAGTCCTTCCGACTTCGCCGAGGTCGCAGGCCTGTATGCGATCTTCTCGTCGAGAACTGCAGCGGTGCCCGCGTCGATCGCCTCTGCTTTCTGCTCCGCCGTCGCGGTTACGACCTTCGCGCGTTCGAGTTCATCGGTGATGCGCGCCTCGGCATTTTCGAGTTCTTTGCGCCGTTGCTCGTCCTCGGCCCGGAGCCTCGCCGTCTCCTTCGCCCGCTTGTAGTCCGACGTGTTCAGGCGCTCACGTGATAGTGCCCCATAGCGTGGTGTAGGAATCCGCGAGCGTCGCCACATGCGACGCTGGCGGTCACCGTCGATCTTCGGAGAAGGTTCGGGTTGCGACACCTGAAACCTGAGACGGAGATGACGATGACCGACGACAGAATGGCTCTGATGGAGCT